>CAWEHK010000050.1:0-175492 GCA_963808625.1 uncultured delta proteobacterium
GCCGCCACCCACTCCTTCGCCGCCCTGACCCGCAAGCCGGATTCTTTGACCGGCCTGAATGCCCACCGGAATCTTGACTTCGTAATTCTTTTCCTGGACGGACAGTTGGCCTTCCGGGGTGATGGTTTGGGTTTGCAGGGTGATGGGCCTGGTCGCACCCCGAAAAGCATCCTCGAGAGAGATCTTGATGGTTGCTTCCTGGTCGGAGCCGGCCTGAGTCCATACCGGCCCCTTCCCTCTTCTCGCTCCAGCGCTTCTCTGAGCGCCCCCAAAACGCTGCCCGCCAAAGATCGCCTCAAAAAAATCGCTGAAGTCTCCCGCGCCTCCCCGCTGGAACTCGTTAGGGCCGGAGCCTCCTTGACCAAAATCGAAATGGACATCCCAACCCGGCGGCGGTCGAAACTCCTGGCCAGCCTTCCAATTTTGTCCCAACTGGTCGTACTTCTCGCGTTTCTCCGGGTCCTTCAGGACCTCGTAGGCCTCGTTGATTTCTTTAAACTTGTCTTCGGCATCTTTTGCCTTACTGACATCAGGATGAAATTTCCTCGCAAGCTTGCGATAGGAACGCTTGATTTCTTCCTGCTTAGCCGTTCGAGGAACGCCCAGGACCTCGTAATAGTCTCTAAATTGAACCGCCATGTTTTCCTTTTCTTATTGCTTAACGTTCGGTGAATTCGGCATCGACGACGTCGTCGCCCCCGTCGCGTCGTGCTGCGCCCGCCCAGGAGCTCGAATCCTGCGCCTTGCCCGCCTGCTGATAGGCCGCGGAGGCGAGCATCTGAAGCGCCTGTTGGAGATCACTCGCCAGTTGCTGGTAGCGCTCCTTGCCGAGCGTTTCATCTTTCACGGCCCGGCGGGTCTCCTCGATGAGCTCTTCCGACCGCGCTTTTTCGTGCAGAGGGACCTTTTCGCCAAGGTCCTTCAAACTGCGCTCCAGTTGATAGGCAAGGCTGTCCGCCTGGTTTCTGGCCTCGATGGCCTCCCGCCGACCCTTGTCTTCCGCGGCGTGCGCCTGCGCATCCTGGACCATTTGCTCGACGTCGCTTTTCGAGAGATTGGTGGATTCCGATATCGTGACCGTTTGTTCCTTGCCCGTTTCCTGGTCCCGAGCGGTGACATTTAGAATGCCATTGGCATCAATGTCAAAGGTTACTTTGATCTGAGGCAGACCGCGCGCCGCCGGACGAATCCCTTCCAGGCGAAAACGGCCGAGCACCCGGTTGTCCTTGGCCATTTCCCGTTCCCCCTGCAGCACCACGATGTCCACTGCCGTCTGGTTATCCTCAGCGGTCGAAAATACCTCCTCGCGCCGGGATGGAATGGTGGTGTTGCGCTCGATCAACCTGGTCATGACCCCGCCCAAGGTTTCAACCCCAAGGGAGAGGGGGGTGACATCGAGAAGCACCACATCTTCGACCTGGCCTTTGAGGACCGCAGCCTGAATCGCGGCACCGACCGCCACCACTTCATCCGGATTCACGCTCATATTGGGCTGCTTGCCGCCCGTCAGTTTCCTGACCAACTCCTGGACCGCCGGCATGCGGGTGGCACCGCCGACCAGAATGACTTCATCGAGGTCCTTGGCGGTCAGTTTGAGCGTCGGCAAGAGCCTGCTCGACCGGTTTCATACAGCGCTGGACCAGATCGTGGGTGAGGTCATCCAATTTGGCGCGCGCCAGTTTCATCAACAAGTGCTTGGGACCCGTGGCATCAGCGGTAATGAAGGGCAGATTGATCTGCGTTTCCGTCATGCTGGAAAGCTCACACTTGGCCTTTTCCGCCGCTTCATAGAGCCGCTGGAGGGCCTGGCGGTCGTTGCGTAAATCAACGCCCGTGTCCTTCTTGAATTCCTCGGCAAGCCAGTCGACAACGCGCTTATCAAAATCATCACCGCCAAGATGAGTGTCCCCTGAGGTGGATCGGACTTCGCAGACGCCTTCTCCGACATCAAGAATGGATACATCAAACGTTCCGCCACCGAGGTCGAAGACCAGAATGGTCTCATTCTTCTTCTTCTCAAGACCGTAGGCAAGGGCCGCAGCCGTGGGTTCGTTGATGATCCGAAGCACTTTCAGCCCGGCAATTTCCCCCGCATTCTTGGTAGCCTGACGCTGCGCATCGTTGAAATAAGCGGGCACCGTAATAACGGCTTCGGTGACCTTCTCCCCAAGGTACTTGGAAGCATCATCGACGAGCTTTCGGATCACCTGAGCCGAAACTTCTTCAGGCGCAACCATCTTGCCGCGGATATCAAAGCGGATGGCATCGCTTGGACCGCGCACCACCTTGTACGAGACGATCTTCGATTCCTCGTCCACCTCGCCCCATTTGCGCCCGATGAAACGCTTTGCGGAATAAACCGTAGCCCCGGGATTGAGGATGGCCTGGCGCCGCGCAATCTGCCCGACCAGTCGCTGATTATCCTCCGTGTAAGCGACCACGGAAGGGGTGGTTCGCGATCCTTCGGCATTGGCGATGACCGTCGCCTGTCCATTTTCCCATATCGCGACGACGGAATTGGTTGTTCCCAAATCAATTCCTACTGCCCTGGCCATAACTTGTACCTCCTCTTGACAATATGGTCATCCGTGTCGGAGCAAATCCCGACTCCATCGGATTTATAATTTAAACATATCAATTTGTTGGATCTGATAGACACGCTCAAAAAGTAATCACGATTTCATATCTTTCCAGGCGGGGCTGCCACTTTATTTCTCAGGAACATGCACATTCTTCGAACGGTCACCCTGAATCGGCAGGGACATGCGGATGAGAAGCTCTTCGGAAGGTTCCAGACAGACGCTGATTGCTCCCCCATGCTTGCTCACGATGATTTTGCTCATCGGGAGGTCAATGCCCTCGCAGGGAGTCTTGGACGTGGTGAAAGGATAGAAGAAATGCTCCACATCATCGGCAGAGAAGTGCTGCACAGGGTAGCGCATGAGCACTTCGAGCATGTCCGCTTCCCGCGACGTCACGACGGTCAACGCGGACCCTTTGGGCATATGGGTCAGAGCATTCCGGAGGAGGGTCTCCAGTACCTGCGCCAGCAACTTCTGATCGAGGAGGATTTGAGGAAGATGAGGCGCCAACTGCATGTCGAGGCACACCTCATGGCTTTCAAAATCCTTGCGCAGCACTTTGAGCGTCACGACGACAAGATCATTGAGATCGGTCGGCGAAGCCACTAATTCCAGGGGTTGAAGGTAGCTCAGAAGCATGCGCAAGATGGCTTCCAACCGTGCGACTTCTTTTACGATGATTTCCACTTTTGAGCGGTTGGGATCATCGGGGCTCATCGCGGCCAGGAGCCGCCGTGCAAAGCCCCCGGCCGAGACGAGAGGGTTGCGGATTTCATGAGCCAGGCGGGCAGAGACCTCACTTATGGTCTTGAGTCCCTCGGCCCGAACCAATTGCTCATGCAACCTCACCATCCAGGTGATATCCACAATGATGCCGTCTACAACACTGGTCGTCCCTTCGGAGGTTTCGAGCGGGATAGCGTGATCCATGACGTAGACAATGTGGCCTTGTTTGTGTTTGACACGATATTCCGTGATGAACTCTGCTCCATCCCGGTGGCCTTTCTCCCGTTGCTCCATCACGCGCTGCCGGTCTTCGCCATAGACGGTTTCCGACCACAGACCGCTGGTTGCTCAGGATTTCGACCGGCGTATACCCGAAAACCTGTTCGACAAACTGGTTGACAAAGAGGACCACCCCGCCGGGCTTGAGACGATAAACAACCAGGGGCACATTTTCCACGAGGGTTCGATACTTTTCCTCAGATGAGATAAGGTCCGCCGTGCGTTCGCGAACGAGCGCCTCCGCTCTCTTGTAGGCGGAAATGTCGCTCAGGATTCCCACCGATCCCACGAGCCTGCCGGTCTCATCAAACCACGGAAAGGAATGGTCGCGCAACCACCTCGCCTCACCGGATCGCATGCGAATGAGATAGTCCGCCCGGTATTCTTCGATCTTTCCCTCCAGGCGATCGTTTATTATCGCCTCAGGCGTCACATTTTCTTCGTTCGGGAGATCGATTCTGGTAACCAGTCGCGCAAACCCGATCGCGTTTATTTCCTCCGGCATGTAACCGGTTAACGTTCTTGATTCCGGGGCTAAGGTAGTCGTAGTTCATTGAGTCATAGCGCAAGCGGTAGATGACGTCTCCGGTGGTCTCAGCCATGAAGCGAAAGCGTTCCTCACTCTCGCGGAGATATTTCTCGGCTTGTTTGCGCGAGATTTCCACCGCAGCAAGGTTGCCAATGAGAGTCAGGGTTTCGAGGTCAGATCGGGAAAAGGCCGTCCCTTTCCTGTTGAAAACATAGAGCACGCCGAGATTTCTGGACGCCATCTGAACCGGCGCCGCCATCCCCGAGATCAACCCTTCGGTGGCCGCGATCTGCCGCAGTTCCGGCGCCAGGGAGGTCTCCGCAAAATAGTCCTCAACCAGGCAACCCTGGCCGGTTTTCCTGACTAACCCCGCCAGACCGATGCCGAACGGAATCCTCATCTGCTTAAATGCTTCGGTGCGGATTCCCGATGAGGTATGTTTGAAGAACTCGCCACGACTTTCGTCTTGAAGTGCAACGTAGGAGATGTCGGCCTGGAGCAGTTCCCGGCATTGATCCACGATGAGCTGCAGGGTGTCATCCATGCTTTGATCGCTGGTCAGGGCAAGGGCCAGAGTATAGAGACCCCGGAATTTTCTCAGCTCCTTTTCCAGGTCGCTCTGCGCCTGCGTCAGCATCAGAATCTCTTCCTCGAGATCCTTTCTGCTCCGTCCCATATCCTCGCCACCCGTTTGCTCAGACATGAGAGTATCTCCGAAGAGGACAAAGAGACATCATGCCAAACTGGATCCGCAAAAGGTCAAGCCCTTTCGGAAAAACAATAGTGCGTTAATCTCCAGACTTCAAGCGGCAACGATGCAATGCCGAAAAATGCTTATGGCAGGATCTTTACGGGAGTGCCAACCGGAATGACATCAAAGAGTTCGTCAATATCACTGTTGCTGAGGGCTACACAACCCAGGGTCCAATCCTCTCCCGCACCGCCGCCATGGATAAAAATATTTCCTCCGAGGCGGGTCCCGGACGGCGGCAGCGTCTTCCTCTCGTTGGCCTGCATGATCCTGAAGTATTCGTCCCTGGAGATGGCCCCAAGAAGATAAGCTTCATCGGCATGCTTGCGGGAAGGATAGTTGAGGCCGAAGCCCTTATGATATTTGCTCGAGGGGTTCTTGACGCAAACAAAGAAATCACCTTCCGGCGTCCTCCCATCTCCCATAAGATACTTGTCGCCGTTTGGCCGGAACCCGAGCGCAACAGGGTAATCCCGGATGAGGACCTTGTTGTCGACAAGAAGCAGCCGCCTTTCCGCCTTCTGCACGTAAAGCACCGGGTCGGAGAGAGACCACAGCGGCGCGTTCAACTTGACTTCACAATAAGGGCGACCACAGTCCATGGGGGTCGCCACCTGAATACTCGGCCCTGGCAGAGTTACGGGTTTGCTGGACCCAAACCAGGAGCACGACGACAACGCGAGGAGGATTACAACCCACGCAATAATGTGCACCAGTGCTTTTGCCCTAAGCGCACCTTTCATTCCATCCATGAGCCATGTCTCTTTCTACTCTGAGGCGATCCACTGAACATGAAAATCCATAAGCTTCCAACACCATCGAAATCGGCGGATCGAGGAGTTCGACGCCCCACCGCCCGGGCATTCCCAAAACCCCGTCTCTACCCGTTCTCCGTCTCTCCGTCTTGTCCTCTCTCCCCATCGCCGGATCTCCCTGTCTCCGCGTCTCCGTGTCACCGCGTCACCCTGTCTCCCAGTGAGAAAATAACAAAGGTCAACCCTAATTAGACGAGGGGCCAAAGACAGCGGGCTCCTTCGGCGGAGGGAAATAAAGCCTGCTCAAATCTCGGTTCAAGCTGCTCAGGGTATCGGTGATGATCACCGGGATGCCGACGCTCGCCCAGTCATAGAGCTTCTCAGCGGAATCCGGAGGCAGATTAATACAGCCGTGGGAACAATAGGGTCCCACCACGTCCCCGGCATGGAGCCAGACCGCGCCATAGATTCTCAGGGCCAGGGGCATCCAGGCCGGTTCCCCGTAAACGTTATTATAGAGGTTGGAATATTTGTCCGCGGCCTTGTCCAATACCTTATAGATGCCACTCTCCGTCCACTCCCACTGCTTGCCGACGCAGGTCAGGGAATCGCCCTTCAGCCTGCCGTTATCATACCATCCGGTAAAGGGAATATCCTTGACGATCAGGATGAGTTTTGGTGGATTCGCATTCCCGGGCAGCGTCTTGGGCAGCGGCGACCAGGTCCGGTATGCGTCGAAATCAACCGGGACCTTTAAGGGGCGCTTTTGCTTGATATCTTCAGCGATGTATCGGCGGTCTTTCTTGTTAAGACGACCAAGAATCTCCTCGAAGGTGTAGCGGGTCTCCTTCGGGTTCTTTTCAACCATCCTCAAGATTTCATCTTCGGTGATCACTCGCTCTTTTATTGCCAGTGACGGCGGGACCCTTCGGAGGGGGAGCTTTCGCGGGAGGCGGCTGAGGCTTTGCCGGAGGAGGCGGCGGAGCGATATATTCGAGCTGCGCCATATCCACCGGTCTCCCCGCGCATGCCCAAAGGGAGCAGCAAAGCAGCAGCACACCGGCTATTCGCCATGAAAAAGATTTCGCCAAACCGCGCCCCTTCGAATGAAATGGTAATAGGTATGTTACTATTTGTTATTTTTACCCGCTTCCAGCCTCATTCCCTACCAAAAATCACCTAAAAATTCAACTCTCATGTCTGAGACCCGCGGCAAAGCCGCTGGCTTGAAAGGAGGGCGGGTTTTCCAACCCGCCGGGTGGCTTCTTTCATCCATACCCAGACACATCCGAATCGTAGTGAGCTTCAGCAGCTCCCGTTCGGATCATCTCTTCCTCTCCTGGGAAACGCATGGCCACCAGCCTGAAGAAGCCGTTTCCCCTCCTGCCATGCTCAAAGCTTTTCACCTCTCACTGGTCGAACCGGTCGCTCACCTATTCAGCTATTTGCGCTTCAAGGCGACGCCGCCAACCATCCGGGTTGCAGACATAAATCTTGAGACCGCCGATATTCTTAGCGTACCCCTCAAAGCTCAGAGGACTCACGACATAATTGCTACCGCCCGGGTAGTAAGATCGGAAGATCTTGAGCGATGCCGGATCGAATTGTGTCGGGTCCCATTTGCATTCAATGGTGTCGATGTTGTCGCGACTCTGCGGGATCACAAAGTCGATCTCATGTCCCCTTGCATCCCGCCAGTACTGGATCTTCCTGTCAAATGCGTGGGCCTGCAGGGTCTCGAGTACAAGATGTTCCCAAAGCGGGCCATAATCATCGGGCCGCAAGGGGTCCCAGCCCCTGCAGAAGCTCACGAATCCCGTATCGAACCCATAAGCCTTGGGCATTTTGATCAGCTCCTTCTGCCCACCCCCATAAAATGGCCTTAATAGCGTCACGGCATGAGTTGCTTCCAGTGCACTCAAATGGCTTTCGACAGTTGGCCGGCTGATGGCAAGCGCGCTCGCTGTGCGAGTAATTTCCAGCAGGCCGCCACTTTGCTTTAAGAGGTACTCGAAGAGGGTGTTAAACTTCTCGATGTCGCGAAAGCCGAAAAGCCTCTGGATATCTCTGGCAAAAAAAGAGTCCATCCATTCCCGATAAAAGCCGGAGGATTTCGTTTCAGCGAGTATTGCCTGAGGCAATCCGCCGTGGTAGAGCCTCTTCAAGAGCGGCGTAGCCTGGAAGGCTTCGAGCTCATCCCAGAGCACAGGGGTCAGATGCACCAGCCGTTTGCGCCCGGTCAGGGTATCCTGGAATTTTCTGCTGGCCGCCAGGGTCGATGACCCCGTGGCAAGAATCTTGAGCTCCGGGAATAGGTCCGCGCCAATTTTAAGGAGTCTGCTCGGATCGCGGAGTTGATGAATCTCGTCGAAAACGACAATGGGGCGTGTACAGTTTCGGTAGAAGAGTTCCGGATCAGCCACCATGTCGGCAACCACCGGCAGATCACAGTTGACATAATACACCAGATCGCTGCCAAGGCTCTCCGCCAGCGTTGTCTTCCCCGAGCGCCGCACGCCTGCAAGCCAGACAATGGAAGCTTCACGCCATGCACGCTCGATACGATTGATCCAAAACGGCCTTGCGATCATGAAATCGTACTTACAATATTTGTGGAATATATGTCAAGTACGATTGCACAGAAATTATGGCGAAGGTTCTGAGAAAACGTAACTAAGGAATAAGTATGACTCCGAGGCTATCACTTGGCACCCATGTTCGCTTGCCCACCGAGGGGCAGGAATGAGAGGATGATCTCCCGGCGGGCCCGGATTTTGCGCCCTTCCCGGGTGAGGAGCCCCATGCTGTCCAGCGTGTTGAGATCGCGCTGCAACGTTTTCGAGGTTTTGTCAGCGTAGGCTTTGGCCAACCGTGGCGTCAGTTCCGTGAGCTCCGACACCTTCACCCAGTCACCCCTGGCGCCGAGGTCGAGGGCCAGGTGACGTTGGCGGATATCGCTCGGACCGTTCCTGTTCTGAAAGAGCTCATGCACGTAATTCCGCCACACAACATCCCACTGCTGCGCCCACACGAACTCCAACTGCTCCCGCAGCCCATCCACTAAACCACGAACCGCGTAGCGAAGGAACGGCAAGATCTCGCCCCCCGATTTACTGGCATATTCAAGCTGCCTGTAATACTCCGCCCTGGTCTGGTTGTAGTGGTTGCTCAAGAGGTGTGCGGCCGGTGACGGCGCCCCTGCTGAAAGAAGGATGTGGAATTCCAGCAGGCGCGCGGTCCTCCCGTTACCGTCGCCAAACGGGTGAATCCACGCCAGGTAAAGATGCGCCACCACCGCCTTCAGGATGGCATATACGGCGTCCTTGCCCGTCGGGGCCTGGAAATCAGGGCCATTCAGCCAGTCGCAAAGCCGCTGCAGCAGATACAAACAATCTTCAGCCGGCGCCCCGCGGTATACGTTGCCCACCACCACAGAATGGCTTCGCACTTCCCCTGGCGTGACGTCTTCCTTGTTTGGCAACCTTGTCAGAACATGCCGGTTGTAAGATTCGATCAATTCCGGGCTCAGTGCAGGCAACGACTCATCCGCCACCTGCTTGACGATGGTGTTACAGGCGTCGATGATGTTATCCACCTCTTGCTTCAGGTATTCTTTGGATGGCGGGACCCTCAGCGTCCCTTCCACTGCCTGGAGGACTTCGGCCTCGGACAGCGTATTGCCCTCGATGGCAGTCGTCCCAGCCACGCCCTTGGCCAGGTAGAGTTGGTGAAGCTGGCGCGCCGTTGCCGGTCGTAGCGGGACCCGGGACAAGTGCTCAAACTTGGAGGCTGCTTCCCCCAGGTCAAGCCAGAATTCCGGGGGCGCCTGACGCAGGTCGATTCGGAATGAGATCCATTTGTGGGTGCGCTCGTATGTCCGCATCGTTGTCCATTTTTATTGTTGTATATTCCAAATAAATATAAATGTGTTAGATAGTAATGGCAATAAAAATGTCCAACTTATGTCCGTTTCCATGTCGGATTATTCGTTACTCCAGGCTGTCGTCCCTGCACAGGCTACTGGATTGCAATGCTCGCGCACCCGGACCAGGCGGACACAGCTCCCTTATCGTCTTTGGCCTGCGCTTTCACGCAGTACCCATTGGGCTTGGACCATTTGTGTTTGGCCGAAGCCTTAACATTCCAGGTACTCTTTACCCCGTCGCCCCAGTCGAAGCGATACTGAAGCAGGTCGCCGTCCAGGTCCTCGGCCTGCGCCGTGAACTGGTAGGAATTGTTGACCTTCCCCGTGGCAGGGCCAACCGGAGGCCCGGAAATCAGAGGCTTCCGGTTGACGAGGATGAGGTCCGGTTTGATTATGAGGTCACTCTCTTCAGCTGTCTGGATCGCCAACCTCACCGTGTATATTCCGGAATTTTGGTAGACGTGGACCGGGTTCTTATCCGTGCTGGTGGCGTTATCCCCGAAATCCCAGAGCCAGCCAGTAACCCCGCCCAATGAGCTATCCTTGAATTTGACCGGCAATGGAGGCTGCCCGCTCACGGGAGAAGCGGAAAAATCAGCGCGCAGCGAAGCATGGTTTTCCACGAAATCGGAAAGAAAACTCTCCTTCCCCTCCCCGTTGACCGCAGTCACCGCATAAAGCCTGCGCGGCTGCTCCCAGGCATGAGTGGTTTGGTATTGTCTCGACCGTCGCAGGGAGCTTCTTCAAGAGCTTCACCAAGGGTTCATCATCCCGTCGCGCGTAAATTCTATACTGGGCGATTCCGGCGCCCGAGACCGGTGACCAGTTCAGCTTGGTCTTCAATATCGTTTTCTGCTGCACGGGGGAAGCCTTGAGATTCTCCGGCGGCGGCGGCATCGCCAGCAACTTTATCATCGGTTTCCCCGAGGCATTCAGCTGGAAAGGAATGGATCGAGGAGATCCTGGATAGAATACGGCAAAATCCTGCATCGCAACCCCTTGAGCCGACTTCAGGGTCAAAGTGACGAAATTTTGCCCGACCGAATCCCCCTTCATGACCAGAGTGTAGTTGCCGTCAACCGGACCGTTGAGCGTGATTCCCCCACCAGACGGCTCTCTCACCAGCGTACAGCCAGTAACGGCATCATATGAAACCTGAGTACCATCATCGATGCCACACTTCACCGCCTCAGGATTAATGAGAAGCGGTGCCGCCTGCCCGCGCAGCGTCAACCCGAAAACAACCGCATTTGCCGCACTTGCGCGCGCGGGTCTTGCGGGGTTTGGAAGTTTCCTCGAACTGCCTGCCGTCATTTAGAAAATTATGTATATCGCTCTTGCACACTCCAACCAATAAGCCATGCTCTCCCTTGTCATCAGAGCATGTTTCCGAGTCTAGAGGTTCTATTTGAGCGCTCTGTGCCCAGAGCACAGTACCGTCACCCTCGTTCGGTTTTACCGTAAGGAGCGGCTCTCCGTCCTCATACAGATGGTCAGCTGTGCTTTTCATGGCTTTAATCTGGGAGATGGTTGCTATCCTTTTGTTGCCGAAGATCTTTGTCGTTATGGGACCGGTTGGATAACCACTTTTCATGAGGCCGATCCGGTCGTCATCGTTCAAATCGATAAGCCACTGGTTCTTGTTCGACCCATGTTCAACATCATGGGCATTACCTCCATCCTTCAGGCAGTCGCCGAATGTGGGCATAAGCTGTCTCACGGAGGTTATCTTATCAAAGATAAACCGCCTTGCCTCTTCTTGGGAGATCTTCATTTTTTCCGGTATGGCAGGGTCTGTGGCAGGGTCCCAGTAGGGTTGCTTGTATTGAAACATGTCCTGGTCTTTCATTTCCTTATAGATATTGTTCGCCGTATTCGAATAGAACCATTTGGTCGCCCCGGTCGTCGATCCCCCCTTTTGATCGGCCAGCATCGGGTCACCACCTTCCCACATGTAATAGGCATTCAGCGATCCGTGGTTGGGCGTGCCGACCATAACGAACTTCTCGATGTCATTGGCGTAGTCTTCGCTTTGGATGTAGCTCCTGACCAGCAGTCCTCCCATGCTATGCGCCACCACATCCACCTTCTCCCAGCCGGTATCTTTCTTTGCCTTCTTGATCATCGGCATGAGATATTTCCTGTAAGTATTGTCCGGATGTTCGAGGTTTGCCCGCCAATCGTACGGACAGTCGTAGGTGTCATAATGGTCTTCCATCTCCTCCTTCAGGCATTCCCATCCCCCGCCGCAGGTCAACCAGGGAATATCCATATCGTGAAGATGCAGCTTATCCTGTGCCGCGGGAAATTCTTTGGGGAGGGTGGGGTAGGGAGAAGGACTTACCACCCAGTTTTTGTCCGAACCCATGATCCCCGGCACCAACAGCACCGGCCTTTTCTTGGAATGCAGGACCAGGACATCCGGATAGCTCCGCTTATTGCCGCTCACGTCCACCGAGCGGGTGATGCTGTCCTGGCCGTCCAGGGTTGCCCAAACATAATATCTGCCCGGGTCCACATAAGACTAACTGCATAGCATCCTGAACTGTCTGCATGGTGCTTCTCTCCACATCCATAAAAGGCGATTTCCCCAGTTTCACCGTAGCCCCTTCGACGGCCTCACCACTAGACGATTTGACAACGCAGCCATTGACATTCCCGAACACGGGAAACGACATATCTACAGTGAACAGGTTGCTATCTCCCACGATGACGCCCGATTGCCCATGAATCTTAATATACACAGAAGGCTCGCTGATGGAGACGTTATTGGACCCATCGCCACTCACCAGGGTGATCTTGTTCGGGCTGATCAACCCCGGCCCGACTAGGGATAAGGAAACTTCCCCATTAAAAGCCGTGACGAGGTTGCCCGCATAGTCTCGGGCTTGAATCCTGATAGGGAATGGCACCTTGGGCTTCTGGTTGAGAATCTGATTGATTCCATCCCTCGTGATGTCAAAGTGATGAAGCTCTCCCAACTTGCCCTCGATAAGGTAGCTCACCTCATTGCTTTTCTGACTTGTCGGGCCGTCGATCAACCACCAGGTGTATGTCCCGGGCGTTTTGTTCCAGGGAGCGGTGTAGCTCACCTCAAAATGGCCGATGCTATCGATTGCCTGGTCCCATGGATCGTATTCGGTCCCATCGGGCTTTTTGACGTGGAATTTTGCCGTGCTGTTCGGGGTGAAGCCGGTGCCCCACTGGACGAACGTTGTGCCCGGCGGGCCGGACATGGGGGTTTGAGCAATGGTCAAAGGACCAAAGGACCCAGATGGTCCCCCACGCACACACCGGACGAAATAGTTGTAGGTCTTATAGTTCCAACCCGCGCCGCCACCAGCTGAAATCGACGTACCACGCGCCGTCCGGGCCGTAGGCGTCGGTACTGCCCGACCAGTAAAGGTCCGAGCGGCAGTTGGGGAAATACCGCGTATCGATCGTCGGTCCTGGATAAGGTATCCCGTAGTTCACCAGAGAGAGCAGCTCCAGCCTGGCGGGGAGGCGCCAGTCCGAATGCCCGGCAAGGTCGAGGGCGGCACAGTAGTCCATGGCTTGCTGCCAGGTGTAATAGCCGTAGGGCCACTCAGGTCCGTTCTGGTCGTCCCCCTGCTGCCACATCAGGCCGGTGTTGAGGTCCGTCACCGTGCCGTCGCCGTTGTCCCGGTAGGCCATCGGCGGTCCCTGATATTGGGCGTCCTGACCATAAAAGGCTTCGCCCGGCTGCGGGCAGGGGATTTCCTTGGTGTTGTCGTAGCATTTCGTCTGGCCCGTGTCAGGCAGGGTGTAGGCCTGCACCTGAAGACCTGGCGTGGCTGCCAGGGCAATCAGAACAAGGAAGCCGGCTAAAATCAGGAACTTGGCCGATAGGCTGAATTGCTGTACGTTTGACATATCACTCCCTCCCCTCGTTGGAGTTATCGGTTGGCTTGAGTCTGAAGACCTGAGATTCAATCACGTATTCACGGCGTTGCGGTTCGATTAGTGCCGTCAAAAATGTGAACGGTGTTCCGATGGAAACCAATGGTGCTAGAAGGGTATTCTCCGGATGGGGGGTTGTCAAAGAATTTTGCTGCGCTGCTGGAATTTCCAGGACGCCTCGGCCGTGTCATCAGGTGCAATCAAGAATGTTGCACTGAACGTCCGTCAAAGGGATTCTTGCTACTTGCTACTGTTACTGCCACTGCCGTCCGGGCGGGTATAAAACCCGCCCCTACAGCAGAGTCCGGCGTTTTTTCGTAGGGGTGAGGTTTATCCTCACCCGCGCGTTCGGAGAGACATTCCAATAGTTATGACCGCACGGCCGTGGCATCACAAAGGGTGAAAGCTGACAACCCCACCTTGACAATACACCGTTTATGATGTAAGCAAGGATCTGCTATGTGGCATGTCGATTTACTATGAGACAGAGAAAGGTCAGTGCCCGGTGCAGGACTTCATCGAATCGAGGCACAAGAAAAGAGACCAGGCAAAACTCCTCGCTCAAATCGAGGCCCTGGAACAGATGGGTCCCACCCTGCCGCGACCTTATGCTGATCTCCTCGAAGATGGTATCCATGAGCTGAGGATTAAGCTCTCGGGCGATCAAATTAGAATTCTGTATTTCTTTTGCTTTAAGGACTTTATCATACTGACCAATGCCTTCGCCAAGACGGCATCACGTGTTCCAAGATCCGCCATCGAAGAAGCCAGGCGTTGCAGGAAAGACTTCCTTGATAAAGTGACTGAAGAGGACTTAAGGGAGTTGGTAAAATGAAAACGTTTAAATCACATCTACAAGAAAAACTGCAAGACCAGGAGTTTTTGACGCTGTTTGAGGAAGAAAAGGAGGTCTTCAGGATCGGTCTTCAGATAGCTGAAGCTCGCTCAAGATCCGGCCTTAATCAAAAAGAGCTCGCCAGAGCGGCACATATCACCCAGCAACAGCTTTCTAAGATTGAGAATGGAGGCAACTGCAACCTGGCCACTCTCTTGAAGGTCTGTCGGGCACTGGGCCTGACTTGGGAATTTACCAGAGGAAGGGTTTAGATGAGAGATAACGGAAACAGCCTCCTGCTTCCAATTCCTGCTGCGCCTGGTGGACTTCACTGACAAGCTTGGTCCTTCTGTACTCCAGGATGCGTCTTTGTATCACTTCGATCAGAGCTTCCTGATCTTCGATCGAAAGTCTATCCACGGCATCCAAGACCGCAGAGAAGGATTGCAGGGTTTCCGCGGTATTTCCTCTCCTTCCAAACGTTGAAAACACGCCGTCAGGAACTTGCGGATAGTCTGAATCGCTGCATGTTTGACATGACACGTTCTCCCCTCGTTGGAGTTTCCAGCTGGATTGATTCAGAAAAACTGAGACTTGGCGATGGGCTCATGGCGCTACGGTTCGCTCAATGCCGTCAGAAATGTGAACTGTGTCCGATGGAGACCAATGGCACCCGAAGGATATTTTCAGGACAGAGGGTTGTCAAGGTTGGAATTTTGCAGGTGTTGGGATTCTGCAGGACAGCAATTTGGGTGGGCTGCTGAAACTTTCGAGACGCCTCACCGTTGCCATCAGGTGCAATCAAGCATCTTGGACTGAACGCCCATCAAAGGGGCTCTTTTTACTGCCATGGCCGTCGGGGCGGGTATATATACCCACTTGCTCTCATTTCGATCCGTTTTCAAACCACGAAGGAAACAAAGAGCAAGAAGAAATCGCTCCATCTCCTTCGTCATCTTCGTGCTCTTCGTGGTAGAAGAAGGTATCTTATTCTTGGACAATTCCTTACCTCTAAATCATCACGGGAGGAGCAGTAAGATATGAAAAACGGTGTTCTTTTCGTCTGCATTGGCAACTCGTGCCGGAGCATCATGGCGGAGGCCCTTACCAGACACTATTGGGGGAATGCGGTGCGTGCCTGCTCGGCCGGTACTTATCCACTGGGGCACATCACGGAACATACTCTCGAAGTGCTCAAAGAACGAAGGATTCCGACCGATGGGCTTTATTCTAAAGGTTTTTCGGCAATTGCTTTCAACGAGGTCCAACTCGTTGTCAGCCTCACCGGGGAATCGCTCGATCATCTCCTTCCCCGGCCATTTACCGGGGAAGTCATCCCTTGCTATGTCCACGATCCCTATGGTGAAGGTCTAAATGTCTTCAGGCAGACGCTCGACACCATCGAGCGCCTGGTCAGGAAGAACCTTGCCGAGTGGCTGGATGTCGACGGGAAGACGATGTAGAAGTGGTCAGCCCTAATCCACAATTTTGTAAGTAATTGGAACTATTAATACTATGTCCGATGCCGTGACGACTTTTGCAAGAGGCTCCTGATGATTCTATTACAATATCCCGCTGCGAGGTGCTCTCGGCCCGTGAATTCCTGTCAACGATCAATCGACGTCCAATTTTTCTTCCTCAGGGGTTTTATGACGGGGACAAATGAGCGAATGTCAGATCACGGGGCGCAACTGACCCCACCCATGTTCGAGCATTGGGCAATGATCACAACGCAACGTTCGTGTCCTGCAAAAATCAATGCGGCAGCTGACCTTACGCCCCATAAGAGCGAGGGTGATGCGGTCAAGACGCTCGGTAATCCTCCCTTTGATCAGGACAACATCTCCAGGACCGAGATCATTCTGAAGCACCTCGATCGCTTTGAACATGTCGCGCCCCGCCTTGACGATTGCAGAGCGCGCCATTCCTGCCGCCGTTGCCCCCGCGCTACAAGCGCTGTCACGCCGGTCACAGATGAAGATCGCTCGTGATGCAATGGCGCCGACACGTTCACCCAGGTGCCGGTAGATTGGCCCCTGCTCTCCCGGGGGTTCAGTCACCTGACCGAGGACCACGATCCGACGTTTTGCGGGTATTTCGGCGAGTACGTCGAGCGCCGCTTCGACGGTTTCCAACGCGGATTTATAGTCATCCCGGAGAATCATTGCACCATTCGGTAATTGTACCGGTTCGAGACGGCCGGGTGTCGGCGAAAGCGCTTCAAGGCCCGACTGGATCTGGTCGAGGCTGAAACCTTCCGCCAGTGCCACGGCAACCGCGGCCAGGATCGGGTAGACCATGGGCCGCCCAATCAACCTGATGCGGAGGTCGCGTGTCTCGCCATCGGTGTGCAGGGTGAAGCGTGTCCCATTCGGGCCAGTCCTCAAGTGAAACGTCGCTCGCCCATACATCATTGGTTTTCTCGAACCCGAAGGTCACCACCCGTGCCTGCGTCTGCCCTCGCATCCAGCGTACGTTCGGGTCGTCGCCGTTAAGGACCACAAGGCCCGACGGCGATACGATGCGCACCATTTCCGCCTTTTCTTTTCGGGTCATCTCCAGCGTACCGAGCGAGGTGTTGTGTTCACTCCCGATCGACGTCACAACGGTGATGTTGGGCTGGACCATATGTGCGTAAGGCGCCATTTCGCCAGGTTTCTCGATTCCAATCTCGATCACGGCATGGCGATCGCAGGGACGGGTACCAAGCACCGCCATGGCCACGCTGTTCAGGGCATTGCTATCCCCTCGCCAGGGAGTGGCTCCCAAGATGGTCGCCAGTGCCCTCGTTGTAGTGGTCTTTCCAAACGAACCCACAACAGCGACCACGCGGGTGCGCCTTGCGATTGTACGCCTATAGAGAATTGCCAGGCGCGACAGTACCGGCCACAGCGTCAGGTAAACGCTGGATCGTAATTGGCATCCGCCCGATCGGACTTCGCAGAAGATCCGGGATGTCAAATAACCTGTAGCGCACTCATCCTCACTCCGTATAAAGAAAGTCGTTTATCCAACAACAGGCAACCGGTCCCATCCACGCTCAAGCATAGGACAGTGGTAGCAGCTCGCAGTTTTAGTCGTGCACGTATGAATATGGCACCGGACGTTTCGCCCCGCAAGCATGAAGGTGATGCGGTCAAGCCTCAGAAACGGGCTTCCTTTGATCAGCACGAGGCCAGGACCGAGATCGCCCTGAAGTGCTTCCAGTGTCTTAAACATGCGGCTTCCTGCTTTAACGATTGCAGAGCGCGGCATTCCTGCCGTAGCTGCCCCCACCGATTGGTCTTCTGTTTCTCCAAGACGCTGGTAAAGTCAAGTCACGTCGGGTAACCCACTCTCCAATTCTTCAAAGGCAGCCAGTTTTATCAACGTCGTCTCTCCCTGTTTGGCGTTTCGCTTATCAATGTAGAGCCTACGCCAGCATTCAAAGGATTGTTGTCCCAACCCGGCCACTGATTGGGTCACCCGGCAGTAAGGCTCCAGGTTTCCTTCTTTGAAACCATCTGCCTTTTCTTTGAGGGTAATGTCGGGTTCAAGATAAAGGATCGTTAACTTTGAGGAAGACCAGTCTACGTAAGGCATTAGGCTACTGTGCAAGGCCACTGCCGTTTTCGTTTGGTTCAACTTCCATAGGCTGGGATGGCAAGCGTCATTCGTCATTCGGCGTATGAGATCTCTGATCTTGTCACCGGAATCAGACACCCGTAACGATCTGATAAATCCCGCATTGGTAAGTTCCTGAGAGCCTTCAAGAACAGTTCTTGCTCTTCGTATTCTTTTGCCGCGTTTCTGAAATCGAGCTTTATATATACAAGAACAATAGTTGATGGCCAACGGTAATTGCTGTTCACAGGCATAAAGGAGCAACAGAAGAGCGCATATTTCTGACTCATAGATGCCCATGCCTGTGCTGCAGTCAATATGATAGTGACGCTTCAGGAGTTCCGAGCAGTTTTGGCTTTCAACAGATAGCTGATGAAGATTCAGAAAATCAACTCCCACTGATTGCATCTCCACCAAAAGACTCTTTACCAACTCAATATCTTCAGGAATAGCAGGTATTTCGACTGTTACGGTAGGGATGTAATTCTTAGCAGTGATGACGGGAGTAAGGTCATATTCTCTTGCGCTTAGATTAAACCGGATCTCATTGAGACCGACATCCCGAAGTTTCATTAGCGTTTCGCGGTCTGCCAGATCACCATTGGTGTATATCCAAATGTATATTGACTGGCCAAACTCTGCCCGGATTGCCTTGATATGGCTCAGTAATCGTTCTTTGACAAGAAGGGGTTCTCCTCCTGAAAATCCGACACCCTTTATACGAAAAGTTTTGATGAACTCAACATGCGCTGAAGGGGTTGCGAAGATATAGCCTTCCGTTTCCGAGTTAAGCTCTGTTCTTACCGAATGGTATCGCTTGCAGAAAAAGCAGTTGCGTGTGCAGATGCGGTTGATCAGATTACAGCCCCAGTCTCCATTTTGGCAGATTTCACACCCGGGAGAAAGTGAATTCGTGAATGGTTTACTGCCCTTGGCGCCAAATTGAGCTCGACCCGAAAGTGCATTGAGCAATCGGTTTCTTGCCACCGTCGCTGCTTCTGCTTCTTCATCGGAAAACCATGGTAGAGATGCATCCAAACCTTCCGTGCCAGAGAGTAAGCGAATGAGCCCGTGCGCCCGCCTGAGAAGCATTTGACCCACCCGGAGGACCTTTTTCTTTCCTTCACTTCCTGCCTTACTTCTCATAAATTGAAATCTGGCATATGCCCACAGCAGTGAGTAAACCGGATCAATCTGCGTGCGGTGGATCTTGTCATGCAAGGAAAGCATCGACCGAATAGGTTCAAAGCGTGACATAGGATAGTTCCGTTTTCTTGGGGATTATAGGAGTTAGACGTAAATGCACAAATTTGTCCAAATATATATTACTCCCCTAATATCATAAATATGTCCTGCGCTACATTTGTTGCATATTTACTATTGCTAAACTTACTTTACCCTACGACTAATAGCATTCCAAACGTATGCCCACAAAGTTGGATGGGACCAGAGCCTCGAATGATTAAACTCTGATTGCTTTATCTGGACATGGCCATCCAGCACCTCCGCCAGCACCCTCTTAAATACAGGCAGGCCCTCTCCGAGCGCCATCCAGTCATAGGTGATAAAGTTATCCTTTTTTGTCGGAGAAAATGTCTTCTGCTCAAGTATCGGTCCGGTATCTATTCCTTTATCTACAAAATGTACGGTAACGCCGCATGCATTATCATTGCCGTGCACCAGCGCCCAATAGATAGTACACAACCCTCTGAATGCTGGGGCTATACCCAGATGCAGATTCACAAATTTTGCAGGGATACTCCGAAGAACTCTTTCCGAGATAATGCGGGTCCCATAGACCGCAACCACATCAGGATCGAGGCGCTCTAAAACGGCGATCACCTCAGTCTGAATTGATTGATTTTACTCGAATGATATCGGCCGCATCAACCGGCGTATAATCAAAATTATATGTCTCGGCGAACTCGCGCATGCGCTCACGGGAGGAACTTAAGACACGAGATGATAAATAGCTTAAAAAGATTTTGGCCGAGTACCGTGGCAAACTCCCAGACGCTTCAGCCGCTGAATAAAATGTAATGACGGCTCAGGGACTTCGACAACCATTTTTCTTATGACGAGGCCCTCTTTCAATGCATTGTAGAGGATGTCATCGATAGTTGGCGACTCGTTACAAGACTACGGACTTACCCTTCATTGCGTGGACACTCCCTGCGCCTGCTGCAGGCAATCCTCCAATGTAACAACCTGTTCTTCTGCCACAGAGCTGCTTTCCTGCTATTCCGGGATCTCGCTCCCTTTGGCACGAATATCCACAGCGAGGTATGCGGCCAGAGATCTTTCACCGGTAGTGCGCCCCATTTTCGCTTATGCTCTAATACCCCGTCATTGAGGTTGGGTCTGCTGCGCAGGTAGTCAATCGCCTTGATTGCATTCTCTTGCGCCCATTGCAAGAGAAAACATTCGCACGCTGAATAAGCACCGCGCCTGAGATTATACTCGTAGTCAGGCGCTACCCCGTCGGCAAGAACCCGCACAGTATCTCTTGAACAGTTGCAGACGATCCCTGAAACAAGCCGATCTCCCTCAAACACCTCCAGGAGAAAACCCTGCCTTGCCACACCACGAACTCTTGCAGGCTCCGTAAATGGGTAGTCTCTCGATCCTTCCTTGATATCTGGACCGTGGTAAGTACTCGTAACTTACTGAAATTGTTGGGTCCAAGAAATGACATCTCAAATTGTCCAAATGAGGAATTTCAAGCACTTAGCAGATGATACTTAAGGTCCCCGGAGAACTGACCACTCTCCAGACAGAGTTTCTCCTGCCCCTTGAAATTTTCAGACTTCAAAAGTGCAGCATGTTAAGATCATACGTGCGGGAAACGGAGTGTGGCTCCCGGTTCAAGCTTCTGGCAGGAATAGACAGAACAGGCAACTGGTGGTTTTCTCCTCTGGTCCCCCAAAAACTGTATGGCGTTCATTGATTCACACGAACGCTTAACACCGCTCGGGAAGGAGTCTTGAAGTGAAGTACGAGAGGCCAAACAAGGTCGAATATTATTTGGGAATTGCGGAAGCAGTAGCCAGGAGAGCCACTTGTCTACGGAGATTATTCGGTGCCGTTATTGTGAGTAACGATCAAATCATCAGTACAGGGTATGCCGGGGCTCCCAGGAAGATGAGGAACTGCATTGATATTGGCCGATGCCTTCGTCAAGAAAACGATGTGCCACCTGGAGAGCGATACGAACTGTGTCGTTCCGTGCATGCTGAAATGAATGCAATCATTCATGCTTCACGCCTGGACATGGTCGGCGGGGATCTATACTTGGTTGGCTTTTCGGTTGATGATGGGAGTTATGTCAAAAACACCGAGCCTTGTAAGCTCTGCAAACGCATGATCATTAATTCCGGCATTTCAAGGGTATTCGTGAAACGGGGACATTCATCGGATGAAATAATGGAAATCAACGTAGAAGATTGGATTCGGAACGAGGATTCACTATTTGAAATAGCAAAAGGCTCATACTGATCAACCACCAAACCATGGATATTAAGAACGGGGGGTCTTTGATTGGGGCGTCCAAAAACAGCCGCTGGAGGGCAACTTTGTTGCCCGGGATTTAGACCTCGTTCTTTCCCCCCAACGGAGGGTTTCATTCGCGTTCACCATGCATGACATCCTGATCTGGATCACGGTGCATGTCGTTTTATCCCGTTACACCTGATTGATCTTGACCCTTCCGGTTTTCCGAGGGTTTTGTTTTGAACATCCATCTTCTGAGAAAACAAGGACGGGACCTTTGTGCAATCTTGGCATAAATGTTGTGGGCGCCTATCACACATGTCTCACGACACCGAAACCAAACTCATCCGGACAGAGGGAATGTCCGAAGGCGGCGGTTTCGATGCCTGGGAGACGCAATACCGTTCCCGGCAAGGGCTCGATGGACGGCATCCGTTACCGTGCATGTAGGCGAAGGGGAACCAGGTTGCAGGCCTTGGACGGTAGGCATTTCTCTCGACAAGTTGCGGAAGGATCATGATTTGCGAGAGCACCAGCAGGATGCAAAAAGATTACGCGGCCTTTTTCTTGGAAAGCGCCAGCATTTTGATGCGCAGATAATCTTCCTTGGCTTCCTTGTCCTTGGGATCGAGCTTCAACAACTGGTCCAGTTTCTTCAAGGCTTCCGAATAATCACCTGAGGTTTCATAAAGGTTCGCAGCCTGCCGCAGGTGCTTTTTCTCCTTGGGTTGCAGCCGGATCAAGTCTTCCAGTTCCTTGAGCGCGCCCTTGTTATCGCCAAGTTTGAGCTGGGCATACAACAAATAGTTGTGCACGGCGACCAGTTCCGGATGGTGCTGGGCGGCGTTCCGGAAAAACGTCACCATTCCTTTGTAGTCCTTCTTCTCGTCATAGGAAGTGAAGATCGCTTCATAATAATTCGAGTTCTTGGGGTCCAACTGGGCGAGGGTCTGCAGCACTTCCGCCTCCCCTTTCTCATTTTTCGTCTTGCGGTAGAGGTCCAGAAGATATTTCCTGGATTCCACGTCCCTCGGGTCGGAGGCGGCGATGGCTTCAAAACACTCGGCAGCCTTGTCCCATTTCTTGCCCTGGTAATAAAGAACCCCCAGATTGTAATGCACCGTCCGGTTCTTGGGCTGGATCTGGGCAAGCTTCTCATAAGCCGCCTGGAGGCCCGCCTTGTCTTTCGTCTTTTCGAGGATGCCGACCAGCTTCAGCAGGGCTTCCTTGTGCTGAGGATTTTTCTGGAGGACCGTCTCATAAGTCGTCCGCGCTTGCGACAGGGCGCCCCTCTTTTCCTGCAGTTCGCCAAGCTGCATCCAGCTCTTGATATCGTTAGGATTCTTTTGCAGGTAGCGTTCCAGGGCCTGCGTCGCTTTGTCCGAATCCTCCCCCTGTTGATAGGTTACCGCCAGGTTGTACAGGACATCCGGGTCTTTCACTCCGGCCTTGATGGCCCTTTCATAGGCCGCCGACGCCTTGGACCAGTTCTTTGTCTGCGCGCTCAGCTCTGCCAGCAGGAGCAGTACGGAACTTTGAAAGGCCTTGGGGAACTCCTGCTGATGCTTATCGAGGAACTTTATCGCCTCGTCCTTCGATTTATGCTTCTGCAGATATTGCAGGAATTCTTTAAAAACATCCTGGTCCTCGGACATCTTAAGAAGGTCGAGGTGCGTCTTCAACGCCTCGTCTACACGATTGCGAGCCTGGTAAGCCAGAAGGAGCCGCTCCAGAATCGACCTGGATTTTCCCGATTCATCAATCTCCTCGTAAAGCCTGGCAGCGGGATCGTATTTCTTGTTATCAAAATAGGCGCCGGCTAACTGCGTCTTGACCAAAACGTTTCCCGGGTTCTCTTTCAGGGCTTTTTCCAGGAAACCGATCTTCTGATCCACATTGGGTGTCGCATTGGCCTTTTGCAGCCAGTCCTTGGCGTCAAGCCGGACCAGAAAGGAAACATCACCAAGGTTTGGCCCCACGACAGGGTCTTGATTTCGATGGTCCGGGGGATTTCGAAGGATTCCCGAGGCATGAGTTCTTTAATCGTTACCGGGGCTTTACGCATTCGCGCCACATCGAGGTCCGGGGACTCGACGCGCGTACCCCACGAGAGCCAGCCGTCCGTTTGCACTTCCAGCAGCTGCAAGGAGTCGCGTGGGTTCAAAACGCCCTGTGAACCAGGCATGAGAATGACTTCCTTGCTGTTGTGGGTGAAGCGCAAGGCCACCAGTTTTTTAGGGAAGGGCATGAAGGAAGTCAGGGAATGGGGGGCCTCGGAACGAAAGACCAGGACTGACGCACCTCCGATCAGGACGAGCAAAATAACCATGACCACAACCCGCAGAGGACGCCGCTTTTTCTTTTTAGGGGGAGAACGTCTAGCCGCTGCTTGCGGAAACGATCTCTCTATACTGTAGGGATAGTTCCCACGCCTTCTATTAGCCATTACCTTCTGTCCTACTTCTCCTCAAGATGCACCATCCGGTAGAGCCGCTGAATTTCTGCGGGCGTGAGCGGTCGATAGGTACCGGGGGCGATCTTCCCCAGTTTCAGCATGCCGTAGCCGGTCCTCTTGAGCCTCAGAACAGGGTACCCCACCGCCTCTCCCATGCGTTTGATCTGCCGGTTCCAGCCCTGATGCAGCACCATACGAAGCCAGGTGGCTTGAGGCAGGAAGCGCAAGATCCTGATTTCGGCAGGAGCGGTTACCCCTTCCGCCAGCCTGACCCCGGTGCGAAGCTGACGCAACGCGGTCTCATCCGGCTGCCCCTTCACTTTCACTTCGTAGGTCTTGGGAACTCCGTAACGGGGATGCTGCAAGCGATTAGCCAGAGGTCCATCGTTCGTGAACAGGAGCAACCCCTCGGCATCATAATCCAGACGGCCCACCGGAAAGAGGCGAACTCCTAAATCGGGAATATAGTCAAAAACTGTCTTGCGTCCTTGCGGGTCCCTGGTTGTTGTAACACATAGCCTGGGCTTATTGAAGAGGAGATAGCTCTTCGGTTGCGGAGCAGACACGGGAACATGATCGAGGCAGACCCGGTCGTGTTGAAGGTCCACCTGCTCACCCATGTCGGTTACCACCCGGTCATTTACCGAAATCCGACCCTGCCGGATGAGCTCCTCGGCTGCCCGCCGGGACGCAATGCCCGCTTGCGCGAGAGCTTTCTGAAGTCGCACCGCTTTCATGAGATGTTTATTTTTTCACCACAGTCACTCATGTCCCTTCGGGACACCCGAAGACACATGAAAAGCTGCACGGTGGCGACCAGACCGACTCGGTATCCAAAACCGAGTCGGTCTTTGAAGGTGGCCTGCCCACCATGACTTCGGAGCAGAGAACCCAGAGAGCGCAGAGAGAATCATTGGCTTTCTCTGTGATCGCAGCGTCCTCTGTGGTTCACTCATAAGTCTTCCAAAACGAAGTTTTTCGTCCCAAACGAGTATTACTCATCCGTTCCACCGATCCCAGCCCAACTGCCCCTCGGACTTCGTTTATCGTCCGGGTGGCCTCACTCCTTGCTTTCGCATTGCCGGCAGCAATGATTTCCCTGACTTTGTCCATATCCCGCTCCAGCTGGAGCCGCCGTTCCCGGAGGGGGCGCAGTTTTTCGAGCATATTTTTCGCCAGTCGCTGCTTGCACTCCACGCAACCCATTGCCGCCGAACGGCAGCCTTCCGCAACTTCCATCACTTCCGAAGCGGACGAGTACAGCTTGTGGTAGGCGAAAACCGTTGACAATTCAGGGTCCCCAGGATCAGACCGGCGCACCCGGTGGAAATCCGTCAGCATCCCGGAAATCTTTTCCCTGACACTCTCTTCAGGCTCGGTAATGAAGATGGCATTGCCATAGCTCTTGCTCATCTTGCGGCCGTCGATGCCGGGCAGCACCGGCACCTCCGTGAGAAGCGGATCGGGAATAGGAAACACCTCACGGTCATACATGAAGTTAAAGCGCCGCGCAATCTCGCGCGTCAGTTCCACGTGCGGCAACTGGTCTCTCCCGACCGGCACCCCATGCGCTTTATAAATGATGATATCGGCCGCCTGAAGGACCGGATAGCCGAGAAATCCGTAGGTGGAAAGGTCCTTGCTATCGAGTTGCTGCTGTTGATCCTTGTAGGTGGGATTGCGCTCCAGCCAGGGCAAGGGCGTAATCATCCCGAGGAGGAGGTACAGCTCCGCATGCTCCTTGATGTCTGACTGGACAAAGAGCGTACAGTATTCAGGGTCAAGACCGGCACTCAACCAATCAAGGATCATCTCCCAGGTGTTGTTTTTGATCTCACCCGGCGTCGCATAATCGGTGGTCAGCGCATGCCAGTCGGCAACGAAAAAGAAGCAGTCATACTGTTTTTGAAGTTCGATCCAGTTATCGAGGGCACCATGAAGATTTCCCAGGTGGAGCCGCCCCGTCGGGCGCATGCCGCTAAGAATGCGTTTCCTTTCAGCCATTATTTTCCACTCCTTTTGAAATTCTTATCTTTCACCGCAGTCCATCATGTCCCTTCAGGAGACCCGAAGACAAATGAAAAGTGACTTTTCGGAGCAGAGACGCAGAGCACGCAGAGAATTCTCATTTCCTGTCTTTCTCTGCGCTCTCTGCGTCTCGGCGGTGAGTATTTGCCTTCCTCAAACTATCCGATCAATAGGCGCATGAAAACATCCATAATGGGATTGAGAAAATATCCCCACAGGTACGAGCGCAATATGGGGATGCCGAGCACGAGCAAAAAGATCAACATCCCATAGCGTTCCATCGGCTCCATTTTGAGGGCCAGAGCATCCGGCAGGAGCCCGACCAAGATCCTTCCGCCATCAAGAGGCAAAATGGGGATCAAATTGAATGCCATGAGCACCAGGTTAAAGGTGATCGAGATTCGCGCCATCAGGAAGAGCGGTTCGGCCACCCAGGAGACGGCGCTGCCGTCGGCAATCCATCCATGCTCGAATCCTGACAGGATAAGGTGGTAGGCCCCGGCGCTCAGCGCCGCCAAAAGCAAATTGGTCAGCGGACCGGAAAGGGCCACCAGGGCCATGTCTCGCCGTCCTCCGCGCAAATTGGCAAAATTGACCGGAACCGGTTTTGCCCAGCCGAACAGAAAGGGTGATTGAATGAGGAGGAGAACGATGGGAAGGATAACGGTTCCCAGCGGATCGATGTGCACCAGGGGGTTCAGCGTCAGCCGTCCCATGAGGCGCGCCGTGGGGTCGCCGCGTTTTTCAGCCACCCAACCATGCGCCACTTCATGAGCCACCACCGCAAACAGCAACGGGATAGCATACAGGGCTGCCTTCACCACGATATCTTGCAGCATCAATTCTTTGCCCCCTCACAGGTTTCCGGCGCCGATGCCGGGAGGCGCTGCTTCGGAGGTCACAACCTCGCTCTGTGACTGCTCGAAAAGCTCCGGATAGCGGCCCTCAGGTAGGATAATTCTTCCTGACGGTTCCTGACCTCCCCATCCAGCCGCGCACTCAGCAGCTCATCGAGCATGGTTTTGTAGATGCGTCCGGGGGGAACCCCAAGCGCCTTTAGATCCTTGCCCCTGATTTCGGTGCTTACATGGCGATAGCGATGGAAATAGTGACTAATCGCCCGGGTAATGGCCTTCTTTTGCGCCCTGGCCATCATGTAAAGGAGCTCTTCCGGCCGCAACGGCTGAAGTGCCCGATAGATATCACTGGGGCGATGATCAGGCAACAGGAAAAACCCGCGCAGCAATTCCTCGGCCTTTTCGTAGGTCCAGAGCAACCGATCCTGCTGGCCGGCGGTCAGCTGGAGACGCTCACAAACCTCTCCCAGTTCCTCGCGGCGCAGACCGTAAAAGAGTCCGAGCAGGTAGACCCACCATCGCTCGAGCGGTTCATCCAGAAAGCTCAACTGATACCAGGACAGCAGTTCCCTCAGCCGCTGGAACAGTTCCTCCATTTTCTGGTCAAACCGCATCTTGGACAAGATCACCGGGAGCACGCCGAATTCGGCTATCCTCCGAAGCGCCGGGCTGGGATCATCTTCCATCAGGATCAGTTGCAGCTCATGGAAGAGGCGACGCCCGCCGAGCTTTTGGATCAACCCCATGCGGACGGCATTGCGGACGAGCGCGGCAGCTTGTTTCCCAATGCGAAACCCAAAACGCTGCTCAAAGCGAATGGCCCTCAAAATACGGGTCGGGTCCTCGACGAAACTCAAATTGTGCAGCACCCGGATGACCTTTTCCTTCAAGTCCCTCTGCCCGCCGAAAAAGTCGATCAGGTAACCGAAACTGGTCGGATTGAGGGAAATGGCCAAGGTATTGATGGTGAAATCACGCCGGTAGAGGTCCATCTTGAGGGAACCGAACTCCACAATGGGAAGCGCCGCAGGGTACTGGTAATATTCGAAACGGGCGGTTGCGATATCCACTCTTTGACCGTTGGGAAAGATGAGCACCGCGGTGTTGAATTTCTTGTGGGCGCGGACGCGCACCCCGTGTTCCTCGGCGAAGACCCTGGCGAATTCAATGCCGTCCCCTTCAACCACGACATCGATATCCAGATTGGGATGCCGCAGCAACAGGTCCCGGACGAAGCCCCCCACCGCATAGGCTTTAAAATGGAGCCGTTCCGCCAATTCGCCCAGGTCCCTCAAGATCCGGACGGCTTCGGGCGGCAGTTGTTCCAGAATAATGCCAATGATGTTCTTGCGCTTTGACCAGTGGGACTGGGCCGGGTCATCATAGAGCGCGCGCGGCACGTTGGAGCGGTCTGTGACCAGGAAGTTGAGCAGATCGCGGCGGGTGATCACCCCCACGACCTTGTCGTCTTCCACCACCGGGAGAATTCGCTGCTGGTTCTCAACCAGGTAAGTCTGAATCTCAAGCAGGGTAGCGGTCGGTTTTACCGTGAAGAAATCCCGACTCATGAACTCGCGAACAGGGAGCTGATCGAGCCCGTGAAACATGGCCTTTTCCAGGACCTGACGGTTGGCCAGGCCCACAATGACATCCTCTTCCATAACCGGCATGGCATTGATGTTATACCGGGTCATGATCTGGGCCGCTTCGCCGATCGGGGTCTCCGCCTCGGCATGAATCACCGGGCTGGTCATGAGATGTTCGGCCATGGGGAAGGGATTGATCAGGCTGCGCAACACCTCGACCAGCCGGTCTTCAGCCTGAATCAGCGTCATGTCCCGAATGGTCGCCGAGGCTGCCGTGCTGTGGCCGCCGCCTCCGAAATGAGTGGCCACCAGGCCCACATTCACTTCGGGGATGCGGCTTCGGGCAACGAGATAGATACGATCGTCCATGGCCGCAAGGGCGAAGATAACGTCAAGATTTTCAATATCTTTGAGCTTGTGGACCAAAACCGCAAAATCGCCCACGTACTTGTCGATGGCAACCGTGGTAATACAGACTTCAACGCCCTGGATATTATAGGTCCGGGCGGCAAGGAGCAACTCGTTCAGGAGACTCACCTGTTCCGCGGTCAGTTCCTGGGCAACCATATCGGCCACCACATTCAGGTCTGCCCCGCAGCGCCGGAGAAAGGCTGCCGCTTCGAAGTCTTCAGGGGTGGTCGAATTGAAGGTGAAGGAACCCGTATCTTCAAAAATCCCCAAACTCATCACGGTGGCCTCTTCGGCCGTGACCTGAAGGCGCCGTTCCCGGATCAGGTGCGTCAGGATGGTAACCGTCGCCCCCACGGGCCGGAGTTCCATGAGCTGGCCTTTGATGTCATCTTCGGAATCCGGGTGATGGTCGTAGATGTGGATTTCGAGTTCCGGGCGGTCGATGATCTCCTGAAATTTGCCGATCCGCGAAAACTGGCGCGTATCGACCAGAATAAGCCGCTTGATCAGGGCCAGATCCACATCACGCAAGCGCTTGAAGTCATAGATATAGACCGTCGATTTCACAAAAAACTCGCGCAACGTTCGTTCCTGCGAACCGGGGAAGACCAGGACCGCTTCGGGGTATAGCTTCTTGGCCGCGATCATCGAACCCATCGCGTCAAAATCAGCATTGACGTGCGTGGTAATCACTTCCATGGTCGTTACCCAGTCAGGGACGAGGATGATATTTATGGTGAATTTCTTTGAGCCTGGTACGAGCCACATGCGTATAGATCTGAGTGGTCGAAATGTCGGCATGTCCCAGCATGGTCTGGAGCGAGCGGAGGTCAGCGCCGTGTTCGAGCAGGTGGGTGGCGAAGGAATGGCGCAGCATGTGCGGCGAGATATTCTGCCGAATCTTTGCCTGCAGGGCATAGTGTTTGATGATTTTCCATACCCCCTGACGGGACAGGTTCTTGCCGCGATGGTTGAGAAAGATCTCCGGCCTGGAGCCGCCCTTCAAAAGCAGGCTTCTTCCTTCCTCGAGGTAAACCTTCAGGGCTTCCGCCGCCCATTCCCCCAGCGGCACGAGCCGCTCTTTACCTCCTTTTCCAAGAACCACCAAATAGCCGGGATCGAGGTGCAGTTGCCGAAGCTGCAAATCCGTCAACTCGCTCACCCTTAGACCCGTGGCGTAAAGCAACTCCAACATGGCCTTGTCCCGTTTCCCCAGCGGCTGCACCACATCCGGCTGCTGCAGCAGGGCTTCCACCTCCGGCCCGGACAGCACCTTGGGCAGCGACAGTCCGGCCTTCGGAAAGGTGATTCTTGCTGCCGGATTGTCACGAATGGCCCCCAGCGTTTGCAGATGCTTGAAGAACGAGCGCAAGGCAGCGATGCGGCGGGCCTTGCTCCGGTCCGAAAGCCTCGCGGCAAGGGTTTGAAGATAACCAGAGATGTGGTCACGGGTCAGTTCATCCCAGTTCGCGATCCCTTTCGCCCTCAGAAACCCTTTGATCTCCTGCAAATCACTGCTGTACGCCGCCAGGGTATTGGCGCTCAACCCCCGTTCCACCGCAAGATAGCTCAGAAACCGGTCAATGAAATGATCCATGCCCTTCGGACCTTGAATATCCTTTATGGTCTTTCGGGTGTTTCGTGTATTCCGTGGTGAAAGATGATGACTAACTGTCGCAGAACTCCGGCTCAAGAAGGCCGGGGACTTTTTGCGCGCACGCTCGTGGTGTGGGTCTGAAAATGGTGATCCACCAGCAGCGAGGTATGAACAAGGTCGCCCGAGCGTCGCGTGGAAATAATGTCAATATGGTGAGTTCTTCCCGCATAGTCAGGAAAGGTTATGCGCGTCCCATCTTCAAAGCCGCCCCGTTTAAACCAGACATCCGGCGGCAGCAGCCAGGTCTTCCCAAATTGCTCCGCAAAACGAAAATATTCCACGGCATCACGCGGGAAACTGGAGGTACAGGCAGAGTTCCTCATCACTTGCCGGCCGCCTTATCTGGGTCTCGAGCTCGCGCCGCCTGGCTTCCAGGTCCTCATCAGGAAGCTGCTGGATGCCTGCCTCATCCGCCAGGATCTGATACCACTTCTTGCCGTCCGCCCGATTGCTCTCCAGGACCTTCTGGTAGATCCAGTCCTGTGGTTCATGAAAGGGAAACGGACCGTAGCGGCCAAGCAGCAACCGTTTCAAATCGTCCGAAGGCCTTTCATAGCGCCCGTGAACGACATTGTTCAGGGCGGTGGTGAGCAGGATCTGGCTTCCCGGGGTGACCGACCAGATGTTCCCCAGTTCATCGTTCAACAGAATCAGTTCGCTGAAGACGTCGTGCATCCGTTCCACCAGTCCCAGTTGGTCGGCCTGCTCGAAAGCCATGCTGGCGGCCCCTCCGGTCAGTTTGTGCCGTTTTACGGTGGGGTCGATCCCCCGGAAGGGACTTTCAAATTGTTCGTACTGGCGTCTCTCGAGACGCAGGATATCGGATGCATCCACCAAGGGCTGAACCCTGAAGCCGGGGGCTTTGTAGCCATAATCGTTGAGGGTTTGAATGAAGCTGAGCGCCGGGGCCTGGCTATAAATCCCGCCATACCCGTGGTCGGCTACCTCGACGATTTTGACTCCCTCCAGCACCGCAGAAACCATGCGGGCGAGATCGTTGCCATCGGTGTTATGGCCATGATAGGCAAGCAGGAGGTCCGGGAACCTGCGGCGGATGGCCTGTACCAGTTCGGTGATGCGCCTGGGGGAACCGACCGCGGAGTGGTTCTTGATACAAAGGACAAGGTCCTCACCCATTGCTGTAATGATCTCTTCAACCTTGGCCACGTAGAACTCATCGGTATGATCGATCCCGGTAGTAAAACAGATGCAGGGCATCAGAAGCCTTCCTGCCTTCTTCACCTCCTCGGCAACGACCAGCAGGTTCGGCACATGGTTCATAAAATCATAGATGCGCCAGACGTCTACGTACTGGGAAAACAAGCGCACGGCAAGGCGGAGCACATTGTCGGGATAAGGCCGATACCCGAACAGGCTTCGGCCGCGGCACCCGGCCTGCAGCAGCGTGTTGGGCATCGACTGGCGCACCAGGCGGAGCTTTTCAAAAGGATTGATTTGTTTGCGCAGGAGATCCACGTGCACCGTAGCCCCGCCGGTTATTTCCATCGCGAAAAAACCCGCATCGTCCCGATAGGGAGCCACCTTCAGGGTGGTATGGGGCATGATGCGACCTTTGAAATCAGACTGGGAAACATCCCGTTCGTTGTTGGTCATGAAATAACCCGGGGTGCGATGCAGGGTATCGAGTATTTCCCGACCGGTCATTTGCGGGGTAATCCGTTCGCGCAATGACATAAGCAACCTACTCCTCAAGCGTCGGCATGACGGTTATAACCATGAGCATTGATTTCGGCGACAAATCTGGCCAGTTTCTCCAGTTCCGGGACGTCGTCCTGGTAATCGAGCAGGTGAGGATGAGACTCGATGTAGGAGGTGTCGAAACGTTGCTCGATGAAATCAGGGTCATCAACGATTTGTTTATAATAGGGAATGGTGGTCTGGATTCCGGTTATGACCAGGCTGTTGAGCGTCCGCCGCATCCGGTCCACCGCCTCACGCCAGGTGAAGCCGTAGACGGTGAGTTTGATCAGCATCGAATCATAGTACCGGGGAATCTCGTATCCCTGATAAACCGCTCCATCCACGCGCGTTCCGTGTCCTCCGGGGGACTGATAGATTTGAATGACACCCGGGTTGGCCATAAAATTCTGCTTGGGGTCCTCGGCATTAATCCGCAACTCGATGGCGTACCCTCGAAAATGCACATCGCTTTGCGCAAAAGAGATCGGGGCACCGGCCGCAATGCGGATCTGTTCCCGAACCAGGTCGATGCCGGTGATCATTTCGGTCACCGTGTGCTCTACCTGGATGCGCGTGTTGACCTCGAGAAAATAGAACCGGTCCTGCTCATCCAGCAAGAACTCCACGGTACCGGCATTGATGTACTTACAGGCCTTGGCCGCTCTCACCGCAGTATCGCAGACGCGGGCCAAAAGTTCCTGGGGAAGCGAGAACGGGGCAATTTCGATGAGCTTTTGATGGCGTCTCTGGATGGAACAATTCCGGGTGCCCAGGTGGATGACGTTGCTCTGTTGGTCGGCGAGAATTTGCACCTCGAGATGGCGCGTGCGGGTCAAGGCCTTTTCCAGGTAAACCTCGTCGTTTCCGAACGCCATCTGCGCCTCGGAACGGGCCATTTTCAGGCCTTTGATCAGTTCCGAGGCATCCTGCACCGAGCGGATGCCACGCCCCCCGCCCCCTGCCACAGCTTTGATCATGATGGGGAAGCCATACTCATCAGCGAACCGGATCGCCTCCTCTTCACCGGCTGCTCCAGGGTCCAGGACCTCGGTGCCGGGAATCATGGGAAGCCCCGCATCGATCATGATGCGGCGCGCAATCACCTTGCTGCCCATGTCCCGGATAACGTTCGGAGGCGGACCGACAAAAACGAGACCCGCATCGGTGCACTCCTTCGAGAAACTCGGGTTTTCGGCGAGAAAGCCGTAGCCCGGATGAATGGCTTCGGCACCGGTGGTCTTCGCCGCGTGAATAATCCGCTCAATATTCAGGTAGTCTTTGCGCGGACCCGACCCGATGCAGATCGCTTCATCGGCCTTCATGATGTGCATCGCGGCCTTGTCGGTTTCCTCATAGATCGCCACCGTTCGAACTCCGAGTTCCTGAGCCGAACGCATGATACGGATGGCAATCTCACCCCGATTGGCTACCAGCAATTTCTTAAACATCGCTTCCGCTCACCGTCAAAAAGAGTTTACAAACCATTTCACCGCTTGGCAGCAGCCCTTTGGCCGCTGGCCTGTTAGGCTCATCTCTTAACACAAGAGGAAGGCAAACATCAATGGACGAGGTGTCCTCTCAGAGGACACGGAATGGATAGGACACACCATTACCCGGCAGGATAACCCTAGGGCGTGAACGCAATAGTTCTAGATCCGGGCGCCCACCACCCGACCGCCAAAACGGCGCTTTCGATTCAAGGCATTGAGGTACTGACGGTCCATCAGGTTGCACTTGAATGGCTTGAGGATGGCGTTTATTTCCCGCTGCGGCCGGTTCTCGTCCTGCAGGAGATCCTTAATACTGTTCCATTGCGCCACGCTGTAATACTCGCAGCCCCGGCCTTCATTGAAAAACTCACAATGCTGCTGACTCACGTACTTATTGTACCTTCGACAATATTTGATCTTCATTGCATCCCTCCAATTATAGGATATGTTGGCACTAAATTGATTCAGCAAAAATCGAGCCGGTGATGCTGCACGAAGCACTTGAGAACAAAACTCCGTGGTGGTTTTTGAACGTCAGTGAGTTCGTCAACGCATACAGGGAGAAGTGAGTGCGAACGAACAGAGCTGGGAACGCTTGCTTAGAAAAAAATCACAATGTTGCATGGTACCGAAAATCAACTAACAGTATTGATCTAATAAGCACAAGTGCCACGGTTTGTCAATGAAGGAATTTACGACCTGAAGGAGTTCGGTACCCAATGAGAAGCGCACTACACGAAGCCGGAGATTTTTCTTTACATCAACCGGGCAAGTCGTTATAAGACCCTAAATCGCAGGCCAGTAGCTCTAACGGTTAGAGCACCGGACTCCAAATCCGGGGGCTGGGGGTTCGAATCCCTCCTGGCCTGCCACTTTGTGCAACGCCCGCACATTTTTTTGTCAGCTCTGCAGCCGTTCCGGCAGTTCGGATGTTCCTTCTGATCCTTCGCTGTTTCCGTCTTCCGGACGAGTCCTTTCCCGATGTTGGTTGATCAAGATGGCCAATTCCTGGGCCCCGATGGCGGCAAGCTGTTCACCCTGGCCATCCTGTATCGACAAAAATACCCCTTCAGCGTTGTTGCTGATGGTGATCCCTCCTTTTCCTTCCGGTGATACGATGATCAGGTTTCGCGTGTTGATGGAATCGGAGCCGACAAATCCGGTCTCAAATCCCCAGGAGACCGTGCGGTAAAGAGCCCCGATTTCCCCCGACATGTACCCTATCCAAAAATAGAGAAGCAGGATCCACAACCACTGCAATGTCTCTTTTTCGAACCACCCCCCTATCCAGCAAGCGATCAGAAAGACGCCAAAAAGAATCAGAATGATGCCCAAGACTTCGCTATGTTGTTCTATTCCTCATGCCGTCCCCATCCTTTAAGCTTTAGCTGCAACAAGAAATCCTCGGAATCTCAATAAACGACCTCGAACACCGACTATGCGTCGCTGTATCAGCATTATCGAGACATTTTCATCTGTAAGAAAACAACCTGGCAACTTCTCAATAAGCATGGATGCACGAGCTCTTCTGGAAGCCCTGACTGGATTCCCGCCAGAAGCATGCGGGAATGACGATCTGAGACTCCCACGGTCCCTTGGGTACCTTAGGTTACTGAGAAGTTGCTTAACCTGAGGTTACTGGGAAGTTGCGTAACCCGGCCTTGTGAGCATTCTCCGGTTGAGGAGCATTTCGCGCCATGACAGGAACATCAGGGCGTTCCCTAACCACCAGCGCCCATCCGTCCCCGCAGCGAATGCTCGGGGTTTGACCTCCAAAATTCGCTCAACCTCTTCCTCGCGGCCTTCTTTCGACCACCCAGCCGACGAAGCGATCTCCCGCGTACAACACATCATTCACGGAGCTATCCACAAAACTCATGCAAGATTCGATCCGACTCCAGGTATCCCGATCAACCCTGGCACTCAGGGTATACGCATCGATCGTCAATTGGTCACCGTGGGAAAAGACTTTTACCAGGTGAATGTCCGCGAGGTTCTCCCGGTCACGAAGATCTTCCCGAAGCGCAACGATTGTCAGCCAATCTTTGCGGGGAACCTCGAGGATCTGGCCGTGCGCCAGGATGCCTTCAACCAAGCCGTCCGGGGTCTTCGCAGCGCCCCAGCCATCGCAAAGAAAGCGCTCTTCCGCTTTGCCGCCAGGCGGGACGAGATAAGCATAGACATGGTGAACCTCATACTTATCACGTTCGATCGTCAAGCGAACCGCGTTTCCTGATTTCGTCTCTGTCAATAGCTCCATTTCCGGTTTGTCCTTGATGTTTATGCAAAGCCATGGTAATAAATCGCTCTAAATATTGAGATATCCCAGAGGTCATGGTGGGTGTAGCTCAAGCGGTTAGAGCACTGGGTTGTGGCCCCAGAGGTTGCCGGTTCGAGTCCGGTCACTCACCCCATTCCACAAGGCATCTTTTGCCTTGCCGGAAGCACTGTGCACCCCGGAGAGGGTCCCCTGCCAGCGCTCAAAATCGGTTTTAGCGACCGGGTCAGGGCCTGAGCTGCCTTCCCGAATCGGCAGTAAGGTACCGACAATTGGAGCATTTCGCAACCGATTTCTGGGCCTCTGCCTCGCTTATCCGATGCCGATTTAAGGCCACATGAGCGTTACAAGCTTGCCCTCTTTCACCCTTTTCAGCTTACCCCGAGACCTGGAGCTCATCATGGAGGATCGCGCCATGCAGTTGAGACCATTCGGCAAGACCGGCATTCAAGTTTCCATGGTCGGTCTTGGCGGCGAAGGCATACTGAGAACGTACGATCGGGAAGAGCATGCCACAGCCGTGATCGAGGAGGCCCTGGCGCAGGGTGTGACCTATTTCGACTGTGCCAGGGCTTATGCCGGAAGCGAAGGGTACTACGGCCGCGTCTGGTCTGCCCATCCGGAGCTTCGAGCCGGTGTCTTTCAGGCCGGTAAGTCAGCTCAGCGCACCAGGAAGGGCGCCCTTGCCGATCTCGACGGCACGCTCGCCACGATGCAGATCGACCATCTCGATCTCTGGCAAATCCATGACGTGCGCACGGAAGACGACCTCCACAGAATTGCCGGACCGGGTGGAGCTCTCGAGGCTTTTCTCGAAGCCAGGGGCGCCGGCAAAACCCGCTTCATCGGCGTGACGGGTCATCACGATCCCGAAATTCTTACCCGGGCTGTCAGGGAATGGCCTGTTGATTCCGTGCTGCTACCGGTCAACCCGGTGGAGGGAGTTCTCCGGGGCTTTCTGGACAGGACCCTGCCCGCCGCCCGGGAACGAGGAATTGCGGTAATCGGCATGAAAGTCCTCGGCGCCTCGCATTATCTTTCCCCGGAGGGCGGCGTGACCGCAGACCTTCTCATCCGATTTGCCCTGTCTCAAGCGGTGGACGTGGTCGTTGTCGGCTGTTCCTCTCGAGACCAGGTCAGGACCCTGGCGCACGGCGGCAAACACTTTCGAACCTCTGCCGCGCGAGTCCCAGGAGCAACTGGTGGAGGCCTTTCGACCCTACGCGAAACAGCTTGCCACCTATCGCGGCGTATGGTAGCAGACGGTGCCGCAATTCCCGGCCCGATGTCCTGCAGCCCGGAAATAAACCATAGATTTTCCCTCAAATAGCTTCAGACTCTGTGGGGTAGGCTTTCCAGCCTGCCAGTTGGCTCAGGCAGGCTGGAAAGCCTGCCCCACAGGATGCAATGTCGTGAAGGCCATTGAGTATTAGTCACCGGGCCCGCACACGCTCCAGGCGGTAATCTCATGCCGTCCCGGGTATTCAGCTTGTCTGGGACATTGCAGGAGTTGGCCTCGCCAGGTCCCGGCAGACAGGAAAGTCCGCCCTCCGTGGTGGCACTGTTCTGGCGGGAATGCAGCCACGCCATGGTTCCCTTGCTCCTTGACATCCCTGCATATGTCGCAACCCATGCGCTCGGGACAGGGCATGGCCGCCAGCGACTCAAGGCGAGCGGAAAGGCCTTGAACTGACGGGATCGTTCTGTTAAGGTACAGGGCGTCTCAAGATTTGTAGCTCGTTGCCGTTGCTTATCTCATAATCACATGACGAGAGCCCTTGCATGAAACAAGTTATTCTCGGCACCGCCGGCCACATCGACCACGGTAAGACCTCTCTCATCAGGGCCCTGACCGGTATCGACACCGACCGGCTCAAAGAGGAGAAGCTGCGAGGCATCACCATCGAGCTGGGTTTTGCCTATATGGACCTCCCGGGTGGTGACCGGTTGGGCATCGTCGATGTTCCGGGCCACGAACGCTTCGTCAAGCACATGGTCGCCGGCGCCACGGGCATCGACTTCGTCGCCCTGGTGATTGCCGCCGATGAGGGGGTCATGCCCCAAACCCGGGAACACATGGAGATCTGCGAGTTGCTTCGCGTGAAGCAGGGTTTGGTGGTGCTTACGAAAATCGACCTCGTGGATGATCCCGATTGGCTGGAGATGGTTCAGGAAGATGTGACCGACTTCTTGAAGGGCACGTTTCTCGAAGGCAAGCCCATCATCAGGGTCTCTGCCGCCACCGGGGAAGGCCTCGAGGAACTCAAACAAGCCCTGGCCAGGCTCGTCGTCGAAATTGAGCCGCGCAGCTCTGACGGCCCTTTTCGCCTGCCCGTCGACCGCGTTTTCAGCATGCGCGGCTTTGGGACGGTGGTAACCGGGACGAGTGTTGCCGGGAAGTTGCGGATCGGTGACCCGGTGATGGTTTACCCGAAGCAGCAGAAAACCAAGGTCAGAGGTTTGCAGGTTCACAATGATGAGGTGCAGGAGATCCATGCCGGCCAGCGCACAGCGGTCAACCTCCAGGCCATGGAACGAGCCCTGATCCAGCGCGGCGATGTGGTGGCCACGCCCGGCGCTCTGGCGCCAACGCACCTGATCGATGTGGAGGTGGAGCTGCTCGCCAGCGCCCCACGCCCCTTGAAAAACCGGGCAAAAATCCGCTTCCACACGGGGACGGCAGAACATCTCGCAACGGCCGTGCTCCTCGATCGGGAGGAGTTGGCTCCCGGTGAAAAGACCTTCATCCAGGTCCGTCTCGACCAGCCTGTCACCGCCCTGCGCGGGGACCGGTTTGTGCTCCGTTCCTATTCTCCGGTCCAGACCATTGGCGGGGGAACCATTCTTCACCCGCTCCCGCGCAAACATAAAGGCCAGGGCAAACGGCAGGCGGCGATAGCCCTGAGCGCCCTGGTGCATGGCACCGACGAGGAAATCATCTTGTGGCACGTGCTCGATGCCGGTTGGGCTGGGGTGACCGTGGACGAGCTCCAGGTTCGAGCCAATATCTCCCGAGGGCATCTCGAGAAAGCCCTGCAACGCTTTGCCAGCCAAAGGAAGCTCATTCTTTTCGATAAGGAGAACCAGCGCTTTCTGCACCCTGGCGTACTGGAGAGCATCCAGCAGGCGGTGCTTGAGATCCTCGAGAGCTACCATCAGCTTCACCCCCTGAAGACCGGGATGGCCAAAGAGGAGCTTTTGGCACAACTCCCCCACCCTCTCGAGGTGAAACTCTACAATTATGTGCTGCGCCAGTTGGCGGACCAGGACCGGATTGCGATGGAACTGGAATGGGTGCGACTGGGTTCGCACAAAATCGCTCTTTCCCAGGAGGAAGAGGGCATTCGCGAGAAAATTGCGCGGACCTTCGAGGAAACAGGCCTCCAGCCGCCCTTCTTCAAGGACGTGGCCGCGACCCTCCCCGGAACTCCGCGTCAGCATCAGGATGTGCTCGATTGGATGATTTCCCAGGGAATTCTGATCAAGGTAAAAGAGGACATTTACTTTCATGCGACTGCCATTGAAGAGCTGCAGCAACGCCTGGTCGCTTTTTTGAAGGAACAAGGTGAGATCTCGACCCCCCAGTTCAAAGATATGACCCAGGCCAGTCGCAAGTACACCATCCCGCTCCTGGAATATTTCGATACCCAACGAGTGACCATTCGCATTGGCGATGTGCGCCGTTTGCGTGAGACTGAGAAGCGGTTGATTTGTTTTCTTTCAACCACGAAGGACACGAAGAACACGAAGCGTGAAAAAGTTGTTTTGGATGGTTTCCTTCGTGGTCTTCGTGCTCTTCGTGGTTAGGACAGGAATAGAAACGGGAAACTCAACAAGCCTGCCATCAGGCATCTCTGCACCACATCAATGAGAGAAGGAGGAGAACAAAATGCTCAAGCACGTGGTCTTCATGAAATTCAACGAAGGGGTGACGGACGCTCAAATTTCCAGCCTGGAAAACGCGCTCAGTGGGCTTCCTGCCAAAATCCCGGAGATCAAGGGCATGCAGTTTGGCCGGGATGTCGTCCGTTCCGAACGGTCCTACGACTTCTCTTTGGTCTCGGATTTTGACAACCTCGAAGCCATGAAGCGCTACCAGGTGCACCCCCATCATCTCCCGGTCATCGCCTTGGTGCGCACCCTCAGCGCCAGCATTCTGGCCGTCGATTTCGAGTATTAACCGGATAGCGGCCAACATCTGCTTTTCTACCGCAGAGAACACAGCGCGGCGTAGCCGTAACCAAAAGAATTAACCGCAGAGAGCGCAGAGGACGCAGAGAAACAAAGAGCCAAAGAAAACTCTTGCCTGAATTTTAAGAAACTGAATGTTAGCAGGGCAGAGTGCACAGCGCGGCGTAGCCGCTCCAAAATTGGGTGGGAATTTTAACGATACCAAGAGGTTCCAAAGAAAATCTTGGCAAAAAAACAAGAAACTCGGCATTAGTATCACAGAGATCGCAGAGAATAAGGCCTGTCTTCTTTATGTCTGTGGTTTTCTCTGCGTACTCTGCGCTCTCTGCGGTGAAAAAAATGGCTGGCTCAACCAGGCTGGCCCGGCCCCTGATAATTGGTCAGAAGGTGGGTAAAGAGGCGCACGCCGACGTCGAGGACTCTTTCATCCAGGTCGAAGAAGGGCGAGTGGAGCCCGTGGAGGGCACCCTGCGTCGGGTTGTGACAGCCCACACGGAGGAGCATGCCGGGAAATTTTTGCAGGAAGAAGGCAAAGTCCTCGGCGCCCATGCGCGGCGGACCGTGGTGGACAGAATCATCACCCAGCAAAACTCTCGCCTGGCCTTCGACGAATCCCGCGAGGCGAGGGTCGTTTACCAAGAGGGGATAGCCACCCGCCGATCTCCAACTCGGCCACGACTCCGTGCGCCATCTCAAGCCCTTTCAACAACTCGTGCACACGTTCCAGGACCCGCTCCCGCACTTCCGGGCTCAGGGTGCGCAGGGTCCCTTTCAGGATTGCCTCCCGGGGGATAATGTTGCGGGCGGTCCCGGCGTGAAAGCTCCCAATGGTCAGCACGGCGCTCTCCGTGGCGGCAAGGCTGCGGCTGATGATGGTCTGGAGTTGCATGATCAAGCAGGCGCCGGCGACGATGGGGTCGATGCAGGCCTGCGGTTGGGCCCCGTGGCCGCCTTTGCCGATGAGGCGGATGTTGATATTGTCGGAGGCGGCGTTGCTGACGCCCGGCGCGAAGGCGATATGACCGACAGGGAGGTCCGGGTGCATGTGACCGGCAAAGATCGCGGAAATGGGCTCGGCATCGAGCACCCCGCTTTCGAGCATCGCCCGTGCCCCGGCCCCGCCTTCTTCCGCCGGCTGAAAGATGAAAAGGATTTTCCCGGCCCCTGTTTCCGGCCAGCCGCTTTCCACCAGGGACTTTGCGACGCCAAGGAGGATGGTCACATGGGCATCGTGGCCGCAGGCGTGCATGATGCCGGGGTGCTGGGAGCGATACGGAACGTCGTTTTGTTCATCGAGCGGCAGGGCGTCCATGTCGGCGCGCATGGCTACGGTTGGGCCGGGTTTTGCCGCGGTGAGACTGGCGACGACACCGGTCTTGCCGATCTGGTCCCGAGCTGAAACACCGACCTGGCGGAGCACTTCGACGATCTTTGCCGCGGTTTTTTCCTCGCGGTAGGCCAGCTCAGGGAATTGATGGAAGTGCCGGCGCAGAGCGACCAACCAGTTGTGAAAGGGGGTCAATTCAATTTCAGCCATGTAGTTCTCCAAGCCAGGCGACCTTCGTGTTGTTCGTGTGTTTCGTGGTAGGAAATCACACCCGAGCCAAAAGCAAAAGCCCGCTCCCTCAACAAGAGAAAAAGCGGGCTTCCTTCTTTACCGGATCACAATACATCAACTTCAGGAATAGCGGAGATCTACGCTAACTTGCTTACCCTTCGGTCGATCCCGACTATCTCAGGTCCTCATCCCCCGATTTCTTACTGAGGAATGTTGCCGTGTTTCTTTGGCGGCAGGGCCTGGCGTTTCCCGGCAAGCATTTCAAAGCATTCAATCAGGATCTTGCGTGTTTCTGCCGGATAAATAACCCCGTCAATGTACCCGCGGGACGCCGCGATGTAGGGATTGTAGAGGTTCTTCTTGTAATTGTCCATGACCTCCTGGCGCTTGGCCTTGGGGTCGGGAGCATCGGCGATCTCTTTTCTGAAAATAACGTTGGCTGCGCCTTCCGCGCCCATAACCGCGATTTCTGCGGTCGGCCAGGCGAGGGAGATGTCGGCGCCAAGGTCCTTGGAGCACATGGCCAGGTAGGACCCGCCATAATCCTTGCGGACCATCAGGGTGATCTTCGGCACGGTAGCTTCGGAATAGCACCACAGCAGCTTGGCGCCGTGACGAATGATGCCGCCCCATTCCTGCTGGGTCCCCGGAAGATAGCCGGGAACATCGGGGATCGTCAGCATCGGGATGTTGAAGGCATCGCAGCAGCGGATGAAACGGGTCGCTTTGTCCGAGGAATCACAATCCAGGCAGCCGGCCATAACCTTGGGCTGGTTGGCAATGATGCCGATGCTGCGGCCATTCAACCGGGCATGGCCCACAATGATGTTCGTCGCGTAATGTTCGTGAATTTCGAAGAATTCGCCATCGTCCACGATCGCTCGAATGACATCCTTCATGTCATAAGCGCCCATGGGGTTCTCGGGAATGATGGCTTCCAGTTCCGGGCAGAGCCGGTTGGGATCGTCCGTCGGAGGCACATACGGAGGATCTTCCATGTTGTTGTCGGGATAATAGCTGAGCAATTTCTTGATCTGATCGATGGCGTCGGCATCACTTTCACAGGCGAAATGCGAAACACCGCTCTTGGCCGCATGGGCCATGGCGCCGCCGAGCTCTTCCTGGGTGATGACCTCACCAAGCACGGCCCTGATGACATCGGGACCGGTGATGAACATGTAGCTGGAAAGCTTAACCATGAAAATATAGTCAGTCATTGCCGGCGAATAGACCGCACCACCAGCGCAGGGACCCATGATCGCCGAAACCTGCGGAATGACACCCGAGGCAATGGCATTTCGGTAGAAGATCTGACCATACCCCGACAGGGAGTCGACTCCTTCCTGGATGCGCGCGCCGCCAGAGTCGTTGAAGCCAACGAACGGCTTCCCTGCCTTCAAAGCCATGTCCATGACCTTGGTGATTTTCTTGGCGTGCATCTCACCAAGGCTGCCGGCCCGTGCCGTGAAATCCTGTGCAAAGGCAAATACGTCACGACCATTTACCTTACCAAAGCCGGTGATAACACCGTCTGCAGGAATCTCCACCTTATCGATGCCGAACAAGGTCCCTCTGTGCTTCACGAACATGTCTATTTCACGGAAGGTACCAGGGTCAAAAAAGAGGTCCAGACGCGCCCGTGCAGTCATTTTTCCGCGTTCGAGCTGCGCGGCTACGGCCTTTGGCCCACCCATTGCCTTCATCTTTGCTTCCCGCTCGCGCAGATCCTGAATCTTATCCGCAACTATTCCCATCTCCGCTTCTCCCTCCGTTCCAAGACTTTGATATATTGCTAGACGGCTTCCACTCTACTGAGTCCTGCCTATTCTATAGGTTTAGCGAGACCTTGTCAAGCGGTTTCCCTCCCACTTTGTAAACTAAATCACAACCACCCTCAAAAAAATCGGGCCCGACTGCCTCCGTTTCAATGGCAAAAGGAAGTGATGGGTGATGAGTGGCCAGTGGGTGAGTGGGAAGTGATGGATGTCGCCGCCTAAAGTGCAGTGGGACAAGCTTTGACAGAGGGTCAAGCCTTTAAGAACCTCGATTCCCGCCAAAAGCAATTGCGGAAATGCGATGCAGTGCTCATTGGGAAATACGACAAGGCCACTTACCTTGTGTTTTCGACACATTCTGAGCCCCCCTCTTCATTAGTGTCCCGGTGCTCCCGAGTGATTGGTCTGCATCACCATTGGCCTCTCAGCTAAGCCGCTACTTTGGCCCCTGCGAAAACGGCCTTCCTTTGGGTGCATAGGAAATATGGCTTCGCCCGGATCCCCTTCTCCCGCACCGCCTGCCACAGGGATCGGCTCTCATGGCGTTTTTCCGAATCATCCAGGAGGACAAAATGGACCACCTCCTCGTAGCGTTGCATGAACTCGAGCCCTGCGGGACCTTCGCAGATGAGGACCGAAGCACCCTCCACGGTGAGTTCCCCCATGGTAATGATCACCGGCTCGACGGCAGCGCCTGCTTGGTTCGCCGGACAGATACGGTGGGGGATGAAGCTCGCCTGGGCAAAGGTCCACAGGAGGTGATCCAGACGCTGGGCCGCCAGGGCTGAACCGGCAAGAATCTGGACCCTCCGGCCCTGTTCATAGAAGTGTTCCGTCCACTGACACACGGCAAGCGGCTGTTCTTCGGTCTTCGTTTCGATAAAGTGAATGATGGATGATGGTTGATGAGTCATGGCTATGGTTGATAGTTGATGGTTGATGGTTGATGGTTGACTGGTTGATGGGTCTGGTTGATGGTTGATGGTTGATGGTTGATGGTTGATGGTTCGGTCTCGCAGGTCGCGTTCAGCAGGTCAGGTGAAACGCGCCGGCGACTCTCGCGTCACTGTTGCTCAGGCGGTTGAATGTTGCCACCGCTTGCGCTGTGGGCCCTTCGATTAACTGGATATGAGCACCAGCCAGGACCGCGCGGAGGGAATCCGACACCTGCATGCGGCCGGGGTCTCCGCGACCAACCACCAGGGCCTCAGGCCTGGCGGCCAGGATGTCGTCCACGTCCTCCACATCCACAACATGGCCCTCTTTCCGCCACCAGGAAGGGACCACCCTCCCCTCCACGATCTTGAGATCGCTGTGATGTTCCCTCTCCCCAATCGTCATGATGCCAAATTGATATCTTTTGATCAACATTGCCAAGACCCTCTCAAAAAGTGCAGGCGTCAGTTTTTCGGAGCTTTGTCATTTTATTTCACATTCTTTACTCGTTTGGCCTGCGAGCCCCCATTTTGGCAGACTCAGGGATTCACCGCAGAGCACGCCGAGATCGCAGAGGAATCCCCTCATTCCAGCGCGAAATCTCGCTCTGCACTCTGCGCTCTCCGGGGTGAAAGAAGGACCTTCGCACCCGTAACGAGTATAACACACCCCTCACACCCATCAACCATCAACCATCAACCATCAACCATCAACTATCAACCATCAACCATCAACCACTCTTATAGGATGCCTCGACGCAGTTCATGCCGAAATGCTCGGTCATCTCCTCGAAGAAGGACCGGCTCGGTTTTATCTGGAGTTTGGAGCTCAGCGCAATGACCGCTTCCCCCTTGCCCCCGACCGTCAGGTGCAGAAAGGCCCTGCAATCACCTGGATGATTCAGGAGCAAGTGGCGCAGCCGGGTCAGACCATCCCGGTCCAAACGGTCGGTCTGCAAATGGATGCGGACCGCATCCACGGTCTGAACCTGGGCTTCGTCCAGGGTCATGATCCGTTCGGCGAGAATTTTGCTCCCCTTCTCGTCGTGCTGCACTTTGCCGATGACCACCAGGGGCTCCTCGCCCGCCAGGAGTGGTTGGGCATGGATAAAGGTGTCCGCAAAGGAGACGACCTCCAGGATCCCTTCTTTGTCTTCAAGAGTCAGAAAGGCCATGCGATCACCCTTCCTGGTGGTCAGTTCTTTGATGATACTGAGCATCCCGCAAAGCGTCGCTTCGCTGCCTTCTCTCTTTTCTTTCACCGACTGGGTATCGGCGGAACAGATGGCAGCCACCTGATCGGCATAGAAGTCCAGGGGGTGGCCGGAGATATAAAATCCGAGCGTCTCTTTTTCATACTGGATGGTGGTTCGAGCATCCCAGTCAGGCGCGTCGGGAAGTTCCGGCTGCGGGGTCGCCTTCTTCTGGGACTTCAGGAGTGCAAAGATATTCATCTGCCCCGATTGCCGATCGCGCTGCATGATCTGGGCGGCGTCCAGGGCCTTGTCCAGGGCCGCCAGGACCGGGGCCCGCGAGGGATGAACGGAGTCAAACGCACCGCACTTGACGAGCTGCTCCAGGACGCGCCGGTTGACGCGCTGGGTATCGACCCGCTGGCAGAATTCGTGGATGGAGCGGAACGGACCCTCTTCGTCGCGGCTCTTGAGGATTGCCTCAACAGCCGTTTCACCGACGTTTTTGACCGCTGCCAGACCAAAACGGATGCTGCCGCCCACCACGGCAAAGTCCCGGTCGCTGGCATTTACATCCGGGGGCAGGATGGGGATCGCCTTCTCCCGGCATTCGTTGATCAGCCTTACCACCTGGTCGGAGTTGCTGAGAAAGCTGTTGAGCAGCGCCGCCATGAACTCGACCGGGAAGTGGGCCTTGAGGTAAGCCGTCTGATAGGCGATAAGGGCATAAGCCGCACTGTGCGACTTGTTGAAACCGTACCCGGCAAATTTCTCCATGAGGTCGAAAATATGGTTCGCTTTGGCAACGGCTATGCGATTCTCCTTGGCACCATCGAGGAACCGGTCCCGCTGCGCTTTCATCTGTGCCGGATCTTTCTTTCCCATGGCCCGGCGCAGAATATCCGCCTCTCCCAGGGTGTAGTTGGCGAGCACGCTGGCGATCTGCATGACCTGCTCCTGGTAGAGAATCACCCCGTAGGTCGGCTTCAGGATCGGCAACAACTGGTCGAGATCGTAGGCCACCTCGATCTGGCCATTTTTCCTCTGGATGTAGTTTTCCACCATGCCGCTTTCGATGGGACCCGGGCGGTAGAGGGCCAGCAAAGCGACGATGTCCGCGAAGTTTTCCGGGTGCGAACGCACCAGGATATCTCTCATCCCCGAGCTTTCCAGTTGGAATACCCCCGTCGTATCGGCGCGGCTGAGGAGCGCGTAAGTGTCCGGATCGTCAAGGGGCAGCTCGTCGATCTCGAGAGCCACGCCGTGGTTCTTGCGAATGAGTGCTGCGGCATTATTGATGACGGTGAGATTTCTCAGTCCCAGGAAATCGAACTTGATCAGGCCGGCCTTCTCCACGTACTTCATGGGATACTGGGTGACGACTTCGCCGGCCTGCCCGCGATAGAGCGGCATGTATTCCACAATCGGCTTATCCCCGATGACCACTCCCGCAGCATGCGTGGAGGCATGGCGGGTCAGCCCCTCGAGGGCCAGGGCAATTTCGAAAAGCTCCTTCACCTGGGGATCGGCCTCCTGCTGCTCCAGCAGGCGCGGTTCCTGGTCGAAGGCTTTTTGCAGGGTCATTCCCAGCGAAGGGGGGATGAGCTTGGCGATCCGGTCCACATCGTTGTAGGGCAGAGCGAGGGCGCGCCCGACATCGCGGATCACGGCCCGCGCCTGCATGGTGCCAAAGGTGGTGATTTGTGCCACCCGGTCTTTTCCGTACTTTTCGCTCACGTATCGGAGAACTTCATCGCGGCCGTTGACGCAGAAGTCGACATCGATATCCGGCAGGCTGATCCGTTCCACGTTGAGAAAACGCTCGAAAATGAGACCATGTTCGATGGGATCAAGGTCCGTTATGCCCATGACGTAGGCCACCAGGCTGCCGGCTGCGGAACCGCGCCCGGGACCCACGGGAATGCCGCGATTTTTGGCATAATTGATGAAATCGGCCACAATCAGAAAATAGGCCGAAAACCCCATCTTGCGGATGACATCCAGCTCATAGCGGAGCCTTTTCCGGTATTCGTCTTCCTCGCCTGCCCCAAATTCCGGACGCTTCCTGCGAATCGTCGCCATGCGCTGCTCGAAACCTTCCCGCACGGTGCGTTCAAAACACGCCTCGACGCTTTCTTCGGGCGCCAGTGGAAACACGGGAAAGTGGTGGGTCTTCAGATCAATTTCCAGGTTGCACTGCTCGGCAATGGCCACCGTATTCTGCAGCGCTTCGGGGACATGCGCAAACTCGCGGAACATCTCGTCGGGGGACTTGAAATACAACTGGTCCGTATGGAACTTCATCCGCTTTTCATCGAGGACCGTCTTGCCGGTCTGGATGCAGAGCAGGATCTCGTGGGCGCGCGCATCGCCTTTGCGCAGGTAGTGGCAATCGTTGGTGGCAACAAGGGGCAGGTTGAGTTCGCGCCCGAGCTTGATCAGCGCCTGGTTGACAAGGGCCTGCTGCGGAAGGCCGTTGGCCTGAAGCTCCAGGTAGAACCCGTCCGCCCCGAAGATGTCGCGGTATTCGAGGGCTACCTTCCTCGCCGCCGGTTCCTGATTGCGCAGAAGGAGGGTCGCGATTTCCCCCTTGAGGCAGGCGGAGAGCCCGATCAGCCCTTCATGGTAGCGCCGCAGGAGGTCCTTGTCGATCCTTGGTTTGTAATAAAAGCCCTCGAGATAGGAGAACGTCACCAGCTGCATGAGATTTTTATACCCGGTATGATCTTTTGCCAGCAGCAGCAGATGGTAGTTTCGATCTTCCTCGCCATTCCCGCCGCTCTCAACTTTCCCGTGACGATCAAAACGGCTCTTCGGGGCCAGGTATACTTCGCAGCCGATGATGGGCTTGATGTCGGACTTTTTGCACAGCTCAAAGAATTCGAGCGCGCCGAACATGCTGCCATGGTCCGTGATGCTGACCGCAGGCATATTGAAGCTGCGGGCGGTCTTCAGGAGGTCCTGCAGGCGGATGGCGCCATCCAGCAGACTGAACTCGGTGTGAACGTGCAAATGAACGAAAGGATTCATTATGCTCTGTGCCCTCTTTCGTGATTTTCGCGTGTTTCGTGGTTAATAAAGGAAACTTCCTGCCCTGTCCGGCCATGTTCCGGCACTCGACAAAATCCAGTCTATCACAACAGGGGAGGCTTTGCAGCCTATGAGTGTGATTCGCACCATTCAGCCGCCATAACTTCCCTTCATGAGACGATTCTAATCCAGGCTTAATGTTCCTTTAACCTGTACTGTTTACCTTTCACCTCAAGCAACGGGAAGAGTGCTTCGCGTTTGCGGTGAGTCATTCAAGAATCGCTTCGATAAGAAACAGGAGGAAAATGAATGTTAGCGAAAGTCAGGAACCACTTGAACAACAACCGCCCGGCCGTCAATACGGCTAAGATTGTAGCTCTGACATGGCTCTTGACCGGTCTTTTGTTCTCACCATGGCCCGTCAAGACAGTTTCTGCAGCTCCTGACAACCCCGCTGTTGTCTCCCCGGGCGTCACCGGGCAAGCGCCGCTGGCCAGTCCTTTCACACCCCTGGTACAGAAACTGGCGCCCTCGGTCGTGAACGTCAAGGTGAGCAAGGTGGAAAAGGCCGGTTTTCCCCTGCCGCAGATGCCCGGGGGCCCTTTCGGGGAATTCTTCAATCATCCCCAGCGTCCCCAGGACCGACCGGTTCAGGGCGCGGGATCGGGAGTGATCATCTCCGATGACGGCACCATCCTTACCAACAACCACGTGGTGGAAGGGGCCAAAGAGGTACAGGTCATCCTCGCCGACAAGCGCGAGATCAAGGCGAAAGTCGTCGGCCGCGACCCCAAAACCGACCTTGCCGTGCTGAAGATCGATGCCGGTAAAAACCTTGCTCCGGCAACCATGGGCGACTCGTCGCAATTGCAGGTTGGTGACTGGGTGATCGCCATTGGTAATCCCTTTGGTCTGAGCCATACCGTTACCTCGGGCATCGTGAGCGCCAAGGGCAGGGTGATCGGTGCCGGACCTTACGATGATTTCATCCAGACCGATGCCTCCATCAACCCGGGCAACTCGGGCGGCCCGCTCTTCAACATGAAAGGCGAAGTCGTCGGGATCAATACCGCGATTATCCCCAACGGCCAGGGGATCGGCTTTGCCATCCCGATCAACACTGCCAGACCTCTCATCCCGCAACTGGTGTCGACCGGCGAAGTAACCCGCGGCTACCTCGGTGTCGGCATCCAGTCCCTCAGCCCGGACCTGATTGCAGCCCTCAAGCTGGAGAACGAGAAGGGGGCCCTGGTTGCTGATGTAGTGTCGGGAGGACCGGCCGACAAGGCGGGAATCAAGCGGGGTGACGTGATCGTATCCTTCGACGGGAAAGCGATCCAGGACAGCCATGATCTGCCGGCCGTGGTGGCTGCAACCCCGGTCGGGAAAGAGGTGACCGTTGGCATCGTGCGGGAGGGCAAAGAGCGCCAGGTGAGCGCGAAATTGGCGAAGCTGGAATCCGATGAAACGGCATCCGAGGAGACCAGGCAGCCGGCCCAGGGAAAGTGGGGCTTGCAGCTTCACGATCTGACCCCGCAGGTCGCCAGGCAGCTTGGGATCAAAGCTGACCGCGGCGTCGTGGTTGTCGGGGTGCAGCCGGGAAGTCCCGCCGACCAGGCAGCCATTCAGCAGGGAGACATCATTGTCGAGGTCAACCGCCAGGCGGTGGAATCGGTAAAAGAGGTCAAGGAGAACGTTGCCAAGGCCGGTGACGCCGATTCGCTGGTGCTCCTGGTGAAGGGCGAGCAGGGCAGCCGGTACGTGGTTCTGAAGGGATAGTTCGGAACTTGCCCGGAAGCCTCAGAAGGATGGCTGACCCCCGGCCATCCTTCTGTCCCTCTTCCTTTGGTCGTGTTTGCACGCGGGGTCGAATTAGGTCTTGATCCTCCGAAAGCATGGCATCGAGCCTGATATCGGCGAAGGTATACGATAAAATGACGAACCTAACCGTGAAGGTGAATCATGGCTGACAATTCCTCCTCCCCAGCAGTGGGAATGAAGATCCGTTATCCTCTCGCGAGACTCTTCGCCTGGTTTGATGCTCGGGTAATCGCCTTGGTCCGCGAAATGCGCGTTTCGTATCTACCCCCGCTAATGATTTACATGGCGGCGGGCATCTCCGGCCTGACCGGCATTGTTGGGACTTTTTTCGTCAAGGACTATCTTGGGCTGTCAGCGGAGTTCCTCGCCACGCTCGGCTTTTGGGCCGGCATCCCGTGGACACTCAAGATGCCCCTGGGACACCTGGTTGACCTTCTTTGGAAGTGGAAATCATGGCTGGTGGTCGTGGGGGCGACCTTGCTCGGGACCAGCTTCGCCATCATGTTGGGACTGATCGCTCATGCCCCCCTCATGAGCGAATATATGAGCGTCGAAGGATGGTTTGTTGTAGGCATCCTTGTTGCTCCCCTCGGCTATGTCATCCAGGATGTGGTGGCCGATGCCATGACGGTGGAAGCCGTTCCCCTCGTCGATGACGAAGGTCGTTCCTATGATCCCCAGGCCGTAAAACTCATGCATACGACCATGCAGACCCTCGGGCGGGTCGCCGCTGTCGGCGGCGGCATCCTGGTCTCCCTGGTGAACGTCTGGATGTTCGATGGGGTGACCGCCATGTCGGCGGCCGAAAAGGTCCATGTTTATAGTAATATTTACCAAATGGCGATGGCCATCCCGGTGATCTCGGTGCTCGGGGTTGTCGCTGCGTGGATGCTCAAGAGGCTTCGCGCGAGAAAACTTCGCCGCCTGGGTTTTAACGCAGAGTACGTCAGGCGAGTCCTCGATCCGCATGGTGAGAACACGCAGGCAAACTGGTGGCTCCTCGGCGGAAGCGTCGTTTTTGTCGCTTTCACCCTGCTGATGGGTCTCAATCAGATTCCTTTCGACCAGGAAATCATTTTTGGCGGTTCTTTAGCCATCGTGCTTTTCCTTATGGCAAGGTTGCTGAAAGCATTGGACCCGACCGCTCGCCGCGCCCTCATTGGGACCGCCGTCATCATTTTCATCTTTCGTGCCCTGCCCGGTCCCGGGGCAGGCGCCTCCTGGTGGCAAATCGACGAGCTCCACTTTGACGAGCAGTTCCTCTCCAAGCTTTCCCTCATCAGCGGGGGCTTTGCTCTTTTTGGCATGTTCGTCTTTCGCCGATTCATGGCCGAGAAGTCCATTGCCTACGTGGTCGGTTTTCTCACCATCGTCGGCACCCTCCTGAGTCTCCCGATCATTGGCCTCTATTATGGTCTGCACACCTGGACGTCAGCCTTGACCGGCGGTATGGTGGATGCACGATTCATCGCCATGATTGACACGGCGCTGGAGTCGCCTCTGGGTCAAGTGGCCATGATCCCCATGCTTGCCTGGATCGCGCAGAGCGCTCCAACACACCTGAAGGCAACCTATTTTGCGGTCATGGCTTCCTTCACCAACCTGGCCCTGTCACTCAGCACACTTGCCACGAAGTACTTGAATCACTTCTATGTGATAACCCGGCAGGTCGTCGATCCGCTTACCGGTATCATGAAAACTCCTTCCGATTACAACCAGTTGGGGACGCTGCTCATCATGGTCACGGTTATCGGATTGCTGCTGCCGATGCTCACCATCTTCATCATTCAAAAGTCGCCATTACGCAGTAAGTGACGCACGTGAGGAATCTTAGGCCCTCAGAGGAAGAGGTCGTGCGTCGGTGATAGGTTCATGTGCTGATTTGGTTACCAGCAGGAAGCTCCAGACCTGGGAAGTTGCCCGCAAACTCCCTCTCCTTAGCTCCTTTTTCCTCCTTTTCGATCCACGGCGTACCCGTGCATGATCGCTTGGTTCATCACGATGAAGAGGCCGAATGTAGTGGCCGGTCCGGCCAGCGGGCAGAAACTCACCGGGCCGCAGGCTCCGATGCAGTTTTTGGTTCGGTGGTGGATCGGGGCTAAGGCATCTTGAGAAGACGTTCGCTTCGCCAAACTCGCACAATGCGAACCCGGATGTCATCGAACCGATAAACGATACGAAAAGGTGGGTATAGGATCTCTCTCAAATGAGCAACTCCAAACTCAGGCACAACGCGACCGCTTTCAGGGAAGTCTGCAAGTCGCTGCACCTGGGAAACCACTTCTCCCAACAATCGTTCGCCCACGTCAGGAACTTGCTGCTCAGCATACCACTCGCGTATTTCTTCAAGATCCGTGACTGCCGATGCCGCGAATGTGATTTGGAGTCTCCGAGGCATGATTTCAACCCAAGCCGAGATGCTTTTTGACGTCGGAAAGATTCATTTCTCGGCCCTCTTCCAGGTCCATCAATCCTTGGACTACGCCACGCAGGAACGCCCGCTCTTCAACTTCCGTTTCGTATTCCTTAAGTGATTGGACAACGGCAACGCCTCGCCCCCTGTTGGTCAAGAGCACCGGTCTATGAGTTTTACCGACCTGATTAACAACTCGACCGGGATTAACCTTCATATCGCTCAATGGAACGATGTCTTCGGAGAATTTGGTGGATGTTCGCATAACTCCTCCTTAAGAGTCCTTTTTAGAGCGCAAATAATAGCACCTGTTAAATAGCCTGGCAAGGACTCAACTTACCATACCCATTAAGTGCCACTCTAAGCCTAAAAAAACCGCCCCAGACCGGTCTTTAACTGTAAACGCGCCTAACTTGGGTTGGTCCCGCCCTGTTCGCCTCCCGAGTGTAACCCCCTGGTTGGGCATGCTGTTGAGACAAAGAGACGCACCTGTGCTACTGGCTGGCCTTGGTTGCCTTGCAGACGGACTCGCACGTCCATAGCCCCAACTGTTGGCGGGCGCTCAGCGTCTGTTCCGTGAAAAGGCAATTGCAGTTGCGACGGATTCTTTCGATTCAGTTCTGCGTCGGAACCGATTTCTTCGAAGCGACTTGTAATATCGTCTACAGGCCCCAGTTTTACTCCAATCCATCGACGCCGTTTGATTTCAGCCACTACGTAGGTGGTCCCTGAACCACCGAACGGGTCAAAGATGATATCTCCCTCTTCGGAAGCCATCTGCATAATTCTATCGATCAGCTTAACGGGGACAGTTCATTGGAACCTCTGCGCTTCTTGTATTTGGAATGACGCACAGGAGCGATATCCATCCAGACATCAGTCAATTCATCAGTAAGATGTTCATCGCCCTGCCCCGTTGCAGCCCATTGCTTATGCCTCACCTCGAAATAGGAATCATCCAACAATTGAATGAACCAATTGATCGTACACTCTTTCGACTTCCAACTCGTGATCACGGCTTTTCTTGTTCTCCCGGCTATCACGATGGTTAACAGCACAATCAGGACCACAACAGCCATCAGGGCAAACACAGGAACACTCCGCCCTGAAAATGAGGGAATCGCCAAGATAAATCCCAGAGACGATAGAATGAGACTCAGAAATGCTTTGTTCCGCTGATGCGCAAAATCGGTAATCGCTGAGTGATCGAACAAAGCCCGAATGACTCCGGGTTGATCACTCCAAATGCAACTGCTGTTGATTACTGACGTTGGGGCAACACTGAGTACCCCCCAAAGCGCCACGATAGCGCCGAGGGTGATGAAGCACCTGGAGAGGAACGGATATGAGATCGTGACCATTGGAAAAAGCTCTCCGCCTACAGGTTGGCCCGCGGTTGAACGCTGAGAAGCCCAACAAAGGGAAAGGTTGCTCATCAATGCTATGTTCAGAATAATTTGACGTTTTCCATGGGTGATTCGGTCGGGTGTGGGAAAGTCCCGTGCTGGAATCCATAAACGATGGGTGCAAGCGCCAGCACCACGATGCCGACGATGACGGTGAGCGGCAGCCCCACTTTGGCAAAATCAATGAAACGGTATCCGCGCGGTCCCTGGACCATCAGACGGTCACGGTTATCGCACCGCTGCTGCCCGTGTTTACCATCTTCATCATGCAAAAGTCGCCATTACGCGGTAACTGATGCAGGGGAGAAGATGCCACCCTTTTTCCTCCTTCTGGAGTGGGTCCAAGCCGCGAACGGAAAATCCCGATGGAATTCCGAACATCAGGGAAGGATTCCGCGAAGCTGGACCAAAAAGGGCGGAAGAGACTTTGCGTCTTTACCGCCCTGAAGTTGACCGGATGGTTGAGAAAACCGATTCGCTACCGCTTGACGATGAGAACAGGAGTCTTGCACTTGCGAACCACCTTCTCGGCAGTCGAGCCCATCAGCATTTCAACGATATTGCTCTTCCCATGGGAACCCATGATGAGCAGAGAAAGATCACTCACTTCCTTTTCCATTTCCAGAATTTCCTTGAACGGGACTCCCACCCGAGTGGTGGTCTGCACCTTAAGTCCAAACCCTTCCAATTCCTTGGCCAGGGCCTCCATGCTGTTCTTGGATTCCTCCTCCAACTGGCTCCTGATCGAATCGACATACCCCGCCTCGATCAGAGTCCGGTTATCGATCACATGAAGAGCGATCACCTCCTCAGCGCCACCCGCTTTCAACTGTTTGAGGTATTCCAGTGCCTTCCTGGAGATTGGCGAAAAGTCCGTAGGGAAAAGAATTTTCTTGAACATCTTTATTCCTCCATTTCTTTAAAGAAGCAGAACTTGACAGTGGAGATTTCGGCGCATGGAACGCAGGGCTGAATGTGAAACCGAGCGTCTGCACCGTACCTTTGGAAACACAAGTAACAAGCACTCCGCAGCAGCAGACAAGGGGAACACATGCCTCCCCCCATATTGAGCGGCGGCAACCTTTGCCTTCACGAATCACTCCATGGGTTCGTCAAAGCCCCACGGGCCCCACATCCCCCAATCCATGTCCATGTTCGTAGTCGTTTGTGCGGAATAGAGTTCTTCCCTGGCGATCTGCTTCTCGAGGGCAAATCTCTGGAAGCGTTGATAGGCCTTCTCGTTGCCGAGGTACATACATTTGCAGGCGGTCGCATCGGCATACAGGTAAATCATCCTGCCGTTCTTTACACCAGGCATCACCTTTTGTTGGGGGAGGCCCTGCAACGCAGCAAGTTTCTCGGGGGTATCGGCGAGTTTCATCCTGAAGCCCGCCGCCGCCAGCATTTGTTCCTTATCCAGAGTTTCGCCTTTTTGAGTGGTCGCACAACCAATCAGAGTAATGGCTATCATTAAACCAATCGCCATGCTCTTCATAAGACAGTCTCCTTTCACTCACGCCACTCCCGTTATCCTGCTCTCATTCCCCCGGCCGGCATGGAAGCAAGTCAGCGCTTCTCGACCGTCGGCCGGGGGTCTCCGTGCGGCTCACCTCTCCACGGGATCGGCCCAGATGGACGTGGGGCTCTCACCCCCTCCGCCGAATACCTGGCCATTGTAAGTAAATGCCATGCAGGTAGCCCGCGGGGGCAGGAGCACCGGGGTGTTGAAATTTATTGAACTGGAGGAACTCTGATCCGAGGCTGCGGTCAATCCTTGCTGCATCAGAACTCTTCCCTGGGCGTCACCAAGCAGCAAGCCCAGATCGAAAGAGGCTACGGAATTGAAGTTCATGGTAATGGCAGAACCGAACTGCACCGTTCCGCTCATCTGGAGATTGCCGCCGGACACGGTGTATTGGTAATTCACCGTAACGTAGCCATCGGAAAACTGCCCGGACTGCGGCCCTGTCTTAACGAGCTTGATCTGAGCCGCCGGCTTGATGGTCTGTCCCTTAGCGCTGGTAGACAACATGGTTCCCTGACAGCCGGTCAGGAAGACCCCCACCACCAACAGCGCCAGAAGAACGCCACTCAGATGCTTCATCCTGTAAAACTGAATCGATGCCCTTGGCGACTTCATGTTTCTGCCTCCCTTTGCTGAAATCATCTTATCCTATACCGCATCATCCCGCAATCGCCACCGAGAGCGGGCGGACGGTCTCACTCTTTCTCAAGGGTACCAAAGCCTCCGGGCAATCTCTGCCCTTCCTCACTCCGGGGAGGCCAATGCCTGAGCCAATGGGCTCTTGCGCTCTTTAGGCGGCTCTTCCATCGCCCCATACGAGGCCGCCGGTGCGGCGTCGAAACTGCCCCCCAGGGCGAGGTGCAGATTGATCCGATTGGCGAGCAGAGATTGCCGCAGCTTGATCAGCGTCGCCTGGCTCGCAAGCTGAACTTCCTGAAGCTGAAGCACCGACAGCATGTCCATGGAGCCGGCCACGTATTTCAGTCTGGCGATTTGCACAGCCTCGGTGCGTTCCTTGAAAACCTTTTCGTCGTACGGGAGGCTTTGGGCAAAGAGGTCCTCGTTCATCAATGCGTTTTCCACCTCGCGGAACGCGATCAGGGCAACGCCGCCGTAATGAGCCACCGCCTGTTCCTGCTGGGCGGTAGCGATCTTGATCTGAGCCACCAACGCCCCGCCCTGGTAAATCGGCACCGTCATGCCGATGGCGCTGTGGAAAAGCCACGGGTTGAGGAACAGAAGGGAGAGCATGCGGTCGCCCAGGTGCCCTCCCTCCAGGGTGAGCGAGATGTTAGGAAGGAGCGCCAATTGTGCGGCTTCCTGTGTGCGGAATGCAGCCAACACCTGGCGCTCGGCAGAGACCAGGTCCGGCCGCCGTGCAAGCAGCGAGGAAGGGAGCCCTGCAGGCACAGGTGGAGGCAGCGGCGCGAAGGTATCACTCACCTCCAGTTCCGCCGCGGGATAACGCCCGACGAGCACCTCCAGGTTGCGTCGTGCCGCCCCGTACAAACTCTGGGCGAGGCGAAGCCGGCTCTGGGCTTCATTGAGGTTTGCGCTCGCCTCCGCCACATCGAGGTCGGCGACCTTGCCTGCGGTTCTTCTCACTTTCACCAGGTTGAGAAGCTCAGCATAGATGGCGACGCTCCGCTCAGCGAGTGCAAGGAGTTGGCGAGCTTCGATGGTCAGGTACCAGCTTTTGGCCGTTGTCGCTGCCAACGATTGGCGGGCGAAAGCATAATCCAGGGCGGTGGCCTGAAAGCTGGCCTCGGCGGCAGCCCGCTGCGCCCTCAGCCGTCCCCAAAGGTCGATCTCCCAGGAGATCAACCCATATTCCGTGTTGCTATCGGAGCGTTTGCTCTCAGCTGGATCGCGCGTGACGGAGGCGCCGATCACCGCATTGACCTGCGGCTTCAGTTTGGAGCCGATCACCACGACATTCTGCTGTGCCACCTCCACCTGGCTGGCGGCCTGGCGCAGATTCAGGTTGTTTCTGATGGCCTCGGCGGCCACAGCGTCGAGGCCGGGGTCGTTAAAAAACTTCAACCAGTCGTTGGTGACCTCACCATCCGCTCCCGAATCGCTGCTCCAAACCGGGGGAATCGTGGTCCCCTGGGGCAAGGCTTTGACCACCAGCTCCGCAGACGAGGGCGGCCTGGTGAGGGCACAGCCCGAAAGCGCCGTCGCCAGCGCGCACCACACCGCCAGCGCCGACCACCCGGCTGCCAGGATAGCCCATTGTTTGATTTTGCGTTTACGGGATTTCACCATTCTCTTCTCGCCACTGCCTCCAGCTCATCAAAAAGGAAGCGGATACAGCCAGTTGAGCCACGAATAGGTGCGGATAACGATCCGGCGAAGACCGGCAAAGCCTCCGCCTTTCGTGTAAATCGCGGCGGCCCCCTGGGCGCCGATGGGAAACTTGGACTGGTCCAGGTCATCCATCAGGATGGCCACGGCGAAGCGCCCCTGGGGCATTTCCGGCGGCTGCGGTTGGAACTTGGGAAGGGAACCGCTCGGCAGCATCTGCCCTGCACCGCTCCCTCGCCAGATGCTCTCCACCTTCCCCTTGAAGATTTGGCCGGGGCAGAGGTTGAGCGCGATTTCCAGGGGCTGCCCGGCTTTCACGTATTTGAGGCTTTCCTGAGAGTAGGTGGCGAGCAGATATCGGTCGGCGTCGCAGATGAACGAAGCGATCGCACCGATACGCCAGTCACCCGACACCATTCCCGACCGGACCTGCAGATTGAAGATGCGGCCGTCCTCAGGGGCCACCAGGGTGGTGTTGTCCAGGTAGTAGAGGGCCTGATCGAGCTGGGCCTGAATTGCGGCCACCGTAGTGTTCACGCCGTCAATCTGAGATTCGTAGCGGAGGCGGGCGCGCTCGACTTCCGCCAGTGCTTCCTTGACGGCAGCCTCCTGCACCTTCACCTGGGCGGTCCACTTCTGGAGATCTTCTTCAGTGCCGGCGCCCCTCTTCGCCAGATCCCGGGCCAGCAATTGTTGATAATTCGCATACTCGAGCTCGCTCTTCGCCTTGGCGACCTTCTGCACCGCTACTTCTACATCGGCCTTGAGCACCCGGACGTTTTGTTTGGCTTCAGCGAGCTTGGCCTCGAGTTGCTTGACCTGGTACTCGTAGGGTCGCCGGTCGAACTGGAAGAGCGGCTGTCCCTTCGTGACCGGGACGTTGGGCTCAACCAATACCTCGGTGACGAGGGTCGGCTCGGGCAGGCGCGGGACGAGCTGGATGGTGTGCTGGATCATCTTCGCATCCGTCGAGTAGGGCGTCACAAACCGCAACCCGATGACAAAGATGAGAAACACATGTATGCCGACGAAGGCCGAAACGAGGCCCCAGAGGATGCTGAACTTGATCAGCTTGAACCGGAAGAAAACCAGCCAGACGATGAGAAGGTAGCCAAAGGTTATGAGCAGTGCCAGAACCATGGCAAGGGTATCCTATTTATGCGGTTCATTGCGTGAAGGGGTTGGCGGATCTTTGGGCCCCGGTGTTTTTTGCGCTTCAGTCTTGCCGGTGAGCCTGGCGATTTCCTCCTCGATGTTCCGAGCCTCCTCCCTGGGGAAGGAGCGGACGTCAATGACGTTGGTCGGCTTGAACGCCCAGATCAAGGCCTGGATCCACGGCACGATCGCCAGGAAACCGACCCAGCCCATCAGGTTCACCGCCTCGGCCTCCGGGTGCCTGCGGGCCAGGGCGATGCGGCCCGGCAAGCCGAGAATGAACACGCCGACGGCCAACACCGCAATCACACAGGCAAAGATCGCCCCAAACGTGAGGTAATCCCAGATGTCGGGCTGAAAGCCCAGCATAGCCAGCATAGCGTGCTTCTCCTTTCTCCATATCCAAGGGCCCCACGGCGCATCTGCTACTTCAGGGTTTCGATGGCACCGCTGAGCCCTGACTACCGCTTTCCGTCCTGGTCACCGGCACCACCGAATCATCCAGGGTCAGCACGTACATCCCTATTGCCGCCAGCATCAGGGCGATGACCAACCACGTCCGCCAGTCTTTGTGAAATTCTCCCTTGGCCGAGGTTTCTGGCCCCGAAGAAATCGGTTTCCGGTTCTTTGACTTTTTGGAGCCTGCTGGAGTCATTCCGGGATATCCCCTATCCTTTGAGTTGATGAGAAGTTTCAACGCTCTTACCACCAGTGGGAGGAGACCTGCCATTTCCCTCCCGACTAGTGTCGAGCTTCAGCCATGGATGTCATCAACCGTCATTCCCGAAAGCTTCTCGTCGGCAACCCAGCTTTTGACCTTTTAAAAGCTGGATTCCCGCTCAAAAACCCTGCGGGTTGACAGTTGGTTACAGCCATGGCTGAAGCTCGACACTGATCGGGTCTTTCCATGTCCCCGGCACTCCAGAACACCTCGATCCTAAAGCGCTCATCAGCTAATGCATTCGGGCCTTCTTGATCCCTGATAAGGCGGATTGGAATCACAGCGGCATGCTCCTGTGGAGTTGATTCGCTTTGCCTGGTGGTGAAGCATGGATTCAAATCAGGTTCACGAAAAGATTCTGCCATTGATTCAAAAAGGGCTTCTCATGGGGTTATTGAAAGAAAGGCAGAGCCATTGCTGACCCTGCCCGCTGCAAAAGGTATGGTGTAAAACACTGGCGGCATTAAAAGATGGGCGAGGTTAAAAAAAGGTTAAAATTGCGCAAGCGGCAAGCTGGCTCCTGGCGTGGCTGAGGGGATCATCCCCGCCGTGAAAAGTTCCAAAAGTTAGAGAAATGATGCGCAACAGGCCGTGTTTTTTTCTGCGGTAGGCTGCTTAAATGGAGCCCCCTCATGGGACTCGCTAAATACAACAATGCAACCGGAGCACTGAATCATCCTGTGGTGCAGGCTTTCCAGCCTGCCAGTGGGATGGCAGGCTGGAAAGCCTGCACCACATAATCAGATGCTGCCTATTTGGGGGCAGCCACTAATCAAAAGAACCGCAAAACCATTTCTATCATCAGCGCGGCGCGCTCCGCACCTCACCCTGCACGCCGCCTGCTACGCTTCGGCGGCGTGCAGGGTGAGGTGCGGAGCGCCATCCGGTGCGTGGTAAAAAAACGTTGCCAAGGGTCCAAGGGCTCAAGGGCCAAGGGCAACGGACCTGGAGAGGCGAAAGCCCAAGTCGTAGTCGCGGACGCCGGGCGTGCCGTAGCCGCGAAACGCCGACCGGCAGTACTGCGCATCGTGGTTCCAGCCGCCGCCGCGGAACACCCGGCGGGAGCCCCGTGGGTAATCGGTCCAGGCACGCCCGTCATCAGGCGCCCCGTTCGTAATTGTCATGCCAGTCATCTTCCGTCCACTCCCAGACATTGCCGTGCATGTCGTGGAGCCCGAAGCCATTCGCCGGAAATGAGCCCACCGGAGCGGTCTTCTTGCCACCCCACTCACTGCCGCAATCAGAGCAGTTGGCCCAGACCTTGCCGTCCTGATTGACGTCGTCTCCCCACCAGTAATTCGTCGTAGTGCCCGCGCGCGCCGCATACTCCCACTCGGCCTCGGTCGGGAGCCGAAAGGGTTTCCCCGTCACCCTGGATAGCCATTCAGCATAGGCTTTTGCATCGTCCCAGCTCACGTTGATCACAGGCCGCGAGCCGCGCCCCCAATTTTGGTCAGATGGAACCTCAAAGCCAACCGAATCCAAAACAAATACCGAGTATTCTTCGAAAGTTACCTCGTATTTGCCGATCTCAAAGGGTTGGATGGTGACGGAATGTCGCGGGCATTCACTACTTGACGAGCTTCTGGCATCTTTGGCATCACAGTCGGACTCCCCCATCTCAAAGGCGCCCCCAGGCAATTTAACCATCGGCGGACCATCATAGAGACTGATTTTGGCAAGCATCCAAATGCGCAGCACGTTCCAGCTCATCGCCCGGTTTTGCAGCCAGATGTGCACACTCCCAATGCCGACAACGAGCACAACCAGAGCCAGCAAAGCGCCCCAGAGCCTTTGCCGCCGCACCGCCGCACCCATAAAGCGCCCGACGAGCCCGGCATCATCTCCTCGCGAGCAGGTCGGCTGGACCTTACGGTATTGCTTGAGCGTGGCCCGATCCGGCAGATACCTGAAAGGGGGCGCCCCTGCTTCCTGCCAGTCCGACGCCGCCCGGATCAGCCTGCGGCAGGCTCGAAGCTCTGCGGCGTGCGCCTCAATCCACCGGGAGAGGCGCTGCCAGGCGCTGAACACGGCCTCGTGCGCCACTTCGAGAGTGGGATTGTCAGCACGGTCCTTGTCCGTTACCAGGATTCTGGCCTCCACCAGCGCATCCACCAGCCGGGACCTGGCCGCGTCCTTGCGGATCGGGTCGAGGGATGCCCGCCGGCGGGTCGCAACGCCCTGATCATTGACTTCGACCAGGTCCGCGAACAGTTCGTGCACTACCCGATCGTCGCTCTGGCCAAGCCGCTGGACCGCCCTTTCCGCCTGCGCTTGAATGGCGCCGGCAACGCCACTCTCGGCGTCATCACCGAGCGATTCATAGTCCTGCAGGGTCATCCGCCGGGGATCTTTGCGGCGCTCATAGACCTCGTGGAGGGCAAAAGCCATCAGCGCCAAAGCTCCCGGGCCACTGCCGGTATCCTTCAGGACCCGGTCACACAGGTCATCACCGATCTCCAGTCCGGCGGCGTGGGCCGGTCGGCGAATCATCTCGGCAAGCGCCCAGGGACCCGGTGCAGAAAGGGAAAAGAACCCGCGTCCGCGAAAAAGCTCGGCCAAAACCGGTATCTCGAGGGCCCTGGCCAGGAACTCCACCCGCATGGTGACCAGCACCCGGACTTTATGAGTCCTGACAACCGTATCGATGAACTCAATGAACGCTGCTCGCTCAGCGTCGGGAACCAGGGTGAAGAGCTCCTCGAACTGGTCAATAACCAGCAGCAGTTCTGCGACTGGGGGACGAGCGCTCAGGAGGTTGCCCACGCAGGAAGCGAAACCGTCAGGCTTTGCTCGGAGGTCCTGGGCAAGCTCGGTCTCGCGCCGGCCGGTCGCGCCAAGCTTGGCTTTAAGAGCATAAGCCAGGGCGAGAAAGGGATCGTTGCCACGCTCACCGGGTTTGAAGGAGATGTCGACCCAGTGAGCGCTGCCCGGCAAGGCCCCGGCCCGCAGGCACGGGATGAGCCCGGCCGCCACCACCGAGGATTTGCCCGAACCGGATGCGCCGACAACGCTGACGAAGCGGATTCCCGGGTCCCGCAGGACCTCCAGGAGTTGGTCGACTTCCTTTCCCCGTCCAAAAAAGATAGGCGCCTGCTCGGGTTTAAACGCTTCCAGGCCGGGATAGGGCGTTCCCGTCCAACGGAGGCGCTCCTCGATCTCCTGTTCCTGTGGGAGAGCCGATCTTAGTCCAGGGACAGAAGATTCTTCCAGAAACCTCGTGAGATGGTCCCGCAGGTGCTGCTCGAACTGCCGGCGGAATTCATCGGGCGCCTGGTAGTGGTTGACCCCGCCCGTCAGCGAGCCATCCTCACCCATCAGCGTCTGGAAAAAAGACTTGACCTTTTGCCACTGAAGGAGCTTGTCTTCATACTCCGGATCGTCAAAGCTCGGAGCCGGAGTCTGTTTCCGCCGGTACAGCCAGACCGCAGGCCGCCCGGAGTTCCTTGCCGCCTGGATGGCGTCATGATACTCCCACTCGGTGCCCGAGAGATAGGCGGTGCCATCGGGCTTCGTATAGTCGGCCGGCAAGGGCGTACCGATTCGCGACCAGAAGATGACCACAACAAGGTCGCATTCGCACGGTTTGGGAAGGCCTCTCTTGATCGCCTCCTGGGGCGTGAGGCCGGCTTCCATCGCCACCTCGACGCCCGGCTGGTCCCAGGCGATGCACTCCAGGTGGACACGCTCCCGAAAAGCCCGCTCGGCGCGAACCTGATCGATGACTTCCCGGGCAAGCATCCGCTCATGCTGAACATCTCCGGGCGAAGCCAGGAAGACTCTGAAGATGATGGGCTGAACGCGCGTCCGTTCGCCCTCGACAGCCCCATTTATCAGACCTGCAACCATGGTATGTTCTCTGTCAAACTGACCGTTTTGGAAGCTTACTAGTCCATGGACCTGACTACCGAAATAACCGCAGTTCCTTGAAGTATCTGTAAATATCGGGTGGGATTTCTTCCTTGTCAAAGAAAAAACAGAGGCAGTCCCTACTTTGCCGCAGAAAGAAGAATATTAAGAGACCATCTCAAGACTGGCTTACCCCGTCACCCCGGCGGAAGCCTGGGTCCAAAATACCCAGGAAGACCTGGATTCCGGCTTTCGCCGGAATGACGATCAGCGGTATTTTGAGCATTTTGAGATAGTCTCTAAGTACTGAGTACTGAACAGCGCTCAGCAGTGAACCGCCATTACCCTGGGCGGCCGTTTCTGCGAGAAGCTCTTCCGAAGGGGCCTTCTCATGTGTGTGCGGGTTTCCCAAAGGGAAAGAAGGAACGGTGGTGAAGAAATGGAAATTCCTATACAATCAGGCTATGATTAAAACTGGCGACGCCGTGGCGTCCTCATGGCGAGAACATGAAGAACAACGGGAAGAAGGGATGCACAATGGGAGACAAGGGCAAGAAGGATAAGGAAAAGGGTCAGAAACAGAACACCGAAAAGAAGCAGCAAAAGGATAAAAAGAAGTTGGATAAGCAGCCGAAAAGAACCCCTTGAGACCGAGCAAGGTGAGGCGTCCGCCACACCGGTGCGGGCAGCCTCACCTTGTCCTTTGGTCGCGTATCCAGGCGAAATTCAGTGGCAAGGAATCCTTAGCAGGGAAGCCAAATCTTATTCTTTCAGGTCGATGGTGAGGTTCTCCTGATCGCTTTCTTTCACCATGCTCTCGAAAAGCGCCTTTGCTTTTCTCATGTCCCGGGCCAATTCCGGGCTCGCCAGCGACCCACATCGTTCAAGCAGGTTCGAAGCCTTCGCGTAGGTCTTCCGAGGCACACGCAACTGACCCTCGGGGGCATCGGTTGCTTTGAGCGACGGCAAGACCTCAATCACCACCGCAATTGCCTCCCAAAGGAGGTCCTGGTGAGTATTTGCCAGGCGTTTAAGCTCCGTCTTATGCGGGTCAAAAAGCTTGCCAAAGCGTTTGATCGTCGTCTTTGGAATCGAAATATCACCCACAAGACCACTCAAGAAATCCTGACCAGATGGCCCCAAGGCGCCCGCTTCCTGCCTGGTCTCCTGGGAAACCCGAGGACCGCCGGACGCCAATTTTTCCGCTGCGCAGAGGGTCTGCGCACCCACCAGGACCAATCCCATGAGGAGGGCGAAAAAGCTCTTCCATACATGTCTTGTCCGGATTATTCCAAATCTCATTATTCCCAACCTCGTTTTCATCTCCACTCCCGACCTCGCTCCACGCCCCGCACTCAGCACTCAACACCCAGCACTCAGCACTCAGCACCCCGCACAGCACCTTTTTCTATCACGTTCTTCTTTCAATCCTGCTCGAACTTTGGTATTTTTCACTCTCCGATTCAACCACATGAGCGCGGGAAAAGCATGAGAGAAAGGGCTTTTCTTGCCCGCTTGAGGAGAAAACGCATTGCCTGCTGGTATGCCTCGTAAACGCTTCCTACTCGCCGGAATCCTCGGTCTGTCTATTTTATTCTATACCATAAAGCAAGCCGATCTAAGAAAACTGCTCGAGAACTTTCAGGATATCCACCTGCTCTGGGCCCCGGTGGTACTCCTGACCAGCGCTCTCAGTTACGTTTGTATCGGCGCCGTCTTGCATCGTCTGCTGAAGAGCATGGGCCACACCCTTCCCTTTGCGTCTTCATTCCGGATCTCCCTGGTTTCATGCACCCTGAACTATGCCATGGCGATCGGCGGGCTCAGCGGGGTTGCCGCAAAGGTCTACCTGCTGGCCAAGGAAAAAATCCCCCCCAGCAATACGCTCTCGATCTCCATGGTCCATGGCTTTCTCACCAATACCGTGGCCGTAATCTTCATCTACCTGGGCTTTTTCTTTCTTTACAGCGAATACAAACTAAGCACCCGCGAGAAGGAAGTCGGGGTCGTTATCCTGCTGATCGCCTTCCTGCTTTCATGGCTCACCATTCAAACCATCATTCATGAATCCTTTCGCAAGAAACTCTGGCAACTCTGCCTGCGGGCGGTGCTTTTTATCAGCCGCAAGATCGGTCATCCCCACTGGGTGCACCCAGAAAAGGCCGAGGCCTTCTTTGAGAATTTCAATGAAAGCTTGAATATTATCATGAGGAATTCCTCGATCCTCCTGAAGCCGGCCATGTATGCTCTGCTCGACTGGGCGCTGATGTTCTTCTGCCTGAAATGTTCCTTCCTCGCCGTCCGTTACCCGGTTGACAACTGGACCCTGCTGGTCGGTTTCTCCGTGGGGATCTTCATGACGCTCTTCTCGCTCACTCCGGCGTCCATCGGGGTGATGGAAGGCTCGATGGCCGCATCCTTCTACCTGATGGGCCTGGATTACGATCGTGCCCTTTTGGCCACGCTGATCTACCGGTTCGCCTACTTCTTCCTGCCGATCCTGATAAGCCTCTTCTTTTACAAGCAATTTTTTGTGTCAACGCCGAGGGAGATGGAATTGAAAGAGGACGGAGCAGCATGAACGATACTTCAGACGCGGTCCTGGCTTGGTTGTTGAATTCACCGCGGGACTCACAATGCAGGCAAAGGCCGCAACCAGATAAAGATTCACCGCAGAGACGCATGTCCCTTCGGGACACCGAAGACACATGAAAAGCTGTACGGTGGCGACCAGACGACTCGGTTTCCAAAACCGAGTCGGTCTTTGAAGGTGGCCTGCCCACCATGACTTTTCGGAGCAGAGACGCAAGGTCGCAGAGAACACAATAACTTAGAGCGAAATCTTGACAGAATTTCAAGAAATCGCAGGTTAGCAGTTCAAAAAATGATGACTGAGCAGCCCCTGGTGTGGCTCCGGGACGAAATCCGAAGCACCCTTGCCGACTGGTGTGAGGAAAAGGAGAGCGAAAATTACTGGCGCGACCCCCTGGTGGCGGTCGCCGCGGCGAACGACCCGCAGTTCGGGGAGCTCCGCCGGGTCGTCGACCCCGACCACGCCATGCCCGGGGATATCCTGCCGGGAGCCCGGTCGGTGATCGTCTTTTTCCTTCCTTTTCAGCAATGGCTGGGCAGGGAGAACGACCGAGGCCGGGTCCTACGCGGCGCGCAGTTGGGCCGAAAGTTACATCGCTACAAACCGGCTCATCCAAACCATCAATGAGCAGCTTGGAAGAAGACTCGAAGAGGCCGGCTACCGGGCTGCGATCACCCCGGCAACCCACAATTTCGATGAAAAGAAGCTCGTCAGCCTGTGGTCCCACAAACATCTGGCCTACATCGCAGGATTGGGAACGCTTGGGCGCAACCACCTGCTGATCACGGCGGCCGGGTGTTGCGGACGTTTGGGGAGCCTTGCCACCACCATGCCCCTGCCTGCTACCCCGCGCCCTGCTGACGAATGGTGTTTGGAAAAGGCTGGAAGAGAGTGCTTTGCGTGCGTTGCGAAGTGTTCTTATGAAGCGCTTTTTGAAAACCGGTATGACCGCCGGAAATGCTACGAGCAGTGCCTGACTAATGACAGCTATTATGCCGATCTCCCGCTGGTTGACGTCTGCGGGAAATGCGCCTGCGAGGTGCCGTGCAGCTACGGCATTCCGACCTCTGCGACCGGAAGCTCAGAACCGTTATAAAACCCTTGTGATTCGGATGTATTTGTGGATTGACGAGGCCACCTGGCGGGTTGGAAAACCCGCCCTCCTTTTGCTGTCATTCCGATGCACACTGGAGCCGTTCGAAGAAGCCTGGGTGCATGACTGGTTATAGCTCGGCAAAGGCCTCTCGAAGGTGGCGCAGCCAGACCTCAACGACTTCCGGATATTCGGCCATGCCCGAAAGAACCGCTTCGCAGGTCAATCCCTTTTCCGTCAGGATGGATTTCCAGCTGTCCGGGCCGCTCCCGGCCATGTCATTGCGGGCATGATCTCCGGCGACTGCCATAAAGGGGATGAAGTAAACTTTACGGGCTTTCTGTTCGGTGATTTTGGGCAGGAGATCGGCCAGCGAAGGGTAGCCGTCGACGGTGCCACGAAGACATTGGGGTCCACCCTTCGAAGAGATAATTCATGGCTGCATAGATGGCGTCTGAAGGATGTTTTTCACTGCCGTGCCCCATGAAGAGCACGATGTCCTCAGGCTTTCTGGCTCGAGGGGACCTTTTTCAGCAACGCCGTGGCCACTTGCTCCATGTCCTCATGGGAAGAGAGCAAAGGCCGCGCTACGACCACGCGCTCGAGGCCGCCCGCCATCTGCGAAAACAGTTGCGCGTTCCGATGGAGATCATGAAATTCGATTCCGGGAATCACGTGCAGGGAGAGCACCGCAACGTGGGTAAAGCCTTCATCCATCAACCTGGCGAGGGCCGTTTCCGGAGAATCAAGCTGGGTCCCCTGCCGGGCAAGCTTCGCTCGGACGATTTTAGAAGTGTAGGCCCAGCGGGCTTCGATTCCCGGGAAAGCCTTCTTCACCATGGCATCAACCTGGTCGTAGGCCTTTTGAGCCTCTGAAACCGTCGTTCCGAAGGCAACGAGGAGGATGGCTTTTTTCGGAGGCTTCCTTCCCTCCTCTGCGGCAAAGACGGTCCGCCCGGCAAAAAGACTCAGAATTGCCAGCACCATTGACAGAACCCATAATCTTTGCATGAATTCCTCCTTCTCACGATGTTTGCTCCGGTCCTCACGGCTTCAATGTCCACCACGAAACACAGCAACCGGAAACGAACGCCGGAATGAGCCGCATACCAGTTTTTTCGACTCCTGCCTTCCGACTTCCGACTCTGACTTCTGTCTTCCGACTCCTGTCTTCTGTCTTCCGACTTCTGTCTCCTGTCTTCTGTCTTCTGTCTCCTGTCTTCTGTCTTCTGTCTCCTGCCTTCTGTCTTCTGTCTCCTGCCTCCTCTCCTGCCTCCTCCTCCTCAAGGGGGCACCCGGGATGGGGCCCTGGTTCCATCCCGGATGGTAAAAGGGTTAATGGAGGTGTTGAGGAGGGAACCATCCCGCCTTTGAAGGGGGATGGGTGCACCTGTTCCCAAAAAAAAATCCTCAGAGCGATAACGCCCTAAGGATTGCACCCGGATTTGCTTGGTCCTTCGAGGTCAACACGGCATTTCCACGTACCGTTCTTCCTCACCATCAGGCAGGTCTTCTGGCTTCCGGATCATCCTACTCTCCGCGCCTTCCCATGACGTCTCCGACGTCTCAGTGGCTTCCGCAGATTTCGTCCCCGTTTACAGCGGCGGGACCACTCCCGAGTCTCACGGGATTCCCTCTTAAGCCTTGCGGCACCTGACAGTTATCAAAATTATGTGACGGATACTCTCTATCAACGATGATACGTTGTTGTCAATGGGTTTTTTCGGGAACCTCTGCCCATTTGCGAACCATGGCTACTCGCCCGCAAAATCCAGGGCGTGGAAGCGCCCACTTGCTATCCGACACCTCCGGCATCCCCGCCGCATCGTGGACATCCCTGCAACCGCAGAGGCTTTTCGAGGTGGCCGGAGTCGAGAAGTGCCTCATCCTGCAGAATGTCCCACGTGGGGCCATCAGCCAGCACCTGCCCTTCCTTGAGAACGATGGTGCGGGTGCACAGATCGAGGACCATATCCAGGTCGTGAGTCGCGATAATGATCGTGTGGGTGAAGGTCTTGAGCAGGTGGATGAGTTGGCGACGGGCCTTCGGATCAAGGCTGGAGGTCGGCTCATCCATAACCAGAATGCTCGGGGACATGGAGAGAACCGAAGCGATGGCGACGGAGCGCTTCTCCCCTCCCGAAAGCCGGTATGGGGGGCGGTCTTTCAAATGGGTCGCACCGACGATGGAAAGGGCGTCCTTGACCCGCTCCTCCACATCTTCCGGGGGAAGGCCCAGGTTCAGAGGACCAAACGCCACGTCGTCATGGACCACCGGCATGAAGAGTTGATCGTCGGGGTCCTGGAAGACCATCCCGACGGTCCGCCGCACATGCGGTAACGTCTTCCTGGTCAGAGGAAAATCGCCAATGCGCACCATCCCTGCCTGGGGGATGAGGCACCCGTTAAGATGGAGCAGGAGTGTGGATTTTCCCGCGCCGTTCGCCCCAACCATGGCGACGGTTTCCCCATGAGTGAGAAGAAAGGAAACGCCGCGCAGGGCTGGGGTGCCATCGGGGTAGGTGTACTGAAGATCTTTGACTTCGATGATGTGATGACTCATCTCAAGAACCCCGTAACCATGCTGCCCATCCACTGCGGAATCGGATAGATGCGCATAAGAATAAAAAGGCCGCACCACCCGAGCAGAAAACCAAGGTCAGCCCTCGAGATCTTCAGCGGCCGGACGATCCGGATTTCACCGTCGAAACCGCGACAGCGCATCGCCTGGTGAATGCGTTTCGCCCGATCCAGGGTACGCAACAGCAACTGCCCGATCATGCTGCTATACACCCTGAATCCCAGCCCACGGCTCTCAAAAGTGCGCAAAGACCGCGCTCGCGCCAACCGGGAAGCTTCCTCGGTTAACACAAAAAGATAGCGGTAGAGAAACAGCAATTGGACGGCAAGACTCTTGGGGGCGCCCATTTTTTCCAGGGCCATGCACACCGGATTAAAACCGGTGCTGGCGATCAGAATGAGCGCGGCGCTCACCGTCAGGAAGAAACGAACCATGATCGAGCCAAAAGAAACCCAGCCACCGGAAAGTTCCAGCGGCCCAAGCTGGACGAGAGCGGCACGGTCCAGGAACGGATTGAAGATCCCGACAAAGAAAGCGAAAGGGGCGGCCACCAGCACCTTGTGTAAGAGATAGCCGGCCGGGAGGTTTCCGAGAGCAATGAGGATGATGGGATAGATGACGAAGGGAATGAGCGCCGCTACTTCGTACTTGCCAAAAGAGAGGACGGTCGCAATGTAGAAGAGGGTGGTGAGGAGTTTGACACGAGGGTCCAGTTGATGGATGAAGGTCGTCTGATACGAGAGGGTATCAAGGTAGCTGATGTCGAAAAAAGATGATCCGATATTTGCCATGTCATAAGTTGGCGGCCTCGACAGCCATGGATGAGCGCATCCAAGGATCCCCGGTCCATGACCTGATCATCTGCGATCGGCTTGTAGTACTATCGTCTCTGCCTGATATTTTCTCAAGCCGAGGCCGATAAGGCCGGCAACAACCAGTGTCATGAGGCCTCCGACAAGCCCCGAGACGGAAGTTCCGGTGCTGACGGCAGGCCAGGATTCTTCCCTGGCTGCTTTCCCGTGGGCTTGGTCTTCCCCCTCCCTGGTTGCCTCTTCTGCTACCGGCTTCTTGAAGTCGTAATCCGGCAAGAAGGCGATCTTTTCCTGCAGCGCAGCCAGCAGCGCATGCAGTCCTTTCTGTCGGCCCTTCAAGTTCTTCCTTACCGGAAACCCCGAAGATCGACCACTCCAGTCCGTCCGGATTGGCCGAAGCGAACCACGAGAGCACCCCCGCCGTAAGGACTGAAATAACGAGGAATCCTGCAAGAACATTCCTGATGGCAAGCCGCCGTGCCGGTTCGGGCACGCCTTGCCGTTGCCAGGATCTCGGGGCGCGCCTTCCAGACGAAAGTCACCACGGCGGCGGTGACCAGCCCTTCAACCACGCCAATGGCCAGGTGGATCGGCTGCATCAGGAGCAGGAAACCGCCCAGAGGCAGCTCCGAGATGCCGGAGAAGAAGGTTTCGAGGACGACTCCCAGGGCCCCCATCTGCAGCCCTGCGATGGCTGCCGCAAGCGATCCCACCGCGATGCTGCGCCGCGGTTGGCCGCTCGCCGACAATTTTCCGGTAAAGGAAAGGATAGGCGATGAAACAGGGGAAGAACCCGAGATTGAAAATATTGCATCCCAAAGCCAGGAGCCCCCCGTCGGCAAAAAACAGGGCCTGGACGGTGAGGATGGATGCCATGGTGAGAAAGGCCGCATGCGGGCCGAGCAGGATCGCCAGGATCATCCCGCCCCCTAAATGTCCGCTCGAACCCGTGCCCGGAATCGAGAAGTTGATCATCTGGGCGGCAAAGATGAACGCCCCCAGAACGCCCATGAGCGGTGCCCTGCTGTCGTCGATGTTTTCTTTGAGTTTCTTGGCGCTGTATGCAGTGAGACCGGCAGTAACCGCCCACATCGTCCCACCGACAGCCGGGGAAATAAGCGCATCCGCCATGTGCATGACCGATCCTCCTCAAAAGAAAAGGCAAAAAAAGCTAAGCTTGCCCCTTCATGGGAACAGCCTCCGGCCTTCATGGCCCGATTGCGCGTGGGGAAAAATCTTGCAGCCAATCGTCAAGAGCTTCTTGCTCTTTTCCGGTGACATTACTCAAATCCGTTACCCGAGTCAAGCTCGGAAACAGCCGCGCACCAGAGATTGTCCACCGCGTCTCTTCCCGGAAAACCGCTTTTGTGATAATGTGCTTATCTGTTGCAGCCCGAACAAAGGCGAGATTGTGGCAACGCCGTGGGCGTGGCCCAAATAGTCCAAATCCATGTCTCTGAGGTGTATCCATGTTCAGTGTGCCTGAGGTGGCCGTTATTCTGGTTGTTGTCCTTATCATCTTTGGACCGGGAAAGCTCCCGGACGTCGGATCGGCTCTCGGCAAAGGTCTGAAGAGCTTCAGGAAGGCCACGGAGGCCGAAGAGCATATTTCCGAAGAAGCCCCTGAATTGCAGAGAATGCCGAGCGTAAAGCCCGAACGGTTGGAAGCAAAGACAAGTTCCCCCGACCAATTGATTACCAAATAGGTACCTTCTCAATAAAGGGGGGAATGCCTGCCTGCCCGCAGGGCGGGGCAGGCGGCTTCCGGGGCTGGAGAAAGATCAGGGGCAACCGGAAGATGGAGGGCGTCAGAACCCTGCAAGCTCGATCAAGTTTTTGATGCTCGATTCGTCGAGGGGGTGATCGCCGTTGGTCGTTTTTCGCTCGCGCATCTTCGCTTTTGCCGCCTCATCCCACTGGGGAATGACCACTGGTCGGCGCGGGTTTTCAAACCAGGCGAATTCGACCAGCTTCCGCGTCTGTCTGGCCGTGTAACAGTCTTCAGCCCTCGGCGTTACGGTTTTGCACATTTTCCCTTTGAGTGCCTCGTCCCAATAGCAGCAATCCATGAATTCCTCGCCCAGAGTGTCGTCAGCCATCCATGGAATGCGCATGGGGTTCCTCTGACCTGATCGTTCTGTTAAGGTCTTCGTAAGACATGGTCGCGTCTCCTTTCCTAAGACTGTGGTACCCTTCAAACAACCCCACCTGACTTTTGATTCTCATGTAGCACGGCGACGTTGCAGAAAGGTTAAACCTGCCCGGAAGCACCGGCGCAACTCTTCCTTGACCAGGGATGACAGCTTTGCTAGAAGGTAGGCCGCGCGAGCTCAGCCGGCAGGGGTTGAATTCTGTCATCGTCAGCGATCTTGAAAGCGAGGACATACGGAGGTGGACGCGATCCACAGCCCAGGGAATGAAAAGACTATTTGGAAAGGCCGTGGATGCCCGCAGCTATCCACGGCCTTCCTGTTTGCCGCCACCGGCAGCATGCCGGCCGATGGGATTCGGGCCTGGAGAACAAGGTGACAACACGACAGATCCTCCTTGGAAATGAAGCAATCGCCCACGGTCTTCTGGAGTCCGCCTGCACCATGGCGACCTCCTATCCGGGAACGCCGGCTTCCGAAGTCCTGGGCGCCCTGGTAAAATTGAAGAAGCAACATGATTTGAAGCTTCATCTGGAATGGTCCGTGAACGAGAAGGTGGCCTTCGAGGTAGCCCTGGCCAACAGCTTCGCGGGCCGACGGTCAGCGGTGATCATGAAACAGGTGGGCCTCAATGTCGCTGCCGATCCCCTGATGAGCGCCGCCTATACGGGGGTAAAGGGCGGCTTTGTCGTGGTCGTGGCCGACGACCCCGGACCTCATAGCTCACAAACCGAGCAGGACAGCCGCTTCCTGGCCATGGCCGCCAAGCTGCCCGTGCTCGATCCATCCTCGCCGGCCGAAGCCCGGGATTTCATCGACCGGGCCATGAGGCTCTCCGAGAAGTACGAAATCCCGGTCATCCTGAGACCGACCACAAGGGTCTGCCATGCGCGTCAAGACATGGAACTGCGCCCCTTTGCCGAAAATGACCAGGTCCCATTGTTTGAAAAAGATCCGGCGAGATGGGCTGCGACGCCGAAGTTTCGGCTGCTCTTGCACCGCCGGTTGAACGAAAAGCTGGCAAAAGATCGCCCGCGACCCCGAATTCAGCCCATCCTTGTTGAATCAGGAAGAAATCGCGCCTTCCTTCCAGCCGCAGCCGCGGAGTTGCATCGTGGCTTCCGGTGTGGCCCTTGCCTACGCCCAGGAAATCCTTCTCGACCTGGGGCTCTGGGACAAGATACCGGTCTACAAGGCGCCCATGCCCTACCCTCTTGCGCCCGCTTTCCGCGACGATCTGCTCGCGCTTTATGAGCGGATCCTGGTCCTGGAAGAATCCTATCCGGTGATCGAGCTCCAGTTCCAGGACCGAAAACGCGTGTTTGGCCGCACCACGGGAACCGTCCCGGCTTCCGGAGAGCTCCTCCCGGAGGTTGTGGAAGCCGTCCTTCGAGGATTCTTCCAGCTTTCTCCAGCACCACCCATTGCCGCTCCCGGTTCTCCCGGCCGGCGCCCCACCCTTTGCGCCGGTTGTCCCCATCGCGCCGCGTTTTTCGCGATCAAGAAGGCTTTTCCCAAGGGCGTGTATCCCAGCGACATCGGCTGTTACACGCTCGGTCTCAACCTCGGGGTCGTGGATACGGTGCTCTGCATGGGCGCCTCCATCAGCCAGGCCTCCGGTTTTTATCATGCCTACCAGGCGAACCGTGAGGACGCTCCCGCAATTTGCGCGACCATCGGGGATTCCACCTTCTTCCACGCGGGCATCCCGGCGCTGATCAACGCGGTCGTGCAGGGGTCTCGATTTGTGCTGGTTATTCTCGATAACAGCACCACCGCCATGACCGGCCATCAACCTACCCCGGCTTCCGGGAAAACGCTCGATGGCGTGCCCTGTTCCAAAGCTCTCCATCCCGGCCCTCGTTCGCGCCTGCGGCGTCGGCTTCGTGGCCGAAGAAGATCCCTATCGAATGGAAGCGATGATCGCGCTGCTCAAGAAAGCCAAAAAACACACTCAGGCCAAGAAAGGCGGGATCGCCGTGGTCGTGGCCAAACGTCCCTGCCTGATGGACCGAAGCCAGGCTGAATCCTGGACCCGGAAACCGGTCACCGTAACGGCACAATGCAAAGGCTGCGGCTTTTGCATCCAACAGTTCGAATGCCCGGCCCTGCAGTCCCAGGGAAAGAAGCAACCCATCCGCATCGATCAGGCCCTTTGTTCAGGCTGTGGCCTTTGTGTGGTTGTGTGTCCGCATAAGGGGTTGAAGAGAGTGGCTGGTGGTTAGTGATGAGTGATGAGTAATGAGTGATGAGTAATGAGTAATGAGTGGATGAGTGATGAGTAACGGGTGAAGAGTAAGAGTGAAGTGAGGGTGGGCTGAGAAACGAGGTGACAATGCAGCAGATCATCGTAAGTGGGATTGGGGGGCAGGGGGTGCTCTTTGTGACGCGGCTCCTTGCCGAGACCGCTGTGGCGCTGGGGCATTCGGTGCTGATTTCCGAGACCCACGGGATGGCGCAGCGCGGGGGCAACGTTATCAGCCATCTCAAGGTGGGGAGCCTCCGTACCGCCAGTCCTCTCATCCGACCCGGTCGAGCGGATGTCTTTCTTGGTCTCCATCCGGATGCCTTTCAGGTGCACGGGTTTTACCTGAAACCTGGAAGGCAAGGCCTTCTGCAATGCGGCTCAGCAAGATTCAGAAGCACACGATCGATGCCATTCGCATCGCTACGGAACTGGGCTCGCCCGTTTCCGCCAACCTCGTGCTGCTGGGATTTGCAGCGTCATCAGGGCTGCTGTTCTGCAAGCCGGAGGACCTCGAACGACAAATCATGAGCTACGGCGGAAAGCGCCAGGAAATCAACCTCAAGGCGCTGCGTGCAGGAGTCAAAGCATACCCGCAAGACCAAGATTAGAGCATGACGGAGAATTTGGCAGGCTGGAAAGCCTGCCCCACATCTTTCAATCACTGACCACTGATCACTAACCACTAGCTAACCACTGGTTTTACCCATGCTGCTGCGTCTTTTTCCGCAATTCTTTATCTCCGGCATCACCAACGGCAGCATTTATGCGCTCATTGCCCTGGGATACTGTCTCATCCAGAATGCCACCGGGCTGGTGAATTTTGCCCAGGGCGATTTTGTCATGATTGGTGCGATGCTGATGATCACCCTCTACCAGGTGGTTCATCTGCCCATGCCCCTGGCCTTTATCCTTGCCACGGGAACGGTTGCGGTCGTCGGCATGGCGCTCGAACAGGGGCCGCTCAAACATTCCAGAAACCGCGACATTCTCTCGCTCGTAATGATCACCATCGGCGCCTCGATATCCTTCCGTGGGGCCTCGATGCTGATCTGGGGGAAGAACGCCCACACCCTCGCGCCCCTTGGAGGAGACACTCCGATTCTGTTTCTGAACGCGGCCATCCTCCCGCAGTCGCTCTGGATGCTGATTATCTCCCTGATCGTTTTGGGGATACTGTACTTGTTCTTTCACCGCACCCTCGTGGGCAAAGCCATGCGGGCGGCCGCCGACAACCCCTTCGGCGCCGTTCTTATCGGCATTTCCGTGCGGCGGATTGTCGCCCTGGCCTTCGCCCTGAGCGGCGCCCTCGGGGCGCTGGCCGGCATCCTGATTGCCCCGATCACCAGTATGAGCTACGACGGCGGCTTGATGCTCGGTCTGAAAGGCTTCGCCGCCGCCATCCTGGGAGGGTACGGAAGCGTTCTCGGCGCGGTCGTCGGGGGGCTCACCCTCGGCGTCCTGGAAGCCCTCGGGGCCGGTTACATCTCGTCGGAATCCAAGGATGCCTTTGCCTTTCTCATTCTGCTCTTCGTGCTTTTCGTGAAACCTTCCGGCCTGTTCGGACAGGTCGGCGTGCGCAGGCTTTGATGAAGACCGCGCGAAAACAGACTAGGCAACGTCAATACGGCGAATCTTCATGGTGCCGGAATTTACACCATTTTTCCACGAAGAGTCACGGAGATCGCAAGAAGTATTGGTGGTTTCTCTCTTGGGGTCTCTCTTGCATGTGCATTCTGTGGATGAAGAAGAGACTTCGTGTAAGATATAAATACTGTCAAGATTGCTGATTGACGTGGAAACCCTGAGAACAAAATCATCGTCCTCCGAAGAGCACTCCCTCGTCCTCATCCCCAAGGACTGGCGGGCATTGGTTTTGTTGGCCTCGGCGGTATGGCTCCTTCCGTACCTTCTTCACAACGACTATTTCCTGCTCCTTTTCAATGTCATGGCCCTCAATGCCATGGTGGTGCTCGGGCTCAATCTGCTCATCGGCTCCACCGGCCAGGTCTCTCTCGGGCATGCGGCATTTTATGGCATGGGGGCCTATCTCTCCGCCATTGCCAGCACGACCTGGCAGTGGCCCCTTGCTGCGGCGCTTGCCTTCGCCATCCTCGTGGTGGGGGCCACCAGTTTTCTCCTGGCCTTGCCGACCCTCAGGCTGGAAGGCCATTACCTGGTCATGGCCACCCTGGGATTCAATATCATCGTGAGCATTCTCCTTGGCCATTTTGAAGGAGTCACGGGCGGGCCTTCGGGGTTTCCCGGCATCCCCAGGCTGCACCTCGGGTCGCTTACGCTCGCCACCGATCGCAGCTTTTACTATTTCGTCTGGACCCTCTTCCTGGTTGTCTTCGCCCTGACCACCAACCTGACCAACTCGCGCATCGGCCGGGCGCTGCAATCCATTCACGAAAGGGAATTAACCGCCCAGGCCCTGGGCATTCCATCGCACCGCTACAAGGTCGCCACTTTTGTCCTGAGCGCCCTCTATGCCGCAGTGGCCGGGTTCTGCTATGCTCATTACGTCACCTTCATCAGTCCCAAGACCTTCGATATCTTTTACTCGGTGCAGATCGTAACCATGGTGGTTGTGGGAGGCATGGGAAGCATCTGGGGAGGGCTGGCCGGCACGGCGCTGCTTACTGCTCTGCCCGAAGTGCTGCACCGTTTTGAAGACCTCCACGTCCTCTTTTACGGCCTGATCCTCACGGGGGTCCTGGTCTTCTGCCCGCAGGGGCTGGTCCCGACACTTATGCGCGCAGCGCGCTCCGCAATGCGCGCCAGGGTGCGGCCCGTTCCGAGAAAAGCGGAGCCATCAAGGGCTGGGCTTTTCGATCAATCCGCTCACAGCTTGGCGCCTTCCGGTCATCCCGGAGGCGCGTCGGGCGCCTTCTCCAACCCTGAAACCGCCCCACCGTTGCTGACCGTCGAAGAGGTTTCCATGAATTTTGGGGGCCTGCAGGCGCTCCACGATATCAGCCTGAGCGTCCATCCGGGTGAGATCGTGGCCCTCATCGGTCCGAACGGTGCCGGCAAAACCACGCTTCTTAACATCATTTCGGGACTGCTCAGGCCCCAGGAAGGGAGTGTTGTGTTGCAGGGGGCGGCGCTCACGAGACTCGCGCCTCACCAGATTGCCGCCGCCGGTATTGGCCGCACCTTCCAGGCAACCCAGATTTATCAGCATTTTAATGTGCTCGAAAACGTGCTTCTGGGGCTCCATGGGCATGGTCGGTCCGGTATTTTCGCGGCGTATTTTCACACCCCGGGGGAGCGCCGGGAGGAACGCGAGCTCCGGACGCGGGCCCTGGGCCTTCTTGAAGCATTCAAGATGGCCGACAAGGCGCTCTTGCCGTCCCAGGAACTCAGTCTCTTCGAGCACAAGCTGCTCGAGTTGGCGCGGGCCCTGGCGCTCTCCCCCCGGGTGCTGCTCCTGGATGAGCCGGTGGGCGGCCTGAACCCGAGGGAGAGCGAAGCGCTGGTCGCGTATGTCTCAGGCCTGCGCCGGGATGGTCTCGGGATCATTCTGGTCGAACACGATATGAACGTGGTCATGAGCCTTGCCGATCGCGTGGTGGTGCTCCAGAATGGCTGCAAGATCGCCTCGGGAACACCCCGGGAAATTCAGCAAGACCCGAAGGTCATTGCTGCTTACCTGGGAAACAGGAGGCGCAGGTAACAACCAGGATATGATCGTGGCCTTTTTCATGCTTCTCATGCTTTTAATGTTTTTGATCTTTTCCGTGTTTTCCGTGTTGTTCCGTGGTGAAAAAGAGAACTGTTCGCCACCCCTGGAATCGAACTGATGTGCGGAGGGCTGTAGACATTTGCTAAGAGTTCAAGGGCTGTCGGCTCGATACGGGACCATCCAGGTTTTGCGCCGCGTGACTTTCCACGTCGCACCGGGGGAAGTGGTCGCCCTGATCGGCTCCAATGGCGCCGGGAAGAGCACCCTGCTGCGGGTCATAAGCGGGCTCCACCGGCCGTCGGAAGGGGCGGTCGAATTCAGCGGAGCTCCCATCCACCAGACGGCGCCGGAACGCATCGTCCACCTGGGGCTCGTGCAGGTCCCGGAAGCGAGGCAGCTCTTCCCGAACCTTACCGTTCTCGAAAACCTCGAGCTGGGTGGCTACCTTTTCGGCCGCAAGCACATTGCCGAACATCGGGAAAAAATGTTTGCACTCTTTCCGATCCTTGCCGACCGGCAGCGGCAAAAGGCCGGGACGCTGAGCGGCGGCGAACAGCAGATGCTTTCCATTGCCCGCGCCCTCATGGCCAAACCACGCCTTCTGCTTCTGGACGAACCATCCCTCGGGCTTGCTCCGCTTGTGGTTGAGGAAATCTACCGCACGCTTCAGGCACTCCATGCGCAGGGGACGACAATCCTGCTGGTGGAGCAAAACGCCATGGGGGCCCTGGAAATTGCGGAACGCGCATACGTTTTGGAAACCGGCCGCATCGTCCTTTCCGGCAAAGCGAGTGAACTGATGGAGCATGACGATGTGCAGAGGGCCTACCTGGGAAGAGACTACCAGTATAAATGGGAACGATAGAGGGTAATGTTATTGAATTGTTAATTCAACAGCATTGACGATAGAGGGAGACCCCATGGCGCAAGGATGGAGCGGTTACCGGTCACGCGAGGAGACCCGCCGGCTGCAGATGGAACAGTTGCAGATGACGCTTAACCGGGCCTATTTCAACGTCGACTTCTACCGCCGACGCATGGACGGCCTCGGCCTTCTGCCCGAGGATGTGGCGACCGCCGACGAGCTCAGCCGCTTTCCCTTCACCACGCGGCAGGACCTGGCGGAACACTACCCCTATGGGCTTTTTGCCGAGCCGTTGAAGAGCATCGTCCGCCTGAAAATCAGCAACCCGGCGTGGCTCGATCAGCACCGGCCCATCGTCGATCGGCTTTACCCGCCATGACGCGGCCATGTGGCAAGCGCTGATGGTACGGCTCTATCAGCAACTGGGGATGACCGAGCGGGACATTGTGCAGGTAGCCTTCAATTTCAGTCTCTTTCCAGGGGCCTTCACGTTCAATCACGCCGCCGAAAGCCTCGGGGCGACGCTGGCGCCTTCGGCCACCATTTCGGCCACGCTGCAGTTGCAGATCATGCAGGACTTTCGCTCGACAGTCCTGGCCACGACGGCGGCCTTTGCGCTGCACCTGGCCGAAACCATGGAACGCCAGAGTTTAGAAGCCTCGAGCCTGTACTTGCGGCATATTCTGCTGGGGCCGGACCCCCTCGCTGAAGACACCCGCCAACGACTCGAATCCGCGTTCCAGATCCCGGTGTATGGGCTCTACGGGGTAAGCGAGATGGTAGAACCGGGGGTGGCTGGGGAGTGCCCTGCCAAAGAGGGGCTGCACCTTGCCGAAGATCAATTCCTCGCCGAGCTCGTCCATCCGACGACCGGTGAACCGGTCGCGCCGGGCCACGAAGGCGAGCTCGTGCTCACGACCCTCACCACCGAGGCCTATCCGCTCATCCGCTATCGGACCGGGGACATTACCGTACTCAGGGAGGCACCCTGCGCCTGCGGGCGCACTTCAGCGCGGCTCGCCCCGATTCTTCGCCGCACCGACAATCGCATCTCGATCCGCGGCATTCCGCTCTACCCGGAACAGGTCGAAGCCCTGTTGCGCGCCATTGATCCCCTGCTTGAGGATTTTCGACTGGTTGTCTACACGAGTCACGGTATCGGCGAGCAGCTCGAGATTTTCCTGGTGAGGCCTGCAAGTCAGGATTTTCCCGGCGGCAGCCGTTCGCAGTATCTGGATCTGGCGCGAAGCCACATTCGGCGCGCCTTGGGCCTTGGCGCCCGCGTCCAGATTGTTGACGCCGAGCACCTGCCCAAAGAGGGATTGACTTACAAGACCGTGTTCAGGAGCACCGCGTCGGTTCACCAGCCGTGAGCCATAAACGCAACATACGAGCATGTCTAGAACATGGGACTTCCTCATACTCAGACCTCCCGGTGGAGCGCCTCATTGCCATCACTGTCTCTCTGGAATCACTGTTTTTATACAATTGCATCCGCAATCCTGACGGGATATTGCGGGTCGGGGGTTCACCTAAACCAGGATACACTCCCACCTGGCGTTTCCACCGCGATGCTTCCGATGCATCTCAACAATTCTACCCTTGCCATGACAAGCCTTCAGCCATATAATCTTACTGGTAAGATAAATCTGCCATCAAGGAGAACAACATGCCAAACTTAGCTACCACTAAGATGTCTTCTAAAGGCCAAGTCGTTATTCCGGAAAGCATTCGCCATCGTCTAAAGTTGAAAGCCGGGTCACAATTTGTCGTCGTGGGTGAAAATGATGTAGTAATTCTCAAAGCTATTGCACCCCCATCAATGGAAGAGTTCGATGCCCTGATTGCCGAAGCCCGCAGTCAAGCCAGACAGGCTCGTTTGAGGAGAACGGATATAGCTGCTGCCGTCGCGAAAGTTCGGGGTCAGAAGTGAGAGTGGTGCTTGACACGAACGTCTTCATCTCAGGCGTCTTCTTTACCGGTCCTCCCTTTCGCATTCTCCAGGCATGGCGCGACGGCTTGCTGCAATTGGCAATCTCACCCGAAATACTCGATGAGTACCGACGTGTAGGCGAGGACCTGGCCAAGCAGTTCCCGGCAATTGACTTGCGGCCGATGATGGATTTCGTGACAGTTAAGGCAAAGATGTTCCCCGATAAGAAATTGAGTGCACCGGTTTGCCATGACCCCGATGATGACAAATTCATAGCCTGCGCACTTGCCAGCAAAAGCAAACTGATCGTAAGCGGGGACAAGCACTTATTGAAGGTATCAGGTTTTCGAGGAGTACGGGTCCTGAAGCCACGGGAATTTGTAGATACCTGCCTTGCCAAGAGCGATAAAGACGAACCAACGAAATAAATACTGAGGAAATCATCGGGGCTTATCCCTACGCGGAGCAGACAGACATTCGGCAAGCCCTTCAATATGCTGCATGGCTGACCGAAGAGACTCTTCATCCGCTTGAGTTGCCTTCAGCATGAAGTTCTTGGCAGCTCCGGGCATTTCACCAAAGTCGGTTGTCTTCCTTTAACCCACTTCAGCCAAAAGCCGCTGCACTGTAGCGGAAGAACAACACCGATGCCTCGTTTCCTGTGCACAATCCTGGCATCGGTCTGCAGGGACGTGAGTGCACCGGACCCTGTACGGTGTTTCTTCGGCGGAACTTCTTCGGCTTGGCCGCAAATTTGCAAATTAAGAATCTTCCTGGGCCGTTTCCAGGCTCGGCTAATGGCCGGAAAAGCTTCCGCTCGGCTTGCGCAGCTGGAGGAGGAAATGGAAATCAATGATTGCCTAAAGAATGAAGATATCATCGATACCGTCATCAGTTTGGCGCGTCATGTCGAAATCTGCCACCATATCCCGGGCAGAATCCGCCTGAAAATCTCCCCTTTCGCTCTCAACCTGATTGACAGAGCTGATATCGCTCGGACAATTCATGCAATTCCAGGAGTGATGGACCAACGGATGAGTCCTCATGCCAGATCGATCGCCATCGAATATGACCGGAAACGCATGCCTTTTGATCTGTGGGAATTGCTGGGGCAGGTCAGACAGAGGCCTGAACTGGCAGCGGTGGCCGCCAGTCTCATGCGCTTTCTGTGGCACCACGAAGAACTCGGAGAACTTCGCTTCCCACCACCCGCTACGTAAAGAACATCACCGCAGGGCGCGCCGGGGTCGCCGAGGAGCCCTCCTCAATAAACTATTACTGCGGTAAGTCCTGGGTGACCCCCGCGGTGAAAAGAAATACCTTTAATCTCAGGCATGAAGTCGCTTTGACCTGCTGTTTCCGGCTTTTCTCTGATCACTATTCTCTAGGTAAATGCATGCCCGTTATTCGGAATCGCAAGCAAAAGAGCTGTTTTGGGGCCCTTGAACTTGTTCGTTGCCCATCAAAGTTATTGACAAAACATAATCGATCGTGATACTCTATTCCCATAAATTCTCGATGGAGATTTTGACATGCTCACAATTACTGTATCCCCTACATACCAAGCCGTTATACCAAAAGCGAGAAGACAGGCATTGAATCTTCGTCCTGGTCAAAAAATGCAGATTAATGAATATGGAGGGAAAAGCTAATGGAGAGGACTGAAAGCGTTGTAATTCAAGTCGCCCCTGATTATGAGAATGATAAAATTCGAGAAATGCAAATGTTTGGATGGAACCTTCAGAGCCGTCAAGAGATGCATGAGGAAGGAGATGCATACGGAAGACCAAGTATTACTGGGGGAAGCTACAAGGTAACTACAAAAGTTTTCAAGTACGTTAAACTTCACTTTGTCAGAAGCTTAGATTTACCTAACCTAAATAGAATAAAACAAATTGAAGATGAATTTTATAAATTACCATTTCCTAACACCCCATCATTTATTGGACCTCTAATTGTGATTGGTTTGGGTATTGTTGGATTCCTTTCTTCTATAAATAAACAAGGATCGGGTTTTGCTGAATTCGTAGTGTTTCCGCTAATACTAGTGGTACCAGGAGGCTTTTGGCTATTCTCCAGGATAAAGAAAAGGCAATCAACTAGTAACATTTGCTCTGAGAGTTTAAAGAGACAGCAAGAACTAATAAATGATTTGCAATCATTGGCTTAGCAATAGTAACCGTTCACCACCTCTTGGCTACTAAGGCACAAAGTCACAAAGATAACGATACTCCCCTGAATGGTTACACGGCTCACATACAGGGCCATAGGGGTTTGCCCGAAAATTGATCCGGGCCTGCTTTTGCATAAAGATCATCGATGAATCCGGTATCCAGATCGCCGTCCAGGTATTTCGGACTGCTCAAAATCAACAGGTTTGCAGGAATGGTTGTCTTAATCCCCTCGACGTGAAACTCAGACAGCGCTCTTACCAGCTTATCGACGGCATCCCGACGGGTCTCACCCCAGGCGATCACCTTCGCCAGCAGGGGATCATAATAGGGGGGGACGGCCGCGCCGGCCTCCATGGCGTGGTCAATCCTGAGATAGGCGGGGTCGGTGGCGGGAAACCGCAGACTGCTGATCGTCCCCGGCGACGGGCAAAACGTCAGCGGGTCTTCAGCGTAGATCCTCGCCTCAATGGCATGCCCGCGCAAGCGGACATCCGCCTGCTGCAATTCCAGCCTCTCCCCCGAAGCGATTCGCAGTTGCCGTTCCACGATGTCAATACCCGTCAGGAACTCCGTCACCGGGTGTTCCACCTGCAGCCTGGCATTGACCTCCATGAAGTAGAACTGTCCCTCAGCGGCACGCAGAAACTCCATGGTGCCCGCTCCCTGGTATCCCATGGCTCTGGCCAGCTTCGCGGTGCAATCGAAGAGCATCGCCCGATCCTTTTCATCGACCACCGGTGAAGGCGATTCTTCGATGATTTTCTGATACCGCCTCTGGATGGAACATTCCCTTTCGCCCAGGCAAACACAATTGCCAAAGCCATCGGCAAGAAACTGGATTTCGATATGCCTGGGGTTGATCACTTCCTTTTCGAGGTAGCTTTCCGGATGACCAAAAGCCAGCATGCCGATTCGAGAGAGCCTCTCGAAAGCCTCCTTCGCCTGCACGGTCCTCCCGGACGACTTCAATGCCTTTGCCGCCACCTCCTTTGTCAAGCTTGAGCACGAGCGGGTAACCGTGTTCGGAAGCATAGCGGCAAATATCATCCGCGCCCGAGATGGTATCGATGGTTCCGGGTATGACCGGAACGCCTGCGTCCGTGGCAATTTTCCTGCAATAGCACTTGGAATCAATCGCCCTCAGGACGGCAGGCGGCGGCCCTACCCAGGTAATCCCATTGGCTGACAACCGCATCGGCAAACAAAGAATTCTCCGAAAGAAAACCGTATCCCGGGTGGATGGCGTCAGCTCCGGACTGCTTTCGCCGCATCAAGGATCGCCTCGATGTTGAGGTAGCTCTTGATCGGGTTTGAAGGGCCGATATGGAAAGCCTCGTCCGCCTCTTTCAGATAGAACATGTTGCGGTCGGCATCGGAGTAGACGGCAACGGTTTTGATGCCCAGTTTGCGGCACGTCTTCATGACCCGGACGACGATTTCCCCCCGGTTGGCAATAAGCAATTTCCTGATCACTATCGCCTCTTCCTGTTGGGTTTCAAAACGGCTGTCATCGGCCTCGGCAAAACCTGAAGATCCGTGAGCTCGAATCACGGACTACTATTTGTGATCGACATCCATGATGATCATCGGGTTGCCGATTTCCATTTCATCCCATTCTTTGACGAGAATACTCTTGACGACTGCCATCATCGTCAGCACGAACGGAAAGCTCGGTCTTCATGCAATTGATGACCGCAACCTCCTGTCCCTTGGCAACCTTATCCCCTTCGTTAACCACCACGCGGGCAACAAGCCCCGGCATATGTGCATTTACTGATACTTCCATGATATTCTCCCCTAAAATAGTGATTAGTGACTAGTGGCTAGTGGTTAGTTGACTAGTGACTAGTGACTAGTGACTAGTGGTTAGTGGCTCTGGGTCGCATGGTTATCGCATCTCGGCCAGTTTCTTCAACGGTATCCCGACCCCTTCCAAGCCCGCCTTAACCGTCTTGACGACCTCGGCGGCATTGGGCGAGTCGCCGTGACAGCAAATGGTGTCGCCTTCGGCGCTGATCCGTCTTGCCGCTGATGGTCGTGATCTGTTTGTCCCTGGCCACCATGATCGCCCGTTCCGCAACTTCTTCCGGAGAGCGGGCCTTCTTGGTGCGCTCCAAAACCCAATTCCCCTCATCGTCGTAGCTGAGATCAATCAGGATTTCAGCCGCCATCTTCAGGCCCAATTCCCTGCCGCGCTTCCAGATGAGCGTATCCCTCGGGATCATGATGAAAAGCTCACGATCAAAGAGCGCCACGGCCTCGAGAAAGGCTTCAGCATAGCGGGGATCGTCTGAAACCATGCGGTAGAGGATCCCGTGGGGTTTGACGTGCTGCATCTTCATGCCGTTCACCCGCAGCATGGCCTCGAGCGCCCCCAGCTGATAGAGGGTATCGCACTTCAACTCATCGGGCGTGATTTCCATGCGCCTTCGCCCGAAGCCCCTGAGGTCCTGAAGACCGGTATGGGCCCCCACGGCGACGTCATACTTTTTGGCGAGCTGGACGGTTTCCTGCATCACCAGCGGGATCGCCCGCATGAAACCCGCAGGCGACGTTGGCGGAGGTAATATACTTCATCACCTCTTCGTCATTCCCCAGCTTGTACCTCCCGAAGCTCTCACCCATGTCAACATTGAGGTCCATCGTCGTATCCTCCCTCTACTACCAACGTTCAAATTGTCTAAATTTTACCAAGATTTTTCCCTAAATCCTTGTTTTCTCTGCGACCTCTGCGTCTCTGCGGTGATTCTTTTGGTTACGGCCGTCGCCTGCCCTGCGAAAGCTACGCCAGTGACTTTTCACTCAACCACTCGCGCTGTTGCTTGCGCGCTTGCGTGGCTTCGTCCTGGGTGCAATAGGCAAATCGCATAAAGTCCCGGCCCGGGGTGCCCTGGCCGATTTTCCACAAATCCGCGTTGATTACCGTCAGTGCGCACATATATCCGCCGAGGGTCGGACCGTCGGCAATCAGAAGGATCGGGGTATTGCCGCAGATATTTAAGCGCTCCGCGAATCGCATAGGCATGATCGAGGACATTGGAAGGATGGCTTCCGGCGACCCCGCCGTCTTTTCGCGCAAAAGCCAGGTCTTTGGCTTCCGCCAGGCGATAGGCGGAGCGATTGGAACTGTGCTGGACCCGGAAGGAATTGGAGAAAAGAAAGTCCATCCCTTCTTTGGTCAGGTAGTCGGGCGAAGCGTTCGGACCGGGGATGGCGCGCAGCACCCATTCTCTGCCGTATTCCGGCATCGCTCCGGCCTTCACTTTGCGGCCCTTCAGACTGTTCAGCTCCCGGGACGGCTTGCCGAACTTCAGCACGTCCCCTTCCTGCAGCTTCCGGCCTTCAAACCCGCCATAGCTTCCGAAGAGGCAGGTCGACTTGCTGCCCAGATAAACGGGAACATCAATGCCACCGGCAACGCCGAGATAAGACCGAAACCCGAACTCGCCAAAATGAGAAACCTTGATCACATCGCCCTTGCTCACGGCCACCGCTTCCCACATGGGAATGGGCTGACCATTGACGGTGGGCTTCATGTCCGTCCCGGTAAAACTGATGACCGTATCGGCCCCGAATTCCGCCTCGAAATAGCCGCCCGCAATCTCGATGCCGGCTTCCCCCGGAGGGTTCCCCACCAGCAGGTTGGCAAACCCCAGGGCAACATTATCAAAGGCCCCGGAAGAAGCCATTCCATTGTCCAGGTAGCCGATTCTTCCCGGCCAGTCTTCAACGACCGTCTCAATCCCACCATTGATGACTTTCAACATGGCTGTTTCCTCCTAACCAGATAATTTATACCTTGGGCGCAATCTTGGTGCCGGCTTCCTGCTTGGCGAGGAGCTCCTTCACTTCTTTCTGAACCCCACCGGAATTGTAGAAATCCAGCCAATCCTTGACGACAAATTTCCCGGGCTTGATGTCATAGTCATAGTCGCCAAGCTCATGGACGCGTCGATGGATCTCGAGGATTTCCGGTTCGCTCACCTCATGGAACTTGATCCGGTCGCCGGCTTTGAAGAAGGTCGGACTTTCTTTGAAGAGGGGATGTTTTTGAGCGAACTGGAAGATGGGGATGGTTCTGCCAAAGAGCTGGTAGCCTCCTCCGGTCGGCGTCGGATAGACATAGAGGCAGGGTCCCCCGATGCCCACGGTGGACTCCGGCGTCCACGTCCTGGGCGGATTATACTTGGGAACCACAATGGCGCACCGCGGATCGAGCGGCCAGAAGAAGCCGCCGCCCGGCCAAAAGCCGTTGCCGCTGTTATACCATTCGGTCCCGCACACCATCTGCTTGATGCCGTCCACCGAAACCCCGTTGCACAGGGCCATGTATTCGATGTTGTAGCCATTGATGACATTGGGCGCCTCGGGCCTCACTTCCTTCACGTACTTGGCCACAGCCTTTTTGGTTTCGCTGTCCTCGAAGGCGATGGGAAGAGAAATGAGGCGGGATTCAAACTCGATGTCTTCGACATGGGCCAGTTTCTCTTCTTCCTCTTCGATGGCGGCGATCAATTTGGGAAATGACAGCACTTCGGGGTCAAAATGGAAGAGATTGGTCCTGATGCCCGGTACGGTCTCGTACAATCCCCTTATCTTCTTGGCCTTAACGGCATCATTGATGGTTAGCGTGCGAAATGAGTCGACCAGGTTAAATCGCGGCACCGAGCCATATTCAACCTGGAGGAAGCCATCCCCGGCTTGCCTGAACAGAACCTCCGGTCGTGAGTCAGCTTCGGGTAAACGATCCAAAATAACATCATAATGCTTCTGATCCATAATGCAGTACCTCCCACTCGAGTGGACGTTAGTGCTGCCAAGCCATGTGGCCACTGCCCCTCATGACGCCTGACAGCAGTGACCTGCCCTGCACCTGCTTTCCTTTAGGCTGATTCCTCCTCTTCGCAGTTAGGCCAGCTCAAAACTCCTTTCCACACTTCAAATCTCCTAACAACTATCTGGTATTTTTCAGGTTTTGTCCGTGACATCAAATCGGAAGGATGTTAATTATGTACTTTAAAATGATTCGCTACGTTTTTGCAATTGTTAAAGTGCAATTGTTTTGGATTGGCTGAAGACAAGTGAAAACTACCATAAGCGGCGATGAGATCCTCAATGCCAGCAGCCACGGCGTGATCGCGACCGACTCCCGGGGGATTATCCTTTTTGCAAACGCCCAGGTCGAGAAGTTTTTTGGCCTTCACTCCGGGGACATTTTGGGGACTGACATCAGCGAGGTCCTCCCAAGCTCAGCTCCCCTCGTGATGACATCGCTCGCCTCGGGAACTCCGCAACTGGGGCGCTATGTCCACGGAAAAGACCGGGAACTCCTGCTCAACATTACCTTGATTCGGGGATCGGACGGGACCAAAGGGGCGGTGTGCAGCTTTCAGGAAATGGAGCAGCTTGAGTTTTCGGCGCGGAAGCTCGAATCCTATAAACACCTCAACCGGCAGTTGCACGCCATTTTTCAATCGTCTTCGGATGGCATCTGGGTTTGCGACGGTCAGGGCAAGGTCATCAATGTCAATGAAGCGTCCGAAAAGCTGAACGGTATCAAGGCTGCTGACGTCATTGGAAGGACGGTTTCGGAGATCCTTGCCAAAAGGTGGTTTGACCGCTCGGTCACCCTTGAAGTGCTTGAAACCAAGCGCCAGGTCAGCATCATCCAGCACTTGAAACGGACTCAGAAGATCCTGCTGGTGACCGGCACCCCGGTGTTCGACGAGACCGGAAACATTTCCATGGTGGTGGTCAATGAACGGGACATGACCCAGCTCAATGCCATCCGGGAACAATTGGAACAGTCCCGCCTGGTAACGGAGAAATATCAGGAAGAACTGGCTGAGCTGAGCCTCCTGGAACTGAAAAAGCAGGAGATCATCGCCAGCAGCAGCCAGATGCGGCAGGTCCTGAGGATCGGCCTGAAACTGGCCCACCTGGAAGCCTCCAACATTCTGATCCTGGGCGAATCGGGAACCGGCAAGGGGCTTTTGGCAAAGTTCATCCACAAGAACAGCAAACGAGAACACAAGCCCTTTGTGCAGATCAATTGCGCGGCCCTGCCCGAAAATCTCCTGGAGGCGGAACTGTTCGGCTACGAGCGGGGGGCGTTTACCGGCGCCCGCGAACAGGGGAAAATCGGCCTCTTCGAACTGGCCCACGACGGCACCCTCTTTCTCGATGAAATTGGCGACCTTCCCTTTTCGGTCCAGGCCAAGCTCCTAAAATACCTCGACGACCAGGAAATCATGCGGCTGGGCAGCCTGAAGCCGAGGAGGATCAACTGCACGGTCATCGCCGCGACCAACCACGACCTCGAAGATCTGACGCGGCGCAATCAGTTCCGCCAGGACCTCTTCTACCGCCTGAATACTTTTACCATCCGCATCCCTCCCCTGCGCGAACGGCCCGAGGACGTGTTCGAACTGGTGAATTATTTCTTACGCAAGTACAACCGCGCTTATCACCTCAAGCGGCGGGTCTCTCCGGAAGCGCTCAAGATCTTGCAATCCCACCCCTTTCCCGGAAACGTGCGAGAGCTGAAAAACATTCTGAAAACGGCGGTTTTGATGGGTGAACAGGAGGTCGTGGATGATTTTGTCATCAGCGGTCTGGGGGTTAGAGTCGAGAAACCGGCGGCACCAAAGAAGGTGTTAAAAGACAACGCCTCCCTCAACGACGAGATCGGAGCGCTGGAAAAAGAGATTCTGGAGAAGGCCCTCGTCCAGTTCAAAACGACCAGAGAATTGGCGCGGCAGCTCGGCATCAGTCAACCGACCGTGGTGCGCAAGCTCAAGAAATACGCTCTCTCCTCGCGTGTGATTCATTAGTAAATCACCCTGCCTACCACCATATAATCAATGAAGCGAAGCCGCTACAAGATATTTTGATCCATTAATGAATCATGTCAGACGACTCACTTCGTTGCGTTTTGGTGTGGGTCTGTCTTGAGTTCGGTTTTAAACCGCCATTCATCATGCCTGGTACACGTGGGCGGAAATCGGTAGCCAGTTCCGGTGGGCACGGTGAAGCTGTGCCCACCCTACAGTGTTTCCGGTTCCGTAGGGTGGGCAGTCTTTTTTGCCCACCGGAAACATGCACTAATTTATGCCGGTGTGTACTAGGAGGTTGCTGAAAAAGTGTCGCAAGGCCCCCCTCCGTCATTCCGGTGAAAACCGGAATCCAGGCTCTGCAGGGTTTTCTGGACCCCGGCTTCCGCCGGGGTGACGTTGGGAGAGGATCTTTCAACTCCGGCGAGGATTTGCAACATCGGAAGACCCCCGCTTTGATTCATAGATGCATCGATAACGGCTTTCCACCACCACCTTGCATGGTATCGTCGCCGTTCCCTGTCTTACGTTGTCTTACCGCACAACACTTGGCACGACATTTGCCCAAGAAGGCTACGGCACTCTCGCCGGGCATCGAGAAGAAGATTCAACTGAAACAACAGGAGTGGTTATGAGTAGTTCCAAATCCAGTGCGCTCTTGGCAGAGCTGCGGGCAAACTTTGTCCCGCAGGGTCCCTTCAATGTTACGCCCTACTTTGTCGAGAGGGCAAAAGGGGCCGTCGTTTATGATGTCGACGGCCGCGAACTGATTGACTTTGCCGGCGGCATCGGCGTCATGAATGTCGGCCACAGTCACCCGAAAGTGGTCGCAGCCATCAAAGAGCAGGTTGAGAAGTTTACCCACACCTGCTTTCACATCGTCATGTATGAGCCCTACCTCAAGCTGGCGGAAAAACTGTGCGCCCTGACGCCGGGATCGTTCCCCAAGATGGCCCTGTTTGCCAACAGCGGCGCCGAAGCCGTGGAAAATGCGGTAAAGATCTCGCGGCATTACACCAAACGGCAGGGTATTATCTGCTTTGATAACGGGTTTCACGGCCGCACTTACATGGCCATGACCCTCACGAGCAAAGTCAAGCCCTACAAGTTTGGGTTCGGCCCCTTCATGTCCGACGTCTACCGCATGCCTTGCGCTTACTGCTACCGCTGTCCTTTCGGTCTCACCTACCCCGCTTGCGATGTGGCCTGCGCCGACTATCTGAAGGACTTTTTTATCGGTCATGTCGCAGCCGAGAGCACGGCCGCATTGATTGTCGAGCCCGTCATGGGGGAAGGCGGCTTCATTACCCCGCCGCCCGAGTATTTTCCCAAGTTGATCAAAATCTGCCAGGACAACGGCATTGTTTTTGTGGCCGACGAGATTCAAAGTGGTGTTGGGCGCACCGGGACGATGTTTGCCATGGAACACTGGGGCATCGAACCCGACCTCCTGCTCACCGCCAAGAGCATGGCTGCCGGCATGCCGTTGAGCGCCGTAGTGGGCCGAGCGGAAATGATGAACGCACCGCAGGTTGGCGGATTGGGTGGCACCTATGGCGGCAACCCTGTTTGCTGCAGCGCCGCCCTGGCAGTTCTGGAAATCTTTGAAGAAGAAAAGCTTTTGGAAAAGTCCCAGGCTCTTGGCAAGAAACTTCGGGAACGTTTCGAAGCGATGCAGAAGCGGTTGGAGATCATCGGCGATGTCCGCGGCATTGGCCCCATGCTCGCCCTGGAACTCGTCAAGGATCGCGTAACCAAAGAACCGGCCGCCGACGTGGCCAAAGCCCTGGTGAAATTCTGCTATGAGAAGGGGCTGGTGATCCTCTCCTGCGGCAACTTCAGCAACGTTATTCGGACCCTCATGCCGCTCGTCATTACCGACGAGCAACTGGAGCGCGGCCTGGCGATCATGGAAGAAGGGTTAACGACCCTTTCGAAGTGATTTCGGATGGTGGATGGCGGATTTCGGATTCGGATTTCGGATTTCGGATGGTGGATGGTGGATGGTGGATGGCGGATTTCGGATTTCGGATGTCGGATTTCGGATGGTGGATGGCGGATGGCGGATTTCGGATTCGGATGGTGGATGGTGGATGGCGGATGTCGGATTTCGGATGGTGGATTGCGGATGTCGGATTTCGGATGGCGGATGGCGGAAGGAAGAGCAATGGGTCCTTCGAAATGGAAATTTCCCAGGCGTCAGGCCCTGGGGGTAAGGCGGGGAGGCATCTAGCGCACGGCGAGGGGCGTATCTGTTGAAAGAATAGGCCTCCCGACGCGGTCGTAACGGTTGCCGTTCGTTGTCGACCGTCGACAAAATTGGATATTGCGGATGCTGAGGGTAAAGGTAACTGACCTCACTCAGCACCCAGCACCCAGAACTCAGCACTCAGCACTGTTTTTCGAATGACCGCTGCAACGAAAGCCGATTCGCTCACTTTTGAAAAGATCAAACAGGGGCTGGACCCGGCCCACAGTTATATGGTCTTTGAGCGGCTCACCGTGGAGAAAGCGGAAAGCGCTTTCCAGGAGGTTTTCAAGGCCCTCGCGCGCATGGATTTTGGCTTTTACGAACGGCAGGTGCTCCATGACCAAGCCAGGGGGCGCCTGCTCCTGGTGGTAAAATTCGGTCCTGGCCGGATTGACAGCATTATGCAGGAGTTTTTGAATATCGGGCTGCCGGAAGACATAACTTTTTATGCGTATGGCAGCCACAGCGCTGGTTAGGAATTGTCCAAAAATGAGACATCTTTTTACCACGAAGGACCCGAAGAGCACCGAAGAAGAGGAAGTAATTTCTTCGTGCTCTTCGGGTCCTTCGTGGTTTGAGAGAGGGTCCGGGTGAGAGCAAGTTGTTTTTGGACGAGCCTTTAGAGTTGCCCGGTGGGAGATGATCTTTTTACAGTTCTCCGAGCTGTCCAGTAGGGCCGGGCGCGTTGGCTATGGGAAGAGCAGCATCAGGTATAACGTTATTTCAAGGGAGGAACCGTATGAGGAAGGACCTGGCAATGGGAAAGAAGATTCTGGTATTGGCAGCAGTTTTCACGGTGCTGGGGATGCTGGGAAGCGCCCCGACATCCTTTGCGGCCGATAAGGTGGTCAAGGTGGGAAACATTGAACCCCTCTCCGGGCCGTCGGCATCGGTCGGTCAACAGGGCAAATGCGCTCGTGACCTGGCGGTGGAAGAGATCAACGCCGCCGGCGGCATCAAGTCTCTCGGCGGCGCCAAAATCGAGATGATCTATGCCGATTCGGAATCCAAACCCGAGAAGGGCGTGGCCGAGGCCGAACGCCTGATCAACACCGAGAAGGTGAACGTTCTGACCGGCTGTTGGAACTCGGCGGTTACCTATCCCACCACCGCAGTGGCGGAACGCTACGGCATCCCCTTTGTCGTACCGGTGTCGGTGGCCGATAAGATCACTGAACAGGGCTTCAAAACCGTTTTCCGGATTGCAGCGAAGGATGGCTGGTGGACCCGCGACCAATTCGCCTTCTTGAAAGACATGGCGAAAGAGACCAATACCAAGCTGGAAACGGTCGCCTTCGTATATGAGAACGGCGACTGGGGAAAAGGTTTTGCCGAACAATGGAAGAAGCTGGCCGAGAAGGAAGGCTTCAAGGTTGTCCTGGATGAGCCCTACCCCTCCACCGCAACCGATCTCAGCCCGGTGGTGCAGAAAATCAAGCGCGCCAACCCGGACGTCCTGCTCCTGGTATCCAATGCCGCCGATGCCATTCTCCTGACCAACACCCTCGCCGAATACAAGGTTAGACCGAAGGCGATCGTCGGCAGTGGCGGCGGTCATGCCGATCCATCCTTTCTGAAGGCAGCCGGGAAGAATGCCCAGTATGTCTTTGACATCGTGGAATGGGAAACCGATGTCGGCAAGCCCATGGTCCCGGCATTCAACGAGAAATTCAAGGCCAAGTGTGGTTACAACCCCGCTGGCGAGTCGGTGGATGCTTACGTTGCCATGTATGTGCTGGCCGATGCTCTTGAACGTGCCGCATCGCTCGATCCCAAAGCAATTCGCGACGCCCTGGCAGCAACCAAACTGAGCAGCGGACCGGCGATGGTTGCATCCTACGATGCCATCGAGTTTGATGAGACCGGGCAGAACAAGAACGCCGCTCTGTGCATCGTGCAGATCAACGATATGGGAAAAGGGCTGGAGCGCCTCACCGTGTGGCCAAAGAGCGCGCGCCATGCCGGTTACACGCCGGTTTTTCCGGCGCCGCAGCAATAGTGGTTAGTGGTTAGTGGCTAGTGGTTAGTGGTTAAGGACTAGTTCCGGCGAGGGGGGCGCTCACACCTGCTGTGACGCTCCCCCAGCAACGCTTCAGTCTGCGGCCGTTCGGAGACGTTTATGCTCTATGTTCTCGAAGACGCAATCAATGGCATCCTCATCGGATCGATCTACGGTTTGACCGCCATGGGGCTTACCGTGATCTTTGGCGTGCTTAAGGTCATCAATTTTGCCCACGGTTCGATGCTCATGGTTGGCATGTACGCAGCCTACTGGGCCGTGACGTTGACCGGCATCCATCCCTATCTCGCTCTGATCATTGTGGCCCCGGTGATGTACCTGTTCGGCTATTATCTCCAGGACATCATCATCAAACCCATATTCAAAGCCGAAAAGGACGTTCGTGAACCGATCACGGTGATCATTGTCACCACCGGTGTCTGGTACGTCCTCGACAACCTGTCGTTGCTCATCTTTGGGCCCCAGTACCGCAGCCTTCAGGACAATCCCCTGCGCGGCAAAATGTTTGAATTTGGGGGAATGATGCTTTCCGTGCCAAAATTCTGGGGATTCGTGATCGCCCTGGTCACGGCCGCCGGCGTCTACTGGTTTTTTCAGAAAACCCGCATGGGCCGGGCGATCCGTGCCACCAGCCTGGATCGGGAATCGGCCAGCCTGATGGGCATCAACCAGTATCGCATCTATAACGTTGCTTTTGGTATCGGCGCCGCCATCTCCGGCATCGCCGGCGCGGTCCTCGTGCCGTTCAACAATGTCTATCCCAGCGTCGGTGTGCTTTTTGATATCAAGGGTTTCATCATTGTCGTCCTGGGCGGGCTTGGCAGCCTCTGGGGGGCCCTCCTGGGCGGCATCATCGTCGGTATGATCGAATCGGTCGGCCCTCAGTTCATGGCAGCCACGTGGACCGAGGCCATTGTCTATGCGCTCTTCCTGGTGGTCCTTTTCGTCAAGCCGTCAGGACTGTTCGGTGAGAAGTATGACTGGTAGAGTGAAGGATTTCGGATTTCGGATTTCGGATTTCGGATTTGAGGTCACCGGCGATCCATCGTCCGCTTCGGTGGGTTCTGCGTTCGGCTCGAATTGGCCTCGTCTGACATACTCGAGAAGGCGCCTAAATCAGCTATCAAGCTTTGTTCAGAGATATTTCCCGATATCTCGTTCCGAAATTCCAAATCAGAAATCTGAAATCAAGAATCAGAAATCCAAAATCCGATATCCGAAATCAACGGTCCGGAACCCGGAACGTCAAATCCGAAATCCGATATCCGATATCCGAAATCGAGAATCCGAAATCAAACGGCGGTGCGGATGACACGAGAAAAGCTTCAGTCCCTTTCGTTGCTTCTGGTAGGAGTGGTGATCTTCGGCTTGCCCCTGGTGCTCCGAAGCCCCACTTACCTCCATATCCTGGTGCTCCTCTTTCTGTACGCCTACCTGACCACCAGTTGGAACCTGGTCGGTGGTTTTGCCGGCGTGCTCCCCCTCGGGCATTCAGCTTTTGTGGGGATCGGGGCCTATACCTCTACCATTCTTTCCCTCCAGTACGGCATCAGTCCCTGGATTGGGATGCTGATCGGCGGGTGTCTGGCGGTCATTGTGGGGGTGCTCATCGGCCTGCCGACCTTCAAGATGCGCGGCGCCTACTTCGCCCTGGCCACCATCGCCTTTGGCGAGGGCATCCGCGTCATGGTGGAAAACATCGAATACCTTGGGCCGTTCAAGCTCAACGGTCCGCGGGGTCTCCAGATACCGCCGTTGAACACCGGCTTTACCAACTTCATGTTTAACACTAAAGAGCCTTACTACTACATCATTGTGGTCATGCTCATCGCCGTGCTGGCCCTGACCTATTTTATCTCGCGTTCGAAGCTGGGCTATTACCTCAGCGCCGGCGGGGAAGAACCCGAAGCGGCCATGGCCCTGGGAGTCAATGTGGCGCGATGCAAGCTGATCGCCATGGCTATGAGCTCCTTTCTGACCGCTCTGGCCGGAACCTTTTGGGCACAGTTCACCCTCTTTATCCACCCGAAAAGCGTCATGTCCCTGGATATTTCCTTTGAAATCGCCTTCATCGCTCTCATCGGAGGCCGCGGCTCCATTGCCGGACCGGTCCTGGGGGCTATCATTTTGCGTCCGGTCAGCGATTTTTGCCGCATCTACTTTGGTGACAAGCTGCCTGGCTTGCACTTGATCATCTTCGGGGTCATCCTGATTCTGGTGATGATTTACCAGCCACGCGGCCTCCAGGAACCGCTCACCAAGCTGTACAACCGGTTCCTGGACCGCTTTGCATCCGCGCCCGCGTCGTAAAAAGGTAGGCAGTAGGGAGTAGGCAGTAGGGAGTAAGGAGTAAGCAGTAGGCAGTAGGGAGTAGGCAGTTAGAAAGTAGGGAGTAAGGAGTAGGGGAGTGAGGAGTAAGGCATGACGATTCTCGACGTGAAAGACCTGGTAAAAGACTTCGGCGGGTTGCGGGCGGTAGATACCTTAAATCTCAGCATCAACGAGGGGCAGATCCTGGGACTCATCGGCCCCAATGGCGCCGGCAAGTCCACGGTCTTTAACTGCATCGCCGGAGTCTACCCCGCTACGGAGGGTGAGATCTATTTCGATGGCAAAAAGGTCAACAATGTCAAGCCCTGGAACCTCTGCAAACAGGGGCTTGCGCGGACCTTTCAGATCGTCAAGCCCTTTGTCTCCAAGACGGTGCTCTACAACGTGATGGTCGGCAGCTACGCCACGACCGACCAGCGCTCGCTTGCCGAAAAGAAGGCCATCGAGGTGCTCACGTCGCTCAACCTCGACGACAAGAAGCACGTCAAAGCGGGCAACCTGACCATCGCCGACCGCAAGCGCCTCGAAATTGCGCGGGCCCTGGCCACGGAACCGAAGCTCCTGCTGCTCGACGAGGTCATGGCGGGCCTCAGACCCACGGAAGTCGATGAAATGGTAAAGATCATCAAAGGCCTGCGGGACAGCGGCATGACGATCTTCATCATCGAACACATTATGCGCGCCATCATGGCCTTGTCCGACTGGATTGTGGTCATCCACTTCGGCCGAAAGATCTCGGAAGGGACGCCGAAGGAGGTTGCTTCGGACGAGAAAGTGATCAAAGCTTACCTGGGAGATGACTATGGCGTTTCTTGAGGTTAAAAATATCGATGTCTTCTACGGCGATGTTCAGGTCATCTTCGATCTCTCGCTGCACGTCAATGAAGGCGAGGTGGTAAGCATCATCGGGGGCAATGGGGCGGGCAAATCGACGCTGCTGAGAAGCATTTCCGGCTTGGTGCCACCGGCGAGAGGAGAGATCCGGTTTGAGGGGGTTCCCATTCACAAGGCCCCACCGGAAGCCATTGTCGAACGGGGCGTGGTGCACGTACCCGAAGGGCGGCGGCTGTTTACGCTCATGAGCGTCAAGGACAACCTCATCGTTGGAGCTTACAACAAGCGCGCCGATAAGGACAAGGAAGCTACCATCGAGGAGGTCTTCGAGCTGTTCCCGCGCCTTCGCGAACGGGAATCCCAGCTGGCCATGACGTTATCCGGCGGGGAACAACAGATGGTGGCCATCGGCCGGGGGATGATGGCCAAACCCAAGCTGCTCATGCTCGATGAGCCTTCTCTTGGCCTGGCGCCCTTGCTGATCAAGAACATCTTTGAAACGGTGCGCAAGATTGCCGATCAGGGCACCACGGTGGTGCTGGTGGAGCAGGATGTGAAGCACTCGCTGAGCATGAGCGATCGCGGTTACGTTATGGAACACGGCCGTACCGTGATGGAAGGCCCGGCCAGCGAGCTCATGGACGACCCGCACATCAAGACCGCGTATCTGGGAATGTGAAATGACGGTTGGCTCTTGGCTCTTGGCTCTTGGCTCTTAGCTCTTGGCGGTTGGCTCTTGGCATTTAGCTCTTGGCGCTTGGCTCTTGGTATTTAGCTTTCTTGGTTCTTAGCTTGATGACATAGTGAACATGAAAACTTCAGATGATGAACGTTCATTCACAACCATTCTCCAGCCACTAGTCACCAGCCACTGTTCACTGATCACTGACCACTGTTCACTAGCCACTGACCACTGACCACTAGCCACTAGCCACTCATCACTCGTCACTCGTCACTCATCACTAACCACTGCTTTTAGGAGTACGCCATGCATGGCTTCTACGGACGTATCCTTCTGGTAAACCTGACTGACCGGACCTTTCAGATTGAGCCGGTTGCCGATGAGGTGCTGGCTGCCGGTCTTGGCGGCAAAGGGCTGGCGACGCGCTTGCTGCTGGAAAAGAATCCCACGGGCGTGGACCCCTTTGCGCCGGAGAACCATCTGATCTTTGCCACCGGTCCCCTCTGCCAGAGCCGCATCTGGGGAGGCAGCCGCTACGGAGTTTACACCAAATCCCCGCAGACGCGTCTCTACTCGGAATCCTACTCCGGCGGCAAAGTCCCCGAAGCGGTCGATGCCGCAGGTTTCGATGCCGTGCTCTTTTACGGAAAGGCCGCGCGACCCACGGTGGTTTCCGTCTATCCCGACGGCGCGCAGTTCTTTGACGCCGGAGATCTCTGGGGCGCCGATACCTTCGTGACGGAAGCCGAGGTCAAGAAGCGCTTCGCCATTCAAAAGGAAGGCTATCGCAAGCCGGGAGCGGTGGTCATTGGCCCGGCGGGCGAAAAGTTGCTGCGATTTGCCGTCATTGAAAACGACAAATGGCGTTCCGCCGGTCGCACGGGCGTCGGCGCGGTGATGGGTTCGAAGCTGCTCAAGGCGGTGGTGTTCCAGGGAGACGCCCGGCGCAGCTTCTATGACCCCGATGGCGTAGCCGAATATGCCAAAGCCTTCTCCAAGGCCAACGCCGAACACCCCGGAGTCAAGGCCTACAAGGCTCTCGGCACCACCATGATGGTCGCCATCATGAACAAGGCCCAGGCTTTCCCGACACGCTACTGGGCGGAGGGGACCTTCGAGCATTGGGAAAAGATCAGCGGTCAGACCATGCACCAGGAACACGACGTCAAGCCCAATGCCTGCGCCAAGTGCCTCATGGCCTGCGGCCGCCTGACGACGATCAAGAAAGGCCGCCACACCGGACTGGTCATCGAAGGACCCGAGTACGAAACCATCTATGCCTTCGGCGGCCTCTGCATGATCGAGGAAATCGAGGAAATCGCCTACCTGAACGACATCTGCGACCGCGTCGGCATGGACACGATCACTGCGGGTAATCTTTGTGCGTTCACCATCGAGGCCGCACGGCGCGGCAAGGTGGACTACGATATCGACTACAACCAGCCCGAAAAGGTCGCCAGGCTGGTGCAGGAAATCGGCAATCGGGAAGGGATCGGCGATGTGCTCGCGGAAGGCATCATCCACGCCGCCAAAACCTGGGGTCTCGAAGACCTCGCCATCCACGTCAAGGGCATGGAACCGGCCGGCTACGACCCGCGCACTCTCAAGGGCATGGGCTTATCCTACGCCACCTCAGACCGCGGCGCCTGCCACCTCCGCACCACCTTCTACAAGCCGGAGCTGTCCGGCATGATCGCCCCCGCGACCATCGAAGGCAAGGCCGAGATGCTGACCGATTTCGAAGACCGCCTGACGATCTTCGACACCCTGATCCTGTGCCGCTTCTACCGCGACCTCTACACCTGGGAGGAACTGGAAAAGGTCATCAACATGGTCACCGGCCTCCCCGCCTCAAAAGAAGAGCTCCGCAAGAAAGCCGCCGCCATCTCCACCATGACCCGCCAGTTCAACCTGCGCGAAGGCCTCAAGCCCGACCAGGACCGCCTGCCCAAACGACTCCACCGCGAAGCCCTCCCCACCGGCCAGTCCTTGAGCGAAGAAGAAATGGAACAAATGCTCAAGGAATATTTTCACCTGCGCGGCTGGGACGAGCAGGGCATTCCGCCCGGAACCTGACGCGATAACCGGCAACTCAGGGGTCGCCTCCACCGCAGCCCGGGCGGTGAACGGAGCGAAGAACCTCTTCCAAAACGACGCAGCAGGGCAAGTTGTCCTTATCTTGATCCCAGCCAATAGAGCGACATCTTTGCCAGTTTTCATGAAAATTTGTCTCCTTTATGTTATGGAGGGCTTGCAACCGTGGGCCAACTTCTATAGTAATGGGCGGTTCACGAACGCCTCGAGGTTGTCAGGCGTTCCGGTACCATTTCGCTCCGGCTTCAACATTGGTTCAAGGTTCAGCAAGGAGGCATTAGATGGGTGGTTCGTTCATGCCGGTCCGGGCATCCCGAGAGGACCTGGATGCCATTCAGCTCGAGGGGCTGAAATGGACCGTTGCGCATGCCTACAATAACTCACCATTTTACCGGGAAAGGCTCAAGCAGGCCGGGGTCACGCCCGAGCAGGTCCGCACCCTGGATGATCTGCGCCGGCTTCCCTGTTTGACCGCCCAGGACCTGCAGGACGAGTATCCGTTTCCCCTGCGGTCCGTGCCTTTTGAGAAAATTCGCCGCATTCATGCCTCCTCGGGGACTACGGGAAGACGGAAAGTCCTTTGCTACAGCCGGAAAGATCTCGACGACTGGGCGGACATGTTTGCCCGGTGCTATGAAATGGCCGGGCTTTCCGTGGAAGACCGGGTGCAGATTGCCGTCGGCTACGGGCTCTGGACCGCGGGAGTCGGTTTTCAACTGGGCTGCGAGCGGTTCGGCGCCATGTCCATCCCGGTTGGGCCCGCCAACACCGAAATCCACTGCCAGATGCTCGTGGATATGCAGAGCACGGTGTTCTGCTCGACGGCATCCATGGCGCTGCTCATCGCCGAAGAGATCGAGCGGCGGGGCATTCGAAAGCAGGTGGCCTTGAAAAAGATCATCTTCGGTGCGGAACGCCACAGCCGGAGGATGCGGCAGCGAGTCCAGGAGATCACGGGAGCCGAGGAACTTTTTGATATCCCCGGCCTTACCGAGCTCTACGGGCCGGGTGTGGGTCTTGAATGCAGCGCCCATCAGGGAATTCACTACTGGGCTGATTACTATATTCTGGAAATCCTCGATCCCGAGACGCTCGAGCCGATGCCTCCCGGCGAGACGGGAGAGATGGTGGTGACCACCTTGCGCAAGGAGGCGGCGCCGCTCATTCGCTACCGCACGCGGGACCTCACCCGCCTCATCCCCGAGCCCTGTCCCTGCGGCAACCCGCTTCCCCGGCACGACCATTTGCTGGGCCGCTCGGACGACATGTTCATCTTCCGCGCGGTCAATATCTACCCCGGCCAGATCGACCATGTCCTCTCTCAAATCCCGTATGTCGGAAGTGAGTACCAGGTGCATCTGTATCATCGGGAAGACGGGCGTGACGTGATGCTGATTAAGGTCGAACGGATCGATGGCGGGTCCCCCGACCTCCGATCGCAAGCTTGCCGAACTCATCATCAGCGAGCTCCGCAGCCAGATTCTCGTTCGCCCCGAGATTGAACTGGTCGACTATGGCACCCTCCCCCGCACCGAGCGCAAGAGCAAGCGGGTGTTCGACCAGCGGGGAGATTAGTGGCGAGTGATTAGTGGCTAGTGGCTAGTGCACGCGGTGCATAATGTCGTGAAGCCGGTGGCCAAAAATACTTCCTACCCTAAGAGCAGGGAACAATGCACGGGTGTTGCTACAGCTTCACCGTGCCCGCCTGAACTGGCTAGCCGATTTCGGCCCAGGTGAATAGTGATCAGGTGGTATGTACTGGTAGGTTGTCAGAGTTATGAGGAGTGGGCTTGATGGTGCGAGACTGCCGTTAACCAGAAAGGAGGGTCAGCTATGAGATCAAGAAATTGAGGGGGTCTGCGTTTCTTGCCTGGTTGTTGCGCTTGCGGCGGTTTTGCATCATGGGTAGCTGGCGCGGCGCGGGCCGAAGAACCCATCAAGATTGGGGCTTTTTTTGCGCTCTCCGGGCCGGCGGCTTCGATCGGCACGCCGACGAAGCTGGTGGCGCAGATGGTGGTGGATAAGATCAACAAGGAAGGGGGCATCAACAAACGCCCCCTGGAAATGGCCATGGGAGACACGGAAAGTGACCCCACCAAGGCGCTTATGGAAGCCAAACGGCTGGTGGAAAGGGATAAGGCCGTCGCCCTCATCGGCCCCACCCGCACCGATGAAGGGCTGGCGGCAAAGCCTTACATCGAAGACACGGCGCATCTTCCCATCATCATGACGATCGGCGGCGATCCCGTGATTTCAGGCGGCAAATTCGGCCCCTTCAAGTGGACCTTCAAGACTCCCCAGCGCACCTCGGTCGCTGCGAAAAAATTATATGACTTTCTCCGGTCGCAGAAACAGACCAAAGTCGCCCTGCTTACCGCCACCGACGGCTTCGGCAAGGATGGCCTGAACTGGCTGGAACAGCTGGCCGCGGAATTTGGCATGGAGATTGTCATCAAGGAAGCCTTCGCCGTTACGGACACCGACATGACGCCCCAGCTCCTCAAGATCCGGGAGAGCGGAGCGCAGGCGCTCATTTGCTGGACCATCGGCCCGGCCGGTGCCCGCGTAGCCAAGAACGTCAAGCAGTTGGGGCTGAAAATGCCGCTCTACCAATGCCATGGACAGCCCGATCCCAAGTACATCGAACTCGCCGGCGATGCTGCCGAGGGAAGCATCATGCCCTCCACGAAGCTGATGGTGGTGGATCAGCTCCCTGACAGCGACCCGCAGAAGGCAGTAATCAAAGACTTTCTGACGCTCTACAAAGACGTCTATCACTATGATCAGCAATATCCGATCAATACCCACTCCGGGTACGCCTGGGATGCGATCTACCTCCTGGCAAATGCCATGCGCCAGGTCGGCACGGAACCGGAAGCCCTCCGCAGTGCGATCGAACAGACCAAGGGCTACGTCGGCATCAGCGGCGTCTACAACTTGACCCCGGAAGATCACAATGGACTGGGGACAGATTCCCTGGTCATGGTGAAAGTCGAAAATGGAAAGTGGGTTTTACTTGAGTAGATTTCGGATGTCGGATTGCGGATTTCGGATTGCGGATTTCGGATTGCGGATTTCGGATTGCGGATGGCGGATTTGAAGTGCAGGACAGTACCTCGATTTCGGATGGCGGATTGATAAGGCAGAACATCAGGAAAATATTCATTCGCTCGACGAATTGGATTGGTGATGCGGTCATGACCACCCCGGCCATGAGTAGAGTGAGAGCGGCATTTCCCCATGCGGAAATTGTTGTCGCCGCCAACCCGACGGTGGCGGAACTGCTGGGTCATCACCCCGACTGTGATCGCCTTCTGATCTACGATAAAAAGGGGAAGCACCATGGACTGGGAGGACTCCTCCGCTTCTGCGGTGAAGTTCGAAAAGAACGCTTCGACCTGGCCATTCTTTTTCAGAACGCCATCGAAGCGGCCATCATGACCACGCTTGCCGGGATTCCCCGCCGCGCCGGGTACACCACCGACTGCCGGGGCCTTCTGCTGACCCACAGGGTGCGAGGCTGGCGACGGGCGCGCCGGTTCCATCACACCGAGTACTATCTCAACATGCTGGCCGGGTTGGGAATTGAGGGCGGCAATGGCCGACTCCACCTGCGCTGTACCGAAGAAGAACTGGCGTGGGCCAGGGAGCGGCTTCCCGGCGACAGGTGGGTGGCGATCAATCCCGGAGCGACCTATGGATCTGCCAAGCGCTGGTTCCCCGAGCGTTTTGCGGCGGTGGCGGATACCATTGCCGAGGAGTTTTCCACGCACATCCTTATCATCGGGGGACCGAACGAAGGATTGATTGCCGAGGAAGTTGCTGCGAACATGCGCACGCAGCCTCTTAACCTTGCGGGAAAGACTTCGGTGCGGGAGCTGATGGCCCTGCTTTCTCAATGCCGCCTGCTGGTGACCAATGACTCGGGACCGATGCACGTCGCGGCAGCCTTCGGCGTGCCGATTGTCGCCATCTTCGGGTCCACGGACCACACCACCACCTCTCCTTTGAGCTCATCCTGCCGGATTGTCCGGAAGCCAACCGCTTGCGCTCCCTGTTTGAAAACCACGTGCCCTACGGACCATCGCTGCATGACCGCGATTTCCGCAGAAGATGTTGTGGAGGCCGCCCGCCTGCTACTAGGAGGTCAATCATGAATTCCGACTCACCACCGTCCGTTTTGGCCCGACTGATAGAGAGCGTCTCGCGCTCCCGAACGGCAGACACGCGCAAATTTGCATACCTGCTTGCCGGCCTCCTGTTGATCATGGACAGCCGCTGGCCCAAGGATGGCTTTCTCAACGTTTTCCTGGAAACGCTCGGGTTGGTGCTGGTGGGGATAGGAGCTCTGGGCAGATTGTGGGCCTCGATGTATATCTCCGGATACAAGGACAAAGACCTGATCACCGAAGGGGCCTACTCGGTGGTGCGCAATCCCCTTTACGTTTTCAGCTTTTTGGGAGCAGTGGGGGTGGCCTGTGCCACCGGCAGTCTGTTGCTGATCGGTCTGCTCATTGTTGGATTTCTCATCTACTACCCCCTTACCATGGCCGATGAGGAGAAGAAACTTGCTGCCAAATATGGCCAGGAGTACACCGAATATGCTGCGCCGGACGCCAAGGTTTCTCCCGAAGTTTTCGCTCTTTCACGAGGATGAAACGTACGTCGTCAATACCAGGACCTATCGCCGTGCGTTCTTTGACGCCGTGTGGTTCATTTGGATCTACGCGCTCCTCCAACTAATCGGTGCGCTGCATGCCAGCGGGGTCTTGCCTACCCTGTTCCGCATTCCATGAGAGCTGAACAACTGTGTTCTTAGCGCCACCCCCGCATGTTTCTGCGGGGGTCGAATCCCCAAGGACACCGGGATTCCCGCCAAAAGCAAACCGGAATGACGTAGCGGGGTCTTGCGAGGTGAAGCAGCGAACGAGTATTTACAAGGCTCTGAAGGCGTATAGCACCAAGATCCAACAGTCAATATCCAAGATGCTATCAGCCGGCAGCCGGGACTAAGAGCTAAGAGCTAGGAGTCAGAGGTGAATCAGCAAATGAATATCTACCGGAGCATGTACCAATTGATCAGGCTCCACCGGGGGCGGATGGCGGTGGCCATGGTGTGTATGCTGGGAGTCGCCGCCTGCACGGCTGCTTCCGCTTATCTGATCAAGCCGGTGCTGGACGACATATTCATCAACAAGAACGTCGACATGTTGAAGATGCTGCCCCTCCTGGTGCTCCTCGTTTTCCTCGTGAAGGGCCTGTGCTCCTGGTGCCAGGGTTACCTCATGAGCCACGTGGGCAACAAGATCGTCATAGACCTGCGGCAGCAACTCTATGACCATCTGCACGCGCTTTCCCTGTCCTTTTTCGACCGCACCCCGACGGGGATCCTGATGTCCCGCATCACCAATGATGTCGCTCAAATTCAGACTGCCGTCCGGGACTGCATCACCGGTATGCTGCGGGACGCCATCAGCGTGGTGGGGCTGGTCGGGGTAGTATTCTACCGCGACTGGCAATTGGCTATCATTGCCGTAATGATTTTGCCCTTCGCCTTTCTGCCCATCGTCAAATTCGGGCGCAAGCTTCGCACCATCAGCACCAAGAGCCTGGAGGCGATGGGTGATATTTCGGTAATCCTCCATGAAACCATCGGCGGCAACCGCATTGTGAAAGCCTTCTGCATGGAAGAGTACGAGAAGCGCCGCTTTGCCGCAGAGAACATGCGCTCCTTTGATTACGCCATGGGGACGGCCTTCGTGAACACCCTCTCGTCGCCTCTCATGGAGTTCTTTGGAGGGCTCGGGATCGTTGCCATCATCTGGTATGGGGGCTACAGCGTCATTCAGGGGATTTCGACTCCCGGCAATTTCTTCTCCTTCCTTGCCGCGCTGATCCTTCTCTACGAACCGGTGAAACGCCTGAGCGGCATGAACAATACGCTGCAGCAGGGTATTGCCGCAGCCTATCGGGTCTACGAGATCCTCAACACCCCCTCGGAAATCATTGACAAGCCCGGCGCGGTCCGGCTCCCGCCCATTTCCCGTGACCTCGAGTTCCGGCACGTCGACTTTCATTACGGGGATGAGCCGGTGTTGAAAGACATTCACTTCCGGGTTGGCGCCGGTGAGGCCATCGCCATCGTGGGCGTGTCCGGTGCTGGTAAGACCACCCTGGTTAACCTTATCCCGCGTTTTTACGACGTCACCGGAGGGGCGATTCTGATCGACGGGGTGGATATCCGGGAGGTAACCATCGCCTCCCTGCGGGCCCAAATCGGCATCGTCACCCAACAGACGATTCTCTTCGATGACACCGTGCGCAATAATATTGCCTACGGGGACATTCACAAAAGCGAGCACGACATCATCGAGGCCGCCCGAGCGGCCAACGCCTTCGATTTCATCTCCCGGCTTCCCCAGGGCTTCGATACGAGGATCGGCGAGCAGGGGGGCCTCCTTTCCGGTGGCGAACGCCAGCGCCTCTGCATCGCCCGGGCGCTGCTCAAGAATGCGCCGATCCTGATCCTGGATGAAGCCACCTCGTCCCTGGACAGTGAGTCGGAGCTGGAGGTCCAGAAGGCCCTCGAAAATCTCATGACCGGACGCACCACCCTCGTCATTGCGCACCGTCTCTCCACCATCAAGAACGCCGATCGTATTGTCGCCCTCGCTCACGGGCACATTGTCGAGGAAGGCCGGCACGATGAACTGCTGCAAACCAACAGCGAATACCGCCGCCTTTATGAATTGCAGTTTTCACAGTTCGAGGTGAGTTAAGTGTCGGTGGCTAGTGGCTAGTGGTTAGTGGTCGGATTATAGCATTGGGTTGCTTTATGATTTCTCATAGGATCATCTGGAAGCTGGCCAATGGTCTGGGACGCTTCTGGCACCGCCTGGACCGCCGGCATCGCCGGATTGCAGAACGAAATCTCGATCTTGCTTTCGGTGATGAATTGAGTCGCGAGGCCAAAGAGGCTATTTGCCTCAACACCTTCATTCATCTCGCCTGTGTCTGCCTTGAGTTGCCGCTGCTGTTCAGACTCAACAACGACAACCTCGACCGGTACATTACTTTTTCGGGAACGGAACATCTCTTTCCGATCCTGGAGAAGGGCAAAGGGATCCTGGTCATGGCCTCCCACTTTGGGAACTGGGAGCTTATGGCACTTGCCATTTCCATGCGCTATCGGCCGTATTATGTGGTCATGAGACCGCTTGACAATCGCCGCCTGGACGATTGGGTGGTGCGGATGCGCACGCGCGGCGGCAATCAACCCCTTACCAAGGCGGATTCCGCTCGGCTCATCATCCGGCTGCTGAGGCGGGGGGAAGCGGTGGCCCTTCTGATCGATCAGAACGTGGATTGGTACGAAGGGGTATTTGTCCCCTTTTTCAAAGAAATCGCCTGTACGACCAAAGCCCTTGCCACCCTGGCCCTGCGAACCGACTCCCTGGTCCTGTCGGCCTACAATTATCGGGAACCCGATGGCCGCTACCACACGGTTTTCCAGCCGGAAGTCGAACTTATCCGCTCGGGGGACAGGGCCGCCGATATCGAACGGAACACCGCCCATTTTAACAAGATCATCGAAGGCTATGTCCGCGAACATCCCGAACAATGGTTCTGGTTGCATCAGCGCTGGAAAACCCGCCCTTCACGCGCATTGTTGGGGAGGTTATAGGAACCGTGCTGCAACGGATCATCAGCACCGATCCCGGCATCCCTTTTCGGATCGGGTATCTCGAGTGGGCTCAATCCTGCTGCCGATCCTCGGCTTTCTGGCACCGCTTTCGGGTCCTGCGGGAACGGCCGTTGCCGTGGTCATGGTCCTGCTATTTTTTCTCCGTGGCAACCTCGGCACCTATTTGCGGCAGATTCTGTGCCAACAAAATCGTGCTTGCGGTTCTCGTCTTTTTTGTTCTGCACCTGATCGGTCTGTTCTGGACCGAGGACATCCGGTCCGGCCTGCGTGCTGTGAACAAGCAATGGCGACTGCTCCTGATCCCGATGCTCATGGTCTTTGTCCGGAAGGACCACACGCAGCTCTATATCGACTCATTTATCGGCGGCATGACCATCGTCCACCTGGTTTCCTATCTCCATCGTTTCCAGGTGATAAGCTTTGAGATCATGGACCGGATCTCCTACAATCCCCTGCTCGCCTGGTGCCTTTACCTTCTTGGCTACACTCTCCTCTTCACTGAAACCCCGAGATGGAAGCGGCTTCTTTACCGTATTCTGCTCCTGTCAATGACCGTAAGCATGTTCATTACCCAGGGCCGAACCGGTCAGGTGGCTTTTGTTGCCATGCTGCTCCTGATCACCTTTCAATCCTTTGGCCGAAAACGATTAAAGGCCCTCGCCACTTCGCAGATTATCCTCGTGGCTGTTTTTATGCTCTCCTACACCTATAGCAGTGTCTTTAAACAGCGCATCAATGGAGCGATCAATGAGGTGCGATCCTTCGAAATGAATCGAGTATCACCGGAAGGGAACGACCGGATCACGTTCTGGTTGAACACCCTGGAGATTATCAAGGAACATCCCCTCTTCGGAGTGGGAACAGGTGACTTTACCATCGAATACGGGAGGGTCAATCTGGCTCGATCCCCTGACGTTTACTATACGGATGATCCCCATAACGGGTACCTGCTGGTGATGACCCAGTTCGGCATTTTCGGACTGGCCGCGCTCCTGGCACTTTTCGCCTTCCAAATCAAATGTGCCATGGGTACACACAGTGGCCTCAAACACCTGAGGTTGGCCCTCCCCATCTTTTTCATGGTCATTTCGCTTTTTGGGACCTACCTGTTAGGTCATTTTACATCGATAACATTTGCTTATTTCAGCAGTGTTTTGTACAGGGATTGTGATGGCGTTTCGTAAGATATTAGTTATTATCATGCGATCAAATGGAGATGTCTATTTATCCTTACCCCTTCTCAACACCTTAAGAGAACGCTATCCCAAGGCCCAGATAGACTTGCTGGTTTTTGACACAACCAAAGAAACCGCAGCGGCACTCAATTGTGCCGACAACATCTATACCTATAGCTATACCTGGAAGTCCGGCGGCAAACTCAAATATCTACAGAAACAGTTTCAGTTTATACAAAATATCTTCAAACGATATGATTTGAGCATATCGCTTACTGCCAGCGACAGGAGCAACCTATATTCCATAGTATCGGGAAAGGTATCCATAGGATGCTACGATAATCCCCTTTCCAGTTCCTGGTGGAAAAGGCTCTTTTTGGACCACGGTTACTTGTTTGACCAGAACGATCACATTGTTCAAAATAATCTTCAACCCCTGAAGGTTTTGGGCATCCCACTGAGTCATATCCAGGTAAAAGGGAAGGTTCCCGATTCAGCAAAAACAAGAGTTGCGACGCTCTTGTCTTCTCATGGCATAAAGGACTTTCTCATCTTTCACCCCTCCACCCAGTATGAATATAAGATCTATCCCGAGGACCTCAGGAACGAGCTCCTCCTCAAACTTGATGCTCTCGGGATTGCGATAGTCGTTACCGGAGGGACGACCCCCCTCGACGAAAAGATCGCCCGCCACCTGCCGCCACTCCAACATGTCCATAACTTCATTGGCAAAACCAGTCTCGAGGAGTACATGGCCCTTGCTTTCCATGCCCGTGCTTACATCGGCATGGATACGTTGAACATGCACATTGCTGCCTCTTTCAACAAGAAGACCTTTGCCATTTTCGGACCGACCTTGATTCACCGATGGTCACCCTGGTCGAACGAAACCGGAGGTGCCACCAGGGTAAGCAAAGGGGTGCAGCACTACGGGAATGTGACCGTTTTTCAGGCGGATTTGCCCTGCGTTCCCTGCGGCCTGCAAGGATGCCGCGATGATTTTGGCGTCAGTGAGTGCCTGCAGCGCATTGATCCGTCGGTCATTTTTGAGGAGGTCAAGAAATGGCTCTCGACATCAGCGTGACGGTCCTCACCAAAAACAGCGAACGATACCTTTACGACTGCCTGCATGGCCTGAGAGAATTCGATGATATCGTCATCCTGGACAATGGTTCCACCGATAGATCGCTCGAAATCGCCGCACAATTTGCCAACGTCACCGTCTTTCGGTCTGATTTCATTGGTTTCGGACCACTCAAAAATCGAGCGGCAGGTCATGCTCGCCATGACTGGGTCCTGAATATCGATAGCGACGAGATCGTCTCGGGGGAGTTGCTTGAGGAAATCAGGAGCTTAGCACGGGAGGCCAACACACTTTATGCCATCCCCAGGCAGAACTTTTACCGTGATAAGCTGATCAAATGCTGCGGGTGGCACCCGGACCGGGTCCTTCGTCTCTACCACAAGCAGACGACCCAGTTCAGTGAAACGCTCGTCCATGAAAGTCTCGCTCAGGCCGGGGAAAAAAGGGTTGTCCGTTTAAAGCATCCGCTTAAGCACCACCCTTTTGACAACGCCTCTGAACTCCTCCAAAAGATGCAACGATACTCCGAACTGTATGCCAAGGAAAACCGGGGAAGGAAGAAGAGCGGCCCGTTTCGGGCACTTTTCCACGCGCTTTTCAGTTTCTTTCAAAACTACATCCTGCAACGCGGCTTTTTGTATGGATATGAAGGTTTCATCATCTCGGTTTCGAACGCCAACGGCGTCTTCTATAAATATATCATGCTTTACGAAGAGTCGAAAAAGTGACCGTGTCGCTTATCATCAGCACTTATAATTGGAAGGAGGCGCTTGAGCTGTCAATCTTGAGCGCTTTACGGCAAACCTGCATGCCGGATGAGATGATCATCGCTGACGACGGCTCCCGAGAAGATACCAGGCGCCTGATCGACCGTATGGCAAGCGGCTCACCCGTTCCCCTTCTTCATGTCTGGCAGGAGGATAAAGGGTTTCGCGCGGCACGGATCAGGAACGAGGCGATCAGCAAGGCAACCGGCGAATGCATCATTCTGGTCGACGGGGATATCATCCTCCACCCCAGATTCATCGCCGATCACAAAGATGCTGCACGGTTTCACTTCTTCTCACAAGGGTCCAGAGTGCTCTTAACCCAGACGAAGACGACCCGCGTCCTGCAGGAGAAGCAACTGGATTTTGCCGTTTTTGAGTCCGGCCTTGAAAACCGCAAGAACACGATCCACTCGGCCATGCTCTCGCGACTGGTCTCCCATCGGAGCGTGACACTGAAGGGCATCAGGACCTGTAATTTTGCTTTCTGGCGGAGCGACGGCATCGCCGTAAACGGTTTCAATGAAGACTTTGAAGGATGGGGACGGGAGGACAGTGAATTTGCCGTGCGCCTGATGAACCGTGGCGTGAGGAGGCAGAATATCAGGTTCAGAGCTCTGGCCTATCACCTCTTCCACCGGGAGCACCCGAGGGGTTCCCTGGAGCGGAACGACGGGCTCCTCGCAGAGGCCGTGAAAAACCGGGCAACCTGGTGTCTGAGAGGGTTGGATGGGCATCTCAAATGTCGCTTCCGCGGCAACCACACAGTAACTACTCAATAACCACTGGGTCCAAACCAACCTTCACCTTGAGTAAGGACCACCACATGACGAGATTGCCAGCCGCACATGTCGAATTCGCCTGACATATAGTTCCAGCTCCGACCACAATAGGTGTGTGGAACTTTCGCGCGTTTTGAAGATCTTATTATGGACAGTTCAGACTGCGGTATTGTATTATTATGCTTTCGAGAAATCCAAAAACTGAGGTTTACGCAACCTCTCCCTTTATGGTTTTTCTTCAGCTGTTGTCACAGGTGGGAACAAAGTCGAAAGGTTTATCGACAGATTGTGAGCATTGAGATTGATGGTAAGAACTGATCAAGAGGGGCAGCCTTTTCTCTCCGTCACCGCGCCCGTGTTCAACGAGCAGGACAATATCGAGAAGGTCCTGATATACTGGAACGAGGTGCTCGACGACCTCGAGCTTTCCACCGAGATCGTCCTGACCAATGACGGCTCCACCGATGACACCCCGCAAATCCTGGCGCGCTTAAAGGCTGCCATGCCGCGCCTGGTCGTGGTAACGCACGAACGCAACCACGGTTACGGCAAGGCCCTGACCGACGCCATTCAGCACTCGCGGGGTAAGTGGGTGGTCACCATCGACTCGGACGGGCAATTCGATCTCAAGGATTGCATCCCTTTGCTCCGCACGGCCCTCTCCGACAATCTCGACGGGGTCACCGGCTACCGCACCAAGAAGAAGGACACCTTGTTTCGGGTTTTCGCGGACAGGGTCCTCAATTGGATTGTGCGCCTTGTTTTTGGCGTCAGCTACCGAGATACCAACTGCGCTCTAAAAGTGATCAAGGGTGATTTTCTGCGGCAGATCAACATCGAAGCCAGAGGGTATCCAGCGCCGACCGAGGTCTGCATAAAGCTGACGAGACTGGGTGCAGCGCTCGGTGAAGCCGGGGTTTCCCACGCCGAAAGGGCCGGCGGCCTGTCCAAGCTCCGCCCGTTCCAGACGGGCGTTAATTTCTTAAAGTTCCTGACTTATCTCAAGTTCAAAATCTATCTCTACAACCAGAAGGTCATCCACAGTCTTTAGGAGTAACCATGCAGCTGAAGGGCGTCATTCTCGCCGCCGGCAAAGGCACCCGCATCTACCCGTTCAGCGAAGAGCACCCCAAGCCCATTCTACCCATCGCGAATAAGCCGCTCATGCAATACCAGATCGAGCTGATGGCATCGCTTGGGATCAAGGACGTAATCGTCGTCATCGGTCATCTGGGCTTTGAGATCGTGAGGAGAATCGGGCAGGGGAAGGAATATGGACTTCGGATCCACTATGTGGAGCAGAAGACCACCCTTGGCATTGCTCACGCGGTAGGCACCCTGGAGAGTCTCGTCGACGGTCCGTTCATGTTGTTCCTGGGTGATATCTATTTTATCACCAATTCCCTCGGTGACATGGTCGAAATCATGGCCCGCGAGCGTTTGCAGGGGGTACTGGCGACCAGGATCGAGGAGGATACGGACAAGATCAAGCGGAATTTTGCCGTGATTCTTGACGGCGACGGCCTGGTGAAGCGCGTCATTGAAAAGCCGCAGTATCCTCAAAACAACCTCAAAGGCTGCGGCATTTACCTTTTCAGCCCGCAGATCTTCGACGCTATCCGACGCACGCCGAGGACCGCCATGAGGGATGAGTACGAGATCACCGACGCCATCCAGATCCTGATCGACGACGGGGGACGAGTGAGGAGCATGAACGTCATCGAAAGGGACATGAACCTCACCTACCCGCAGGACCTCCTGGAACTGAACCTCTACGAAATAGCAAGGCAAAATGCAGTGAACATTCTGGGGACGAACACGAAGATTGCTCCAACAGCGGCGATCCGCAACTGCGTCATCGGCAACGAAGTCCAGATTGGTGAGAGTGTGCACCTGGAAAGCTGTGTCGTCTTTGACGGGGTAGCCGTGGAAGCAGGCGAAGAGTTATGTCAATGCCATCCTGACCCAGGAGCGGGTTATTTTCGGACATTGAGGTGCGAAAAAGACTACATACTGGGGCCGCAAGGTATGGGGCACGTTTTTGAGCTTGCTCTGATTGGTTTGGCAGGCTGGAAAGCCTGCTCCACACGAAGGCGGGGAACCGACAGGGATGAGCCTTTTTTCGGGTAGATGCTGAGGACTGGTAAGCATGAGCAAGAAATATAGGAAAGCACTCGTAACGGGTGGCGCCGGTTTTATCGGCTCACACCTTTGCGCCGGACTTTTGGACGAAGGTCTGGCGGTGGTCGCCTTGGACAATTTGTCGATGGGCAAAGCAGAGAATGTCCCCAATGGTGCAAGCTTGATCGTGGGAGACGTTCGCGATCGGACCCTTGTCGAGAACCTCGTTTCCGACGGCGTCGATGTTGTGTTTCATGAAGCGGCCATTGTGTCCATAAGGGAATCAATCGCGAATTTTTTCGCCGATGCGGAAACAAACATCATGGGGACCCTCAATGTGCTGCGGGCATCTATTCATTGCGGCGTGAAAAAGTTCGTCTTCGCCTCTTCGATGGCCGTGTACGCCGACAGTCCAAAAAGGACTGCCGCCTCGGAGTCCTTTGAGATGGCGCCCACCTCCCCTTACGGCGTTGCTAAGCTCGCTTCGGAACGCTACCTGGCTTTGCTGGGCGAGGCCAACGGCATGGAAGCCATCGCGCTCAGGTATTTCAACACCTACGGTGAAAACCAGACCTTCAGCCCCTACGTCGGGGTCATCACCATTTTCGTGAACAGGCTGCTCAAAGGCCAACCGCCCATCGTTTTCGGCGATGGCGAACAGATGAGAGATTTCATTTATGTAAAAGACATCGTCAAGGCAAACCTGCTGGCCATGCGCACCGACGTGGGTGGCGGCGTCTTCAATGTCGGCAGCGGTGTCGGGACTTCGGTGAACAGAATCAGCGAGTTGCTTTGCCGGAAGATCGATCCCGGGATCAAGCCGGTCTATGGGCCGGAAAGGCCCGAAGAGCTCCGCTATTCGGTGGCGGACATCGCGAGAATAAGCAGCCAGCTCGGGTTTGTACCAGGCTTCAGGATTGAACAGGCCATTGACACCGTCATTAACCAATACCTTTAGCAGGTGAGGTCATCCCTTGAGTTCATATATCCCCTTGATTCTATCCGGTGTTTCCCTTAATGCGGTCGCCCAGCTCTTCCTGAAGACGGGCATGAATGCGGTCGGCTATTTTCAGTTTTCTTCCGGAAATATTTTGAGCGTATTGCCAAGAATCGTCTTAAATCCTTTTATTGTCCTGGGCATGGTTTGCTATCTCCTTAGCATCGCGATCTGGCTGGCAGTCCTGTCCCGGGTCGAGGTCAGTTTCGCGTACCCGTTCCTGAGTGTCGGATACGTCCTGGTGGCGTGCCTGGGTTATTTCTTTTTTGGGGAAAACCTCTCCTTCAACAAGATACTGGGCATCGCGATTATCTGCGTTGGACTGTTCTTCTTGTCCAGAAGCGGGTGATGTGCAGAATTATCTTTGCTAAGACCTTATCATCGGTTAGGACGTTCCAAAACAACAAAACGACCGATCCTCTTAACCTGTTGATAGCCCATCCTCTTAGCAAACGTTTTGAATGCTATCGTTTCAGGAGCTTGTTTTTTATTTGCACCAAATCTAGATAGGTATATCATATAGTCCGGATCGAATTGATCCAGTTTATTAAGGTCATCTTTCCACCAGTGAAAAATGATGAACCCTTTGTCAGGTGACATAACCACAGACTGGCTAATGGCTACCTTTGACCCATTAGAAATCATTTTACTAATGTATTCATACATCATATACGTATCACTATTTTTATAATCCAACCTTTTCAAGCTAGCCTTCACATCTGCCCATCCATACACTATGAATGTATAGCTAAAAGCTATTGCACAAATTACTGTTGTTGCTGTTTTGATATGCAACTTCTTATCACGAAGCTCAATTATTGAAGATATTGCGCTGATAATATAATAAGGATAAATTGGCATAAGATAATGCCATGCACCAGCAAATAAACGAGACCCAGAAAATACAATCATGGTAAGCAATATGGAAGAAATCGAGCTAACAATATATATGTGCTCTTTTCTTTTGCTTGTTATGTTTAATAGTATATTAGTAAAACTCAGGAAAATCATTAACATCAAAAATACATTTTGAGATAACGACTTTAACCAAGCGCTCCAAGCAGCACCCAAACCGAGAGCCATATTGCCGGTTCCATGATCTCTAAGTATGCTCATTTGTGCCGTGACGGTTGTCTCATAATCAAAAAAAGCAAAGGGATGCATAATAAAGAGAGTCGATGCACCTAAGAAGATAACCGACAACAGCGTGCCAACAAAGCGCATAGAAAAGAAATAGCGAATCCAACTCTTCTTCTGAACTCTGGCCATTTCCAAATTAAGCAGTGTGAATGAAGGAAGCGCGGTAAAGAAAAAAATCTGCTTTGATAAAGCGGAAAAAATAATGCACATAATACCAAGGTAGAAATATTTCCATGCAGTTTCTTCTTCATCGAGTTCTTCCATGCGTGTATAAATCAACAAAGATAAAATCAAAAAAAGAATTCCAGTTGTTTCAGGATGAACAGTCAAAAACATATCTCTCCAAAACATCGGAACACAATAAAACAGACTACCCATGAAAAGAATAAAGCTTGTTCTTAAAAATTCTGTCAAGCAATATATACAAAATAAAAACGGATGTTAATCCTACTAAAAATATAAATAATCGAACCGACATGAAAAGCCATACAGGATTACCAGCCGTACTAAAACCCCCAAACAATATTAGTGGCTTTAATATAAGGTATATCATAAAATGATAAGTCCATCCATATATTTTTGTCCCATAATAATTGTTCATGTTATATGTATTCAATATATTAATTACAGACTCCATAGCAGTTCCGGAATCCACTTCATAAGCAGCAATAAGGCTTATGTTATCATTTAAGATAAAAACATGAGGTAACCACAGTACACAAAAAATAACCAGAAGAATCCAAAATGGATAATAAGATAACGCCTTTCTCCTAATACCATCAGGCTTTATTATCATTTGTCTCATCCTAATACTCAAAATCGAAATAATTCTAAATGATGCTCTCTAAGATTCGCTGCCAGACACATTTTGACCTCCACTCGCCGGCTATGCAGAAGAGACAGTGAAGATCATCGCTACGGACAGTTCCTCGTTGAGTAAATGATCGAGAAGAGGCATTTGAGTTTCTTGATATCATTTCGAAGGGAGGGGCGGCGCAATTCAATGCGCTGAACCTGCCCCGATCAGATTTTAAAACGACATTTCAGAAAATTCATTAACGGGATCCAGGAATCCGGAATGAGTTGATCTGCCTCCCCTGATTGCTAAATGTGAACTTACACTGCTCAGGTCCCACCGAAGGAAACGACCTTCCACACCGTGCGAAAGAGGATCTTGAGGTCCAGCAGCGGTGAACGATTCCTGATGTAGTAGAGATCATACTGCAATTTCACCAGGGCATCCTCGACACTGCTTCCGTAGCGGTACTTGATCTGGGCCCAGCCCGTGAGCCCGGGTTTGACCGCCAGCCTCACGCGGTAAAAGGGAATTTCCCGCTCCAGCTCGGCAATGAATTCAGGCCGTTCCGGGCGCGGTCCAATGAGATGAAGGTCCCCGCGCAGGACATTCAGCAACTGGGGCAGCTCATCCAGGCGGACCCGCCGGAGGAACTTGCCCACCCTGGTGATGCGCGGGTCGTCATCGGTTGCCCATTGTGCCCCGCTCCGCTTTTCCGCATCCGCCACCATGGACCTGAATTTGATCACCTTGAACGGTTTCCCTCCCTGCCCCAAACGGGTCTGCCGGTAGAAAACAGGGCCCTGGGAGTCGAGTTTGATCGCAACGGCGAGAAACGGACCAATGATAAGGAAAAGGACGCCGCCCAGGAGGCAAGACAAGTGATCGATCATCCACACGAAGATGCGATAGGAAAGGGAAATCTGGCCCCCGGCAAGGTCTGCCGGCAGCAGCCAGTCCTTGGCCACGTGCTGCACGGGCACGCGTTCCGTCAGGGCCTCATACAGGGTCGGCATGCGGATGATGGGGATGTTGGCGGCCTGGCAATCCAGGAGGACCTTGAAAATTTCTGCACGAAGCTGGTGGGTGATTGAATAGACGACGGTGTTCACGCGATACTGTTTCGTCAGCGCCAGCGTATCCCGGATCGAGCCAAGCACGGGCACACCCTCTACGTCAGTATTCCGTCTCGTGAGATCGTCGTCGACAAAGCCGACCACCTCGAAGCTGCTCACTTCCTGCTCACGGATAGCCTGGGCCAGGGTTCGTCCAGCCCACCCCGCACCGATAATCAGGAGCCTCTGTTGCAGGGCGCTGCTGGCCAGGGATGCCGCATAATTGAGGCGCCAGATGATGCCGGCAATTGAGGCGAGGGCGACAAAATAGAGCACGGGCAAACGCGGCAGGATATTTCTCGGGGCAATGAAGAACAGTGAGAGATAGACCAGGAGACTGACCGCACCGGCACCAAGGGTCCGCTGTACGATTTCGGACCCTTTGGCAGTCACGACCAGGTTGTACAAATCAAAAGCCCACAGGAGGAAAAGCCAGAGGACGGACGCAACCGGGATCCAGCGCCCGAAGGTTTTGAAATCGAAGAGCAGCGGTTCAATCCTCGTGAGGCTCCAAAGCCACAGGGCAGCACCTCCGGCGAGGAGGGCAAACAGGAAGTCCCCAACGCCGAGAATGACTTTGTGCTCGGTCAGTGATAGATTGAGATTCCGCACTACGGTTTTCGCTTTACTTCGTCCTTGATGCGCTTGACATGCCCCCGCCCAAGGCCTTTCACTTCGCATCCGAGCTCAAAATAGCGGCGGATGGCCTCGTCGTCCAGCATGCCGAAGCAGTCGACGACGGCCAGTGGCTTGCCGGCCATGGCCACCAGGTCATCAGGAGCCAGCGAACGGTAGGCCTGGTGGCGAACCGCCAGGACGACGGCATCCGCGCCTTGAAGGACCTCGCCCAAATCCTGCGCAACGCGCAACTCTGTGAGCCGCTCCTGGTTGCGAAAAAATCCGGCCCGCGAATGTCCCGTTGCGGGGTAGCTGTCCTGTTTTTCGAGCTCCCACCAATGAGTGACGTACGGATCATGCACCACGACGTCACTGCCCATTTCCGCCAGCTTCCGCACGATCAATTCCGATCCGCTGTAGCGCGTATCTCCAACATCTTCGCGATAGGATACGCCCAGCAGGGCGATTTTTGACGCCGCCACAATTCTTCCCATATTGCGCAGGGCGTCGCGAACCAACCGCGCAGCGTGGAGCGCGCGGGTGTCGTTGATATCGATGGCCAACGGCGTGAGGCGAAAGATGTCGTCTTCAAAACCCATCAGCGTCTTGTAGGCCCAAATCCCCAGCCCTCCGTCCTTGGGAAGACAATAGCCGCCGATGCCGGGCCCGGGAAAGATGATGTTGGAGTGGGTCGGTCTGACCTTGATGGCCTCAATCACTTTGATGAGATCAACCCCATTGCGTTCTGAAAACACGCTCCACTCATGCAGAAAAGCCAGAATGGTCGCTCTGTAGGAATTCTCCACGATCTTGCAGGTTTCGCTCTCAATGGGCCGATCCAGCACGGTAAGAGGGTACCGCTCGGTATTCAACACCTCGGAGAGAAAGCGCACCACCCGCTCCCTGGCCGCCGCGTTGATCCCGCTGCACACCCGCCAGAAATCCCGGACCGAAGCCACATAATCCCGCCCCGGCATGACCCGCTCGAAGGAATGGGCCAGCAACGGCTCGGCGTCGCCATAACCCCGCCGGGCAAAGGCCTTCTTGATGATTGGATAAGCTACGTACTCGGTGGTTCCAGGAGGGACCGTGGTTTCGATGAGCACCAGGCACTCCGGTTGGATTCTTTCTCCCAGGACCCTGAGACTTTCCTCCAGGGCAGCAATATCGGCACGCCCTTGTGCCACGTCACCCAGCGTGTCCTTGTGATAGTCGCACTGGACATCGACCACCACGACATCGGCCAGTGATAAAACGTCATAGGTATAGGTCGCGATGAGCGTCTGCTTGTCACGGACACACCTGCCGAGGAGCAGGCCGACCTCGGGGTCTTCAGCCTCCACCGGGGAAATCCCCCGATTAACATAGGGAATCTTCCAGTATGACCGGGTTGAAGGGCGCTGCATGCCAATGACGAACTTTGCCGGATTGCCCGTTTCCTTGCTGCTGGTATCAGCCACCACCGCAGCCATGACCAGCCCAACAAACCCGAGCCCCATGACCACAACGATTTCTCGTCCCATCAGGCGCTGGTCGGCGACGATTTTCTGGAGCTTCTTGAATTCCTTTGCATAATCGTCTTCAGTCGGGAGGGGAAACACCTCTCCCGCGGGGCAAACCGAGACCAGGGGTTCAGAAAGAGCCTTGGCAGGAGGTGTCAACGGCTGATATTCTTCACTTGAGAGGGGCATCGAATAATCCTTAATAGAGTTCAATGATTTAGGTGTTGTTTGATAGACTGCACGAATTCGTGGGCAATTGCCTGCCAGTTGTAGCGATGCTTGACCAGCTCGAGACCTTGCTGGATTTTAGATTTCGCCGAATCCGGGATTATTTATCAAGCATGAAATTACCGTCTTTCATCTCCTCCTGGTCTCGAGCAAAGAAAGCAAACTCACCGGCGATCCTCTGCACTTCACGCAAGGGGGTGGACACAATCGGCTTTCTTAGGGCTGCATACTCAAATAGTTTCAGCGGGCAAGCCGCATGGGAAACCGCATTCAGCCGGAAAGGCAGAAGACAAATGTCTGTTGCCGCCATCATGGCAAGCCCCGTCTTATGGTCCACGGGCCCCGGCAGATATACATTTTTCCTGCTGCTCTCTCTCGACGCGACTCTTTAACCTCGCGAAATCCCTCCCTCCTCCAACCAGCCAGAAAACCACATCCGGCAGGCCGGCAGCCGCATCCAGGACCATGTCCATATCCACGAAGTACTCAAAAGCTCCCAGGTAGCCGACTACGGCTTTCCTTCGGTCAACCGGGAGTCTCATCAGCTCAAGGTGCTCGATCTCATCGAGATCGGCTGCGTTGGGGAGCAGCGTCATCGGCTCCGCTATTTGCAGTTGCAGTTCGTGGGAGGCAACGAAATTGAGATCGCTTCGTCGCAACATATAGTGAAACATCCTCTCGCCCCAGATTCACGAGTCCGAAGGATGATGCTTTGCCGAGCTCATGGGTGAACATCGCCATCAAATCATCAGCCACATCAAACACGCTGAAGCAGGGGGCGTTGAACAACATCATACATTGGGGGAGATTATAGAGTATCAACACATCGATCTCGTGGGTGTGGATCAATTCCTTCAAGTAGCGCTGCGCCATCAAGCTGTACGAACCCTTTTTGACCAGCTTCTCCAAAGGGGAGTGAACTTTGCCACAGCCAGTCGGGCACGGGGATCTCGATCACCCTGATGCCGGTGGGGACCTCGTTGTTCAACCTCAAAGAAATTCGTCTCTGCCGAATCCAGTCTGGGCGGTTGCAGGACGATGGCATTGTGGCCTGACTTGCCCCAGGCCTTTCAATAGTCCATGATACCGGGTGTAGTTGGCCGTTTGCCATCGTGCCATGTATGGAAACAGGAAGTTCATGCGCTTAGTTCCTTGGGTCCCTCACGCTGAGCCAGGCACTGTCGCGAAACAAGTGACCAGATCTGGCTCCAAATCCACATGAAGAGATAGGCGGGAGCAAAAAGAAGGGCAAGTGCATAAACACGACGTTCTTTCACAAAACCCAGGCCGATAAGATAGTAGAGCCCGTCAACAATGATGGCAAGCCACACCATAACCGCCAGAGCAGACCAAACCAGACCGTAGGACCAGACCGTTATCCCTAAAACAACGGCCGCCAATACCTTGAAGCATGAGCACCAGCGCCCGTGGCCTCAAGACCAGGGATAACGATAACGCCATCGCTCCGGGATGACCGCTGAAAAACAATCCCAAGCAAGTCCTTCCAGTAATCTCTCAATATCTGGCGCCGGCCCTGTTCCCATCTTGCCCGTTGTGCCGCCACGCCATGCATGCCGGCCGGTTTGGGGTCTCCGACCACGGCAGAGAGTAGAAACCGCGGGTGAATTCCGCGGCGCACCAATTGAATGGTCATTTCGACATCTTCAACCTTCGTATGAAGGTCAGACAAAAGCGCGGGCAACAGCGATGCGTCAAAAACCATCCCCGTTCCCCGCAACGGCACCGGCCAGCCAAGGCGCTCCCTGGCCATGTCATCGATGCGCTGCGAGAGAATTTCGGAATATGCCGCCAGGCGAGCGATCGATGATCCACTGGCTGACAATAGGCTGCACAAAGCCCTGCACCACCGGTGCTTGGTCGTAAGGAGAGCTCGCCAGTTGGTCGGCAAAAATCGGAGGCAACCTGACTGTCGGCATCAAAGATGGCAAAACGGGAATAAGGTGCGAGTTCGTCTGCCGCAACCCGAAAAAACCAGCGCAACGCCCCGGCCTTCCCCCCGCCCGCTTCCTCTCGCCGCTCCCAAACTCGGGCGCCGGCTCGGCGCGCCGCTTCTGCCGTCTTATCCCGGCAATTGTCGGCAATAACATAGGCCGGAACCGCCAATCCGGCAACACTCTTTGGCAATGACTGATTCCTCATCGTGAGCAGGGAAAATATAGGCGATGCATTCTTTCTCCTGTCCGGGTACATTCCAGGGCGGATCGTCAACGGTCGCCAGGCAAAACAGAGAAAAACCGCCCGGAAGAGAGAATCCAACAGGAACATCGCCAAGAAGATTAAAAGAGGGAAAGAAACGATCAGAGCAAAAATAAAATCCATTAAGTATCTACCTCTGTCGAGACCCGCGCCCGGTTGTACCCATCTTTCGACAATCTCGGCGATTCTTACCGGACAGCTCACTTTCCCCCTCCTGGCCCTAAACAAGAAAACAGAGAACAGCGGTGATCATGTCTTCTCTTTCAAGCTGGCGTCGAGGGCCTGCAAGATGGTTGCAGCACGAGCGTCTCCAGGTATTTTCCCGCGCCACCCGGTCAATCACGGCCAGGTATCGGGGTCAGCCGCGAGCTCAAGCGCCTCGTCCAATTTGGATGAAAACTCGTCGGCGTCTCTTCGCCACCAGCACCCCTTCATAGCGCATGCGTCTCATGCATGGCAGTGGCTACGACCGGCTTGCCCCCGGCCATGTATTCGAAGAGCTTCAGCGGCGAGGTCGGAGTGGGTAATATCGTTCACCAGGAAGGGAATGGTGGCACACGTCGAAGTATCTCAAGAGGTCGGGCAAATCAGAGTAGGGCTGAACCCCGAGCCAGGTAACGTTTGGCAGTTGAGACAGACCGCTCCTCGGGAAAGGAATTGTCATAGTTGGGACCGATCAGCACGAAAGAAAGGTCCTCGACGCTGCGCCGCAACGGCCTTTACCAAATCATAATCAAACCAGCGGGCCAAAGCCCCGTAGTAACCAATGATCGGCCTCCCGGCAGCAATCACGGGAAGCAAAGGGGCCGGCGGCGCTTCAGCCTGTCTTTTGCGGGTTGGGGCAAAATGGTCATAATCAACCCCATTCGGGCAAAAGACGCAGTCAGGACGAACGCTTACCGCATCGCGATAGAGATGATCGGCGGTGGCCATCGCCAGCGAGGCGCTTGCAAAGGAACTCTTGGTGATTCAGTGCGATTTCCTTTTGATCTCCCTCAAACACCGCCAGCTCATCGACATAATCGTAAATGAGCTCGCGGTGCATTAAAGCCCTCAGGTATTCTCTATTCCAGCAAAGTATATAGACCAACGGAGCATTCACTCGCGCAAAAGCCTCTGAGGGCACCTCGCACCGATAGAGGCGATCACCCATGGGGATAATCTTATAATGCCGGGCAGCATTGGGTTCCATGTAGAAGACCAGAACACCCTGGCGCGCCAATGCGATAGCCAGTTGCTGCGGCCGTTGAAAGAGCTCGAAATCCCATTTCAGGCTCGGAGCAAACACGAGGACGTGGCGGGCGTCACGATGACGATCAAGAACCCTTAATACCTCCTCCTGGCAGTTGGAGAGGGCTCTGCGATCGACAATCCGACCTAATGTTGCGTCAATCCATCTTCTTGCCTTTCCAGCCGATGGCGGTAAACACTGCCGGACCAAATTTCGAAGCTGCACTGCCATAAGGTTCTCAGCCATTACGTGGTCAAGCCTCTGATAGCATGCATGGGCAACCAAGCAAAACACCCTAAAGTTCCCAACCCGTCATCACTTCCATAATCTCTTTGGCAGATGGGCCAACTGGGGTTCGATAGACAGTCAACGCCAGCAAAATCACCCCTCCAGGCAGTACCAAATTTGGTTCCTTGAAGCTATACTTGTAGCATAAGATCAAAGCCGAGAAGCCAGAACTACTTCAACTCCTGACATATTCTTGACAGCCCCCGGAGGATTTGCTATTGGAAAGCTTCAAAAAAGCAATTTCTTATCATCTATCACCCATATCACCTAGCTGGCGATGGCTATGCCAGCCGCCTGGCAATATGGTATGAAAGAAAACGAGGGAGGATCCCACGATGAAGCCTGCCTGGCCAAAATCAAATCCAGCCGGGCTTGCCAAGCTGTCCAATTTGTCTGGAAAATTACCGCCCGTCTGCGTTCTCTGCTCCCAGGTCGCCCGCGCCGTGCAACAACCCATGTCTTCTGTTGGGACGGACCAGCCCATGGCTGAAGCGCAGCTGCCTGTGGCGGATGCTCCCTCGAATCCATCCTCTTTGATTCCTCCCCCACTGCCCGGCAGGATCGACGTGCTGCTGTGGCCGGTGATGGATTGGGATACGCGTACCCAGCGTCCCCAGCACCTTGCCCGCCACTTTGCCCGCAACGGACAGCGGGTCTTTTATTTCCGCACTTCTTTCGCTTCATCTGAAACGCCTCAATTGATCCACTTTAAACTGGTCGCCGAGCGCATCATTGAAGTTGAATTGACTGCTCCACACCCCATCAATGTCTACCAGGATCGCCTGTCGGCAAAGGCCCTGGAACATTTTTGCGCCGCCTGCCGCTTCTTGCGGGAGAGCGGTCAGATCGAGAGGGCGATTTCACTGGTGGACCTGCCTTTCTGGACCCCGCTGGTTTTCCGTCTGCGGCAGGACTATGGCTGGCCGGTGGTATACGATTGCATGGATTATCACGCCGGCTTCAGCAGCAACACGCAAGCCATGATCGACTCAGAAGAGGATTTGTTGCAAAACAGCGACCGGGTCCTTGTGGCCGGCAATGCTTATTATGGCCGGTTGAAACAGCGCTATGGCCCACAGCGGCTGGCCCTGGTGCCCAATGGAGCCGAATTTGAGCACTTCAATCGCCACCCGGCTGAATGCCCGGCCGAACTGGCGGGGCTTTCAGGCCCTTTGATCGGCTTTTACGGGGCGTTTGCCGACTGGATCGATACGCCCTTGCTGGGCTGATGGCCATCGCTCGCCCTGCCTGGCAGTTGATCCTGATTGGCAGCACCCTGTATGCTGACTTGGCGCCGCTGCAAGGTTTGCCAAATGTCCATTTGCTGGGCGAAAAGCCCTATGCCGACCTGCCGGCCTACTTGCACCGATTTGATGTTGCCATTATCCCTTTCCGCAGGCTGCCCGTTACCCAGGCGATGAACCCTGTGAAACTTTTTGAATATCTCAGCGCCGGGAAACCCGTTGTAGCCACCGACCTTGATGAAATGCGCTTCTACGCCGACTATGCCACGCTGGCCTCCGGTCTGCCAGCTTGGCTCGAAGCCATTGAACAGTCATTAACCGACCATTCCCCCCAGGCACAGGCTCGGCGAACTGCCTATGCTCGCCAGAATACTTGGGAAGCACGTTTTGCCGCCCTGCAAGCTGCTTTATGCTCAATCGGCACACAAACGCTTATCCAGAAAGACGCCCATGGTTGAATTTCCTTCAATCATCGTTTTGACCTATAACAACCTGGACTACACGCGCCGCTGCCTGGAGAGTCTGTATGCCAAACCGGCCGGTTTGGATTTTGAGCTGATTGTGGTGGACAACGCCTCCCAGGATGGCACCCCAGCCTATTTACGGGAATTTGCAGCTCATCCGCAGCACCCCAACTGCCGCACAATTTTAAACTCCAGCAACCTGGGTTTCTCCGGCGGGAACAACGTCGGTGCGGCGGCAGTCAGTCCCCACAGTGATGGGATTGTGTTTTTGAACAATGATACGGTTGTCACCGCGGGTTGGCTGGCTGCGCTTTGCCGTCCCCTGGCAGATCCGCAGGTGGGAATGACCGGCGCGGTGACGAATGTTTCCGGCAATTTCAGTCGCATTTCCGTGACCTATAACACCACTGACTTATCCGGACTGGACGATTTTGCAGCAGAGTACACTCGCCAACATGCCGGCCAGGTTTTTGAAGTCTCCATGATGCCCTTCCAATGCGTGGCCCTGCGCCGCCAGGTTTTTGAAGAAATCGGCCCATTGGACGAGCGCTTTGGCCTTGGTATGTTTGAAGATGATGACTATGCCATGCGCCTGCATCAGGCAGGCTATCGCATTTTGGGCGTAGAAGACGCTTATATTCACCACTATGGCAGCGCCAGCTTTTCGCGTCTGGACAAACATCATTACATGAGTCTGTTTCAGCGCAATTTGAGCCTGTTTGAAGAGAAGTGGAATGTAAGATGGATGCCCGGCGTCCTGCGCCCTGAATTTGTCCCTGAACAGATGCGCCAGTTGATGGACGGGATGTTCTTTTGGCACCAGGCCGCCCAAAACTGGGAGCGGACTGCCAAAGAAAACCCAAAGTATGCCCGGCAGTTACAAATTCAGTTGCAGGAAATGGACGACCAGCGCAGCAAAACATTCATTGAATTGAACAGTATCTATGCCAGCAATGGCTGGCTGCTTTTGCAACAGCTTTTGCGCCTGCGCCGCTTTGTCGCTCCTGAAGGGAGCCGCCGCGAGCAGTTGTTTCGCCTTAGCATTCAAACCTTGCGCAGCCTCAAAACCAAACTGACTTCCTGGGGTGCAGTGCGCCCCACCGCTAGTCTGGCATTCTCAAAAGCAAAGCGACTGCTCCGCTACAGGCGTTCTGCAAAGGCTTCCGGGGTAGCCCCTCTTTTCAAACCGGGCATGCACTCGCCGGGTGCACAACCGGGGGAAGCTGCACCGCGTTATCAACTACCCCTGCCAGCTCCCAACCCTTTGCCTGGCCGTTGGTCTCGGTGCTTTTGCCAGTATATAATCATGCCGATATGCTGCCCGGCGCAGCTCAAAGCGTTTTGAACAGCACCTATCCAAATCTTGAACTGGTCATTCTGGATGATGGTTCAACCGATGGGATTGATCCGGTTCTGCGCAGACTGTCACTCCATCCTCAGGTGCGCATCTACCGCCAGCCCAATCAAAAACTGCCGCGCGCCTTGACCCATGCGCACCAGTTTGCTCGCGGCCAGTTCATCACATGGATTTCTGCCGATAACCTGTACGCACCCCAAGCGATTGCGTGTATGGTAGAGAACCTGCTGGCGCATCCCGAAGCCGTGATGGTTTATGCCGATGTGGCGGTGATGGGTGACGCCGGCCAACCACTCCGCGATGATTCGTATCGCCATCAGAACCAGGATCGGCAGCGCAAAGAACTCATCCGCCTGTACCGCAGCGCCGAGCCTTTGGGCTACGAGGCCGACAATTACATCAACGCCTGCTTCCTCTATCGCCAACAGGCAGCTCAGGCCTTAGAAGGAGTCTATGCTGACGATCTGCGTGGCTTAGAAGATTACGATTTCTGGCTGCGTCTGCAAAAAATCGGTCAGGTGCGGCACGCAGGAAACAGGGAGCCTCTATATTATTACCGTGTTCACAAGCGTACGATGAGCCACGAGCTGCTCTCCGTGCAACGGCGGGCGCATTTCCAACGCATTGAGCGTTTCATCCCCTATGAAAAGGCCCGCCGTATTCAACTCTACGGGCGCTGGCAGGTCGCGCTGGATCCGGCCCTGGGAACCAACCGACTGGCCGAAATTCGCCGGATGCTGGCTCAACTCCCGGTAGACGTACTCGAATCCGATCCGTGCTTGCCAGCAACTGAAAGCGCCGGGGTAACCCGGCGGATCCTGGTTTCGCCGGCACAGGACGCAGCACCGTTGTCCGACGCTCCGATTCAGCTGCAGGAGGATGCCGCCGAACACGTTTGGAAGCTGTGCTGGCACTCACCGTGGGATGGGCAGCCTCACAGCCTTGAAATTGCCCAAGGCCTCCAGTTTTCCCCTCTTTCTCTAAAGGCCCGCGATCATTTCAAAAACAATTGGGAGTTCCCCCAAGCCGGCGACAGCCTCATCGTAGGCTGTCATTTAGGTCTGGGCCAGGCCAACCTGGACATCGACGCTGCTCTGACGATCATGCGCAAGAATCCAGACATTTTCTTCGTTTACATCGACGTTCCAGGACAAGATTCGCCTGCCGCTGGCGCTCGCCTTGCTGCCTTCCAGGCCATTCCGAACGCTTCACAAATGGAAGGGACAGGAGCGCAAAACGCGGTTTATCTGGGCGCGCGGCCATTGGACGGCAGCCAGTACCCGTTGTATGCCAACCTGGACGCTTTCTGGCTGCCGCCCATCCAGGCCGGCTTCACAGCGTCAGTACATTATCAGGCCCACCTGGCCTTGTCCGCGGCTACGGCTCGCCCATTGGTGTTGTGCCAGCCTTACGCCGGCGAGATTGAGCCGCTGCCTTACCAATTCCTGTGTTCATTGCAGGATCCCTCGCTAAAGTTCCTGGCTCATTTCGACCGGCGGGCATTCGATCGAGAGGTGCTGGATCGCTGGCTGGCTGCCTGGTCTCCGGCTGGGCGCTTTGGGTTCGCCCTGCGCTGCGCTGACGGTTTCTTTCAGGAGTTCATTCCTCGACCTGATTTCGCCTTCATTCCCCCGGCGAAGCATCTGCCCAAAATCTATGAACATACCGGCGTCCAGCTATCGGGCGAGCCCCTGCGCTGTGCCCTGGTGGTAGGGACGCTGGATAAAGGGGGCCTGGAGGAAGTGGTTGCCCTGCTGGCGCACAAACTACCCGAGCAGGCTGCTCAGGATGGTCAACCGCTCCAAGTGAGCGTGTACTGTTTGCGGGGCGGCGGAGCAGTGGCCGAACGCTTAAAAGCGACGGGTGTAACTGTGCTTGAAGCCAATGGTGACCTGCGCCTGGTGCGGCAGTGGTTAAACCAGCCGACTGCCCGGCCTCACTTGCTCAACACTCACTTCACCGGCCTGGATTTCCTGCAGATTGCCGCCGAAGCAGGCCTCCCCGTTGTCGATACCATTCATAATACTTACATCTGGTATGACCCAAACGCCTGGGAGCGCGAACGCAACCGTCCCGCCTATGTTACGCGCTGGATTGCTGTAAGTGACCTGGTCAAACGCTATTACCTCCGATGGAATCCTTACTGCCGCTCTGAATGGATTGATGTCGTCCCGAATGGGGTTGATGCGGCGCGTTTCAACCCACAGGATCAAGTTCAGGCTCGGCGGCAGTTGGGTTGGGGCCAGGATGAGATCATTTTTGTCTCGTTGGCCAGTTATGATGGGCGTAAGAATCAGTTAGGTTTGCTGACTGCCTTTGACCAGGCGGCGGGACGTTTTGCCCAGGCTCGCCTTGTTTGTGCGGGAGGAGTGGTGGATGTCGCTTACTATGAGGCGGTGTTGGCCCATGCCGGTTCGTTACGCTCAAAAAACCGAATTACGCTCTGGAAACATCGATCCGATGCCCCTACCATCCTTTCAGGATCCGACTTTTTCGTCCTTAATTCCTTTTTTGAAGGCTGGAGCGTGGCAGCGACTGAAGCGTTGCTGATGGGCCTGCCGCTCATTCATAGCGATTGCGGCAGTGCCGCCGAACTGGTGGGGCAGGGGCAGAATCGGCGCGGCGTTGTCATTCCGAACCCGGGTGCTGACCCGCTGGACCTGGATTGGCCGCTGGTAGCCCGGGAAATGGCTCAGCAGAAGCATGTGAATACCACCACCCTGGCGGAGGCCATCCAGGCTATGCTGGCTGATGCCCCCGCTTGGCGCAGCCACCGCTCTGCCATCCGCCAGAATGCAATTGAGGCTTTTGGCCTGCCTCCCATGCTTCGGGGTTATCTATCTGTTTATCGCAAAGCGCTGGCATAATCAAAAAAATGCCTTTTTCCCAGCCCTCTCTCTTGTTATGTTCATCTTGGGGTGTGTTCTCAATGTGCGATGTTTCGTAACGTCCTTGGAGAACCGCCTGGCAGGTGTTAATGCTTAGGACAGCCTGCGAGCGCAGTCTAAAAGCAGGCGAAGAGTTTGACTGCCGACCGTGCAGGACGATTTTCATGAGAACATCTTTAACCGGGACTCGTCCAAGGATGCAGCTGAAAGTCGAGCAGCACTGGAGAGACATATCAATTCTCGGGAACGGCAAAATCAGATGAAGCGGGACAAGGCCCTGAGTGGCGGCACAAGATGTGACAATTTAGGAGGAGATTTTGCGGACCGAAAGCAGCTAATCGCAGGTACAACCCGCGCATGTGCTGATCTACGCCGAGAACTGGAGCAGACCAATGCGCGTTTGAAAGAACTGGCCGCAGAGGCGGCAATGGCCCGTGTGCTCAAGGAGAGGCTCGAACTGATCGAGAATTCGACGTCCTGGCGGGTAACGGCGCCTTTCCGTGCACTCAAGGATTCCCTGCTGAGGAGGAAATCACGGGTAGCCCCGAAGGTTCATGCCTGTGGCACTGCTCAGGCGCTAACGGGTGAAAGTGCCGGCGATCTGGCCCCAGCCCCGGCTGACGTCCCAAGGGGTTCGCCGCAAGGAGAGAACGACAATGGCTCCTTAATCCCTGTCCGCACGGTCCTGGTCTTTGATCGCCTGGTACCAATTCCGGACAGCGACAGCCGCTCAGCGAGGCTGTTGGAGATCATCAGGACGGTCGGCACCCTTGGAAAGTCAGTTACTTTCTGCTCCCATGCGGCACCTGCGGACTACGGATTATGCTGGCCAACGTGGAGGAAGAGCTTCCCCGCCATGTGCGGACACTGAAGGAACTCGGAGTCACGGCTATTTTCGGCTACTCCGCCATTGTCGAACACATGGAGCGATACGGGCATAATTATCAACAGGTTTTCCTGTCCTCCACTGATATCATGTATGAATACCTCCCTGTGGTCCGCACCTATTCTCCCTGGGCCCACGTCTTTTAATCACCGAGAACCATCACGGGATCAGCCTGGAACAAGAGGCGGCAATCAGCAGTGAAAAGGACATACAGGAACCGGCTCATCAGTGCGAGAAGATGGAGAGTGTGAATCTTCGCTCAGCCGACACCGTGATCGCCCTCACCGAAAATGAGCGGGAGAGGATCATGAAGCTGGTTCCCGGCGCGAATGTTGTGGTGGTGCCCGACATCCAACACAATTATTCTCCGCAGGCAGCCCAAAAGCAGATCTCGGCTTTGCTGACTCTTGCCGGCAACCACGATGCAGATCTGCATGAACCTCGGACGGAGGTGAGGAGTGGGGGCAAACAAAGCACCGCGAATTTCCGCAATTCTCCCCACGTGGAATCGCGCGGTGTACCTGAAGAAGGCCCTGAAGGCCCTGGTTGGGCAAACCCTGGAGCGAGACGAGTTCGAGGTGATCGTCGTCGATGATGGGTCTACCGATAAGACCCACCAAGTCGTGGATCTTTTCAGGAAGACCTCCAATTGACCTATCTTCACCAGAAGAATGCCGGCATTGCGGTTGCCAAAAATCGTGGCATCGAAAAGGCCCGCGCACCCATCTTGCTGTTCATGGACGATGATGACGTTGCCAGCCCAACCCTTCTGGAGGAACATCTCCGGAGCCATGCTCGCTACCCGGACCCAACCATCGCGGTTTTGGGTCGGACCGAGTTGTCTTCGCCGATCGCATCGAAGCCCGTGATGCATTTTGTTACGGAGGTGGGCTTCTACCTCTTCTGTTACCCAATTATTCCGCCGGACCAATGGCTTGATTACGCCCACTTTTGGGGAGGGCGATCATCCTGCAAGACAGCGTTTCTTCAAGACCATGGGTTTTTCAACGAGGTGTTTCGCTTTGGCTGTGAAGACATCGAACTGGGCTACCGTCTGTCGAAATTCGGACTCCGGGTGGTTTACAACCCACGGGCAGTCAGCACCATGATACGCGCACTGAGCTTTGATGAATTCTGCAGGCGGGTGGAGAAACAGGGCGAATCAAACTGGGAGTTCAGTATGATCCACCCGGTGGAAGAGGTGCACATCTGGGGTGACATACCGAGGGCACAGGAACACTGGCCCGAGTTGAAGAACGATTTTGAGACGATCCTCACCAAGGCGCGCCATCTCGACAAGATCGCGAACCTGAGGGCTGACGAAGGCTTGGTGCTTGGCAGTTTCCTGACAACTGAATTACACAAAGCTTACACCCAAAGCTTTGATGGGTGCCGGTGGCGTGGGATAGCCACAGCGGCGAGAGAAACTGAATACACAGCATCGGAGAAAGCAAGTGGCACAGATGCTGAAAGCCATCGTCCAAACCAACTGCAATCGCGGAATGTCTCTTGCCTACACAATCCAATACAATATGGAATAAATATATCCGAAGTCAAGAATTAATCGAAATAGATATCACCTAGACTTGTAATTTGAAATGCTTTAACTGCAATCGCTCTTGTACACAAGCACCAACTAAACAAGAGATGAGTTGGAACAAATACACAAATTTATTAATGAATCAATAAAAAATAATATAAAGTGGAAGACCATCAGGATCCTTGGCGGAGAACCGACATTACACCCGCAACTTTTCCTAATATTGGATTTGCTGATTCAATATCGTGATGATTTCTCTCATCAAACCATGATTAAGTTGTGACTAACGGTTTCGGCAAAAATGTCAACAACAGGCTTTCTGCGATCAGCCGCGGAATTAGCATTGAGAACTCTCACAAGATTTCAAGAATTCAGACAGACATTCTCGCCCTTCAATGTCGCGCCCGTCGATCTAACTCCATTCAAAGATTATGATTTTTCCGGGGGATGCTGGGTAACTTCCCAATGCGGCATGGGACTAACACCATTTGGGTATTATCCTTGCGCTATAGCCGGAGGAATAGATCGGATATTCGGTCTTGACAAGGGGAGAAAGAATTTGCCCGATCCGGATGACGGCATGTTGGATTTGTTCTCCATGTTCTGCAGATTCTGTGGTCATTTCCTGGAGAATCAAAGACCGTTGTCTCATGAAAAACGAATTCATGCGGAAGAACGTTCTAAAGAAAATGAGGGTATACCCCGAACCAAGTGCGAGATAATGTCTCCGACCTGGATCAAAGCGTATGACCAATACAGGAAAAAACCTCCTGAATTGACCACCTATTGAATTTCCTCTAAAGAGAGGTGCAGATGACTGCGTACAGCCTCTTTGAGGCTATTCGTCGCCGCGTAAGCGCTGCCGCCAACGCTGCGGTTGGCCTGCGCCTGCTGGCCGCCGGTGCTCACGGACGGCTCTTCCTGAGCGCCTTTCATCTCGCGGATCCCCACCCGGTGTGGGTCTGGCGGAGGGTCATGCGCCACCTGCGCCCCGGGGACCTGCTGTGCTGGCTGACCTTTTGGCACTCGGACACCGGCTACTTTGCGGCGGCCGCTGCGCAGCACCGCCGCGCGGGGGTCTCTCCGGGCCGGGTCTGGGTGCTTGCCAACACGCCCGACGAGGTTGCGGCAGCAAAGAGGGCCGGATTCCGCGCCGCCTGGGTCCACCACAACTGCTGGCTTGACGAGCGGCTGTTTCAGCCTCTCGGGCTGCCCAAAAAGTACCGTGCGGTGATGGTGACCCAACCTGCGGTCTACAAGCGCCCGTGGCTGGCCTCCGCAGGTCCCTGGCCTTGCGATTGTGGCCGGTCGACCGTTTGCCGCGAGTGGCGTCGATCTGGCAGCGATCCCGCACGCAGCCTATGTCACCGACGTAGCCTCGGCAGAGGTGTGCCGCATAATCAACCAGTCGGAGGTCGGCCTGATCCTGTCGGAGGAGGAGGGCGGGTGCTTCGCTTCCTCCGAGTACCTGATGTGCGGGATTCCGGTCGTCTCGACCCCGTCGCGCGGCGGCCGGGACGTCTTCTACGGTGCCGACAACACACTCATTGTCGAGCCGTCTGCGGCGGACGTCGCTCGTGGCGTGGTCGAGCTTGCCGGACGCCACCTCGACGCCGTACAGATCAGCCGACGTCACCTCGAGCAGGCCAGGGCGTTTCGCGCGACATTCGTCCGCGAGGTCCTCACCGTGGCGCTTGCTGAGATCGGCAGCAGCCGCGAACCCGGAGAGGTGCTGGCTTCGTGCTTCCAGCACAAGATGGTCGAGTGGCTGCGTCCGAGCGAAGCCGTCCGTTTACTGCGCGCAACCGGGGGCTAGTTCAGTTTGGCGAGAGTCTTTATCCGGTTTCTTCCCTTCGCCATGAATTTCCAGAGAAGTCTCAAGGGCCTGGTCACTCTCCAGCTCAGAGAACGATACACTGCTTCCAGTTCACGTCTGCTCGAGGAGTTCGGCATCACGAAACGCCACCAGAGCGTGAGCTCTCTCGGCATCTTGCGTGATTCGCTGAGCATATTTTTCAAGCAGAGCGCGTGCGGGGCCTTCACCGCCATGCCCAAGGATGAAGGAGACCGCCTCCACACTGGAAAGGTACTCATATTCCGTGTTTTTGCCTTCATGTGGCGAAGGCTATGAGAGAGCATCGTACCGGTCGTCACAAAGTTAAAGCGCCGGGCGATCTTAATCCAGAGATCGACATCCATGGCATATTCAGCTTTTCATCCAGGGGGCCACACGCTTCCCACACGTCCTTCCTGAAAAAGCATGAGGGCTGCAAAAAGAATTCATCAAACCAATTATAGATCGACTCCAGACTGATACTGGCTCTTGTTGCTTCGAAAAGGACTTTCCCCTCCACATCGACCATGTCCCCTGCCCCAACAATTGCTCCGGCAGCAGGATTGGCGCGATACATTTCAGCAACCACATGCAATGCTCCCGGAGCATAGCAATCATCCGAATTCAACCAAGCCAGGAGATCTCCTGTCACATGATCGAACCCCTTGTTGATGGCATGGCTTTGACCACGATCCGGCTCGCTTATCCAGTACTTCAGATACTTTTCGTATCTTCTTATGATCTCGACGCTGTTGTCCGAACTTCCGCCATCGATGATCACATACTCGAGGTCGGGATAGCCTTGATCGAGCACTGACAGAATGGTCTTCTCCAGGAATTGCCCCTGATTGTATGAAGGAGTCACGATTGATATCCTGGGCAAATGGCTCATTGTTTGTTCTCTCCTCTCGCATCCTTTTCAGCCGGCGTCAAGAGCCTCCAGAATAGTAAGGGCACGAGCGTCCCAGGTATTTTCCCGCGCCACCTGGTCGATGGCGGCAAGGTAAGCCGGTCTTTGGCAAGAGCAAGCGCCTCATCCAGTCGAGCCGAGAACTCGGCGACATTCCTCCCCACCAGCACTGCTCGATAACGATGCTTTCTTGCATAGGGGTGATCACAACGGGCTTCCCCCTCGCCATGTATTCAAAGAGTTTCAGGGGAGAAGTCGCGTGCGTGATCGGGTTCAGGCGGAAGGGGATCATGGCTGCATCAAAATATCGCAGGAATTGAGGCAAATCAGAGTATGGGCGGGGGCCAAGCCAGGTGACGTTTGGCAGTCGATACAAACCGCTTCCCACCAGGGTATGGTCATAGTCCGGTCCGATGAGCACAAAAGCTAAATCCTGCCGCTGAGCGGCGACAGCTCCCACGAGATCATAATCAAACCACCGGGCGAGGGCTCCGCAGTAGCCGATGATCGGCTTCCCCACGGCAAGGACAGGAGCCATTGCCTGTGGTGGCAGGCCGGCTTTGCGATCTCTGGCCCGTGCAAAGTGCTCGTAATCCACCCCATTGGGACACCATTTACAGTCCGGACGCGCCGTGAGGGCATCCCGGTACAAGCGGTCCGCAGTGGCCATGGGAAGAAAGGCTGTGGCCAGGAGTTCCCGATGGTCCCTGCGCGATCATCTTCGGATCTCCCGGAAAACGGTCAGATCATCGATGTAATCGTAGATGAGCCGAGGCCGATTGAAGCCGTCGAGGTGTCTTCGGTTCCAGCAAAGTATGTAGACAAGGGGGGCGACAACCATCTTGAAGGCATCCGGGGGCAAAGCGCAAAGATAAAGTCGGTCCCTCAGTCGGAGAACGCTATAAGACCGGTAAAATTCCGGTTCCAGATAAAATACCAGCACCCCTCTGCAGGCCAGGGCGAGAGCCAGTTGCTGCGGTCGCTGGAAGAGTTCGAAATTCCATTTCAAGCTTGGAGCGAACACCAAAACATGCTTCAGATCATGGTGCCGGTGAAGGATCTTTCGTATTTCCTCCCTGCGCGCGGCAAGCTCATGGCGCTGCAGGACGCGTTTCACTCCTGCGGCAACGCGCTTGTGAATTGCCGGACCGTCCATGGGAAAACACTTTGCAGCAGATGCTCAAGCGAGCTTTCTGGATGGGACTAAACATCTTGTTTCTGCTCAACCCGACTTACGCGGATCTGGCAAAGAAGATCGGGACATCATCAAAGGAGGTCGGGACGATCTCGCGAGCGAGGAGCACCTGAGCCTACCGCGCCGTCTCAAAGATCGCCTCCACAATCCGCTCGGCAGCGTGTCCATCCCCATAAGGGTTGGCCGCCTGAGCCATCAGCCGGTAAGCCTCCGGATCATCCAGGAGGCGGCGGGTTGCCTCCACAATGGTTGCCGTCCTGGTTCCAACCAGGCTGCGAGGTGCCGGCGGCAACCGCTTCGGGTCGTTCGGTCTTTTCCCGCATGACCAGGACCGGGACGCCAAAACCGGGGGCCTCTTCCTGAATCCCTCCCGAGTCCGTCAGGATCAATGCCGAGGCCTTCATGAGATGGACAAAAGGCAGGTAATCCATGGGCGGAAGGAGACTGACGTTGGGCAGACCCCCCAAAATCTCGCGCACCGGTTGCTGAACATTAGGATTGAGATGCACGGGATAGACGATGTGCACGCTTTCCCGATAGGCTGACGCGATCTCTCGCAACGCCAGGCAAAGCTGCTGGAACGGCAGGCCAAAGCTTTCGCGACGATGGGCGGTGACCAGGATCAGCCGCCGGTTTCGGGGGACGGTGGCGAGGGGACCGGATGACCACTCGTAGGGCCGCCTGGCAATATCCAGTAAAGCGTCAATGACGGTATTGCCGGTTACGCGAATGAATTTATCCGAGACCCCTTCCGCCAGCAAATTTGCCCGGTTGGTTTCAGTCGGGGCGAAGTAGAGGTCTGCCATGACATCGGTTACCCTGCGATTGACCTCTTCCGGAAACGGCTGATATTTGTGCCCGGTGCGCAGCCCCGCTTCGACGTGGCCGATCTTGATCTGCCGATAATACGCGGCAAGACTGGCAGCCATGACGGTGGTGGTGTCACCCTGCACCAGGACCCAGTCGGGCTGCTCGCGCTGCAGCACCGGTCCGAGGGCCAGCAGGAGCCGCGCGGTCAGTTCCGTCAGCCCCTGGTTGGCATGCATGATGCCAAGGTCGTAATCCGGCGCAATGTCAAAGAGCTGCAGCACCTGGTCCAACATCTCCCGGTGCTGGGCGGTGACGCACACCCGGGGTGCGATCCGGTCCGGGTGCCTGCGCAGCTCTTTGATCACCGGGGCCATCTTAATGGCCTCGGGACGCGTCCCAAAAACACTCAATATTTTCAACATAAACCGCTCATCTTCTCTGGAACTGCTCATCGCCAACAGACAAAACCTCATCGGCGCAGGAGGATCTATGCTTGCTTTCAGCTCCTTTACAGTGGCCCGAGCTTCTTGGCAATACCTTTCTGGGTTTACCTGGGTTTTCATCGAGCGCTGCCGTCTCATCGCTTATCCATGACAGAGCATGGCGAGTTCTCTTCTTACCTGCTGAAGAGGGCGAGCGTAAATGTTCTGCGAGCCTGGAACTCCGATATAAGGATACAAATAAATAACGTAGGATAACAACTATATAGAATTAAACACTGTGAATCATTAATAAAAACAGCTCTGGATATTTCTCTTGCATTCGCTTCACAATAGGGTGGATTGGCCTATAGCCTGCTTGACCTGTTTCCTTTCGGCTTGGTGTTTGGGCATGACCACTCGAGAGCAAATGCAGCAGACGGTATTGAAGCGGCTCTTCTGGCACACCGCAGAGCGAGATGATGCCAAGGTCGCGAACCACCTTTTCTGTCAAAGGGAGATGGACTCGGTCTTCACCCTTGATGAAGCCACACTCTTCGATTTCTTCTTTCAGTATTTGAGAGAGATTAAGGTCTTCCCCCTTCTTGAGACTATTACCCCCAAAGACCAAGAACGACAGCATGTTCCTTTCATTCAATTCATCATAGTCTTTCTCATGAAAGTCATTGGCTCCATTCCCAAGATGGAGCCCGTACACGATCTGCTCCTTACCGATGGACTCCTCATGGGCCTTTGTGGCTTTAACGCTTATCAAGTCAGAAATGGTAGTTGCGCAAGGGGCGTTAAACTTCGGACCACGCCGGTGCCTGAAGTGAGGGGAGCCATTTGTATCGACACCTTGGCCAGACAGATGGTTAAAATCACTCCGAGGACCATAGAGAACCTCTTCAATCGCTGCATTCAACAGTTGGCTGGGTTGAACCTCTTTCCCAAGTACATCCATGCAGCTTGCGATGCCACCGACTTTGAGACCACCAAGCAGTTCAAGGGTTGCGGCGCGGTAACGCGCAAACGCAAAGTGGAGGCGCGCGGCTACCGGAAAAATGGTGAGCTCAAAACCGTGAAGGTAACCATTTATGGTTGGAAGGTCTGGGCCATTTACGAACTCAATACCGGCATTCCCTTGGCAATTAAAATTGACACCATTGAAAAGCCCGACAATCTGCATGTTCTTGCCGTTTTGAAACAGGCCACGGAAAATGTCGGACCCCGGAGCACAATCCGTTCCTTCGTTGTCGATCTGGGGTTCCTTGATGGCAAAGTGCTCTTTGCCATCGATCAACAGGGTATCGAATTCGTCATCCCACTCAAAAAGAACATGGATGCCGCTATTGATGCCCGCCAACTTGCCCTGGAAGCGGTTGACTCCCACCATGCTGCCAGAGAAATGGAAATCACTCACGGTTATGGCAAAGCAAAATACACCGAAAAAATTCGCACGGAGCTCATTGGCGTACCTGCTCTCTTAACCTGTGACTGGTTTAAATCCGAGGGGTCCAAAACCAACACCACCAAAAAAGACTACCAACCCATCCCGCTCAACGCCGTGGTCGTCAAGACCTGGGATAATAAAACCCCGCCGTTGGATAAGCAGATCGTATTGGTAACCAACGGTCAGGTCAAGGATCCTTTTGTTGCCTTTGATCGCTACGATGATCGCAGCCTCATCGAAAACAATCTGTTTCGAGACACCAAACAAAACTGGTGCCTCGAACATCCTCCCAGAAAGACCAGGGAAGGCGTATGGGTGCAGGTCTATGTAGTCATGGCCATGAAAGCGCTGACTACCGCCTTTCTCATGTGGCAGCAAGAACAAGCGCGCCTTCACGAGGCCGGCGAGCAGACGACTTGGAATATGTATCGTCGAAAGCTCAAAACCCTTAACCGTAACAAACTCATCGTTTTTGTTGATTCCTGTTTCGGTATCTTTTTCTCCCATGAAGTCTTCATGCTCGCAGGGATCCCTGTTCACGACACCGAAAAAGAACTCAAGCTCACCCGCGCTATAGTCTACACCCACTACACGGGCGTGGCCCCACCAGACTCCTCCTGACGAGCTTTCCTCCTCGCCACTCTCCGGGGATACTCTGCACAATTCCTTATATCGGAGTTTCAGTGCGAGCAAATATTCTTGACAACGTAAACGACGGCCAGTATTCTAAATGGCTTGAAAAGCGGTTTCTTATCGTCTTTTCTGTGGCGGCGGGGCGGGCGTTGCGCTCCCCTGGCCGAGGAGAAGAAGGTTTCCTTACTTTTGGACTTTTGACGCAGAGGCTTTCTCGTGAAGCTTATTACGGGCGCTTCGCGCGGGATCGGGAAGTATCTCTTCGAGCATTATTCGAGTTTGGGTGAGGATGTTTCCGGTACATGGAATACTTCGCCCGTTCTTGATGAACGGATCGCCAAGGTCGACGTTACCGATTATGCTCAAGTCGATCGCTGGGTGAACTCATTGCCGGCATCGCATATGCATGATCTGACACTCATCGCTTGCGCAGGGATTTCTTTTGCGGCAATGACTCATAAGTCCGACCCTCGCGAATGGGCGAAAGTGATCGAGACGAACCTTATTGGTGCGTTCCACGCAATCCGTTGTGTGCTCCCGATAATGCGGGAGCAGTCTTTCGGCAGGATCATCTGTTTTTCTTCCGTCGTCGCGGAACTTCCTGTCCCAGGGACGAGCGCATACGCTGCCTCAAAAGCGGCCCTGTGGGGATTGGTCAGGACAGTTGCCGCGGAGAATGCCTCAAGAAACGTTACCGCCAACTGCATAAACCTTGGCTATTCGTCAATCGGGATGGGCGAGGCGGTGCTAACCGATAAGATGCGGGAAGAGATGCTCTCTCGAATTCCTAGCGGTAGGTTCTGCGACCCGGACGAAATCCTCCGATCCGTTGAATTCCTCACGAACACTCCTTATGTAACCGGCTCTTGCCTTCAGCTCAATGGCGGCCTCATTTAAACCTTTACCGTCAATCAATAGAGGGGGGCTTCATGGATTCTTTTTACAGGCAAGAAGAACTGAACGATCTAGGTTTCAAGAGCATTGGAAAAAATGTAAAGCTTTCCAAAAAAGCAGTGGTATACAACGCAGATAAAATCGAGATCGGCAACCATGTCCGAATTGATGATTTTTGTATCTTGTCGGGACGAATCATTTTCGGTGATTTTATCCATATAGGCGTATGTACTCGGCTCTCCGGCAGTATCGCCGGCCTGACTTTGAAAGATTTCTCCGGTGTTTCTTATAATTCAACGATAATCGCGAGCGGGGACGACTACAGCGGAGAAGTACTGACAAATCCGACGATCCCCTGGAAGTTTAGAAAGATACTCCCTAATCCGGTTGTTCTCGAGAAGCACGCCCTCGTCGCTACGCATTGCGTCGTTCTCCCGGGGGTGACCATCGGCGAGGGGGCCGCTATCGGAGCAATGAGCCTCGTCATGCGGGACGTGGAGCCATGGTCCATTTATTTCGGTATCCCGGCCAAGAAGGTGAGAGAGAGAAAGCGACGCATTCTGGAGCTGGAGCAGCAGCTATATCGCGAATTGGCCGAGGGTACCGTCGAGATCCCTTGATTTCTCGCCGGGGTGATCTGTCCGAACGTCATCGATCACATCCTGACAACCCAAACGTAGAAGCTCCTGGCCGGTTCTTAACCAACGAAGCAGTATTACCTGAATGAATAATGCGTTGGGGCGCAACGCCCTGGAAGTAATTCAGTACCGTTCGGTACTTGGACAATTGGTGCATCAGTACCTCACCCTTCGCTACCGGCGAACAGCGTTGGGTTATTTATGGACGTTGATCAACCCACTGTTGATGATGTCCATAACGGCAGTGGTGTTTGCAACCCTGTTCAATCTGGATCTAGCCACTTATTCGGTCTTTTTGTTTGCCGGAATGGTGCCGTGGAACTGCTTCCAGCAGCTACCGTAACGCAGTCTTGCTCAGCCTTCCTCCTCAATGAGGGCTTGATCAAGAAGATTTACCTGCCCAAGCTTATTTTCCCGCTCAGCTTGTCATTAGGAATCTTGATCGACAGTGCCCTGGCTTTCGTCGCCTTGTTTTTGCTGATTCTCTTGTTCGGCGCGCCGATTTCCTGGGCATTGTTGTTTATCCCGGTCGCGTATAGCCTGCTCTTCCTTTTTTCTTTCGGGATTGGGCTGGTGGTCTCGGTGGCTACGGTATTCTTTCGCGACTTGCAATATGTTATCGGGGTATTGATGCAGGCATGGTTTTTCCTGACCCCCGTCATGTACCGACACGAAGCACTGACCGGCAAGGTGGCCTGGCTTGTCGCGCTGAACCCCATGGTCCCGTTTATTGAGTTGTTCCGGGCGCCGTTGAGCATGGGCCATTTGCCTTCGATGACGGCCATAACCTATGCTGCGGTTTTCGCCACGTGTTCGATGGTGGTAGGATTCTGCGTCTTCCTGGCTCAGGAAAATAAAGTCGTCTTCAGGTTGTGAGAGGCGAATGTCAAGAATCTCTGTTGAAAACCTATCGATAAAGTTTCGCCTCTACCATGATCGTTCTCCGTCACTGAAGGAGTACGTGTCCACTATTTTTCGTAAGCGTAAGCCATCCTCGTTTTCTGATTTCTATGCGGTCAAGGGGGTGTCTTTCACCGTTCAGGCTGGGGAGCGATTGGGTATCATCGGCCATAACGGTGCCGGCAAAAGCACGCTCTTGAAGGCCCTGTGCCGGATTTATGAGCCCAGCAGCGGCGCTATCCACGTGGAAGGGCGGGTTGCACCGCTGCTCGAGATCGGCGCCGGTTTTCACCCGGAATTTTCGGGTCGCGAGAACATCTATTTGAACGGCGCCATCCTGGGTTACAGCAAGGCTCAATTGGCCGCTATCGAGCACGAAGTGATTGCGTTTGCGGGCCTCGAAGAATTCATCGATACACCGGTCAAGTACTATTCTACAGGCATGTACCTGCGCCTCGCGTTTTCGTTGGCCACCTCCGTGGATCCTGACATTCTGGTTCTCGATGAACTGTTTGCCGGGGGAGACGTGAACTTTGTGCAGAAAGCCACCGCCCGGATGCACAAAATGATCGAGTCGGCAAGCATTCTCATCGTGGTCTCTCACGATACCAACCTGATCGGGTCCATGTGCACCCGTGTGGTCTGCATGGACCACGGTCGGATCAAAGAGGATGGCCCCGCCGATGTGGTTCTGGCGAATTACCTGGCATCCGGTTCTACATCAGGAGAGTGAGACCCGTGTTCGAAGAAAGGTTCCCCAGACTGGCCGAGTTTTATCGTTCCCGATTGCGCAGATACCCGCTGATTCGCATCCCGAAAGAAGCCATCTGGTCGGCGGTGTGGTATACTCGGTGGAAAATCGTGCGGCCGGTGGTGCAGGCGATCATTCCAAGGACGGTTCAGCGATATCTCCACATAATTAGGAGTGGGGGCGTTCGCACCCTCTGGAGACGCTGGCGCGAACCGAGCGTGCCGTTGCTTTCACTGACTGCGGCGGCGACTTCACAAGCGGGCAGGATCGAGGTGCTGAGTGCGCCCGAGCGGGTGCCTACGCCCCCACCGGGCGTATATCCTGCAGCATCGGGACCGATTCTGCCGCCGGCAGCCGATGCCTACGAGTTCCCCTCGATCGTCGTTGCGGAATTGTTTGATGCCGAAGTCTCCGGCATCAGCAACTTCGTGCGATCGAATGGCGTGACGGTTCACCACGACCTGTACCGGTTTTCGCACGATTTCACATCTGAAGAGCTGCACGGAAAGATTCGCATATATCCCCAGGAATACCTTGTTAAACATTACATTAAACCGGAGATACGGCACCATCTCCCGGTTGCTGCCGCCTTCACCGATGCGTGTGCACCGAACTACGCCCATTGGCTGACCGAGGTGCTGCCCCGCATCAACCTGTTCTGTCGCACCAACCCCGACGTCACCATCCCTTTGATTGTGGATGCGGGGTTGCATCCAAACCTGGAGGAATCACTTCGTGCCGTGGCGGGCGATGAGGCTGAAATTATCAGGTTGGGCCCGGACGATGCGGCCCTCGTGAAGCGCTTGATTGTCACTTCGCCGGCAGGCTATATTCCGTTCGATCGCCGCGGGTCTGCACAGTCCGGCCATTCACACGGCATTTTCAGTCCTTATGCCCTTGCCCTGATGGGCAAACATTTGGGCAGCGTTCTGGAACGGCCGGTGACAGCTCTACCCACCAGGTTTTTTTTGCAGCGCAATTCACCCATACGGACGATGAGAAATGAGCAGCAACTCGCGGAAAAGCTCGTGAGTCGAGGATTTTCGGTGATCCAGCCGGAGTGCCTGTCTTTTGCCGAGCAATACCACCTGTTCGCCAATGCTGAAGTGATCGTGGGCGCAACCGGCGCAGGGCTGGCAAACCTCGTGTTCTGTCCGCAATCGGCCCGATTGATCATATGCTTCTCGATCCATCCTCGCCATAGCTATGGTTACTGGCAGAACATGGCCGCAGCTTTGGGCAACAAGGTGAACTATGTGTTTGGGACTACGGTTGGTCCCGGGGCGCATGGTCTTCACGCCGATTTTCGCGTCGATGTGGACGCTGTGGTGCGTGCTCTTGAACAGTAGATCCTCTATGCTGCACCGCTGCCTCTATCTGCCGAGCGCGGTGAGATAGCCAACCCGGCAATTCTCCGAAGGCGCTCGCCTGACATGGTATTTTTGAAGGACAAAGGTAAGATGTCTGTCGCTGACTGTCATTTGATCGATCTGCCCAGAATTCAGGACCCGCGCGGAAACCTGACGTTCATCGAGGGCTCTCGTCACGTCCCCTTTGATATCCGGCGGGTGTATTACCTGTACGATGTTCCCGGTGGTGCCGAGCGGGGAGGACACGGACACCGGGCCCTGCAGCAAGTGATCATCGCCATGTCCGGGGCGTTTGATGTCCATATTGATGACGGCTACGACAAAAAGGTCTTTCAATTGAACCGCAGCTATTTCGGGCTCTATATCTGTCCGATGATGTGGCGGAATATCACCAACTTCTCCTCGGGCGCCGTATGCCTGGTGCTTGCTTCCGATCTTTACGCGGAAAGCGACTACTTTCGCGATTACGAGGAATTTCTCTTGGCAGCAAAGAAAACAGGATGAATTGACTCATGGACGTTCCCTTTCTGGATCTCAAAGCGGCCCATGCGGAACTCGAGACCTCACTGCGTGACGGGTTCGAAAGAGTGATCAACTCGGGATGGTTTATCCAGGGCAGCGAGCTCAGCACCTTCGAGCAGGAGTTCGCCGCCTACTGCGGAACGGAGCACTGTGTCGGGGTTGGCAACGGCCTCGATGCCCTGCATCTCATCTTGCGCGCCTACGGTATCGGAGCGGGCGACGAGGTGATTGTGCCGACCAATACGTTTATCGCCACATGGCTGGCCGTGAGTTACGCGGGTGCCACCGTCGTTCCCGTGGAACCTGATGCGCAAACCCACAACCTCGACGCAAAATTACTTGAAGCCGCCGTGACCCCGAGAACGCGCTCCGTCATTGCCGTGCATCTTTATGGGCAGCCCGCCGAAATGGATACCATCCAGGCCGTGGCCCGGAAGCACCAACTGACGCTCATTGAAGACGCTGCGCAGGCGCACGGTGCTAGGTTTGCCGGCAGGCGCGCCGGCGGTCTGGGCGATGCGGCTGGCTTCAGTTTTTACCCGGGCAAGAACCTGGGGGCCCTGGGAGATGCCGGTGCCGTAACCACCAACGACGCCGCCCTCGCCAGGGAGCTCCGGCTGCTCCGCAGTTATGGCTCCACCCAGCGCTACCAGCACGACCTGCAGGGGTACAATTCCCGCCTGGACGAGATGCAGGCGGCATTCCTGCGGGCAAAGCTGCCGCACCTCGATCAGTGGAATGAGCGGAGACGCGAAATTGCCGATCGCTACCTGGCCGGCCTGGAAGGATGCGGCTTGATTCTTCCTGTCGTCCTTGATGAATGCGTACCCGTTTGGCACCTCTTTGTGGTGCGCAGCAGGCAGCGGGATCCGTTGCAGAAGTTCCTGGCGTCTCATGGCGTCGAAACCCTCATTCATTATCCGACTGCGCCACACCTGCAATTGGCCTACGCCAACCGAAGGTGGCCGCGCGGGACCTTTCCCGTGGCTGAACAGCTGCAGGACGAAATCCTGAGTTTGCCGATTTACCCCCAACTTTCAGACGAACAGGTCGCGTGGGTCATCAAGATTTGTCGCGAGTTCGAGAGATTGTGATGTCTTTGGCAGAACTACCCTGACCACCAATGACGGTAAGTGGCGTCCAAAAATAAAAGGCCTTCTTTTACCACGAAGAACACGAAGGACACGAAGTGATTTCTTCGTGTCCTTCGTGTTCTTCGTGGTTCAAAAAAGGGTTGAAATGGGTGCAAGTTGTTTTTGGACAGGTTCTAAGTTTATGAAGTTGAGGAGTGCCAAGGATAATGGTTCCTGTGACAGAGATACAAAACTCTGCACGCAAGCAGTCCGACTGAACTCAAGAATACCGTTGTGCCGTAAATTTTGGTACAAGACTTTACGACTCAATCAACAGTCCGGCCTCACATGAATCGGGAAGCGTAGCTAGTGTCCATCCGGAAACCACATCTTGTAGGAGGGGCTTCCAGCCGAGATCGGGGCTAGAAGCCCCTCCTACAGAGCAAGGTGCCACTTTCCGGATGAGAACTGGCTAGTTTGTAAATTGAGACCTATTTTTGACCACAATTAAGGAATGCCCGTGAAAAAGAGATCATTTATCAGGACCATCTCCGGCGACCCCTTTGATATCCCTGCAGATAGAGCTCTGTTCGAGAAGATAGTAGAGGATATGAGTAAGAATAGCGGCCACTTCAGGCCCGCGCCGGTTTGGGATATACAGCGTGACGGCCAGCAAGGTGATGAAGATTCTGTCTCACAATCACAACCTCAAGAGATGACGCCCTCCGGATGTCCGGAGGAGACTTTTCAAAGATACTACTCGAATATGAAACAAATGCTGGATCCGTGGATTGGATGCACCGGCCTGCAAAGCATTTCGCCCGAGTTCGTGTCGCTTTACCTCGATTTCCTTAAAGAAATTGATTTATTAAATATTGTTCCAACCTATTTCAATCCGGATGGTTCCTTAAAAGAAGAGGCCAGAAAACTTATTTTAACGGACCTCGGGAGCATGATTGACGTGAACCTTATCGACGCCTTCGCCTCACCAACGAAATCGATAAAAGTCATTGAAGTTGGTGGTGGCTATGGACGTCTTGCTGAGGCTTTGATTAACATCTATGACTCCAATATCAAGTATTGTCTTGTCGATGCAGTTCCGGCCAGTATACTTTACTCTTATCAATACCTCAAAAAGACTTTCCCCAATCTTAGGATTGGATTCTATTATAATAATGATGAATTTGATTTAAAGCGATTTGACTGTTTCATTGTCCCTGCATGGCACTTTGAAAAAATGAATAATATCACCTATGACATAGCTGTAAATATTCAGAGCATGCAGGAAATGGAGCAGCATCATGTCGATTATTACCTCAATTTGTTCGATAAAATCGTCAAAAAAAATGGCCTCATCTACTTGGCGAATGAGAAAAATTATATCTTTCAAGGGAAGTGGAATTTCCCGGACAATTGGGAAATACTCTTAAAACATCGAAGTCCTCGTTGTTTCACCCGCAGCTCTCCTCTTGAAATGTTTCGCAAAACGAACAGTGACGCACGGGCCAAAAATACGGCTTACCTGTTAAGATATTTTGAATCTCTAACTCTTGTGGATCACCAAAACAAAATCAATGAATTGTCTCAGCTCATTTCTAGAGTTGATGATTCACTTCACATGTTCGAAAATGGTCAGCGCAATAAGAATAATGAGTCAGAGGCTCGGGTGAATCAGTTGGAATCATTTGTCTCTCAGCAAATTATGAATGATATTAATCAGTTAAGAATGAGCCAACAAAATTTGCCTGACATCGAAAAGCTGCTTGTTCCAATTATTTCATTTCTAAAGAAGATCCGAAGTTATTTTAGGAACTGAAGTCATAACTGAGTTATTCGTTAACTTTATTGACTTAATTAACACTAATTGTTTCCAAGCCTCCGGCTTTGCCGGAGGCATTTGGCTCTCGCTTCACCAAGCGCCCTTATGGTGTTCTCCGCAGCTCATTGCCTCGTTGGAGACCCGGCTTGCCGCTGGGTGAAGAGTCCAGCGCTTAACAACTGGAAGGAATGATCGGGTGCTGGGATTTGCCTCAAAAAGTGATTTTCGGACCGTAATTGAGCAATCGTTGGCTTCAGGAGACCTGGAAACCGCTCTGCGAAATGTCGAGCAACTGGTTGAGCGGGTATTTTGCGAGCCGCTGAACACGGCCGTGATCTTTGGCGATCGCTTCCTCGATGAGGTGTGCCAGCGTATAGGCCGGATCCGTCGGGCGACCGTGTTGAGCGCCGGGAGTTTGCCGAAGTCCCCAGTCCCAACCCGGGAACGGCCCGGCCGGGTTGTATACATCGCGAGCATGTTACAGGCGTCGGGAGGCCACACGGCCGTTCTGGCAGATCTTGCCAGACTCTCCGGCAGGGCGGGGACGGTTTTGGTGACGGGGATCGGCGGCCCCACCAACCGTCGCGCGATCCAGCATCGTTTCTCCGGCATTCCGGACTTGCAGTTTGAATTCGCTCCGAAAGGCGGCCGCCTGAAGAAGCTCGACTGGCTGCAGCGCCGGCTCATCGAACTCAACCCTTCGGTGGTGTGGCTCTTAAATCACCACCAGGACAGCGTAGCGGTGGCTGCGGTGCAACCTGATCAGGGGTACACACTGAACTTTCTCCATCATGGCGACCATAATTTGTGCCTGGGTGTATTCCTTGACTACGGCGAACATTTCGACCCCCATCCCATGGGGTTCCGCAACTGCCGTCATGTCCTCTCGATTCCAACGAACAACTACCTCCCGCTTGCTGTCAAGGATCTGGGATACTCCCCGAAACCGAACGCGGCCTGTCCAAACGGGCCGCTTGTGACCTGCACCGCGGCCCGGCGCAACAAGATTGAAAAGCCCTACTGGTTGAGCTACGCCGACGTCGTTCCGGAAATTTTGCGGCAGACCAAGGGCAGGCACATTCACATCGGAAAGTTGAGTCTCGGTTTCCGTTTGCGAATCTGGTGCAATTTGAAAAGAGCGGGTATCGATCCGGCCGCATTTGTCTACATTCCCTACGTCAACAGCGTTTGGCAGGCACTCCAATATCACGCGGTGGATATCTACATCGCGTCCTTTCCTTACGGTGGTGCCCGCACCCTGGTGGAAGTCCTGGGGGCAGGTGTGCCGATCGCCATCCACAGCCACAGCAGCAAACCGTTTTTGAGTACCCTGGAGATGGCACCCGAGGGGGCCTTGATCTGGCGGGAACTCGGGGAACTGATTGAACTCCTGGGCCGGCAGTCACGCGAAGAGCTTGCCGTGCTGAGCGCCAAAGCACGCCGGCACTATGAACGATTTCACTCGGAATCGGCGTTGAAGAGCGCGCTGGAAGGGAGCTCGTCGGAACTGCCTGTTTCTCCGGGTGGAGCAGCATACCGGATTGATCGCTTGCGGCAAGCTCTTGACGTAGCCGACCAGGTTACGTTCTCCGGAGTTGTCACACGGCGAGCCCTGCGGTGGGCACGACGGCTCAAGACCATGCTGGGCTGACTCCCAGGTGTCGGCTAACCAGGCGACAGATATTTCACTTTTATCCTCTAAAGATACCGTATCAGGCGAGCACCTTCAGACGATTGCTGAGCCGGCCACCTCACAGCACACCGCATGCTCCATCATAGTTGCCGTACAAATCGAGCTGGAACACCCGCAACAAGAGTCATTCGTTCAACATTTTTCGTGACGACGGACCCGGCCGCCACCGTTGCGCCCTGTCCGATAACCACACCGGGCAGGAGTGTAGCGCCTATGCCGATGACCACGTCATCCTCGATGGTCGGGCCAACACAATGATCCGAAAATCCTTCTCTGACAAGGTTGTCGTTGGCCGTTCCAACTAAAACACTGATGAAGACGCGTCTGCCGATTTTGGCATTGCCCGTGATGTGGGTATTGTCCATAACCTTGGTCCCGTCACCAATCGTCGTGTTATAGTTGATTGTTACGTAACGGCTGATGATGCACTTCGAGCCGACCTTGCATTTTTCCCGGATAGAGGCCCCGTCACCAAGCAGGGTATTGCTGCCTATTTCTACGTCATAGAAAACAACTGCGTGGGGGCCAATGGAACAGCCGTCTCCAATGTGGATATGTTTCTCGAAAACCGGCTGTCTTGCAAGAGCGCCCGCGCCTTTGGGCTCCTTCCCAATAAGCGCACCGTGAAACACTTCGACGCCGACGCCGAGAGTGACGCCATCGGCAATAACAACGTGAGAATGAATCACCGTTTCGTCACCGATAGTCACACGGCCAATCACGCAGAACGGCCCTATCGAGATATTAGCTCCGAGCTTCGCTTCAGCGGCAACAATGGCCGTAGGATGAATCATTCCAGAGAACCTCGCAAGGAGTTAATAAATTAGCAAAACTAAGGGTAGAGATCCAGTATAAAACTCTACTGTTCAATAGCCCGAATCACATCGTCTGCGTCAACCCGAAACTCAGTATGGAGAGTAGGGGCAGCGGGATCAAGGTAAGGCCCGAAGACATAGTTCACCGTGTTGCCCAGCGCTGCCGCCATGTTCGGCCAGTACCAAAACTTGTGTGTCGGATGGGTGGAAAGGCAGATGACGACTCGAGCCGATTTCGAGCAAAACACGAGGTTTGCCAGCCCTGCACCGGTTGCACCCACGATCACCTCAGCGTTGGCGAACAGGTGGTATTGCTCGGCAAAAGAAAGGCTTTCGGGCTGGATGATCGAAAATCCACGACTCACAAGCTTAGCCTCGATTTGAGGCTCGTTTATCATGGTGCGTGTGAGGGAACCCCGCCGCAAGAAAACCCTGGTGGGCAAAGCGGGCAAGGGCTTTTCGAGAACGCTGCCCAGATGTTTGCCCATTAGGGTGAGGGCATAGGGACTGAAAATACCGTGTGAATGGCCGGACTTAGCAGACCCGCGACAGTCGAATGGAATATAGCCCGTCGGCGAAGTGATGAGCAGGCGCTTCACGCGGGCAGCCTCCTCCGGGCCCAACCTGATGATGTCAGCCTTATCGCCCGCCACGGCCCGAAGTGATTCCTCCAGGTTGGCATGCAATCCGGCATCCACAATCAAGGGGATACGGCCTTCGGGGTGAAGTGCGACAGAACAGATTGATCCGGGGCAACACCTCGGTCAGCCAATGGGCATAATTTCGGGAACAGGAATCCGTGAAGCTGGCAGCAACTGCGAGATGGTGTCGGATCTCAGGCTTCAGATATTGTTTGACAACGTTTTTCCGGGGATCGATGTGGATCTTTTCGTGCAACTCCTCGGACGTGAAATCGTGCGAGAATCGGTACAGGTCATGGTGAACCGTCCGGCCATTCGAGCGCACCAGGTTGCTGCAGCCGTACACTTCTGCATCAAACAGTTCCGCAACGACAATCGACGGGAACTCGTAGGATTCGTGGTTGGGCAGCAGGACGTACCTCGATTCGGCAGGGTAGACTCCCGGGGCGGGCGTCGCCACTCGCTCGGGCGCACTCAGGGTTTCGATCTTGCCGGATTTTGAAGCCGCCGCCGTCAATGAGAGCAACGGCACGCTCGGTTCGCGCCAGCGCCGCCATTTGACCTTAAGCGCTTGCACGGCTGGTCGCACGATCTTCCAGCGGGTAAACCAAACTGCCGTCCAGACGGCTACTGCGGCCGGTCGGAGGATCTTCCAGCGCATAAACCAAAATACCGTCCAGACGGCTACTGTGGCCGGTCGGAGGATCTTCCAGCGCATAAACCAAAATACCGTCCAGACGGCTACTGTGGCCGGTCGGAGGATCTTCCACCGGGTAAACCATAGTGCTTTCCAGATCGCGTCTTTCGGTATGCGAATCACCCGGTAGTGGCGCATTCGGGATCGATAAAACTCGGCCAGAGTGGGAAATCTTTGTTCGAACATGGGCGTCAGCCTCCTACGGCCGAACCGGATGCCGGATAGTTCGCAAGATCAACATCGGTGGGGCCATTTTTTCACAAAACTTGACGATTGGTAAAGGGGAACAGCAGGCGAGGTCAGCAATGGCTCTTTTCATGCCCACCGAATCGAGGCAAAACAACTGAAAAACCCCATGCGGTTACAATCTCTTGAGGAGCGCCGCCGCAAACAGTCCGATGTTCCCTAACGCGGTCTGACGGTAGATTTGTGAGCGTTTGATGCCGATAAGTCGAGGAAGCAGCGGCTGATTCCTGGCGTTGGAGAACTCATCCAGGATGCGCTTATTTGCGGGCAGCAGGCGCCGGCGGATCCGCCGCAAAGCCTGGATATTATGATCATTCCATCCTCTGAATTGATTGTCGAGCAGCATGCCTGCGCGCATCAAGCGGCCCGACCAACCGAGATTCGATCCCAGCAGGTTGCGGCCATGTTGGCGATAGCGCATGGTGGGGAGGGGATCGTAGAACACCTTTCCACCGCAACCTGTTACAACGATATAGGTCCACCAATCATGGGTCACGACATCGACATCGGCACCGCTTTCGCCGCAGGAGATTGCGGGCCGCGTTGTTGAAGACCATCGTATTACCGCCGGCGATGTTCTGGACCAGGGCGTTGGCAAAACAGGGAGGCCGGGCATGAAGCTCTGACAAGCCCATTTCCTTTCCGGCCGCATCCACCAGCATAGTTCGCGAGCAATACAGGGCAGGTTCTGAAGGTGGCATGCGCTCCAGCCAACTGACCGCTCGCGACAACTTGTCCGGTTCCCAGATGTCGTCCTGGTCGGAGTACGCATAGTAATCAGCCTGGATGCCGGATTTGCAGGCCAGGGAAAGGAAATTTGTGGCGAGGCCCCTGGCCGGGCCGCGCAGGACCGTAAGACGCTCGCCCCCCCACTTCGCCCGATACGCTTCGAGAATGGCAAGGGTATTATCTTTCGAGCCGTCATCCGAGGCCCACAGTTCCCAGTCCGGATGCGTCTGTGCGGCTAACGAGTCAAGCTGTTCGGCAAGAAAACGCTCACCATTAAAGGTGCCCATCAACACCGCGACTTTGGCCGTACCACAGCTCTGTGCCAAGCCCGCGCGTGCAGCGACTCGCATCAAGGCATCGTCCGTACCCTGGCCCGCGTGCCGGGTAAACCCGTCAACCATCCCGTCCAACTCCCGAGACCCACTGCGAATGCTGCGGAAAAAATTGGTGACCATGCTGAAAACGACCTGCTACTCCCGAAGATTTCAAGTTAACAGGGCCACTACACGAGGCCACTCAAAAAGTCAAGAGGAAGCGATGCCTATTTTACCGATTCGCTGGATTGTTGAGGCTTTTAGTACCATCCTCGAAGGGATTGGTTAGACAGCTGCGCAATCAGGCGTAACTCATCCTTTTCTAAATAAGGATGCATAGGCAGGCTGAAGATCCTCTGAGCACAGTCTTCGCTGACCGGGAAATCCCCTGTCTGGTAGCCAAGGCTGCGAAAGGCCGTCTGCCGATGCAGGGGCTTTGGATAGTAGATGGCCGTCGGTATCCCGGCCGCCTTCAACCGGTTCTGGAGCATCGTGCGGTGCGCCTCGTCCCGGGCCAGCAGGGAATATTGGGCCCATGCCGACCGATATCCGTCCGGTACGTGGGGTAGGGTGAGAGACGAACCGAGGAGCAATTCCGTGTAGCACCGGGCAACCTGCTGCCGCAGTGTGATTTCTTCCGGAAAGACCTCGAACTTGGCAAGTAGAATCGCCGCCTGCAAGGTATCCAGGCGGCCATTGATGCCGATGCGCACATTCTCGTACTTGTCGTTTCCCTGCCCATGCTGAGCAAGGGACCGCATGAGGTTGGCGAGGGTGCCGTCATCGGTAAAGCACATCCCGCCATCACCATAACCGCCGAGCGGTTTTGCCGGGAAAAACGAGGTGCAGCCAATCTCGGCAAGTGCTCCGGCGCTTCCTCCTCCCCGCATTTCGCCGCCAAAGGATTGGGCTGCATCTTCAATGACAAAAAGCCCATGCTTTCGGGCTACGGGATTGATTTGTTCGTAGTTGGCAGGCAGGCCAAAAAGGTCTACGGCAATGACACCCTTTGCCTTCAGGCGGGGACTTCCTCTGCGACCGGGAATCTCCCCCCGGCAGAGGATGCAGCGTGGGATTATTGGCCTGAAGTGCGGTAATCGCCTGCTCCAGGGCCTCCGCGCTGAGGTTATAGGTCCGCGGGTCGATGTCCGCGAAGACCGGGGTGGCGCCAAGGAGACTGATTACTTCCGCGGTGGCAACGAAGGTGAAAGGAGTGGTGAAAATGGCATCACCGGGACCCACTCCATACGCCATCAAAGCCAGGAGCAAAGCATCCGTCCCCGAACTGCAGGCGACGGCATGGGTCACCCCGACATAAGCAGCAAGGCGCTCCTCGAGCTCTCTTACCTCAGGTCCCAGGATGTATTGGCCGTGGGCGAGGACGGTCCTGATCCCTGCCTCAATCCGGTCGCGGATGCGTTGCTGTTGGCGGCCCAAGTCGATAAATTGCATCGGTTCAGCGCTTCTCCGGTTTTGAGAATTCCTGCCAGATCGATTTGCTTCGTGTCCTTCGTGTCCTTCGTGTCCTTCGTGGTGTGAAATAAGTTCAACATGAAAGCAAGTTATTTTTGTACAGACCCTTAGTACTACAACGAGGTTTCCGCAGGGGGCCTTAATCTGTGGGGCAGGCTTTCCAGCCTGCCTTTTGGCCGCTTCGGCATGGCAGGCTGGAAAGCCTGCCCCACACGGATTGGAGTTTCACCAAAGTACCGTTGTAGTATTAGGCCCGCGTCAGGTGCCGGTACTTGATCCGATGCGGCTGTTCGGCGGCGGCGCCGAGGCGGGCTTTGCGGTCGGCTTCGTATTCCGAATAGTTCCCGTCGAACCAGACGACCGTGCTGTCACCCTCGAAGGCAAGGATATGGGTCACGATGCGGTCGAGGAACCAGCGATCGTGGCTGATCACCACGGCGCAGCCGGCGAAGTTCTCCAGGGCGTCTTCGAGCGCCCTCATGGTGTTCACATCGAGATCGTTGGTCGGCTCATCGAGGAGGATCACGTTCGCCCCCTCCTTCAGCATCCTGGCCAGATGGACCCGGTTGCGCTCGCCTCCCGAGAGCAGGCCGACCTTCTTCTGCTGGTCGGTCCCCGAGAAGTTGAAGCGCGCCACGTAAGCCCGCGAATTGACGGCCCGGTTCCCGAGCTCGATGGTGTCCTTCCCGTCGGAAATCACTTCCCAGATGGTTTTTTCCGGATCGAGCACGGCGCGGCTCTGTTCCACGTAGGCCAGTTTCACCGTTTCGCCGATCCTGATCGTGCCGGAATCCGGCGCTTCCTGGCCGGTGATCATGCGAAACAGGGTGGTCTTGCCGGCGCCGTTGGGGCCGATGACCCCGACGATGCCGCCGGGCGGAAGCGAGAAGGACATTCCTTCGATCAGGAGGCGGTCGCCGTAGGCCTTGCTCACATGGTCGGCCTCGATCACCACTTTCCCCAGCCTCGGTCCGGGCGGAATGTAGATTTCGAGCTCCCTGTGCCTGCTTCTCATGTCTTTCCGCAGCAGCGATTCATAGGCGTTGATGCGCGCCTTCGATTTGGCGTGCCGGCCCTTGGGGGACATCCTGATCCATTCGAGCTCGCGCTCCAGGGTCTTCTGCCGTTCGCTCTCGCCCTTTTCTTCCTGCTTCAGCCGCGCCTGCTTCTGCTCCAGCCAGGATGAATAATTGCCCTTCCACGGGATCCCCTGCCCGCGGTCCAGCTCGAGGATCCAGCCCGCCACGTTATCGAGGAAGTAGCGGTCGTGGGTAACGGCGATGACCGTGCCGGGGTAGCGCTGGAGGTGGTGTTCGAGCCAGGCGACCGATTCGGCATCCAGATGGTTGGTCGGCTCATCCAGGAGCAGAATATCGGGCTGCCTGCAGCAGCAGACGGCACAGCGCCACGCGCCGCTTCTCGCCTCCGGACAGGACCTTCACCGGGGTGTCGCCGGGAGGGCACCGCAGGGCGTCCATGGCCATCTCGAGCCTCGAATCCAGGTCCCACGCATTGAGGGCATCGAGCTTTTCCTGCACTTCACCCTGGCGTTCGATGAGCTTGTCCATCTCCTCGTCGGTCATCGGTTCGGCGAACCGTTCGTTGATCCGGTTGAATTCGTTCAGCAGATCGACGGTCTCCTGCACTCCCTGCTCGACCATCTCCCGCACGGTCTTCGTTTCGTCCAGCTGCGGTTCCTGTTCGAGAAAGCCGATGGTGTGACCCGGCGCGACGACGGTTTTGCCGTTGAAATCCTTGTCCACTCCGGCCAGAATGCGCAGCAGGGAGCTCTTCCCCGAGCCGTTGAGGCCCAGCACGCCGATCTTTGCGCCGTAGAAGTAGGACAGGTAGATGTCCTTCAGAATTGGTTTCTTGTCGTAGTACTTGCTGACTCCAATCATGGAGTAGATGATTTTGTTCGGTTCATTGGTCATGAATTCTGAAACCCTCCCTCGACGGCTGGTCAGTGGTCAATGATCAGTGGTCAGTGATCAGACCTTCGAAAGTAGTTCCTTATCACCTCACCTATCACCCTGTCAAAGAAGTTGGAAGTGGGGGGGTGAGGGTGTAATCAGAAGTGGGAGTTCGCCGTGGCCTCATGTGACCATTACCTGATTGCGAATGAGCCTGCATGGTTTCGGTGGGTGCAAAAAGACGCGCCCACCCTACGGAGCCTGTCTGAAAATGACATGCAACTGGTCAGTCCATCTGTAGGAGCGGCATCCTGCCGCGATTTAGTCCGGTCGCGGCTGGAAGCCGACTCCTACAAGGTTTGATCGCCACCGCCCCATAACCTTCGACCAATTTTCAGACAGCCTCCTACGCCGTGGCCCAATTGTAGGGTGGGCACAGCTTTACCGTGCCCACCAGGACAGAAGACCCTGCCTTTCAGTAGTTTCCAACTCCCACTTCTGTTCACACCCGGGGGGTGAGAGGAGATTGCCGAGAGGCGTTGCATTTTGTACAATATTCCTTGAACACCTGACGCAAAGGGGAATTGAAATGAAGAAGACCATATGTATTGCCATGGCCATCATGGTGCTGCTCCTCGTGAGCCCCTTCGCCGGGGACGCGACCGGGCCATACCCCGGGCGAGGACCGGGAGGTGGCCCGGGATGGGGTCCGCGTGCGGGTCCCGGATGGGGCGGTCACGGGGGAGGACCACGTGTCGGGTCGGGATGGGGAGGCTATTGGGGAGGACCGCGCGTCGGACCGGGATGGGGCCCGAGGTGGGGAGGCTACTGGGGGGGGCCGCGCGTTTACTTTGGTGCTCCTTTTTGGAGCGGTCTTTACCTGGGCGCTCCCTTCTGGGGCGGCTTCTATCCGTACTATGCAACGCCGCCCGTGATCGTCCAGGAAGCGCCTCCCGTGTATGTGCAACCGGCGCCGCAACCCGAGCAGGCTTATTACTGGTATTACTGCCAGAACCCTCCGGGTTATTACCCGTATGTCAAAGAGTGTCCGCAGGGCTGGACGAAGGTTGCTCCTTCTCCACCGCCCTCGGACCGACAGGAGTGATGGTGCGATGAATTACCGACAATGCTTTTTCGTCTCTCTGATGTTGCTGGTGTTGAGCGGGTGCGCGACGCTCCCCACCGGTCCAAGCGTGATGGTGCTGCCCGCTCCGGGGAAGCCCTTCGACGTGTTTCGGTCCGAGGATGCCACATGCAGGATGTATGCGAGCCAGCAGATAGGGATGTCACCACAGGAGACGGTCAACCGGAACACGGTCACCGATGCTGCTCTGGGGACGGTCCTCGGCGCAGGTCTTGGTGCAGCCATCGGGGCAATCTCGGGCAATGCCGGTACGGGTGCGGCTGTCGGTGCGGGCAGCGGACTCCTTGCCGGCACCCTTGCCGGCTCCAGCAGTGGTCAGGTCTACGGATGGGAGGCGCAGCACCGCTACGACATCTCCTATCAGCAGTGCATGTACGCCCAGGGAAACCAGATTCCGGGTATGGTCGAAAGGCGTTCGAGAACTTATGCGGCACCCCCTCCCCCGCCTCCACCGCCGTCCTCGGCATGGTAACCCGCCATGCGACCAGTTGCCGCAACGGAGGGCGGGTTTTCCAACCCGCCCTTGAAATTCGCGGCAGGCCAACCATGCCCGCGATGGGTTGTGTCTGCGGACCTTGGAACCTGACGAGGACTGTCCATATGGTCCTGACTGCATAGCGAATATCGAATATCGAACAAGGAACCGCAGAACATCGAAGGATGGGGGAATCTTGTGCGTGGTGAGCGGCTGTTTAAATGAAAACTGGCAATGCTTACCCGTTTTTGGCAGGCATTAACGAAACCGAGCTAAATCAGGAGAGCACTTCATCATTCGACATTCCTTGTTCGTTATTCGATACTCGCTTTTTCGCTGATTTTGAGTGAACCAATCCAAATGGGCATCGCATCCGATATCATCATCATCGTCGTCGCCGCGCTCATCGGGGGCATTCTGGCCCATGGACTGAGGCAGCCCCTGGTTCTCGGCTACATCCTTGCAGGGGTTCTTGTTGGTCCCTATACCGGCGGGGTCACGGTATCGGAAGTTCACGAATCGAACTGCTCGCTGAAATCGGCGTCGCCCTTCTGCTCTTCGCCCTCGGGCTCGAATTTTCCCTCAAGAAACTAAAACCGGTCCGCACCATTGCCCTCGTCGGCACCCCCATCCAGATACTCCTCACCATGGCTTACGGCTACGTCATCGGCCAGGGGCTGGGCTGGGAATGGCTCCCTTCGGTGTGGCTGGGCGCCCTCGTCTCGCTCTCGAGCACCATGGTCATTTTGAAGACCCTCATGAATCAGGGCCTTCTCGGCACCCTCTCGAGCCGGGTGATGATCGGCATGCTCATTGTTCAGGACCTGGCCGTGGTCCCGCTCATGATCATTCTGCCCCAACTGAGCAACCCCACCGTCGGGCTTCCGATTTTGGGACTGGCGGCTTTGAAAGCGGTCCTCTTTCTTGCCCTGATGATCCTCCTCGGCACGCGCCTGCTGCCTTGGGTAATGACCCGCATCGCCCGCTGGAACTCGCGGGAGCTGTTTCTCCTGGCGATTACGGCCATCGGTCTCGGGATCGGCTATGCCACCCACCTCTCGGGGCTCTCCTTTGCACTCGGGGCATTCGTCACCGGCATGGTCCTGAGTGAATCGGATTACAGCCACCAGGCCCTCAATGATATTATTCCGTTGCGGGACCTTTTCGGGCTGCTTTTCTTCACCTCGGTAGGAATGCTGCTGGACCCGTGGTTTTTGTTGTCCCACTGGCACACCATCCTGTTGCTGGTAATCCTGGTAGGGTTGGGCAAAGGGTTGCTCTTTGCCGCGCTGGCTCGCCTCTTCCGATACGGCAACGTCGTTCCCCTTGCCGTTGGCTTGGGGCTCTTTCAAGTCGGAGAGTTTTCGTTCGTGCTGGCGCGAACGGGGCTTTCGAGCGGGTCGATCTCAAAGGAAATCTACGCCCTGGTGCTCAGTACGGCCATCATCAGCATGATGCTGACGCCCTTTGTCTCCGGTCTCACCGGCCCCTCTATGCCCTGCGCAAGCGCTGGTTCCGGCACGAACCCCTGCAGACCATCAATCTCCCCGCAGCGGGACTGCGCGAGCACGTGGTGATTGCCGGGGCCGGGCGCGTCGGGTGGCATGTGGCCCAGGTTTTGCGCCGCCTGGAGCTCCCTTTTGTGCTCATCGAGCTGGATTATTACCGCTTTGAGGAAGCCAGGCGGGCGGGCTTGCCGGTAATATACGGGGATGCCAGCCACAGAATCGTCCTGGAAGCTGCCCGGATGGCGAAGGCTCGCCTGCTTTTGATCACCATTCCCGCCATCGTCCTTGCCCAGGAGATTGTTCTTCAAACCCGGCAGCTCAAGCCTGGTTTGGACATTCTGGCGCGGGCGGAAGGGGTGGAACAGATGAGAGCGCTCTACGAAAACGGGGTGGATCGAGTCATCCAGCCCGAATTGGAAGCCGGTCTTGAAATGACGCGGCAGGTGCTGCTGCATCTGCATCTTCCGGCGACGGAGGTGCTCCAGTATAGCGATGCGGTGTGCCGCGATCTCTGCACCCCATTGCCCGGAAATGACGAGGGGTCCCGGAGCACCGCGCTGCTCCTGGGCGCCGGCAGGTCGCTGGAACTGAACTGGCTGACCCTGGAACGGGACGGCCCCTTCAACGGCCGCGCCATCGGGGAACTCGCCATCCGCACCCACACCGGCGCCTCCGTAGTGGGAGTGATGCGGGACGGCACGTTGCATCCCAATCCCGGCCCCGAATTCCGCTTTGCACAGGGGGACCGGATTGCCGTTATCGGCAGATACGAACAGTTCAATGCCCTCGAAGAACTCGCTCGCCCCCCGTAATGCAATGCACCGCAGAGACGCAGAGAGCGCAGAGAAAACCCTTTGATGCCCGCTGCAATGGACGTATCATTTGTTAAGACCGTCCTTGGACATTTTTCCCGCACTCTCGCGCAAGCACCCAAAAGGAGGGCGGGTTTTCAACGTCACGGTCACCGTAGTGTGTGACTGCGGGTGCATTGAGCTCGCGCAAGCACCCAAAAGGAGGGCGGGTTTTCAACCCGCCAAAAAACAGCCGCCCCGTTATCGATTCACGAAAACTGAACCACCCAACCCAGCAATGGGCTTCTCTAGGGAAAGCTTCAAAAGGAGCTACGACAATGATCAGTGCTGACCGAACAAAGAACCCGCAATGGTTCATCCGATCTCCTTCGCTCACTTTTATTTCTCTTCTCCTTATGGTCATGCTGGTTTTGCCAATTCCGGCCGCCTCTGAAATCAAGCTCTTGAAGGGACAAACGGTTTATGTTCCCGCCTATTCGCACATCTATCACGGCGACCGCGAACAGCCCTTCTATCTGGCCGTTACCCTCAGCATCCGGAATACTGATCCGGTCCATCCCATCACCATTCTCTCGATTGACTATTTTGATTCCGACGGCAAACGGCTCAAAAAATTCATGGAAAATGAGGTTAAGCTCGGCGCCATGGCAACGGCAGAGTACGTGGTAAAGGAATCGGATAAAGCCGGCGGTTCCGGAGCCAACTTCATCGTCGTGTGGAAGGCGGAAGAGAAGGTCACGGAACCGATCATCGAAACGGTTATGATCGGGAGTTCCACGCAGCAGGGCATATCATTTACTTCTCGAGGCCGGGCCATTGACGAGAACTGAAGACGGTTTATAGAGCGGCATATCCGGAGAACTGAAGACCGGTTCTGCAGCGGGATACGGGGAGAACTGAAATCCGGTTGTACAGCAGGACACGAGGAGAGCTGAAGACCGCTTTTGCAGCGGGATAACCGGTAGGTTGGGAACCCTGCGAAATAGACTGACCCTGGGGCCTCTAAAAAGGGCCAAAATCACCCCAATTTCGTTGCCCGGTTTTTGGCCCCTGAAAAATCCTCCTGAGCTAGTTCTCATCGGGAAAGTGGCGCATTGTTCTGTAGGAGGGGCTTCCAGCCCCGATCGCGGCTGGAAACCCCTCCTACAAAATAGGGTTTCCGGATGGACACGAGCTAATATGTGGCGGGCTAGTAAGCCGGAAATTGGGGGGCCAAAAACCGCGAAAACTTTCAGAGCCAATTTGGACGCCCCAGACTGACCCTATGACCCTATATCCTCAAACGTCATTCCGGTGCAAACCGGAATCCAGAAAACCCACATTGATGCCGGCTGTGGCCGCCATGAGGAACGGAGTTCGCACACTTGTTCATGCAGCGCGGTGCTGCGGCCCGAAAATGGGTTAAGCGGCCGGCGGCAAGAGACCTTCACCCCGTTCGGTATATTCACCGCCGCAAACGATTCATCCCTCCTCACCCATTGCTCGGGCGCGCAACCATCGGCTTCTTCAGGTATACCCACCGTCGCACACGATTCATCAATCTCCACACTGTTCCCATCGTCTCTTCATATTTTCTTCACAATGTCCCGCTATGATCCGCCGCAAAGGTTGGAGCGATCGTGACCACGAACGAATGCTGCAAAGGAGAAGAAGCAATGAGAGTCAAGGGAATGCTCGGGGCTGGGGTGGCGGCTCTTGTCTCTGGAAGGTGGCCGCTCTGTATGGGTGCGGGCCGCGCGGGGTCGGAGACTTCGGGTGAAGAGCAAATCAGCGGCGGCCAGGACCGAAGAAAGAGCGCCACAAGGAAGGTATTGAGAGAGGAGTTCATTGTTTTTGCCGCGGTTGCCTTGGCCTACGTGCTGGCCTGGGCAGCTTCCCGAGTTTTTTAGCAATGAACTGTTATCACCCATGATTGAATTATGGAGACTTGATTCATTGGACGATCAGACAAGGAGAAGAAAAGATGAAAATCAAGGCACTATCAACAAGTGGTTTCGCGGTTCTGGTATCCGCGATGATTCTTGCCTTCGCCGGCACCGGCATGGCGCACTCGAGCGCCTCGAGTGATCCGGGCAGCCGGTTTATCCAGCACTTCGACAAGGATGGCGACGGCCTGGTCTCGAAAGCCGAATTTCCGGGACCCGAGGACCGCTTCACCCAGCTTGACGCCAACAGCGACGGCTTTATCGACGCCGGCGAAGCTCCCAAAGGACCGCCTCGTCACGGCATGATGGGCGGGGGCTTCATCAAGAAATTCGACAAGGACGGCGACGGCAAGGTCTCGCAGGCAGAGTTCCCCGGCTCAGCGGACCACTTCAAGGAGCTTGACGCCAACGGCGACGGCTTCATCGACGGCACCGAAACACTCAAAGGACCGCCGCCTCACGGCATGATGGGCGGGGGCTTCATCAAGAAATTCGACAAGGATGGTGACGGAAAGGTCTCGCAGGCAGAGTTCCCCGGCTCAGCGGACCACTTCAAGGAGCTTGACGCCAACGGCGACGGCTTCATCGACGACACCGAAACACCCAAAGGACCGCCTCATCACGGCATGATGGGCGGGGGCTTCATCAAGAAATTCGACAAGGACGGCGACGGCAAGGTCTCGCAGGCGGAGTTCCCCGGCCCCGCGGACCACTTCACCCAGCTTGACGCCAACGGCGACGGCTATATCGACGACACCGAAGCTCCCAAAGCACCGCCTCATCACGGCATGATGGGCGGGGGCTTCATCAAGAAATTCGACAAGGATGGTGACGGGAAGGTCTCGCAGGCGGAGTTCCCCGGCCCCACGGATCACTTCACCCAGCTTGACGCCAACGGCGACGGCTATATCGACGACACCGAAGCTCCCAAAGGCCCGCCACCGATGCGGGGAACTGGGAAAAATTAGGAGCGCGATACGGATACACTGTTGCGCTCGCATGGTCATTTGCTCGTTCTGCTCGTTCCCAAGCTCCAGCTTGGGAACGCAGGCCGGGAAGCTCCAGCTTCCCGTGCCACTTCCTTGGCGGGTGGCACTTACGTGTCTTACGAAGCTGGAGCTTCCACCACGTGGGTTCCGAAGCTGGTTTCCATCCGGTAATTCACCTGTTGCGTAGGTGCGGGCTTTACGCCCGCCCGAAATGATCAATAAATCCGGCACATTTCGGGAGGGGATGAACCCCTCCCCTACAGTCCTAACTCAAACATGTGCGGTTTCCGGATGAACACAAGCTAGAGCTTGGGAACCAGCTTAACGACCGGCTTTCGGCGGGTTACGGCGTGACAAGACGCGCCTGACCCACCCTGCATCATCGGGTGCCGCCCTCATTTCCTCACATCCCCGTTAACCGCCTCCTTGCTATCCGCATCTCCCTTTCTCCCTATCCCCCCCTCTCCGTATCTCCGCGTCCCCGCTTCTTGGCGTCTCCGCGTACCTGCGTCTCGGCGTCTCCGCCGTGTCTGCCCATAGGCATCAAGTCAAAGTTTTCCGGATGCAGACATGTACTGCGAATGGTGGCCGGCCCGACCATAAGGAATGGTTACCGTCAGGACGACAATGGTGTGGTAGGATTCTTCGTGGCCTTCATGCCCTGAAAGGGCTTTATAAAACAGCCCTGGGTCAGCTCAGCGTTACCCTGGGATTATTAGGGGACCTGCGCGCCTTTCCTTTACCCTGAAAGGGCTGGATAGAGCGATGTGTGAGCATGATTTATGTAACCCCTTCAGGGTATTTATTCTTGCTGGGTCTGACTTCCCAGGGTGGTGCTGTCGCTGACCCTGGGCTGATCTATGAAGCCCTTTCAGGGCGAAAAAATCAGCTTGATGCATTTGCCGTGTCTCTCGGTCTCCGCGCCCTCGCGTCTCCCCTCACAATGTCTCCGCGTCTCCCCTCATCGTGTGCTCCCGTCTCCCCTCACCGTGTCTCTCGTCTCATCTCATCGGCTCTCCTGTCTCACCTCACCCTGTCCTCGCGTTTTACCTCACCGCTCACTCCGCCTTCCGCTTCGGCGCGAGGGGGCGGGCTCCGCACTTCCGCCCCCTCTGCCTGCGCTCCAGGCTTCGTTCGCTCTCGCTTGCCTGAACCTGCCTATGATAATTCTAAGTACGCCCCTCCATAAATGGGTGTCCGAATGCCACTCGTCATTCCCGCTGTTCCTGGCGGGAATCCAGGCTGTGCAAATGCCCTGGATTCCTGCGAAGAGCATGCGGGAATGACGACCGGGTGATAATGGACACTTTATTCTGCCGTGCTGTACTAAGGATTTACCGGCAGGCAAGGCCCTGTGGCAAGGTGGAGATTTAGGAAGTGCCAAAGCAGCTCCAATTTGGGAATGAGAACGGGGGCACACTCTTTAAGAAGAGCCGTTTCACGCTCCCTCAAGCGGGATTGGCGGGGACGCAACCCAGTCCTGCCGTTTGGCCGCCGCGTTGTTTCTTGACCACAGCGTTTTGCGGGGAGAGCGGCATCCTGTGTGCATCATGCTCAAAAGGTGCAGAAACCATGCACCCGGTTTTCATCGAGCGTCTCGAGAAGACCCAGCACCAGCCCGAGGACGCCCAGATAGTCATCGAGATGGATCATGCTGTTGTGGGTATGGATGTAGCGGGCGGGCACTCCGAGGACGATTGACGGCACGCCTTTTTGGTGCAAATGGAGGGCGCGGGCATCGGTGGCTCCACTCCTGCGGACCGCCACCTGGTGGGGAATTCCCTGCGCCTCCGCCAGCCCTATGGCGTACTGCACGAATTTGCGGTTCATGATCGCGGACGGGTCCATCAGCCTGATTTGCACGCCTCGTCCCAACGCCCCCTGACGCTCCTCTTCGGCAATGCCCGGCAGATCGTCCGCCGGAGGTCCTTCGAGAACGATTGCCACATCGGGATTCACCGTAAAACCAACCGTCTGAGCGCCACGCACCCCCACTTCTTCCTGGACCGTGCCCGCTCCCCAGACCGTGTTGGGATGGGCGTCATCGCGCAGCGTTTGGAGCGCTTGAATCACCAGCGCCATCCCCACGCGGTTGTCAAAAGCCTTGCACAAGAGGAAATCCGGATTGTGCATGGGCACAAACGGGCTGTACGGGACGATGCTGTCCCCGAGGCGAATCCCGAACCGGTCGCGCACGTCATCGGCATCGACAGCGCCAACGTCGATGAACATGTCCTCGATCTTGACAAGCTTCTCCCGCTCCGCCTCACCCAGCAGATGGGGCGGTTTGGCGCCGATCACGCCGAGGACCTCATGTCCTGCCTGTGTGAGGACCCTCACCCGCTGTGCCGGCAGAGTATGCGCCCACCAGCCGCCGAGCGGGACCATCTTGATGAGCCCGCTCCTGGTAATGGCCTGGACCGCGAACCCGACTTCATCCATGTGCCCGGAAAGCAAGATCCTGGGGTTTTCCGCACGGCCCCTCCTGGCGCAAAAAATGTTCCCCGTCCGGTCGGTAAAGGCATCTTTCCCCAGTTCTTCCCGAAAGATGAAACGGACACCATCTTCATAGCCCGGCGCCCCATGAGCCTCGCCAACCTTCCTCAGTAATTCACAAGCTCTCTTCTTGCGTTTCTCGTCCATCATAAACCCTTTTTTAGGAGTCAGGAGTCAGGAGTCAGAAGTCAGGAGTTGGAAGACAGCATTGCTTTAATATAAGCATCGAGCATCCGGCCGACTTCCTCAATCAATAGCATTGGTACGGCGACATCGGCATAATTCAAGTCCCTTGAGAGAATGAGGTAATATCGCGCCTCTTCCAAAGGACCTTGCGCGATGTTCATCATGCGGGCCTTATCAGCCTTGCTTCTTTTCCTGAATCCTTCAGCAATATTTGCAGGGATGGAAACCGCCGCTCTCCGCATCTGAGAAGTTACGCCGTATCGCTCATGGGCAGGAAAATCTTCGGTAATACAATAAATGCTGATCACAAACTTGTGAGCTTTTTGCCACACGCCCAAATCCTGAAAAGTCTTGGCCGGCTCACCCATGTGCCGCCTCCTCCCCTAGATCCTCTTCTGAACCCTGAGTCCCTTCTTTCGAATCATGCCTCCTGACTCCCGTCTCCTTTCTCCTGTCTCCCGTCTCCTGACTTCTGACTCCTGACTCCTGTCTCCTGCGCTCTCAGGCGTTCCCTCTCTGGAACATCATGATTTCCTCCACTCTGGCCTCTACGAGATTGCCAAACCCATGCTTTTCCGCTTCCTCCAGGGTGAACTCACGGCTGGTGCTGCTGTGGACGGAGAGGAGCCCAAGTCCGGTGGCAAGGGCCTCGCGAACCCACCCGGACCAGGGCGCAAGAGCTATGCGGTCGCCATCGAGCAGCGCTTCCTTCGAAACCCGGACCGATTCGCCCATCAGTTCCAGATCGCGGTTGATCTCATCAACGAGACCCTGGTCCAGGCACGGGCGCCTGACCTTGACCGACTCGGCCGCCACCCTGAGGTAAATGACGAAAGGATCAATCGGAAACACCTCGGGATGGCAGATCAGGCAACGCCCGGTTTCGTGGGGAACCGTGCTGTTCTCGGCAAAACGATTCTGCCGGGCGATTTCTTTGAAGTGTTCGATCGTATAAGCGAGGTGTGATCTCTGTTCCGGCGCCATGTGCTCAAGCTCCTCGAAGGCGGTGTCTCCCGCCGTCAAAACTTGCCCGTATCTTTAAAAAAGTCGCTGATGAGGCTGATCTTCCCATGCTCGAATTCGAACCACGTGACCCCTTCGTTTTCGTAGGGTTCGCGCTTTCGGCTAACCCCCTGATTGGTCCAGTGGACGGCAACGCTCTCGCCCTCGGCGATAATCCCCAGGACCTCGAAGTGCAGTTGCGGATATTGCCGGAAGAGAATCTGAAAGAACTTGACGATCCGCTCCTTGCCGTAAAGGGGCTGCGTTTTGGGAAAAAGGAAGCTTGTATCTTCCTTCAGAAGATCCACCATGTCATCAATCACGCGGCTATTCATGCGGTTAAAGAACTCGGCCGCCAACATGCTGTTCGTCGTTGCAGTCATCCGTCCTCCTCCGCGAAATACGCCTTATACCAAGCTGCTTTCATTCGACAAGTTTCTCCTCGGGAGCGGACTCTGCCGTCCGCCGACAGGCTGGAAAGCCTGTCCCACGGTATGTTTCTCGATCCTTGTCGATGGTTCCAGACAGCGTATCACCCCGTGCTCGAAGGCATCAAAAGTCCATCAGGCGTTTCTCACGCACCATGAGCGGCTGGTAGCCGAAGATGGCGTTCAGGTGATGCAAAAAGGCATGCTCGCCTTCTTCCCGCCACATCTGTTCGAGCGAGGCGTTGACTCGTTCGTACAACGCAAGCGCATCGTCAAGGCCGGAAGGGGCCTTGTCACCTCCGGTGCGGCTCGCGACTTCCCTGATCAGGTTGAGCCACATCTCGCTGACCCCCATGATGTAAAAGGGCCAGGACTTCTGAATCGGTAGCGACCAATGGCGATCGCTGGTATCTTCGAGGTGCGGCCGGCTGATCGTGCTGGTCTCGTCGCAGGTATCTCGAATAACAAGACCGCGATCCTTCATCGCCTTCAGCCAGGCATCCCCCTGGAGCGTCGCATAGACCTTCCGGGCCGTTTCCGGGGGCGCATAGAAAATAAAGCTGAACTGATGCCCGGCCACGTCGCGAGCCGCTCTTCGATGGAAGCGCCAGAGCACAATCTCATCCCCGTATCGATCCAGGATCGGCGAGACCACCAAATGAGCCAGAAGAGGATCGAGATACCAGGATGGCGCCTTGTCCTCCGGCCAGTTCATGACCAGGCGGGCATACCACCAACCGTTTTCGGAAGAATTGATTCGCTCTCCCGCAGGCACCGATACCGGCATCATGCGAGGACCCACCGAAGCGCATCCCACAAACGCGCATAGGACTAGGACTGCCAGGGCGAGGGTGAGGGTGGTTCTTGGCTCTTGGCTCTTGGCTGTTGGCGCTTCGCTCTTGGCGCTTGCCTCTTGGCTGCTGGCTCTTGGCCGTTGGCTCTTGGCCTTCAGGAGACGCAGCAGCGTCATGGATTGAATATTCTTACTCAAGGCTGCTTTACTCTCCGTGACGGGCGGGCGTGCCTTGCAACCTGAACCGGGGATGAATAAATATTGATTGTGCGAACGCTTTTTCGTATGGTGAGGTACATCGTCTCATTTGCGGCTGAGTAAACCGCCCTGCTTTGAACAGAAGAGGTCCCGGCGATGGCAAGCTCCAACGATACCTCGATTACTTCCGTGGACAAACGTTCCGGTCATGACCGCCGGGCCAAACAGACTTCACCCTTCAGCCTCGCCAGTTTTCGCGGTCGCAGGAAAATCATTCGCCGCAGGGAAGACCATCCTGTCCATTATTACGTCGACCTCTACGGCATCGATGAAGGCCTGCTGTTCACCGCCATCCTGCTGCTTTCGGTGGCCGATGGGTTTTTCACCCTGGTGCTCGTCGGCAACTGCCGCATCATGGAACTGAACTCTGTCATGTCTTACACCATGCAGCTCGGCCCCTGGCCCTTCGTGTTAGTCAAGTATTTCCTGACAGCAGGCGGGCTGCTCTTCCTGCTCATTCACAAGAATTACATCTGCTTCCGTGGGAAAGTCAGGGTAAAGGCGATTATGGCTGCACTGGCAATCATGTATTCCGCCCTGATCACCTACGAGCTGTTCCTATTTCGTCAATGCGGCTATTTTTCGACCTTGGCACTCTCGATGACAACGGGTTTCACCGGAACATTCTGATGAGGACCAGCGTTGGCTGTCGGCACCTTGGCTATCTTATCCACAACATCCATGCCTTCAATCACTTTGCCAAAAACCGCATAGCCGAAACCCATGGGTGAAGCGTCCCGGTGATTCAAGAAATCGTTGTCTTTGAGATTGATGAAGAACTGCGAAGTCGCGCTGTCAATCACGTTGGTCCTGGCCATGGCAATCGTCCCGCGGTCATTCTTCAAGGCCCCGGCAGCTTCATTCTTAATGGGCTCATGGGTCTTCTTCTGGTTCATATCGGCGGTAAACCCTCCGCCCTGAATCATGAAATTATCGATCACACGGTGGAAGATCGTCCCATTATAAAAACCTTCCTCCACATAGCGCACGAAGTTCTTAACGGTTTCCGGGGCCTTGTCCACCCATAGTTCAATGCGAATCTTCCCCTCGGATGTTTGCATTTCGACAATTCGGATCTCAGGTTGCTTCATCTTCTCTTCGGCTCCCATGGCAGGGTTAACAAATGAAAGGACCAAAATGGACAATACCAACAACGCCAGGCTCTTCACAAACGACATAACGGACACTCCCTGGTTAGTGAAAAAGTGAAAGTGATCAGTGATCAGCACTTACTTATCAGTTATCTGTAGCCAGTGTTCAAAAAATAAGGCGCTCCTGACTTCGATACGCCATTTTCCATGCTCTGCGATGCTGACGCCGGAATCAATGTTATTTCATGAAAGGGCATTTCGGCACGCATACGCCCTAAAAATATCAGTGCAACCGGTCCTTGTCAAATACCTGGAAATGGGTATGGACATGGAAAAGGGTGGACGTGAGGGGATGATGGGCGGAGAATAGTGGGTAGTGGCTGGCGGCTGGTGGTTAGTATCCAGTGACCAGTGGCTGCTGACTGGTGGACAGCGGCTGGTGGTCAGCTGGTGGTGGCCGGCAGGCAGAGGGCTGGGAGCCGGGTTGACGGTGGGCTCCGATTTTCCTCATGCACGGTCACCGTATGGGGGGATGACAATTTGTCTAAAAGAAGTTTGTTATGCTTCGTGTGACTTCGTAAGACTTCGTGTGATTTCGTGGACGCTTTTGGAAACCATGGAGGCGATGACAATCTACCGGAAAGGAGAGCAACCATGAGGCGGTCCTTGATTGCGGTTCTCTGTGCAGCAGGGCTCACCGTGCTGGCAGGGGAGATCAGAATGGCGTTATTTCCAGACTCCTGCCTGGCGGCCCAGGACGCGCCCGCTCAAGGAGCAAACCCGACGGGTGCCCGAGTTTCATCCGAGAGTGCCGGCCAGATCCCCACCTACACCGACGTCGCAACGGTCATGGCAAGATACCATTGCACCGTGTGTCACGGTGGCGCCGAGCCGCGTGCCGGATTGTCGCTTGATGACCACAAGAGCATGATGAAGGGCGGCAAACACGGCCCTGTCATTGTTCCGGGCAATCCGGAAGAGAGTGAGCTCATCCGTCGCCTGAAGGGGACGAGCGAGCCCCGGATGCCCTACACCGGTCCGCCCTGGCTCTCCGACGCCGAAGTGGCGACGATCGAACAATGGATTGCGGCTGGGGCGAGGGAATAGTGGTTAGTGGCTTGTGACTAGTAGCGTGTCCTGGAAGTAAGGTGCTCCATTCCGGCAATTAGAATACTTGAAAACTGCGATTTAATTAAACCCTATTATTAGCTATTAATACCATCAACAATATGCTAAAAAGGTGACTATTCGCGTGATGCATTGGGTTTAATATAATGCGGAGTCACAGGTCATGGATTGCCGAAATATTGAGTTCTCCCCCGAGAAGTCTGCTGAACGTATGGAGAGAGCCACACGGGTTTTCCCTTCAGTGCTACTGAAACGAATCATCTTGTTCGTGCTATACCTGCTTGGGGCAAAGCGCGGGAGCGTCGCTTCGGTGATGGGCATACCGCAGGAATCGGTAAAGACAGCTGTGCGTGTCATTTTGCAAGATGGTTTTGCGGCTTTACGAGATCGCCGGCGGTCGGATGCCCCCGCCATCCCATACACCGTTGTGGCTCCCGTGCATGTTTCTGCGCGGCGCGAGGGTGAGTGGTGTGTGGTTGCTTTCGGCAGTGATGCCAATGAAGTGAAAATCCCAGCCGCGCATAAGATCCAGGCGAGGACCATCTTGCTGTCGCTTCTTAATTCTGAGCTGCTTTCCGTGCAAGAGACGGCGTCGGTGTTAGGAGTTTGCCCCGGGCATTGCCGCGAATTGGCCGTGAGCCTGATTCACGGCGACGTTCCAGACACATTGATCGACAAACGCCGCGGTCAGGCGCAGGATTACAAAGTCGGACCTGAGGAAAAAGCGGAGATAATCCAACAGTTCGCGGCCCGTGCCGTGACCGGACGTTCGACGTCAAGCGAAGAGCTGGCCAGGGTGGTCAATGAACGAACCGATGCTGGAGTATCGCCGCGTACGGTTCGCTGGCACTCGAATAAGCTCGGACTGGCCGGCATCAAGAAGACACTTCCGGAGTTGGTGTCCACACTAAAAAAAACTCATGACGATAGTGCGTGATGTGAACGTTCACTTTTCCTCAGCACGAGACCAGGGAGAGATCAAGAGGAGCGTGAAGGAGCTGGAATGCCAACCTGTGGGGGGGACCCAACGATGCGGTTTGCCGTGCCTATCCACCGCTAATGGCGACCGAGAGAGCTCCACGCCGCAAGGCAATCCATATTTTGGCGGCGGCAGGTATTGCGGTCAACGCCATTGCTTGTTTTGTGCAATATTCCGTTGCCACGGTCCGACGCTGGATTCGCCGCGCAACCTGTTCTTTTTCGATGAATCACCCGGAATCCAGGTCCTTATGCGGCTTTCCCCAGATCTGCGGACCGAGGAAACGAAGAAACGGCTTGAGGAGTTTGAGTACATTCGCAATGGCACGATGGATGTCTTTGCTTTCCTCAACCATGCGGACGGAACCGTCTCTGCCGAATGTCAGGCTGAGCACACGACTCCGATGTTTCTTGGAGTTTTTGGGCGGCACATCTCCAGGCACTCGCCGACGGAACCGCTCCACTACGTCATGGACAATCTATCGACGCACTGTGGGTATCCGTTCTGTCAGGTGGTTGCGGAACATAGCGGGGTGGAATGTCCCCCCGAGAAAGAGCTCAAAGACGCGGAGAAGCGACGTCAGTGGCTGCAGTCCGAGCACAAGCGGATCGTCATTCACTTCACCCCTTTCCACGGTTCCTGGCTCAATCTCGTAGAGATCTGGTTCGGCATCATGGGCGGTAAGATCCTCAGTGAATCTTGAACAACTTGGGATGGCGTTCGATGCATTCCTGGCAGAATGGAATAGTCTGCTTGCCCACCCTTTTCGTTGGTCCCATGATGGTAAGGGGTTACATCAGAAGGTCGTGAAACGGTTCACCGAAATGCTGGGCGCGGTAGCACAAATAGAGATGCCTACACTGACCAAACAACTGCGACTGATGACAAATCTGCTTAACCACCATTTCACAGAAGTCTCAGAAGATGTGGGGAACGAATTTGCCGGCACACTGACCTCCCGGGCAGCGGTCATAGCGGACATCATCGAGCGGGAAGACGGACCCCAACGGAAGAAAAAGGCAGAACAGGCAATGACGGCACTGACGATAACGCTGAGAGAGTGTCTCGACAGTGAAAGGGCAGCGGCATGAAATTAGAAAGCCAAATTGCCAAAATCGAACTCAAAACTTTCGGGACAAGCTACTAGTTGTTGAGAAGTTACGGGTCCCAGGCTGGAGCTTGGGAACCAGTTTTAGACCAGTCTTGGCCAGTCTCAAATTTGAAAACCAGGCTTGACGGAGATTTTCACTCAGCCTATCAGCTTCTGCGTTTCTAGGTTTCTGAGTTCCTGAGCCTCCGAGTTTCCTGCGTTCAGTGCGCTCGCGAGTATTAGGGGATTACATTCCCTCGAACTTGGGAGCCCGCTTGGCAACGAAGGCCGCCACCCCTTCGCGCCCATCGACACTGCCGGCCATGGCGGAGATGGCGCGGGATTCTCTCTCCATCTGGGATCGAGGCTTTCCGTCGCTCCCGACAGGATCAGGCGCTTGGTTTCACCGAAAGAGCGGGTTGGTCCTTTGGCCAGCTGGTGAGCTATTTTCATGGCCTCCGGCAATACTTGGTCATCGGCGACCACCTGGTTCACCAGCCCCCACTCCATCGCCTGCCTTGCAGAAAGCACCGAATTCAACAGCGCCAGCTCCTTGGCGCGACGCATTCCCACCATGCGCGCCAGGAAAAAACTGGAGCTGCCGTCCGGGGCCAGGCCGGCCCGGGTGTAGGCCATGGTGAACTTGGCTGATTCCGCGGCAATGGCGATATCGGTGGTCAGCGCCAGGCTGAACCCGCCACCCGCCGCCGTGCCATTGATGGCGCCAACCACCGGCGCATCCATCCAGTTGAATCGCGAGATCGCCCCGTGAAAAGCCTGGGTGATCTCTTTCAGATGGCGACTGACTCCTTCACCCTGGGCGGCAATGGTCTTCAGGTCGCCTCCCGCGCAAAACATTTTGCCGTTCCCGCTCAGCACCACCGCGCGGACCTCGGGGTCTTCGTCACAACAGATGGCCACATCCAACATTTCCCGAGCCATCTCCAGGGTAATCGCATTGCCGTCTTCGGGACGATTGAGACGGATGACACCAACACCATCGTCTCTTTCGAAAATGATCGAATTGTAGGGCATGACTTTGCATCCTTGTGATTAGGAACTTCCAAAAATAGAAGGGCTTCTTTTACCACGAAGCACACGAAGGACACGAAGTGATTTCTTCGTGTCCTTCGTGGTTCAAAAAGGGTTGAAACGGGCGCAAGTTATTTTTGGACAGTTTCCAAGTGTTGCGGCCAGGTGTGGAAAGCTCGAAGCGAAAGGACCACCGGCGGCCCAACGACCCCGCCACAACCATGCTTGGTCTCTCCACGGCGCTCCGCCCAAAATGATAAACAATGCCAGCATCCTGGTCTCAGTGTTCCATCTGCCAATGTTGCCAGACCGGCCGCTGAGTTTTCTCTAATGTGGAAGAAACGTGAACACCGGTCTGCCGCATCATCTACTCGCACCTCATTCTACCTTACGAGATAGCTTTACTGACCAGGCCTTTCAAAACTTTCCGATAATCGGGATCCGTAATCCTCGTGATCATGCGTTGGCTCGAGATTGAACACAGATCCACCTGCCCGGCCGCCAGCCAGTTGATGCATTGAGCGTACAGTTCGTATTCGAGGGCTAACCCACGATTGCGAACTTTCTCCAGGTCATCATCGGGCCAGATGGGATAGACCGCCTGGGCGATGATCGGGCCGGTGTCCTCGCCTTCATCCGCAAAATGAATGGTAATGCCCCCCCACTTGCAGCCGTAGCCAATGGTGTCTTCATAGCCATGGGCGCCTGGAAAGGCTGGGAGCAGGGCCGGGTGGATGTTGACCACCCGCCATTTACCGCCGCGGTTATAGTGGCCGAGGAAATACGGGCTCAGCAGCCTCATGAAGCCAGCCAGACAAACGTAATCGGGCCGATAGCCGTCGAGTATCTGAATGAGCTCATCCTCGGCAAGGACGAGCTTAGCCAGGCGCTGCAACGACTTCTCCGGATCAGGTATTTTCAGGATTTTCTGGCGGCGAGCCAATTCCTCGAGGTTTAGCGGGAGCTTCAACTCGAGCGGCTTCTCTATTTGCCGTTGCAGGTGGGCTTTGTAATCCACAACATGGGTTGGGACCCCTGCCCTTTCGGCTCGCACCAGGCCATAAGCTTCAGGACGGTCGCTCACCACTGCCACGATCTCGGCCGCCAGATCGCCCGCAGCAGAATGGTCCAGAAGGGCCTGAAGGTTGGTGCCACCGCCCGAAATAAGGACGACGATGCGCAGTTTGTCAGTGTCTTGCTGTTGGATCATTCTCTAAAAGCCTTATCCACGAAGTCACACGAAGATTCACAAAGAAAAAACCAAAAAAGCCAAGGAACATGAATAGGTGTTTGTCTGGTTTATGATTTTGCTCTTTATCATTTCTCGCGTTTCTTCGTGTGCATTAGTGG
>CAWEHK010000051.1:0-161424 GCA_963808625.1 uncultured delta proteobacterium
CATGTGTCCAAATCCATCTGAACCGCCAACCGCGAGGCGGCTTCCATCAGGGGAGAAGGCGACGGAGCGCCCCAACCAGCCCGGTGTGGGAATCCTCCTCTCCAGGCCGCCGTTGGCAAAGTTCCAAATGGATATCGAACTATCGGCAGCGGCGGTTGCCCCAATGGAGCCGTCCTTGGAGATGGCAACCGAAAGCACGAAGTTGCCCTGGCGGGAAGGTCGAGAACGGCTTCGCATTTTCCCAATTCACCACACGGGCCATCCCCTTGTACCCACCAATGAGAACCCATGGTTTGGCGGGGTGCATGGCCATAGCCGTGATCGTGCCCGGCAGCGCCTGGATGACTCGGCGGAGTCGACCCTGGGCCTGCGAGCGCAACAACTCGGCGAAGGCCTGCGGGAGGCACTCAGTAACGGCCCCTTCTCGCGGGGGCAACGCGGTCAGGGCCAGCAGAGCCCCCAAGTCATACAAGCCGGAATCGTTAGCGGCTCTCGCATGGCCGGCAATGGCCTGAGAGCGCGAGCGGGACTGGCTGAACCACTCCTATGTCACCGTGAGCCGGCTGACGGTCACCGTCACGAGATAGACGGCGACGAGGGCGATGAGTTTCCGGCGTCGCCGGCGCTGGGCAATTTCATCACGCCTGCGCAGCTGGTCGAAATCGACCCCGATCAGGGAAGCCACCAGCTTCAGACGGGCTTCCCGCACACCGTCGCCAACCGGCCGCATATCGGGAGCCAGGGGAACGGCATCCTCGCGGGAATCTCGCAAGGCTTGGGGGAAGCAGGCAGGCGGATCGCCACCGGCAATGATCCCCAGTATGCGACCATCCGGCCGCAGAGTGCGGAAATCCGTTATCTCCCGGTTCACCCAGCAGTTCGGATCGGCGGCGCTCGGAGAACAAGGGACTATGAGATCCCGTGATTGGGAGAGAGCCTCCCGAAGGGCCGAGCGCAGATCTGGTGATCCAACCGCATCGGTGCGGTCGCGAAAGAACTTGCCCAGCCCCTTTGGTATGGCTCCCAAAGCCCCAGGCGTGCCAGGCAGAGGTTTGGGCACCCGGTAGGATTCCAGGAACTGATGAAGCTGTTCGGCAACCTTCCGCTCGGTCGGAATAGCTCAGGAAAGCCGTGTACTTGAAGCTCATTCGCACTCCCTGGCCACGCCAACGGGGAACCGATACTTGAACACGCTCAACGCTCGAATAACCAGCGCGCGCTATAGTGGCACGGAATTGCATAAAACCAAGGCGTGGCGCGCGTCGGGTTCATTGCTTGGTTAGATTTCCGTGTACTCCAAATCGTACTCTGTCTCGCTTTTGCACGCCCGACATACTTTGCTGTGCGGAAATGCCTTTCGGGTAAGCGAGATCACTTCATTAGAGAAGTGCGGGTCAGCTCGACACCCGATGTACACAGCTGCAAGTTCTGACGGACGAATAGGAACATCTTCGTGCAAGGCGTTCGGCGCCGGATAAAGGGGTAACATCGCCACTCACGCTCATACCGCCAATCGCTACTCTTGGTATAGACATAGCGCTTGTACAATTCAGACTCATTCAGGCGCCGTACAGAGAATATGTGGTCGAGCCACTCCGACTCGGTGAAGAATGGAATAGGGTGATCCACGTACATAACGGGCTCTGCAACTAAGAGCGGATTGCCTTCATCAGGCAATGACAGAAACTCGAAGACTGCACCCGTGTGGTCTTTGGCGTAGTGTGCCCACATCAACAGGTTGCTTCGCTCCTCCGAAACACACAAGACCCGAATTCCTGGTAAAAGGGTTTTCCACAAGCATCCTGATACTCCTGCTGTGTAACCCTAAACTGCCGGACAAGATTTTCGAAGGATGAGGCTGTCATTTGCTCCCACTGGTCTCGCGGGAAACCGTGCGTCGGGTATTTCTCACAAACGAGCAGGGCGAGCTGTCCCCAAGAGTTGTTTTTGTCGTTCGGTGGCCCTTCCATTTGTACTCGCAAACTCCTCAAGTCTGTCAAGAACCTTCGCATGAAGCGTGTTTAGATCAAAGTCAAAGTGCAGCCCAGATTGCACATCGAATGGATCATTAAACTTCAACGGCGAACTGTACCGAACCTTGCAGTTCGGAGCGCGGCCAGAGCCGTCTCGGGTGAGGCATACTTAAAGAACGAACGTTTTCCTGGAGTAACCCTACTCACAGATCACCTCGGAAATCTAATGTAAAGTTCACCTGCGACTGATAAGGAGTCTGGTGCAGCTTTTGGTTGCGAAGCGCCGGGGAGGGGGTGGACAATTCACCTTTAAAGCTGAGCGCGGAGCGTGTTTTGCTGTCCGCATCAACGAATGTTCCTCGGGCGAAAAAGTCAAAATACATTCCGGTAGTCCTTTCCCGAAAAGAAATCGATACTCTCCTGAAGTACCTCCTATATCCTTATGATCTCGTGGTCAAATTGCTTTACGGCTGCGGACTCAGGTTATTCGAATGTCTACAGCTGCGGGTGAAGGATTTCAACTTCGAGGCCAGAATACTCACGATCCATGGAAAAGGGAAGAAGGACCGCACGCTTCCCCTGCCGGAGGCCATTGTGCCGGAACTGACTTCCCAAATTGAGGTGGTGAAGAAGATCCATGACGAAGACCTTGCGGCGGGATATGCGGGAGTCTTTCTCGACGACCGGCTTGAAAAGAAATATCCCTCGGCAGCCAAGGAGATTGTTTGGCAGTGGTTCTTTCCACAAAAGACGCTCACGCAGGTTTCGACGACACAAGAACTGCGGCGATATCATTTGCATGAAACGCATGTGCAGGGTGCGCTTTACGAGGCTGTGCGCCGGGCCAGACTCACGAAACGGGTCACCTCCCACACCTTTCGGCACAGTTTTGCCACTCACCTTCTACAGGCGAATTACGACATTCGGACCATCCAGGAACTCCTCGGTCACAGGGACGTGAAGACCACGATGATCTATACCCATTGCATACCAAGCAAGACCGTGAAAGAGGCCAGGAGCCCCCTTGATTTTTGAGAAAATAGGGATGCGGTTTGAAGTTTCGGATGAGATGGTGCTCATGAATCTCGGCGAGTTGATCAATATTCGTGCCCACAAAGAGCAGCATGCGGAAGGGACCGATCCCGACGAGAAGACTTTTTGACTGGCGGTTCGCGATTGCTCTGACCGGGTGCGGGTAACGGTTTGAGCTTGCTTACACTTTGGACATCCAGGTTTATAGTCCCAAATTCACTTTCTACCCTTCCCCATAGAAGATAGGCTCGATCCATATCCAACTCCTGGCAAAAGCGTTTGAAAGCCTTTGGGAAGAAAACGGTTTCATAGATGGCCGTCTGGTCTTCGAAGGAAAAGAATTCCATCGGTTCTCCCTCTTTTGTCATCACTTCCTTGCGGGTGATGGGCCAACCCAGCACCCAAACCTGCTGCCCCACATGCTGTGCAAGTTCCGATGCCGGAACCAGGCGATAAGGAAGAGTGCGAATAACAGGCTGCCACATGGTTAGAGGATGTACGGAAAGCACCAACCCCAGGGTCTCGATTTCCTGCTGCCATTTGCGCTCCAGGCTCAGGTCCGGCAGCAGCGGGACAGTGAACGCCGTGCGGGAGGTGGGAAACAGGGCCATGCCGGTCTGTTTGCCATTACTCCGAGAAGCGAAATTCCCATGCAACCATGCGTCTACAAACCAGAGCAACTGAGGGCGGTTGAAGTTGCGCTCTTGGCTCTTGGCTCTTGGCTCTTGGTTTTTGGTAATTGGCAGTTAATCCTTGGCTGTTGGTAGCGGGCACCGGCACGGAAGCTAACGGCATATATCGAGGTTCAGCTGTGGGGCAGGCTTTCCAGCCTGCCGAACGCCTGGCAGGCTGGAAAGCCTGCCCCACACACGGAGGAGCTGTTCCCGCCAGGGAATCCAGGGCGCCGCTCTTTACCAGGACGGAACCATCGGATGGGGTGAGTCTCACCCGCCGCAAGAAATCCTCAAGGCTCATAAAAGGCCCATTCCTGCTGCGCTCATCCAGGATGCCTTGCACCATATCCCGGCGAATGTTCTGCAGTTGCTGCAACCCCATGCGGATGGTTTTGCCTTTTCCCCGATAGTTCCAGTCGCTTTCATTGAGATCCGGTCCCAAAACGGTGATTCCCATCCGTCTGGCTTCTGAAATATAGGCAAGGGTGCTGTAGTAGCCACCGCCGTTGCTGATTACGGCGGCCATGAATTCAGCGGGATGGTGGACTTTGAGGTAGGCTGACTTGAAGCTGACGAGAGCGTAGGACGCCGAGTGGGGCTTACAGAAGGAATATCCCGAAAACGAGATGAACATATCCCAGACCGCGTTCACCACCTCCTCGGCGATGCCTCGCTGCCGGCAACCATCGAAGAAACGCTTGCGATAGCCGGAGAGTTGGGTCGGACTCTTTTTGCTGATCACTTTGCGCAGGCCGTCTGCTTCCGCCCAGTTGAACCCCGCCAGAACCATGGCCACCCGCACCACGTCTTCCTGGTAAACCAGAATCCCATAAGTTTCCGCCAGCAGTTCTTTCAGGCTGGGATGAAGCGGTTCATAGGGAGCCCCGTGCAGGCGGCGGATGTATTCCTGGATGTAGCGGTTGGCGGCCGGGCGAATGATGGAGGAGTGAATCACCAGATGTTCGAAATCGCCACGCCCGGTCCTTTGCTGCAACTGACGCATGGCGGGAGATTCCACATAGAAGACACCCATGGTGTCGCCGCGGCTCAGCAAATCCATGGTGGCGGGATCGTCAATGGGGTTAAAGGAAGCATAATCAATGGTTTTCCCCGTGTTGTTCCGGACGGCGGCCAGAGTGTCCCGAATCACCGCCAGGGAACGGTTGCCGAGAAGGTCGATTTTTACCAGGCCGGCCGTTTCCGTCTGGTCCTTTTCCCACTGAATGATTGGAATGCCCTTGGCGCTGCGCTCCACCGGCACATAACGGGAAACTCGATCCGGGGCGAGGATGACCCCGCCACAGTGAGTGGCCAGGTGTCTTGGCAAAGATTCCAGGCGCATGGCGAGCTGCATGATTTCCGGCCATGGGGGATCGAGAGGATAGCCACGAAATTTGGGATGAGTTTCCACCCGCCGCAAAATGTCTTCCGGGTCCGTGTAAAAGCTCATCCGCCGCGTCACCTCTTTAATCTCGGCAGCGGGAATGCCATACACTTTGGCGACCTCCCGCACCGCTGCCCGCGCTCCAAAACCCACGTGATTGGCCACCGTCGCCATGCGCTCCGTGCCGTAATGCTGCCGCAGTTCCTCATGCAAGGCATCGCGCTCATCCCAGGGAAAGTCCACGTCGATGTCCGGCGGGTCCTTTCGCTGCGGGTTGAGGAAGCGGCCAAAAAGAAGGTTGTGGCGGATGGGGTCGACGTGCGTGATGCCCAGGAGGTAACTCACCAGGCTGGCGGCGGCGCTCCCGCGACCGCAATGAATGGGACGCCGCCGCACCATGTCGGTCACCACCAGGAAATAGTCCACGTAGCCTTTGGCGTGAATCAATTCCAGTTCTTCCGCAAGGCGCTTTTCAATGACGGCATTGCTCTCACCGTAACGCCAGCGGATTCCCTTCCGGCATTCCTCCCCAAGGAGTTCAAGGTGATCACCCGCCTGATCTTCATAGTGGGGGAAGACGGTACGAAAGTGGTCCCAGGCGGTGTGGCAACTCCCGGCCAGCTTCAGCGTGTTGGCCAGGGCCTCGGGACAATCAGGGAAGTGCCTGGCCATCTCCTCGGCCGTTTTTAGCCATTGTCCGGGTTGGACCAACTGTTCCCGGGGAAGGGTGCTCAGAGTGCCGTTGCAATCGATGGTCCGCACCAGGCGGTGCAGCGGGTAGTCCCCCGGGTTCGCAAAATAGACCGCATTGGTGGCAAGGGGCGGGATTCCCAAACTTCCGGCCAGTTTCAACGCCTGGCGACCAGCGGGCCCGGGAAGGACTTCCACCCAGCACTCGGCGCGGGAGCGCAAGGCCTTGATGATGTCCGGGTTGGAGCTGAGCACCGCAAGGTCTTCCGGCGCGTCGGGGAAGTCTCGAAACAGGGAAAAATGCTCCTTGAGATGGCGTTGGGTGAGCAACTCGCTGAGGAGTTCATAACCCCGTGGGGTTTTGACCAGGATAACCGGTGAGTGCTGGGTGATGGGTGATGAGTGATGAGTGATGAGTGATGGGTGATGGGTGATGAGTGATGGGTGCCAAGGGGTGAGGGACGATTTATGCGTGTTGAGTTTCGGGTGGGGGGATTGCCTGCCGGGGCGTTACCCCCAGCGGGGCAATCGATTTGAAGATGGGCGCCGACGATAGGGCGAATGCCATGTTGACGGGCCGCTTCCAGAAAGTGGATCAGCCCATAGAGTCCATTGGTGTCGGTGAGCGCCAGGTATTCACAACCCGCCTCCGCTGCTTTCCGGCAGAGGGTTTCCACCGAGCTTACTCCCCACATCATCGAGTAGTGGGAATGCACATGCAAATGGACGAAGGATTTCGGATTTCGGATGGCGGATGGCGGATGGCGGATGGCGGATTGCGGATGGCGGATTTCGGATGGCGGATGGCGGATGGCGGATGGCGGATTTCGGATGTCGGATTTCGGATGGCGGATGGCGGATGGCGGATGGCGGATTTCAGGTGATGGTTGTGGGATATCAGATTGAGAATTCTGGATTTCGGATTTCGGATGGTGGATTTTGAGGCTTGAATTTTGGGTTGTCTTGGTCATCATAACTGCACGCTCTTCGCTAATGCTTAGATTTGCCAATTATGAACAGAGGATGAAGGCCCTTTCAACGCACCTCTATCTTGCAAGCCCCCGTGTTTTCTAAAATCCCCCATCCGACATTCACTATCTCACATCCGATATCCGCTATCCCACATCCGAAATCTGAAATCCCTCTTCCCATCATCCGCAAATCCGAAATCCGAAATCCGAAATCCGAAATCCCCCAGGAAATGGTCCCGCGGCCAAAGCGATGGCGGATGGCGTCGATGGCCTTTTGGATTTTCTGATCATCCTGAAGGGTTGTTTCTTCCCATGGGAACAAGGAGAGTTGCCGAAAAGGCATGGTGAAGTCGGAAAGCTCGATCACCATGCGACGAATGGCAATGCGCCGCCGGACGAGACGATTGAAAGCAAAGCGGACCATGCGAAATAAACGCTGATCAACATGGGTGGTTATGGGAGAGAGGGGGTTTTGACTGCGTACGGTGACCCCGTCCGCGTAGCGAACCTCCAGCGTGAACTGCCCCGGGTAACGGTTGTGACAGCGCAGCATCCATCCCATTTCTTCTACTTGTTGAAAAAGGATGGCCTCCAATCGTTCGCGATCAATTTCATCCCGTTTCAGGGTGCGGACCACACTCAGGCAGGGGAGCTTCCGGAAGGGGAGCACCGGGGTTGCATCCACTCCTCGGGCGATTTGCAGCAGGCGGGAGCCCATCCGGCCGAAAACGCCGGAAAGGATTGCTGCTGGAATGGCGGCAAGCTGGCCGACGGTTTCGATATTGAAATCAACCAGGCGGGAGGCGGTCTTCGAACCCACGCCGGGGAGCGTGGTTACGGGCAGAGGAGCGAGAAAAGCGGTTTCACCACCGGGGAAAATACAGCTCAGGTCACCCGGGATAAGGCAATGGGCGACGACCTGGCTGATCAGCTTGTTTGAGGCAAGCCCGACTCGTGCCTTCAGGCCTTTTTCTGCTGTCAACTGCCGGCTCATGCGGGAAGCCGCATCGGGAGATGGTCCCCACAGCCGTCTGGTGCCCGTAAGATCGACAAAATAGTGCCCCGGCAGGACGCCCTCTACCAGCGGCGAAAACTGCCCCAGGGCATCGAGAACGCCGTTGATGTTGGTGCTGGTAGTAACGACCATCGGGAGGCATAACCAGGAGCCGCCGGCAGAGGCGCTGCGCCTGGCTGAGCGGCATGCCTTCGCGGATGCCTTCCGTACGAGCGGCCCCATTGACTCCCTGGGCGACCGCGCGCGGTCCCGGTTCCGCCAGCACCAACGGACGTTTTTTCAATTCCGGCTTGCGCAGCTCTTCCAGGGTCGCGCAGAAATCGGGAACATCGAGATGGGCAATGTTTCTTTCCATGAGTTTTGATGCTTCAGCAACCAATCACGCTTTACGCTTCCGGTAATGACGCAACAACCCCACTACCGTTCCTACAATTTCCACATCGCCGGCTGCGATGCGAAGGGATTTCATCTGACTGTTTGCCGGCCGGAGCTCGATTTCCTCCCCCTGCTGGTAGAATTTTTTCACCGTGGATTCACCCCGGACCAGGGCCACCACGGTCTGCCCGTTTTCCGCGTGGGCTTGCCGGGTAATAATCAGGATATCGCCCTCGCGGATGCCTTCATCGATCATGGAATCACCCCGGACCCTCAGGGCAAAATTGTTGCCGCTCCCCAGAAAGCTTTCCGGGACTTCAATCGTTTCCGGGACTTCAATGGCCTCAATAGGGGTCCCGGCGGCCACCACTCCTAAAAAGGGAAGGGAGAGCAATCCGGAGCGCAGAGGCAGCAACTCGATGGCGCGCTTCCGGTTCTTCCAGAGACTGGAGAGGTAACCCCGCTGTTCCAATTGCTTCAGATGCTTGTAAACGGCATTTAAGGATTGAAACCCCAGATGCCGCCGGATTTCCTCGTAGGAGGGAGAATAGCCGTGCTGTTGCAGATAGTCCCGCACAAACCGGTAGACTCTTTCCTGTGCCGGAGTCAATCCCATGTCATGATCCTCCTTGAAACAGGAATCTTCACCCTTCACCCTTCACCCTTCACCTTTCACCCTTCACCCTTCACCCACCGGAACCGGTGAAGGAGAACACGCCATTAAGATCTATGACACAATTTAGGTGAACAAAAGGTGAAAGTCAAGATGAATTGCAAAATGTATTTACTTGAAAAGCCTCGGCTCGTAGGATTCCTGGAAATCCCGCATCGCTGTTTTGACGAAGGCCAAACTGGAAGGGGTAACTCCATGGGCCTGGGCTCAAAGGACCGTGTGCCGTCGTACGAAGCATTGCTGCTGCTGTGCTGTACCATCTGCTGCGGGTGCTATCTCGGCTCGTATATACGCGTTCCGGTGGTGCCCCTGTTCGCACGCACAATGGGGGCCGACACCTTCGAGGTGGGGACCATCAATGCATCCTTCCTCTTGATGGCAGGGCTCCTGTCAATGCCCCTGGGTCTTCTCTCCGACCGTCTCGGCCGAAAGCGCCTTATCATGGGCGGCCTCATCATCATCTCGTTGAGCTCTTTTTTGCTCTGCTTCAGCACGTCGGTATTGGAAATGATCGGCGTATACGTCCTCTTCGGCATCGGAACTCGCGGCCTTTGCCCCGACGATGATGTCATTTGTGGCAGATTTTTCGCCCCCAACCCACCTGGGCCGCTCCTACGGCTGGTACACCCTGGCCCTTTACGGAGGTATGAGCACCGGCCCCGTTCTGGGTGGTGCGATTGCCGGGTGGTTCGGCTTTCAGGCGGCTTTTATCAGCTCCGGCGTAATTACCGTCGCGGTCTTCATCATTGTGGTGTGTCTCCTGCCCAGCGCCCGGCACGTTCTCGCGAACCGTCCACCGAAGAGGGCTACAGGGGAGGTTGCCAGGGAACTCGCGAAAAATGGGCCCCTCCTGGCATGCTGGGTTGCCACGCTGGGGGGATGCCTCGGGCTGGGGATGTTCGTGACCTTCGTGCCCTTGCACGCTCAGGATCAGGGGATAAAGGTGGGACAGATCGGGATTATTTTTGGCGCTCAGGCCCTCTGCAATGCTCTTTCTCGTGTCCCCTTCGGGCGGTTGAGCGACAGGGTGTCGAAGCGAAGCCATCTCGCAACGGCAGGCCTCATCGGCCTATCCATCTCGATTACAGGACTCGGGATGGCTCACGGCATGGATACCTTCATCTTGTTCGCTGCGGGGCTCGGCATCAGCATGGGGATAGCCTTCACCGCCATCGGTGCGCTTATTTCGGAAGTGGTACGCCCCGATGCCCGGGGGCTTGCCATGGGCGGCTACAACAGCGCGATCTATATCGGCATGATGCTCAGCTCCTTCGCAATGGGAGCGATGATTCGGGAGGTCGGCTTCAGGAACGCTTTCCTCATGGTGGCGATGATGAATCTTGCGGCAACAGGATGGTTTCACCTGGTGTTCAGCCGCATGCATGCGGGCCGGATGGTTCGGGCAGCGGCGGACTAGTACAGCCGGGCGGAAGTTTCCGGTCAGTTCAGCGACTATTCAACCGGATTGTGTAGGGGCGACCGGCCGGTCGCCCCTACCAGCCGAAACCAATTAGTGACTTCCGCCCACGCGGACTAGGGGAGGAGGAACATATGGAAGAAACGTTACCGGGAAAACAAGGCAGTGATCCGGATCGACGAGAACCCTTTGGCGGAGTCTGTTTGGAAGATCTGGCCTATACGATTGACCACCTGGGAGACTCGCAACTGGTCATAGAAGATGACGCGCTCTTCGAGTGGGCGCGTAGCAACCGGATTTCACCGCGAAAGGCTCAGATTCAGGCGATCCAAAGCCGAATCATTCCTCTGCGCTATGCCAAGAACTTCCATTCCCTGACGCTTGCCGAACAGAGGCGGATCTGCGAGAGCCGGGTCCTGGTCTGCGGCTGCGGAGGACTTGGCGGCGTGATCATCAACCTTCTGGCAAGCGCGGGAGTGGGTGCGCTACGTCTCGTGGATGGGGGCATTGTCGTCCCCTCCAATCTCAACCGCCAGTGGTTGGGTGACACCCAGGCGCTCTCACGCCCGAAAGCAGAGGTGACCGGAGCTCGGGTGCAGGCCATTAACCCTTTTATCGATGTTGAGATATTTCCCACCCTCATGGACGAGAATAACGCCGGATCTTTTCTTGAGGGGATGGACCTGGTGCTGGATGCATTGGATGACCTCACGGGAAGCTTTCTTGTTGCAGAAGCAGCAAAGCGCGCACGGGCACCCTTCATCCACACTGCCGCAACCGGTTGGTGGGGGCAGGTCAGCACCTTCCTTCCGGAGTCCTTTCTGGACATGCACAGCGTCTACGGGCGTGGGGAAGAACAGGATCAGCCGGATGATGTGATGGGCGTTCTCGGGCCGACCCCTGCCGTTATCGGAGGTCTTGCGGCCTTTGAAGCGATTCGCCTCCTGTCGGGCCGAAATGCTGCCTATGCTGATCAGCTTTGTTACCTTGATGGCGAAAGCGGACGATTGGATGTGATTCATCTCGAATAGAGGTTGCCTGATAGACTGTTGAGTTTCAGGATTCTTGACACTCTATTTCAGGAATGGATTATGCGTCTTTTCGTGGCCGATGGTCGACGACGGCACCCTCCCGTAGTTGTGCCCCGGCATCACGATGGTATCGTCTGGCAGGACGAAGAGCTTTTCCATGATCGAGTGTCTTAGCATCCGCCGTGATCCTCCGGGAAAATCGGTTCTCCCAACGGCCTCCACAAAGAGGGTGTCTCCCGTGAAGACATATCCCGGTGAATAGAGACAAATGCCACCAAGAGTATGTCCGGGCGTATGAATGACCTTCAGTGAAAGCTTCCCCACCGTGATAAAATCGCCGTCATTGACAGTAATGTCCGGATAGGGAGACTTTTCAGCCCCGTGCATCTTGAAAAGCGGAAGGGGTGTAAACATAACGAGTTCCGCATCATCCTTGTGGACAATAATCTGCGCTCCCGTTTCTCTTTTCATTTCCGCATTCCCTGTCATATGATCCACATGGCCATGCGTGTTTACAATGTACTTGATATTTATGTTGTTTTCTCGTGCCACATGAATGATGTTATCAACATTCCCTGCGGGATCAAGGACCAGACCTTCGCCACTTTCCGGATCACCGACAAGGTATGCAAATACCGCCATATGGCCAACCTGCATTTGTTTTACAAACATACCTGGTCCCCTCTACGGAAATCTATAACGTATTGATGACCGGCTGTGGTTTCGGATTTAATGTTTCCTCGTTGGCAAAATCACAAATCGACAGATCGGACACCTGGCTTCCAAAATGACAAAATTCTTCCTTGAGCATATCGAGAAACATCCTGACGGTAATTGAAAAGCACCAGCACTCGGAATAATCGTACAACATGGTATTCTCGGAAACATAAGAAATGACATACTGTAACATCTGCCGTGAAATTACATCTTTCTTGTAATATATAATAAGACCGACCATGCTGAGCGCCATCACTTTTATGTGAAAGCTTATCACCGATCCCCTTTCCTGTCGATAATCCGGATGATCAGTAAGATATAGTCTATCCTCCAGTAACATGATATTGGGGGGAACATCATCCAGACATTTCCTGCTATACCATTGATCAAACGAGGGGAAAAGAGGGGCATACACTGCTTTTCCATACCCCCCAAAGCCGATAATATCAATGCCTGCATAATAATGCCGGTATTTCAGGTACCGTTCCTCCATTTTATTTCGACTGCCATTTTCACAACCCGCAGCGCCTGTATAATAACGCTGGTATTTCAGGTATCTTTCCTCGGTACCAACAGCTCTGATCTCTTGCTCCATGATACCACCTGTAAACCATGCTCGTTACGCGTTATTCTTTCTTCAGGCAAAAAGCGGACGCACACAAGCCCAAGCTGCCACAGCCAGGTTGCCGCCTTCCCGCGTGACCTTCTCATTCTTCACGCACGGTCATTCCAAAACTCTATAATAGTTGTTATTAGACTTTTTGGATATTGGAATCTCTGCCGATGCTGAAATGGCGTCTTTGTGAGGACCTCAACCAGACGCTTGTCAAGTAAGTTTCCCATATAAGAAGAGCGGTGTTCCAAAAAAACACCGCTCTTCCAGTTATTGTGTGACTCTGTTCACTCTTCAACTACCCAAGGTAGAAACCGGTCGGGTCAATCGCTCTGAGGATCTTGACCTCCTCCTCGGTCGGGGCAACGGTTTCTATTACATTGGGCGATACCTTGAGGTCCCAGGCGCAGTTGGCCTTGAGCTTCTCCACGGACTGGCCGGGGAAGTACTCTGCCAGGTACATCTCCTTGGTGTCTTCGTCGAACCGGTAGACACCCATGGTGCTGACCACGCAATCCGGACCGCCACCGATCATGCCGAGTCTCTTGCGATCTCCCGGGCCACTCAGGTAGCCGGGAGTGGTAACGTATTCCACTCTCTCGACGAACTTCTTCTTATCCTGGGGCATAATGGCCAGAACTCTTTTGCCCGAAGTCGCCATGTCGTTGGCGCCTCCGCTTCCGGCAAAGTAGGTGAAGCTTTCCTTTTTGGACCAGTCCCCTGCGCCCGTCGAGTTGATGTTGCCGAATTTGTCGATCTGGGCTCCGCCGATGAAGGCCACGTCGACCTCGCCGCGCTGCAGTGCGGCCATGGTGGCCAGCATGCCGAAGGTCGCGTCGGCATGGGTGAAGAGAGCCGGGTCGTCCACGGTGATGGCAAGGCCCTTAGGGGGGGTGGCCCGGATGGCGCCGCCCTCGGTGAACATAATCATGTTCGGGGCGTGGGTGGCAAAGGCGTATGCGGCCACCACAATCGGCAGTCCAACGCCCACGAAGACAACCTCTCCGTCCGCAATTTCTTTGGCACAACGCACCACCATAAGTTCTGTCAGTTTATAATCGGCCATGATTAATTTCCCCCTTTCTTCGCGGCGAGCGCCTCTTCGTAGGCCTTGAGCCGGTCATCATTGTACAAAGGCACACCCTTCCAGCATGCCGGATCATGGTAACCGTAATCGACACCCAGTTTCGGGCTCGGCGTAAAGCCGAGAATGGGTTTCAGCCGATCCAGGCCTTCCTGGCCGAATTTCTCTACATATTTCTTGATGTATGCGGTGTGGTCCTCGCAGCCATAGATCCATTCATCGAGGAAAGCAGGCAGGAGTTCTGCGTGCCGCTCATAGCGGCCCTGATACTGACTGAAGCGGATGTCTAGGCCGTAGTACCCGCGGCTGGCCGACGGATGAGCGCCCCAAGGGCAGTGGACAACGGCCAGGGTCTTGTAGTAGGGAACAATCACGCGGTCCGGATCGCTTCTGACCACTTCCGGCTCCACAATCTCCTCACACGTAACGACTACACCCCGTTTTGATCCCATGGCGCCGAACTCATCGGTAACGCCGCGTGTTCCATAGGAGACCACATTGCCGAGACGGTCGGCTTTCTGGGCGTGGATAACGGCCACATCAGCCCGCCAGGCACGGACAACGGTGGTCTTCTGGCCGGTGAAAGGATCGTCAATGATTCTCAGGTCGGTAGTGTTGTGCTTGACCATGTCCGTGCCGATATTCCCCCGGATGGGGATGAAGGGGATGCCGAGGAAGCCCGCCATCATGGCGCTGGTAGCGCCGAAGTTGGAGATGTCATACCTCTTGAGGTGACCTTTGTTGAATGCGCGGCGAAGGGCATAGGGAGCCTTCACGTACCAGTTCATGATCCAGGCGGAGTGAATTTCCGTAACACAGCCGGCGCCCACCAAGAGGTCCAGACCGCCTACGTCCGTCGAAGATTCAATGGTGGTGAGGTGTCTTTTCTTCTGTCTGATGATTTCGTGAGTCAGGGCCATGGGGACCGCAATCTGAAAGCCCCCATAGTAAACCGTATCGCCATCATGGATGAATTTGGCTACCGCATCTTTGAGCGTCATCCTTTTGTCGAGATCCATGTAAACCCCCTTTTCTTGTTATTAAAAACAAAGTAACAGAACTGCCAACAATTTCTGGAACGTAGCTCACACCTCCTTCCTAAGGCTCAACAAAGCCCCGCTCAATGCGTCTCTCATAACATCGACGACATAGATAATATACGCTGACATTTCCGCAACCAGTGCCATAGAGCTGTAAGAGAAAAGTGCATTCAGGGCAACTTTGCAACATGCATCGGTTCGCACAAAACCTGAAGTTTTCCTCAGGCTGGCCACATTCATCACAATCATGGGAAAAAATGGACATGGCTTCTCATTCCGCGCGTTATTTGCTGTCCTTTAAAACAGCTAATGATATCTTAAATAGGGTCAGGCGGGCAACAGCGTAAACAGCCCGAAGTCGAGAGATACAGAGATCGAGAAATACAGCAACTCGCGCGCCAGATTTATATGGTCTTCGATATTGCCCTATTCATTATGGAGGCGTCCCTTTTACCAAAGAATGATTTACTGTGTCAACTTATTTCTGAACCCCGGCAAGTTTTTTCCGATTAGCACCATGCTTCAGCGATTCTCAACCACTTCTCTTGCCGACTGCCCGGACTTGGCCCCAGCATTGGAAGGCCTTGACCTTGCCATGCCAGACAATGCGTGGCTGCCGCTAGGGCATGCTGGGCAGAGTAGCATCCTGCCTGCCAGCAGGCCTTCTTCAGGGCGGGCTCCCACAGGGGTTGAGTACCATGGTCAGGAAGAAATTGATTCACACTCAGGCCCGGTTGCAACTTGAGATAGTCTGGGGTCATGGCTTGCACCTCATGATCAGGTGGAATCACCATGACAACCCTCCACCTCACATACGACCGTACCTGCAGCAGCCTCATGGCTGAATTTTGGCGCCAGTTCGGAATTGTTTTTGACAAAAACCTCTTTAGAAGTATAATCCGCCCCGATTCTTGGCCACGAGCTAGGGTGGAGAATGAGATTGGTTGTGGGGTACCGTCGGTGTGAGCATCAATGTTGAGGCGACGGGTGGCATCGGAAAACGGAAACCTAACGTGGAGGACTGATCAGATGGAAACAGGAGTGCATTCGAAAATTGTAGAGTGGACTAAGGTCGAGAAGGAAGTCCTGGAGAAAGCGGCAAAGAGGAAACAGAACTTCGAGTACTGGGGGGCAACTCCTAGACAGGCGCGAAAGGCTGCAGTTGCTAAGCTGAAGGGGCTCGTTGACAAGCGCACGACCATCAAAGAAGCGGTGGACAGGTATCTCAAGGACGGTATCAATATCGGCGTGGGTGGTTTCGTAAATACCCGCGTTCCTACCGCCTTGATGTGGAATATTATAAAAAAAGGCGCAAAGAATCTGACCCTCTCGTTCCAGTCGAATTCGATCTGCTGTGAGTGGATTGCCGGCGCCATGCTGGTGCTATCCGGAGCATATTTCGATCAAGCGGGCCGAGCTGGCGTGGTGGGGCTATGAAATCATCGGTATCGCTCCGATCCTGCGCTATCTCGCCGGCAATGGCCTGATCGAGCTGGACGACTATACCAACTACGGCATGTCGGTCCGTTTCAAAGCCGGCGCCATGGGCATCCCCTTCATCCCGGTCCGTGACCATGGCGGTTCCGATATGGAAATGGTCAATCGCGGCGCCATGATCCAGTGCCCCTTCAGCGGCGACAACACTTACCTGGTCCCGGCCTGTAATCCGGATCTCGGCATTGTCCACGTGACTGCGGCGGATATGTACGGCAACGCCCGCATCTTCGGGGCCCTGTGCACCTGCCCGGAAATTGCCCAGGCTGCAGCTCATACAATTATGAGCACCGAAACCATCCTCGACAACATGGCCATTCGCCGCTACCCGAACATGACGGAAATTCCCTACCCGGTGGTTGATGCGGTTTGTGAGCAGCAATTTGGGGCCTGGCCGGGAGCCGTATATGGTGCGTACTGGTTCGACATGGAACACTTCCTGTACTTCAGAAGCCTCTGTGATGAGTTCCGCAAGACGGGCAGCAAAGACAAGCTGAAGGCCTACTATGACGAGTACTTCTTCGGTTGCGATACGTGGGATGATTTCATCGCCAAGATCGTTCCTCACAAGAAGCTGACTTACCTAAGGAAGATGGACGGTGGGCAGCCGATAATTTTCTCTTAACAGGACCAGGAAGAACAAGTCGACACTTGGAAAAAGGAGATCTGAATATGGTATCGATAGCTGATGTCAATCCCTATGAAATGATTGCCTTTACGGGCTCAAGAGTATTGGAAGACAACACCATCATCTTCGTCGGTACGGGCCTGCCCATCATTGCCGCAATGCATGCCCAGCTGACCCATGCTCCCAACGCGAATTTGATCTTTGAGGCCGGTTCGCTGGCCTCCATCCTGGAGCAGGGCATGCCGATGTCCGTGGGCGACACCAGAGCCTTTCGTAAAGCGGTATTCGCCAAGGGGCTCTGCGCGGTTTTTGAGCTGACCCAGCGGGGTTATTCCGACTACGCTTTTATCGGGGGCGCTCAGGTCGATATGTACGGCAACATCTGTTCGACCTATGAAGGCGGAAATTATGGCAAGCCCAGAGTCCGGTTCCCCGGCAGCGGCGGCGCCGGCGCGATGGCCGCGAACTGCGAAAAGACCATTGCCATCATGGCTCTGGAGAAGAGAAGGTTCGTCAAGCAGGTCGACTTCATCACCAGCATCGGCTTCGGCGACGGCTCACCCGACTACCGCGAAAAAGCCGGGGTTATGGGTTCGGGACCCTACCGGGTCATCACCAATCAGGCGCTGTTCGGGTTTGACAAAGACACCAGGCGCATGATGCTCCTGGAATACCTCCCGGGCAAGAGCCCGGAGGCCATTCAGGATCTGGTTGATTTCGAACTGCTCATCTCCCCGGATGTCAAGGAGATGGCCATTCCCACCGAGCATGATCTGATGCTGCTGCAAACCAAGTGCGATCCGGAAGGCTTTTTCCTCAAGAGGAAGATCGTGGAACAAATAAGCCGCAGGATTGACCGCAAATTGTGACGCAGATGGCCGGGAAAGAAGCAGTTCTTTCCCGGCTTTTTTATCCTATGACCCTCCTGCAATAAAACTCCAATTACCACTAGTTAATTCAGAAACTTTGCTGTAGAGTACTTTTTTTTGAGCGGGTGTTCATAAACTGTGGTGGAGCTTCCCTTGGTCGCCAACCCTCGATGCTTACAAGAATGCAACCTTCCTGAAGATGCTTTCCCGCTGTGCGAGACCAGATGCATGCTGCCGAGTTGTCCCGAATGTGCTTTCCTCATCCAACCTTACGGAACGGGTTGTGGGAACATCCGCGTGTGCTACTTATGCCGTGACTGCTGCGATAAACTCGTGGGAAGAAGCTTTGTCGAACCCGAAGCGGGATTCGTTCAAACCATGAGCTGGTGGCGACCACTGTTGTTGGATCCATACCGAGGAGGGCGAAATGTCGGTTCCGGACAAACGGATGAGCCTCAAGGAGGCGGTGTCCGCACACGTGCATGACGGCGACTCAGTGTATTACGGTGGCTTCCAGACCATGGTGCCCATGGCATTGACCCATGAAATCATCAGGCAGAGGAAGAAGAACCTGACCATCTTCAACGCCTCCACGGATGTCGGCGGACTGGATCTGCTGGTGGCTGCGGGGTGCGTCGGAGAGATGCATCTCGCCTGGGCGATGAACTGGTGTGTAAAAGCGCCCTATGCGATTCGCCGCGCGTTCCAAGCGCGTGAAATCCAACGCTTCGATCTTTCCAATTTCAGCGCTACCAGCGCCCTCCTCGGAGGGTCCCTCGGTATTCCTTTTGTTGCCGTTCGAGGCAACATCGGCACCGACATCGTCGAGCACAACAGCCAAGATTTAAAAGTAATAGAGGATCCTTTTACCGGAGAGAAGATCACCATCGTTCGCGCCTGGCGGGCGGATGTCGCTATCATCCATGCGCAGAAGGCTGATCCCCTGGGCAACGTGGTAGCCTGGGGGACCCGCGGGGTGACTGATGAGTTCGGAGCCATGGGATCCAAGCGGGGGGTCATCGTGACCGCCGAGGAGATCGTTGACACCGAGGTGGTGCGTAGCGACCCGGACCGCACCATCGTTCCCTACTTCAAGACTCTGGCCGTGGTTCACTGCCCGTGGGGTGCCCATCCCTCTGCATGCCGTGGGTATTATGGCCTCGATATCCGCTTTTGTCAGTATCAGGGCAAGTATGAAAGGAGTGCGGATCTGCTCCCGAAATTTCTGGATGAATGGATCTACGGCTGCCCCGACCATGACGCCTATATTCAAAAATACGTTGGCATGTTCGGTCGGGAGGGGCTGGAGCGGCTTAAGCCGAAGCTCGGTTTTAGGCCGAAACTGGAAGTCGATTACGGCTACCACGATCCCGCCGTCTGGCAGGGGGTGCCGCAATATACCGACAAGTATATCAGAGCATAGCCGCAAACCTCCAACCGCAGCTGAGGAGGACCTCATGACAGGCACCTATCGACTTACCGAACTTATGGTCGTGCGTTGCGCAAAAGAAATCAAAGACGGCGAGGTGGTTTTTGCCGGCGTCGGTTTGCCTCTGGTGGTGGTCAGTTTTGCCATGGCTACGCATGCCCCCAATATGATTCTCTTGACCGAAGGGGGCTCGATCCGGGCCACGGCCCCTCCGGGTCTGGCCATCAGCGTCGACGACCCTGCGCTCTTCACCAACGCGGATGCCACCTATGGGATGCTTGCCACAATGGGCACCTTGCAGCGCGGAGAGGTGGATGTGGCCTTCATCGGCGGCGCCCAGATCGATAAGTACGGGAACATCAACTCAACCGGCGTCGGCAGCTGGAGCAGTCCCGGGACCTTCACCTATTTTGCCGGCAGCGGCGGCGCCAATGACATGGCGACATCCGGAAAACGCGTCATCGCCATCATGCCGCAAGATCCCAAAAAGTTCGTGGAGAAAGTGGACTATCTTACCACTCCCGGCTATCTGAATGGCCCGGGAGCCCGGGAAAGGCTGGGAATGATCGGTGGGGGCCCATCAATGGTGGTCAGCACCATGGCGGTTTATCGATTTGATGAGATCACCAAAGAGATGGTTCTGGCGGAATACTTTCCTGGCCATTCGGTCGAGAAGGTTCGGGCCAACTGTTCTTTTGACCTCAACATCGCCGCCGATGTCAGAGAAACTGAACCCCCGACCGAAGAAGAAATAGCTCTGCTGCGAAATATCGATCCAACCGGCTTTTATTTGCGTTAGGAGTTGTCACAATAAGCGTCACCTTGCCACGAAATGCAGAAACACAGGAGGGCCGGAACTGACGCCGTCGGCGCTTTGGGGTTGTCCGGGGTGGAACATCATTGAAAAGGCACGCCCGTTTCGCGGTCCGGGCCTGCCGTCAGAATGAGCCGGTTTCTGGACGGGATGTCACATTTACCGGCCCCCCAGTTCATAGAGTAACGCCGCAACCGACCGAATGCCGCACTGAAAATCTTCCAGCGAAAAATGTTCATTGGGAGAGTGCGCCCCATCATCGGGGCTTCCCCAGCCCAGCAGGAGGATACTGTCCATCCCCAGGCATTCTTTGAAAAGATTGACGATGGGTATGGAGCCCCCTTCCCGGATAAAGACCGGCTCCTTGCCAAACCCGATTTCAATGGCTCGTTTCGCGGCCTGCACGCTCACCTCATCCCGCGAAACCAAAACCGGGTCGCAGCCATACAGATCGGTGATCGTCAGCTTCACACCGGGCGGCGTGAGGGTCTGCACGAAATCACGAAAGAGCCCGTTAATCCTCGCCTCTTTCTGTCTTGGAACCAGGCGCATGCTCACCTTGGCGCCGGCTTTGGCCGGAATGATGGTCTTCGCTCCTTCCCCGGAAAAGCCTCCCCATATCCCGTTTACATCCAGGGTCGGGCGCGTCATTTTCCGCTCCATTGCGCTGTACCCGGGCTCCCCGGACAGATGCTCAACCCCGACATAGGTTTTCAACCGCTCTTCCGAAAAAGGCAGGGAGGCGATTTCGTCTCGCTCCCATTGCGGCACGTCTTCAACATCGTCGTAAAATCCGGGGATCGCCACGCGCCCGTCGGGCTCTTTGAGCTTTGCCAGAATCTCTGCGAGGACCTGGACGGGATTGGCAATCAAGCCGCCAAATCCCCCCGAGTGCAGGTCGAAGCGAGGGCCTTGCAGATCGATATGAACATACGATAATCCTCTTAAACCGTAGGTTATGGCAGGGATTCCCCGGGCGAACTGAGAGCCGTCCGAAAGGGCGACCACGTCGGCTGTGAGTTCCCGCCGGTGTTCCTTGAGAAAAGCCTCCATACTGGGACTGCCGATCTCTTCTTCCCCTTCGGCCAGGACTTTGACGTTTACGGGGAGGGCTTTGGCGACCGCCAGAATGGCTTCCATGGCTTTGAGGTAAGTGAAGAACTGCCCTTTATCATCGGCGGCACCGCGGGCGTAAATCGAACCGTCGCGGATATTCGGATTGAAAGGGCGGCGTCAGCCACTCATCCAGAGGCTCTGGGGGCTGCACGTCGTAGTGACCGTAAATCAGCAGAGTGGGTCGATCTTTCGCGGACAGGTATGCGCCGTAAACGATCGGATGGCGTTCCGTCTCGTAGATTCTGGCCTGCAGACCCAGTCTCTTCAAATGATCCAGGACCCATTCGGCGGCATGCTGAAGGTCGCCGGAATGGTGGGAATAGGTACTGACGCTGGGAATGGTAAGAAAGTCGAGCAGTTCGTCAACATACCGCTGGCGATTTGCCGCAATGACATTCAGAACATCATGTGGAACCATGTATTGCCTCCTCGCTCGATCTGCGAATGCCGGCGTCACAAATCTTCTTCGCCCTCGGCGGGAACCAGATTAGCACGTTCGCTTATCTGTTGCCATCGGCTATATAATGATTTGCGGGTTGCCGAAGTCTTCTCGGGGCTTTGCGGACGTTTGTCTGCTTGTCTCTGCTGTGATTGACGAGTTGCGGAAAGAGATCATGGGGGTTCATTTCAAGACGTTTTCCAGCGTGGAAGCCATTGCCAGGGAGGAATGGAACCGGCTGGCCGTTACCGCAAGTCCGATGATGGAGTGGGAGTACTTCTACGCCCTGGAGAAGTCCCGTTCGGTTTCCGACCGGAAAGGATATTACCCGCGCCACCTTGTGGCCTACAATGACCTCGAACCCATTGCTCTCGCACCTCTCTACGAGCGGGATCGAGCGTGGGTGGAATTTGGAGATGGGGGCCTGCTCGAAATGCTGAGCGAAATGACCGGCCTCCCCTTCAGCCACGGACTTGTCGGTTCGATTCCCTACACACCGGTACCTGGCTACCAGTTCCTGCATCACCCCGCGGTAGACCCCGTCCACGCCTCGAGGTTATTGTTGGACTATATCGATTTCTATTGTGAAAGCCAGGACCTCTCAACCTCGCGCATCTATTTCGTCTCGCCTTCGGCCCCCCACCTCGATGGGCTCTTGCGCGAGAAAGGCTACCTGCGTCTGAGCACTGAATATTCTCTGTGGTTCAATCACAGCTACGCCGGTTTTGAAGATTATCTCAGATCGTTCAAGTCGAACCGGAGGACCAAGATCAGGCGTGAGTTGCGGGAAATTCGCGAACAGGGAATCGCGATCAAAATGGTTTCCGGCGAAGACGCCCCTTCAGGGTTCTATGAACAGGTCTTTCAACTGTATCGTCGAACCTGGATCAAACACATGGGCCCCCGCGTCCCTCCTTTTCTCAACGAGGCCTTCTTTCAATCACTGGCCAAGAACTTCCTGCCCAGGAGCTCCTTCGCGGTAGCTTCCCAGGCCGACCGCACCCTTGCGATGGCCCTCTTCTACCATAAGTCGGATACGCTCTATGGGCGCTATTGGGGCTGCTTTGAGGAGGTCCCCTTTCTGCATTTTGCGACCTGTTACTATGGGCCTATACAGTATGCCATCGAAGAGGGAATCGGCCTGATGGATCCGGGATTTGGCGGAGAACACAAGCTTCTCCGCGGTTATGAGGTCGTCCCCGTGCACCACTACGTCAAATTCTATGGGCAACGACAGCGGCGGGTGGCCTACGCCATCTTGAACCGCATGAGGGTGCAAAGCGCTGTCACCTGAAAAAATGAATCTCATATGTCGCACAAAGAACCGCAGAATATCGAAGGAGAATAAGGATTTTGATCTTGACAAGCGGTGAGACCAATTAGCTTGATGCATAGGGGGGACAACCTGACGCACTTTGGGACGAGATCGGACACCCAAAAAAAGAGAGAGCCAGGAAGGAGGGGGGGACCTGGCTCTCTCAGGAGGAGGAAAGATGTTCTTTCCGGTTGCATACTAACATATGGGTCAAGAAATGAAAATACTTTTTCAATGACACGCAAAAACTTTTTTCTTGTTTCTTCTCGTTTGCATTTTCGCAATATTCCTGACGATTTCAGGCAGAGCTCGAACCGAGTCCTCCGGTCACCTCTTTGCGATGCCTCTCAGGGCTTGCAAGAAGATTATTGGGGTATCCAGAGCCGGGATTTCAGGGTACAAGGATATCCGGGTCCTTTTGTTTTGAAGCAGTCACCGGGGCGATACGGATGATGCCCAAGGCATTTTTGCAGCAGGGAACGCGGTCATGAAAAGAGTAACCCTTGAGAACGAAATCCTGGGTCGGCAGATCAAACCAAGATCAAAGCGCATTGCCCTGGTGGCTTTTCTTTGCCTGGTTTTTGTTGTTTCGTCAGGAGCTTATGCGGCATCGACAGACGAGAGGCTGGTCAGCAAGTTTGTGGGGAAAAACTGGGTCAACGGGCGTTCGTGGGAGAAACTCGACTACTCGGGCAAGCTGGGATTTGTGTGCGGCCTGTTTGACGGGATTACGCTCTTCTGGTCTGCTGCTGAAGGGGGAAAAAAGGGCGACCTGGATGCCGTCTACCACGGGCTAAGTATCCCCTCATCCCTCACGGTTGGGGATGTCGTAAAGGGCATGGACGAGTTTTACGAAGATGCCGCCAACACCATGCTCCCTGCCATCTGTGCCTACCTGTACTACGCCAACAAGTCGCGGGGCGAACCCGGCGAATCCCTGGGAAAACGCCTCGCGCTCTGGCGCAGAATGTTCGACCGCTAAAGTGCCCTCGCTCAACTTAGAAACCACAGTGCTCCCGCCGGCGGCATCCCGAAAAACGCCTTGGCCCCGCAAAACTGCCTGGCTAGTTCTCATCCGGAAAGTGGCGCCTTGTTCTGTAGGAGGGGCTTCCAGCCCCGATCGCGGCTGGAAGCCCCTCCTACAAAATGGGGTTTCCGGATGGACACCAGCTACTCTCGCCGGGACGGCTTTACTTCGTAAAGACCTATGGCATTCAAGGCATAGGAGTTGAGTTCGGCCTCCGCCTTGCTGAGGGCCTCGACGGTCCCGAAGATGGCTTCCGCCTGAGCGTATCGGTTCGCTGACAGCTCCATAAAAACGGCCTCCAGATACAGCGCCTGGAGCGACGACAAACGCCCGATGAGACCGATACGGCGTGCTTCGGAAATGCTGCAGCGATCGGCCAGAGACCGGTAGTACAGAAAAAGGTCCTCCCCCGAATCCCCCCATTGCGCAGTCCACTCATCAAGCGCCTTTTGCAGGCCCTGATCAACGGCGAGGTCGTCTTCGAGATCGGCACGGGAGGTTGTGAAAGCAATGACCGTCTCCATCTCGCTCCAGCCCGGGTGGTCGTAGAGCGCCTCGATGTCTTGAAGAAGGACCTCAAGCCTGGAGTAGAAGGCGGTTGCGTCCACGGTCCAACCGTCCAGAGCGGTATTGCCTTCCAGAAGCCTTGCCTCGATTCTCGGATTTGGTTTCGGCAATGTCGCACAGGCCGCCAGGCTCAACAGAACCAGACCACCAACCATCAGGTTACGGAGCATGATGTGGAGATCTCCTCATTTATTCATATCGATCCGGCTGACTATGCAGGCGCGACAGGAGCCGGAACGAACGCGCGCAGCATCAGCAAGAGTCACGATGCCAACGATGTTTACGGGGCTGTCCTTGTGGACGTAAAGAGTGTCCAGGTCGTAAAAGATCATCCTTTTGACGGCCATGAGCAGGGGTTCATCGTGGTCGGAGGAGAGCACGGGTGCATTCATGACCGTTTTTGCGCCGACACCGGAGGGGATGCCGTGCATGTAGGCAAGAATCAGATCGGTTGTCGAAACCACCCCGAGGGGGAGATCATTATGGCCCTTTATGAGGACCGTCCGGGAATGATGGGCCGAAGTACTCTCCATTACCTGCATCAGGCTGTCATCTTCGCCATGGACCTCGAATGCGGGGTTCATCAACTCGCAGACTTTAAAATAGTCCGCAAGTTTGCCGGGCGGTCCCGAAGCCTGCACCCTGAGCGTGCTTCGTTCACAGCGATGGCAGTAGCGGTAAAGCATCCCCAGGATGTCGGGATAGGCCAGGACCCCAACGACCCTGTTGGGGTCATCTCCAACCACATAAAGGCGATGGACCTGGGCACTGCGCATTGCATCGAGAGCGGAATCCAGGGAACTATGCAGGTGGCAGATGATCGGGGGGGCCGCCATGATGGCATCCAAAGGGGTGGTAATGGGCAAGCCGGCATAATAGGCCCCCAGAATGTCGGTCTTCGAAACGACACCGATGGCTTCATTGTTCTTATCGACGATCAACACGGCATTGATCTTGTACTTGATGGTATGCCTGATGGCCTGCTGGATCGAGGCATTGCGATCCAGGTAGCAGATCAGCCTTCGCATCGCTCCGCGGACCGTCTGCCCACTCAAGGCACTCATGCGGTCGATAATCGCCATCGCTTTTCCTGAGGCTGAGTCCTGAGGTCAGCTAATGAGTTTTTCCATCAACTCGTAAAAAACCGTCGACGTGTAGACAATGCCGATGACCTTGCCGTCCTCGACTACGGGCAAGCGACGAATGTGTTTCTTAATCATGATGTCCAGGATCATGAGGAGATGCGTATCCGGCGTTATGGTAACGACGTCGGTGGTCATGACGTCCCCGACCAGGATGGGCCGCGCGCGGCGGCAGGCTTCTTCAATGAAACCGGTGACGTCAATGTCGCTCATTTCCCCCCAGATATGGATGTTCTTGGGGCGCATGAGGAGCAGCATGTCATATATGGAGAGCATGCCCACCAATTGCCCTCTGCCGTCTGTCACCATTAAGCCGAAAACCTTTTGCCTTCGGTGTTTGCTGGCCTGCTTAAAGGCTTTGACCGCATCTGCGATGGTTGTTTCCGGATGGACCGTATGGAACTCCGCGTCCATCACTTGACGTGCTGTCACACCCATACGACCTCCTTATTCGCTTTCGAGTTGCATCGAGGCTACTCTTCGCCGCAAGTTCTTGTATCATGATGGACTTTACTGTCAATGTCCTTTTGCGCCCGGCACGCTTGAGGCACGCATTCGGTCAATACAGGAGTTTTCGGATGGCGGCCGGGCGCGAAATCAATGGTAAAAGACGAAGAGGCCTCGCCAGGATTGCGCATGAGGAGACTCATGGTTATTGAAGGGGGACTCACCCGACCGGGGTGCATCAAGAACGGCATTCATAATCTCTTATGGAGCGACGATGGGGAATCAGGAGAGACGTTCAATTTTATGCCCTAACTGTAAAAAACTCATCAGCATTGACCAATCGCCTTGTCCACACTGTGGCTTGCGGAATCCGGGGTCCCCCTGGCGGAATAATTTTCTGACCAAAGGCTTCCGCGATGGTGACCAGCTCATCAAGAATATTATATACGTCAATGCTGCCATGTTCATCTTGTCGGTGATCATGAGTCCCACCTCCACCCAGTTTTCCATGAATCCATTCGCTTTTCTCTCTCCCGGCGATCGCAGCCTGCTGCTCCTGGGAGCGACAGGGAGCCTCCCCATTGACAAATTTCATCGCTGGTGGACGCTCCTATCCGCTAATTATCTGCACGCAAGCATCCTCCACATCCTTTTCAACATGATGGCGTTTCATCAAATCGCCCCTCTTATTCTCCAGGAATATGGCGTATACAGGATGGTCTCCATTTTCACCCTCAGCGGCGTCGGCGGTTACGTGGTTTCCTACTTCGCCGGAGTCCCCTTTACCCTGGGCGCCTCCGCAGCCGTTTGCGGTCTTATCGGTGCGGCCCTCTATTACGGAAAGAGCAGAGGAGGATACTTTGGTGAAATGGTCTATCGACAGATCGGCGGTTGGGTCATTGGGATCTTCATTTTCGGTTTCTTATTTCCGGGGATCAACAATTGGGCCCACGGCGGCGGGTTGATTTGCGGCATTCTAACCGGAGCTCTCCTCGGCTATCGGGAGCGAAACAGTGAAACCTCCTTTCATAAGATTGTGGCCGCCGTCTGTATCCTGGCTACCGTTGCAGCGCTTCTCTGGGGAGTCGGTACCTCTCTTTTGATTCTTATGCAAAGTTCCATGTCATGATTTCATCGGAACAAGCATTTAAGGAGGATTGCTGCCATGCCTTACGTGAATATCAAGATAACGAGGGAAGGCGCCACTGCGGAACAGAAAGCGGAGCTCATCCGGGGAGTAACCAATTTGCTCGCCGATATTCTGGGGAAAAATCCTCAAACGACGGTCGTGGTTATAGATGAGGTTGAAACCGACAACTGGGGAATTGGTGGCGAGACCGTCACGGTGCGCCGAAAGCGTGAATTTAAATCATGCCCTTGACCTTCAACCAGGCCAATCCCAGGTATTCGTAGAACGCTCTCGTGGCTTTGGCAAGGGCGGACGGTGTCGGGAATAACAAATCCTGGATCGAGGTATCGGTATCTCGAACCAGGAAGTCGGTAGGCGCAGGGAGTGGATGCATCCCGAAACTTTCAAATAACCTCATGGAACGGAACATGTGCGATGCCGACGTGACAAGGATGAAGTCGTCCTTCTGCACCAGAGGCTTGAGCAAGCGCGCCTCGTCTTCGGTATCCCAGGATTGGTCCTCCACAACAATATCGTGGTGAGGCACCCCCAGGGCCTGGGCGACGTTCGACATGACTTCTGCGTCAGAGATCGTACCGTCCACTCGTCCTCCGGAGACAATGAGCTTGCTGCCCGGGTTCTTCCTGTGGAGAAGCACCCCCTCGACGAGACGGACCATGGTGGTGGGATCGAGTTGACTTGAAAGAGGGATATCGGGGTCCGCCGCGTGTCCTCCACCCAGCACCACCACCCATTTAACCGGAACGGCCGGCGGTCGCACTTGCAGCTCGCTGGTCCTGGCAGGGCTAAAGGGCTGATACGTGCGCTCCAATCCTCTCAGCAAACCTCCCGAAAACTCATCATAGCTGAACAGAAACAACAAGACTGCCCCGATGGTAACCACGATCCTGCCTGCCTTCTGCTTCTTCGTGAACCAGAGCAGGAACAGTCCCACCGCAAGGATCGCAAGGCAGAGCGGCAGGGGAAAGAAAAACCGGGAAACCAATTTCTTAAGAATGAAACCGTCCATTTGCGGCGACTTCTCCCATCCGATAACGTCTTCAATCGGGTTTATCCAAGAGCAGAAAATCCCTCACACTTCCCAACGCTCTGAGGCGCTCTTCTCCCCGCCGAACCTCATCCACGCTGGAAGAATGGAATCAGTCCTGACCGTCCGGCCTTCAGCGGGTTACGGGCAAGGCCACCCTTGAGAGACTCCAGGATCCTTCCCTTAATCACTATCGCATGGTGTCACGATTTGTCGATGGTGCTGTCCTGGGGACCCGATTATAACGTCAACCACTGATCGAAGGCACGGAAAATTGTTTTCAAAATTGGAGCCGACTGAATGTGCCCCTCGGCTCTGCATGAAATGGACACCAATGGCCCCCGTCGATGGTGCCTGGAGACTAAGGGACCGTCCAAAAATAAAAGGCATGTCTTTTACCACGAGGAGACGCGGAGATCGCAGAGAAAGACCATTCTCATAGTTCTTCGTGTCCTTCGCGGCTCGAAAAAGGGCTGAAAATGAGAACTCTGTACCTTTGGCAGTTCTAAGTGAAGACAAATCGGCGCAGAAGAGGGTAATGGTGCCAGGCACGAATTGTTGAAATGAATTATTGCCTTTCCGGTTCCCTGGGGTAATGAGAGAAAAGCGTCATCCGAGGCAATTCCCTGAGTTTTTGGTTTCCCGGGGCTGAGCGAAGCCAGAAATTCAGACGTTGCAAGAGCTTGCAGGGGGAGGAGAAGATGGAGCAACTACTGAAGGCGTTTCCGGTGATCGTGGAAATCCCCGTAGCCTGGGGAGAAATGGATGCTCTCGGGCACGTGAACAATGTCGTCTACTTTCGTTATTTTGAAAATGCCCGTATCGCCTATTTTGAAAAGATGAAATTTTGGGAATTTATGAAGCAGACCGGAATCGGACCCATTCTTGCCGCGACACAATGCACGTTCAAGGCGCCGTTGTCGTTCCCGGACCACGTTCTGGTGGGAACGAGGACCTCGGAAATCAAAGAGGATCGCTTTATTATGCAATATGTTCTGGTCAGCCGGAGTCTCCGCAAAGTTGCCGCCGAGGGAGAAGCCGTCATGGTCACCTACGATTACCGGGACAAGAAAAAGACACCAGTGCCTGAAGAGCTGAGACGGTATATTTCGGATCTTGAGAATTCTGTCGAAGAGAGCGGATAGCTTGAAATCCCAGAATTCACATGTCCGGTTTTGAGCTGTGACTTTGACGGGGATGGTGCACTGATGAACGGCTATATTCTCTTGGAAGGCGGGGCCGAGTTCGGCGGACGGATGGCCGAACCGGACCGGCACGCGATCGAGCTTGCCGGGGGTTGGGATGTTCAGGTGAGCATCATTCCTGCGGCCGCCGCTCCCGACAACAATCATGAGCGTGCCGGGCAAACCGGTGTCCGCTGGTTCGAGCAATTGGGCGCAAGGGACGCGAGGTCTTTGCCGCTTATTGATCAAGCCTCAGCCAACCAGGCCTCCCTCGCGGCATCCTTGCGACATTCCCGCCTCATCTACCTTCTCGGCGGCTTTCCGCATTACCTTGCGCAGACCCTCGCCGGCAGTGTAAGCTGGCAGGCGATTCTCGAAGCTTACCGGGCGGGAGCTGTCGTCGCAGGGAGCAGCGCCGGAGCAATGGTCTTATGCCGGCACTATTATGATCCGGGAACCGCAGGCATTATCGATGGCTTGAATTTGGTCCCCAAGGCTTGCCTTATTCCTCATCATGATACGTTTGGCAGGAGTTGGGTGTCGCCGTTGATGAAATCACTTCCAACTGAAGATGCAATTATCGGGATTGATGAAGAAACCGGAATGATTGATGATGGTGCGGATGGTCAATGGTGTGTTTACGGGAAAGGGTCGGTGACGATCTACCGCGATCGCGAAGTCCACAGTTATCGTCCTGGAGAGACATTCTTTCTGTAAGTGACCGCAACGCAGCAAGGCGGTCATACCGGGAGAACAGAAAGGGCATGGCAAGGGTTATGACCACACGAAAGAGGGTTATCCTGGTTCTTTTCATTATCGGTTCATGCCTTGCCGGTGATCAAATCACCAAGGAGATGGCCCAGTCTCACCTGCCGCGCACGAAGGTATTCTCCTTTGCCGGTGATACTCTGCGATTTGATTACACTGAAAACAAGGGTGCGGTCCTCAGTTTTGAATACTGCCTGCCGGAAGAGTTGCGCGGGTCGGTCTTGACGGTCGCCGTCGCCGCGTTCCTGGGTCTGCTCATCCTCGTTCTGCTGTTTACACCCGTTCTGAGGCTTCCTTCGGTGGTGGCGCTGTCACTCATTTGCGGTGGCAGCCTCAGCAACCTGCTTGACCGCATTGCCTTTGGGGGCGACGTGGTCGACTTCGTGAGCCTTGGTTGGGGCGGATTTCGCAGCGCCATTTTCAATGTTGCCGATGCCGCCATTACCATTGGTGCGGTGCTTTTGGTCGTCAGTATTGTATGGTCTCTTCGACCGTCGGCTTCGGCGAGGCCCGTCCAGCCGTTTTGCTGAAGCTCGTGGAGCCTGGATCATTCTCAGAGAAAGGCTGTTGTCCGCTTATGGCTCACCACACCATTCAATCCGGTTATTCCCGCCTGGTGGACCGCTTGAATCGTTTTCCTCAGGGTGCTCCACCTTCCGAGCTCTTATTCGGCATCTTGAAAATGCTTTTCAGTGCGCGAGAAGCCGAATTGGTTTCGGTTTTGCCGATCAGACCGTTTACGGCCAAAAAGGCCAGTCATGTCTGGAAAATGGACCTGACCAGCACGCAAAAGGTCCTCGATGAACTGGCAGGACGGGCCATCCTGCTTGATATGGAACAAAACGGGGAGTCCGTCTACGTGCTGCCGCCCCCGATGGCGGGCTTTTTTGAGTTTTCCCTCATGCGGGTACGAAATGATATCGATCAGAAGGTCCTGAGCGAGCTTTTCTATCAGTATTTGAATGTGGAAGAAGATTTTATCAAAGCCTTGTTTACTCGAGGCGAGACTCAATTGGGGCGCACCTTTGTTCACGAACCAGCCCTATCCCTTGAAAACGCTCTGCACGTTCTGGATTATGAACGCTCGACAGAGGTCATCAAGAGCGCCTCCCACCGTGCGATCAGCATGTGCTACTGCCGTCATAAAATGCATCACCTGGAGCGGGCATGCGGCGCCCCCATGGACATTTGCATGACCTTCAACACGACCGCAGCATCCCTGATTAAGCATGGCTTCGCCCGCGCGGTCGATGGCGTCGGAGGCCCTCGATCTCTTACAGTTGGCTTATGAAAACCGGCTGGTCCAGTTTGGTGAGAATGTGAAGGAGCAGGTGAATTTCATCTGCAATTGCTGCGGATGCTGCTGCGAGGCGATGATCGCTGCCCGCCGCTTCGCCCTTCTCCACCCCGTCCATACCACCAACTTTATCCCTTTCGTCAACGATGCGCAATGCAACGGGTGTGGGAAGTGCGTCATTGCATGTCCCGTGGAAGCGATGTCCCTGGTCTCAGCCAATGATCCGCACCAACCCAAAAGGAAAAGAGCCAAGCTCGAAGAGGATCTCTGCCTGGGATGCGGTCTTTGCGTGCGCGCCTGCGCCAAAGCGAGCATTCATCTGAAATCCCGTCCGCAGCGGGTGATCACCCCCCTGAATGGAGTCCACAAAACCGTGGTGATGGCCATTGAACGCGGCCAATTGCAGAACTTGATTTTTGACCAGCAGGTACTCTGGAGCCATCGTGCCCTGGCTGGTGTGGTGGGCGTCATCCTGAAACTGCCGCCATTCAAACAGGCCCTGGCCAGCCGCCAGGTCAAATCACGCTATCTGGAAGCCCTTATCGGCTAATGAAACAAATGATCAAAGACTCAGAAAAACCATCAGGTGGTGATCTTTCCCACTGGTTGCAGGAGATCATCAGGAAATTCTGCATGGAGTCGCCCGACAACTCGCTCAAAAGAGAAACCGATGAAAGGGCATGGGATGAGCCATTGATTGGGTTCTCCAGCGGCAGTGACCCGCTTTATCCGCAACTGAAGGAGGATATCGGCCCCTTTCTCTGGACTCCCCTCGAAGCATTCGAGAAAAGCTTCCCTCAGATGGCCGTTTCACCGTCTGACTTGACCGTGATCAGTTGGATCCTGCCCCAAACCAGGGCCACCAAAAGCGATCACCGGAAGGAAACCGCCTATCCTTCGGAAAGGTGGGTGAGGTCACGGCTCTATGGAGAAGATTTCAACGCCAAACTCAGGAACTACGTTGTTGTCACTCTGCTGGAGGCAGGCTTTGAATCCGTTGCACCGGTAGACTCACCGTTTTGGTCACCGGAGATTTCTCTTCGGTATGGCTTTTCATCCAGATGGTCCGAGAGGCATGCGGCGTACGTTTCCGGACTTGGAACGTTCGGGCTGTGCGATGGCTTGATCACAGCGGCAGGCAAAGCCATGCGGTGTGGCTCGGTGGTCAGCCGGATTCCTATCAAACCAACCATCAGACCATATACGGATCATCACGCGTACTGCCTTTACTTCTCCCACAGCAAGTGCGGCAAGTGCATTGCTCGATGTCCTGTCGGGGCAATCTCCGAACGGGGTCACGACAAGATAAAATGTCGGGAATACATTCGCAACGTGACCGCCAAATACGGAAAGGACCGATTTAACATTGATACCAATGCTTGTGGGCTGTGCCAGACACGCGTTCCCTGTGAATCCAAAATCCCGTTGGCAAAAGGAGAATCACCGTAAAAGGAGGGTCATCCCAAAAGGAGGACCACCGTCAAAGGAGGGCGGGTTTTCCAACCCGCCAGATGGCTCTTGTCACTACACAAATACACCCGAATAACAGGGAGCCGTAACGTTCCTCTTTGGATTCATCACTTCATCTACCGGGAAACGCATGCCCCCCACCAACACGAAGACCCTGCTTCTATTGCTCGAACGCTCAGAGCTTTTCAATTCGCACGGGTCGAACCAGTGGCTCCCGTACTGAGTTAAGGAGGCCTGATAGTTCCTCGGCGAGGGCCTCGACGGTCGTGAACAGGATCCCCTGCATTCCCAAGGCACGGGCAGCCAGCACATGCTCGATGGTGTCGTCAATGAACACAGCTTCTTCGGGCCTAACGCCCAGGCGCTCGACTACCACCTGAAACACGGCCGCATCGGGTTTGACCAGGCCTTCGTCGCCGGAACAGAACACGACGTCGAACAATTCGAGAATACCCCAGTCGTCCAGCCACTGGCCAAGGCCCGGCGGGTTGTTGGAAAGCACGGCCAGCCGGTAATGGCCATGCAAGCGGCGAAGCAAATCCTCGATGCCATGGTTGATCGCCTCATCGCCATGGTAGCGACGATGAAAGGCCTCGATTGCCTCGGGAGCAAACAACCCGAGCTCAGGCCCGATTGCCTGCCAGAACTCATCAGCAGTCTTCAGGCCCAGCAGCGCATCCCGCCAGGCCTGACTGTCAAACATGATGGCGTTGATCGTGTCGGGCTCCAGCCCCAGGTCCTCCTCGTAGCGATGAAACAGGGATGATGGCTTTGGCGCCGAAATAACCCGGCCAAAATCAAAAATGACGGCCTTGATCATGGGATCATCCACCTCGGCAGGCATGACTGCAAAGGATAAAACCTCTCCCTCCCGGCTTTACCGCAGTCCTTCATGTCTCTTCGGGACACCCGAAACCATGAATACGCCGGAAGGAACGCGCAACCCGAAACCCAAAACTCCGGACTTTTCGTAACAGAAAGCATGGCCTATTTTACCATCTCCTCAGGAGATTGAGCCGGTGGGGAAGATTGGGAGGCGCGGCGGTCCATTTTTGCCGGAAACCCGCGCCAGCGAATCATCCGCCGGTTTCATTAGAACCCTCAAGGCAAATTGCTTATCGCCACCCACACCGCTTCAGCCGATCTCAAGCAGGGCGATTTCAGGGGCTCTCGTCAAGAATGTTCCAATCCTTTTCCCGATTGGCGTCGAGCTTTCTGCGGCCGTATTTAATGGTCACGATATCGGTAAGCGTTCCATTCCCCTTAAACGTGCCCGTCACATAGACGTTACCGGAAACGTCTGCGACCACACCCACGGCACGATCATCGCGCGGTCCCTTCGTGCGGTACAATCGCGTGCACCCTTGGGTCACAGCCGCTTCGGAACCAGAGCCAGAAGAATTTCCTCCTTGCTGGAGAGTCTGCTCCCCTTGTGCCGGCAGGGAGCGGTAACCAACGCTCTGGTGAGACCGCGTCGAATGCTACTCGTTCCATCTGCCAGAAGTCGGTCCGGTAGGTTGAAAAAGCCGCCCCTTTGTCGGGAAAGACGGCCGAGCTCCCTCACGCCACGATCGCTGACGGAGGGGACTATAAAACCCCTGTTCCACTGGGAATGCCGCCATCCTCGCTGTAGCCGAAGAGAACTCAGACCAGCTCACCGTCGCCAACAGCACCGCACTCAAGAGAACCAACCGCTTCATGTTGTACCTCCGCGGCCCGGGGACCTGACCCATTTTCTGCCGCTCTAAAGAGCCGCTCAACCCTCAACTGCCCATGAAACTCGGGTGGCGGGGTGGCTGACCGTATCTATTTTGCTCGATGGGTCTGACAATGGAGGCCATCAACCTGGAGCATTGTCATTAAGGTTGATGACCTTTGACAGGACATGTGCTAGCATTATGCAACCAGGTGCGAGTGAACTGGTCTACCAGAAAGGGGAGAAGAAGCCATGGCGACACTCCATGTACGGAATGTACCCAATGAATTAAGCACGAACGCACAGGCGATCGCTCATGCAAACAACCGATCATGAGTGCTCAGGTGATCAGCATGCTCAGCAGGGCCGCCGAGGAAGAAGAGCTCAGAGAGTCAAGATCCCAAAAGCTTGCCGCAGTGCGGCGCCAGCGTATTACCTATGCAAAGCAGGTCCCTGAAAGTGCGACCCTGTTACGGGAGGATCGGGCGCGATGAAAGGGGGGCGTTATGTGGTCGATGCGAGTGTAGCGATCAAGCTCTTTATCGACGAACCGTTTTCGGAGCAGGCAGAGGTCCTTTTTTCGATCCTCAAGGACGATCCGGTAGGGGAATTCTATGTGCCGGACCTCTTCTTTATCGAGTGCACCAACGTTTTATGGAAACACATCAAAAGGTTCGGCTATCCGGAAGAGAAGGCATACGAGGACCTTGCCGCGCTGAGAGGCCTTTGGCTTCAAAGCTTCGTAACCGGTGAGCTCGTGGTGGATGCCTTGACGATTGCTGTGGCTCACGACATAACCGCTTATGACGCATGCTATGTAGCGCTTGGCCAGCAACTGGAAATCCCGCTGGTGACGGCTGATGAAAGACTCGTCAGGAAGATGGCCGATACGGTCCATGCCGTCCAATGGCTCGGAGACCTTTCATTTCTGCACTGATCCCTTCTTGCGCCGTTTCCGGGCTGCGCTCAGATCTTATCGCCCAGCACCCCAAGGTTGGCCAGATCCTGCTCTTTACCGATCATGACGAGGATATCGCTCGGTTCAATGACGAAATCGGGGGATGGCAGAAAGACAAAGCGTGGGGGAATGATCTCCCTGATCGCAGGGATGAGGATGCCAAATTTTTTCTGTAGGTCGAACTCAGCGAGCGTATTGCCACAGAAACGGTCCGGCGGCGTGAAATTAATGACCCGATAATCTCCATCGAGGGGAACGAAGTCCAATTGGGCAGGCACCCGAGGTAATGATGTTGATTCATCAGTTCCCGGAAGTGCTTTTCTTCGACTCGCCCAACAGGTCGTACAAGGATCTCGCGCGCATTCAAAGCGGTTTGTCTCGTTGTTTTTCCCTTTTCCCCCTTGACAGCATTCACGCAAGTGCATAGTAGCTGCTATGCAACCATAGTGAAGCAGATGTAGCAAGAAGCTACTCAAAGGCATGCTTCGTCGTCAATAAAGCCAGGAAGGCTTTGAGGTGACAGGAGGACCTGTCCGAGCCCTGCTGGCTTTTTATCGTTTTCCGGCAGGACTGATTATCATAGAATTTTTAAGTGGTTAGAACGAATGGCAACGCAATCGGTCCTTTCCGCCGCATCCATTTGCGATAATCTAAGTCACCTGGTGGATGAGACACATGCCGGCGAAGCGGATTGCCTCGAATGGGCCATGGGGAGGATCGTTATCTCAGGGGAGCGCATTTGGCAGAACCTCGCCATCTCAAGCCTCCTCCACATGGCCCTTGCCTTGCTTCTCCTGGTTGCGCCATTTGCCAAAACCACCACGAATCCTCAGGTCCTTCAGGTTCAATTAGTCTCCATGGGTGGCGACGGGGACCTTTCCGCCGCTGGCTGCGATGCCCCCGGGGGAGGCCCGCCCGCGGCCTCCGAAGCAGGCAAAGCAACCCCACCCGGGAAGGCTGCCGACAACTCAGCAGAAAACACGAAATCCGATACCTCCAACAAGGCTCAACTGATCGAGGCGGAAAATAAGCCAGTCCAAGCTGAAGCGACAGCCCCGATGCCGGAGGAGAAGCCCGTACCTGTCGATGAAAGTAAAGAACCAGCCCCCATCCCGGCACGCGAAGCCATAAAGAAGACCCCGAAGCCACCGGATCGCCCTCTCCCTGCCGCGAAAAGCAACCTCCAGAAAGCTGCTCCGGATGATGCGAAAACGCGGTCGGAAGCCGATTCCCGACCGGCCTCCGATTCCTCCTCCTCCTCCGAGGGCAATCCCCAGCTCCGAGATCAAGACGGGGGCAAGTCTTCGTCTACCGGTTCCGGCGAGGGATCGGGGGCGCAAGCCGGTCATGGCCGGGGCGGTCCTTCGGGGAGTGGACCGTTTGAAGCCCAGTTCGGCTCGCCCAATGGGCCCCGTTTTCTTCGCAAGGCAACACCGAATTATCCCCATCAAGCCCGGCAGATGGAAAAGGAGGGAACGGTGATCCTGCACGTCACCATCGATGAGATGGGCCGCGCCGTGGAAATCGAGCTGGTGAAAAAGGCCGGGCACGGTTTCGATGAAGAGGCGATCAAGGCGGTGAGAAATTCAACTTTCGCGCCGGCCAAAAAAGACGGCAGACCTATAACGTGCAAAGCCGTTCTGCCGATCCGCTTCGTCCTGAAAAACACGGAAGATTAATGACGCCCCGGCGGAAGTCTCCAGCGGCTGCCATTCCCGTTTCTTTTCTCGAGTGCAATTTTCCCATGCGACATCCAACCCCGCCTTTCTTTTTCTGTCTTCTCACGCGAAGACGCGAAGACGCAAAGGTAGTGGAGAATCTTCGCGCCTTCGCGCCTTCGCGTCTTCGCGTGAGACTTTTCGGCCAATCTCAAGCACGTCCGCGATGATCCAAAATTTTACAGCGCCTGATCAACATTGGGCACGACCAGTGCCCGGTCCCGGTAAGGGATCGAGCGGAGTTCGGTGCCGTATACCCGCTGCAGCACCTCGGCGTCCCACGGCTTTTGGGAACTGCTCCATGATTCGATTTGCCCATCTTTTATAAAGACAAACCGGTCGCCATAAAGAAAGGCGATGTTCGGGTCGTGAAGCACGGCCACGACCGCGAGCTCCGAGCCCGCCAGCTCCCTGATCAGGCGCAGCACATGTGCCTGATTGACAAAATCAAGATGGGCAGTGGGCTCATCCAGAAGGACAATCTGGGGCTCCTGGGCCAGGACCCTCGCAATCATCACCAACTGCTGTTCGCCCCCGGAGAGTTCCGTGAAAGGGCGCCATCGCAAGTGGCTCACACCCACCTTCTCCAAAGCCATCAATGCTTTCTGTCGGTCCTCCTGCCCCGGAATCAGGTTCACATAGCTTGCCCGTCCCGTGAGCACAACATCCTCGACGGAGAACGGAAATATCGGGCGGTGGAATTGCGGCAGGTAGCCAATGATGCGGGCCCGCTCCCGGAGCGTGAGATCACCGAGCTCCCTGCCCATGACCTGCACCGTCCCTTGCTCAGGGTTGAGCAGGCCGGCCATGATTCGCAACAGCGTTGACTTGCCGCTCCCATTCCTTCCCAAAACGATGGTGAACTGCCCCGGTTGGATTTCAACGGTAACGTTATCCAATACCCGCCTGCCGCCATAGCTGAAGGAAAGATGATGACATGTGAGCAGACGACTCTTCATATTTCCCACCCGAGTTTCGATCGTCGCAGCAGAAAAATGAAGAAGGGGCCGCCAATCAGGGTTGTAAAGATGCCTATCGGCACCTCGAAGGAAGCGGCAACACGAGAACAATCATCCACCAGGAGCAGGAACGATCCGCCAAGGGCGAGGGAGGCGGGTAAGGTTCGGGTGTTGTCCGGGCCGATCAGCATGCGCGTCATGTGCGGGACCACCAGCCCCACCAGGCCGATTACCCCGGCCACGGCTACCGAAGCAGACGCCGCCAGGGTTGCCGGGATGAGCACGAAAAGCTTCTGATGCTCGGGATTTAACCCCACGGCCCGCGTTTCTTCGTCCCCCAGGGCCAGGACATTCATGCGCCACCGGAAGAGCAGGAGCCAGCCCACCCCTGCCAGGATTCCCGGAGCCGAGGAATTGAGCTTCGCCCAGCTGGCATTGTGGAGATTCCCCATGGTCCAGTGGACAATCGTCTGAAGCTTGAAGGGGTCGGTCAAAAACTGCACGATGGTGAGAAGTGCGGTAAAAATCCCGGAAACAATGATTCCTGAAAGAATCAGGGAGATGATGGTGACGCTTTTCCGGGTGCGAGCCAGGAAATAGCTGGCCCCAACGGCAGCCATGCCAAAAGCGAAAGCGGAAACCTGGAGGGGCATCCACGAGGTGGCCAGGGCCAGCGCCGCACCGAAAGCCGACCCCGACGACAGCCCCAGGAGATAGGGGTCAACCAGGGGATTTCGAAAAAGGGCTTGCAGCGCATTGCCGGACCCGGACAGCGCGGCGCCGACCAGGAATGCCAGCAAAATTCTCGGAAGGCGCACATCCCACACGATCGTACCAACGAGCCCGTCGCCGACCGCAGCAGACGATGCCGGCAAAAACCATGAACCGGTCAGCCATGTCAGAACATCACTGGCGCTCACCGTATCGGCCGGCCCCAGGAATAAAGACACGATCAAAACCGGGAGCGGAGTTGCGTATATTAGATAAAGCGCCATTCTGGGACGCAAAGCCTGATTCCTGTCGCCGCTCGCTAAGAGCGTGTCTTAAAACAGAAAGTAAGTGACCTTGTCATGATTTCCGACTGAGCCCCCGATCGTCATTCCCGCATGCATCTAGCGGGAATCCATGTTCTTAAAGGCCTGGACCCCCGCCAAACACATGCGGGGGTGACGCTCAGAGGGACTGTTTGGACACGCTCTAAGGCAGAAGCTCGATGAGAGCAGGCCTCTCGCCATACAGTTCCCGGACGAGGACCAGCTTCTCTCTTTCAGGTCCAGGTCGCGAAACAGCTCGGGATAGCACCATTTGGCAACCATCTTCACGGCATACTGATACTTGAGGGTCCAAAGATCGCAGGAAAAGATGTCAGGAAACTCGTAAACCCGCTGCTGCCGCACCGCGCTTATGGACTGCCACATGGGGTTATGCAGAATGTCGGCAGGATCTTTCCTCGCATTGTACCACATGACGATTACCTGCGGGTCCCATTTGAGGACCTTCTCCATATTGACTACGAGATGCTCCTGCTCGATGGAAGCGCAGACATTCACCGCCCCGGCCAGGGTGATCAGCTCATCGACGGTGCTCGGTCTGCCGGAGGTCTCCAGATCCCCCTGAGCCCACATGTAATAGACCCGCACCCGTCTCCCCCGGCGCCACGGCAGCGGTTCTGCTCGCACCTCGGCCCAGGGCCTCCTTGGTGCGAGCGACAAGCTCGACGGCCCTTTCCCGCTTCCCCGTCAGGTCCCCAAGGGCGAGCATTTCCTGGTAGACATCCTCGAAACTCCGGATAAAAATCCCAAAAACCGGGATTCCCCGTTCTTCGAGAGCGCGAATGGCCTCTTCCTGATGCGCCCAGATGATCACCAGGTCGGGCTTCAACCCGACCACTTTTTCGATATTGATGAAATCCCAGTTTCCGGGTGTGGGCAGACTCCTGCTGCGAATCCTCTCATCCATCGCCGCATAGTAGCGAAAGGTCTCTTCCTGATACACATTAGCGGAGATGCCGACGACTCTCGCTTCCGCCCCCAGCATGTAAATGCCGCTGAGTGCGCTTTCGATGAGGCAGACGATCCGTTCTGCCGGTTGCCGGAGCAGAATATTTGCCTCGGAAGTCCTGCACTTCGATGGGTTGAGCGGAACCTTCTTGCGCAAAGGCCATGGCGAAAGAGGGAGGAATACTCCCCCTCGAACACCTGGGTGAGCAGCAGTGCAATGAGCAGAAAAAACTTCAACAAATCCGCTTCAAACGCTCACTCCTCATTTCCCCATCCTTACTCCTGACTGCTTACTCCTGACTATTTTTGCCGTTACTCACTGCTTACTCCTCGCCTTAGCTTACTCCGCTTAGCTGCGCTCTACTCCACTCCCTACTCATCACCCGTCGCGCCCTCCTTTGCTAGAAGCGCATTTCCACACCACCGGCCGCAGAAAAACCGGGGTCCTGGAACTGCCAGGGCATTTCATAGGTGTTATTGGTAATGTTGTAGAGATCCAGATGCAGATCCAGGTAATGGGCATCGTTCTGGATTAGGACCTTGGTCAATTTCATGTTCAAGACTTCGTAGGCATCAAACTGCTGCCGGCCGCTCCTCGAGTCGCTGTCATAAATGGAGCCGCTGACATGCAGGTAGAGAGCTGCCGAGAAGTTCTTGGGGAAGTCCAGGATGACTCCGACATTCCCCATATTTTCGGGGACAAATGGAATTTCGGTGCCGTCCTGATCGGGATAGAGGTCATTGCCAGACGCGCGAGTGGGTATAGGTGTAATTGCCAAACCACTGGAGCCAGGGGAGGAGCCGGTGCCGGATTTCAAACTCCACACCGTAGGAGGTGGCGCTGCCGGCGTTGACGTCTATGGACTGGGAAGGATCGTTACTGACCCGGTTGGTAATGATGGCATTATCCAGCATATTGCCGAATCCGCGCAAACTGAGCTTGACGTTTTTGATCGGCTGATAATCGATTCCCAGGTCCGTCCCGAGGCCCGTTTCCGGTTGTAGACCCGGATTGGGAAGCTGACCGTTTTTGCCGGGAACTCCCACATCACTGGGAAGGAGCGTCCCGCCAATGGATTTGATCCCGGGGACGAGAAAACTCGAACCGGCATTTCCATAAACCGAGAGGTCTTCGGAGAAGTTATAGCGCACCCCGCCGCTCCAGAGAGGTTTGTCCCATGACTGGCTGTCTATGGCCGGGACCGTGCCGCCAATGAGGTCGTAGTTCTGCCACGACCAATTGTAGCGCCCGCCGGCGCGGAAGATCCAGTTGCACAAGTAATATTCTTCCTGCAGATAGAGGCCTGATTGGTAGGCGCTGGCATCATTTCCAATCACCTGGTAGCCGTTGGCCGGCGTCGAAAAAGTCCGATAGGTCCCATACTGGAAATCGGTGCCGACCGTCAGGACGCTGTTTTCCAGGTGCCTGATCGAAAACGAAGCATCGGCGGGGAAGATTTTCTGTTCCACCCCGTTATTGGAATTGAGGCTGAGATCCGGATAGTTGTCCTCCGTCCAGCTCCGATCATAATTGCGGTAGCCCGCCTTCACCTGTGCCGTCAGTAATTGTTGATTTCATTGTAGTAATTGGCGTTGGCAATGGAGTAGGTGTGATCGAACGAGACGATTGGGGCGCCCCACGTTGCCGTCATGCCAGGTCTGGTTGCCAAAAAGGGAGAGCTTGTGGTTTTCGTCGCCGCCAAAGTAATAGGTTGCACGCCCGAAGAGCTTCAATTTCTGAATAATCGGGGTTATCGAGGATATGCAGCCACGAGTCCTGGGTCCCATAGTTGGTGTAATCGGATTTTTCCCCCCAGCCCCCCACATAAAAGTGGAGATTCTCAATCCGGTACTGGCCGATGCCATGGCCGGTGACGGTATTGTAGGAGCCGTAGTCAAGAGACCCCCGGGTTTGGTTTTCAAAGGTTCTTTCTTTCAGAATGAAATTGGTCGTTCCGGCCAGGGGACTCTGATTTCCGGCGAAGTCCTGGGAGAGGTAGTTGGGGTAGAGGACCGATGCCGGACCTTTTTGCGTCTCGATCCTCGCCAGCGCCCACGGGATCAAGGGCCATCGGGTCCACAAAGGAGTCGATGGGCAGGCCATCCAGAAGGTAGGTGTTATACTTGGGACCAAGTCCGCCATAGGAGCCCCAGTTGGCGTCATTCCTGGAGAGCACGTTGACGAAAACCCCCGGTGTATACATCAGCGCCTCGGCGATATTCCGATTTTCCAGGACGATCTGATCAAGAGTTTTCTGGGTGATGACATCCACCTTCTGCGTCACGTTGCCTTTCGTCTGGGGCAGCTTGGATGCCGTCACCACGATGCTCTCGAGTTGAGCAGCGCTCCCAAAGTAGCTCGCATCGTTCTGGTCTGGATTGGCTCCGGGATTCGCCTGTTGCGCGAAACAGGGCACGGGGATAAGGACGAGCATCAACAATGGTAAAATCGTCAAATAGTGCTTCATGTCTCGGCTCCTTTCAACAATGAAGTTCAGCACTTTTCGCACAACCCATCGCCCCGGTCCGGCATCGCCGAAACCGCTGATGGGGTGCTTTGCTGTCCTTCGCGAGGGTGATGGGAAAATTTCGAGGAGTCGGCAGTCGCACGAAAAAAGCCACGACGACAGTCAACCCTCTTGGTCGAAAAGCCTTCGTGGCTCTGATTGTTTCCTAAAAACGCTCTGGCCTTTGCTGCGTTGCCTTCTCACCTTCCTGGTGAGGATCGCCTTCCCTTTAGCGCAGATGGGCTAAGATTTCAAGCTGAAAATGAGAAAAGAAGCACATACCGTCCGGATTTTTTGCACCTCACGATCCGAGACTCCGATGCACGCCATATATATTAATGGAGAGCAGGTTCCGCAGACTATTATGCAGAGACCACAGCGCGGCGTAGCCGCAACCAAAACTGGGTGGGAATATTAACGATACCAACAGGTTCCAAAGAAAATCTTGGCAAAAAAACAAGAAACTCGGCATTAGTATCACAGGCAGCCGCTCGTCACGGCGAGCTGAACCTTTCAGCAGAGGATTTATACCGGAGTTTCAGTGGCTTCACATATTGCTTGACGAGCGCTCAAGGGGAAGCTAAGGAATAGCGGTCCCCGGGTTCGGAGAAAATTTCGCTCAATGAATGGGCGGGCCGGTGTGGTCCGGGGTTCGGTTTTTCCTGCCTTAATTTTATAGTATCTGGATCGAAAACATAGACTGTTTCACTGCCAGGTTACCTCGCAAATGAGGCCACGAAGGCCCCTGAGCCCGCTGTGAAAGCGGGAGGGGCGCCGGTATGTGGCACATTCGCAAGGAGCCTATCATGATTACCCGTTTCTTTTCCCTCCTGGTTCTTTTCCTGTTCGTTTTCATGCTCAGCATCGGGTTCATCGCACCCCTGGGCGGCAGCGCCGAGGCCCAGGACGACGACAGGGCAAATCCTCTTCGGATCAAGTCCCACTGGTGCGTCGTCCGCCACCGCAACCCCCAAGGAGAAGACCTATGCGCTGGAAGAGATCCTGGTGGTAGCGCCGCCTGTCATCGAGGGCAACCAGGTCAACCGCCTCGGGAGTCAGTCGACCGTTGTCAGTGAAAAACAAATCGAAGACCTCAATGCCCAGGACCTCCCGCAAGCACTGCGCATGGTGCCCGGCGTCGTCATTTCCCGATTCAATCCCATCGGCAGTTTTGGCGGGCGGTGAGGGCGGCTCCATTTTCATTCGTGGCCAGGGCAGTTCACGGCCGGGAGCAGAAGTCCTGACGCTTATCGATGGCATCCCCAAGTTCGTAAGCGTCTGGACTCACCCTCTGATGGATGTTCTGAACGTGGATATCGCCGACAATATCCAGGTCTATAAGGGAGCGCAGCCGGTGCTCTACGGCAATATGGCGGTTGCCGGCGCGGTGGACATCACGACCAAGCGGAAGAAAGAAGACGGATTCTACACCAACCTTCAAGCCGCAGGCGGTTCCTACAACAGCGCCATCGAGGTCGCTCAGACCGGCGGCAGGATAAAGGCCCTGGACTATTACCTGGTCCAGAGCTTTCGCCGCTCGGACGGCCATCGGCCTGATGCCGACGGCGCCTTGCAGAACTACTTCGGGCATATGGGCTACCAGATGTCGGGGAACTGGGATGCGGGCGTCACCTTCAACGCATCCAATAACTGGGCGGACGATCCCGGACGCATCGACGGCTTGGCCCCGACCCCAGGGAACGTTCAAAACCAACGGACTACTTTACGGTGGCAACCATCGCCAACCAATACGAGTCACACGGACGGTTATTTCAAGGCCTATTCGGACGTCGGCCACATCAAATGGCTGGACCAGTTCAACACGACCACCAAGAAGAACACGGACGACACCCTGACCGATTACAACAATTACGGTTTCAGGGCTCGTCAAACGGTTAAGAGCATGGGATGGCGGGGAATTTCTCCTGGGCATGGATCTGGATGCGATCAGCGGACAGGTTGACCTGGTTTCGCCGTCGGCGGCAAGGCGGCATTGGGGCGATGAAACGTGGCATATATTTGCGCCTTACCTTGCCTTAAGTCAATTGTTCGGATCGAAAGACAGCTTCTATGCCATTCCCTCCGCCGGCGCCCGTTACTTTTCTCACGATCAGTTCGGGACCGAAATGGGGCCCCAGGCCGGGTCTGATTCTGGGGTACAAGGATACGGAATTCCATGCGATGTATTCTCGAGGCGTCAATTATCCCGGCCTCTTCGTGAAGGCGAACAGCGATCTCTTCATGCCGGGAGACAACAAATGGCAGAATTTGAGCCCCGAGACCGTCAATCATTACGAAGTGGGCATCAGTCAGCGATACAAGAAATGGGCGAAGATCGATTTCACCCTTTTCTACGACGATGGTGACAATCGCATTGTCACGACTACGCCTCCTCCCTTCCCTCCCCTCTGGACCAATTTCGGGGCGTACCGCAACAAAGGCGTGGAAGGCACCGTGACGGTCTTTCCTCTCGATGATCTCTCCCTTTACGCAGGAGCGACCTACCTCGACACCACGCCTTCCGATCTGCCTTATGCTCCCGAATGGAGTACGAGCTTCGGCGCGAACTACCGGTTCCTGAAATACTTTCAGGCAAGCCTGGATGCCCTTTATCTCACCGACTATTTTGTCAATTCCCGCGCCCGCAGTGCCACGGCCCTCAATATTGACAAGGTGGATGGCTATTTTCTCTTGAATGCCAAGCTCACTTATGATTTCAATATGCCTTTCCGCCAGATGAGGGGCCAGCTCTTTATCGCCGGCGAGAACTTGACCAATGCAAGCTACCAACAAAAAGCCGGCTATCCCATGCCGGGGATAAACGGAATGGGTGGATTCAAACTGACTTTCTGAAAGGATTGACGAGGGAACATCCGATGCGCCGAAAATTCTTGCTTCTGGCCGCTTTGCTGGCGGTACAATTACTGTTTGTGGGCTCTCCCGGAGCGGCCCATGAAGCAGCGAACACCTATCATTGTCGACACCGATATGGCCCTGGATGACGTCCGGGCGATCATCCTGCTGCTCAGTTCCCCGCACGTGGCCGTGACCGCCTTCGTTACCTCCGACGGCTCATCGTCTCCCGAAGCCGGCTCCCATAATCTGGAAAGGGTGCTCGCCTTCTTGGGCAAGAGCGACATCCCCGTCGGCACGGGTCGGCAGCTCAATCTGCCGCCTCCGCCCTGGCGGCCCATTTCGGAAGCGCTGGGCTGGGCGGACCTCCCCGCAGGAAGCCAGGGCACTCCCGGGGGAACACGCCCGGCGGTCCCGCTCATCCTCGAGGTGCTCTCCCAAAGCCGGGAACCGGTGAGCTATGTCTGCCTGGGGCCGCTCACCAACCTGGCCGACGTACTCCGCGAGCAACCGTCTGCGGCCCAACGGATAGCAAGCGTCATTTATTACGGCTTGCCGCCCGCAGCGCCCGATCCGGGATGGAACACGAGCCGCGACAAGGAGGCCGCGGAAATCGTGTTTCGCTCCGGCATACCCTTCTATGCCGTGCACTTGACGCCTGAACAATGGCTCACCTTCGATGCGGCGCTGTACCAGGAAATCGCCAAAATCGACACCGAACCGGCCCGCCTGATCACCCGGCTCCACCAGCATGAAAAGACCCAGAAGCTGCTGCAGGCAAATCATTTCGTCGCCTGGGATGAATCGGTGGCATTGTACCTGGACGAACCGGCCATCGGCATTTTCAAGAAAATGGAGCAATCCGATTCCGTGTTCAGCGTGGCCGCATGGGATCGCGCCGCGGCGCGCGCCGTCTACCTGGCCATCCTCGCCAACCCGGCGACACCGGGGCTCGGCGGCCGCACCCCGGTGGTCCTCAGCGAGCTATCCCACTCAGCCGGCGCTCTTTCAGGAGGATCTCCGCCCGCTGGTTTCAAAGATCATTGCCCTCTACGGCCTCGAGGAGTGGCAGACCACCGTCCTCACCAACGAGTTGCACCGGCACTTGGGCATCTATTCCATCCTCGGCGCCAAGATGGGAATCCGGGCGCGAGAACTGCTGTCGGCATCGCTTGATGAACTTGCCGTGGAGAGCTTCGCCGGCCTGGCACCACCGGTGAGCTGCCTCAACGACGGCTTGCAGGTGGCGACCGGGGCCAGCCTGGGAAGAGGCACCATCAGCGTGCCGACCACCGCCTCACCCACGGCCGAAGCCGTCTTTGTCAAGGGCAGCCGGAGGCTGCACCTGCGCCTGAAGGATGAGATCAGGAACCGCATTCGGGCCGATATCCAGCGGGCCGTTCAGCAGCACGGGAATCTCACCCCGGAGTATTTCAAGGAGGTGCGGAGGCTTTCCCTGCAATACTGGGCGGAGATGAACCGCGCGGAGATCTTTGAAGCCCGGTTCGAATAACGGGCTTCCCGGAATGATCCCTGCACCCTGGCAGGATCGCCTCAGCACTTGGCGATCGACATGACCACCGGGAAGTTTTGTCAGTAAAATTGGGCCAGGAAGGCTCCTGAGTTGAACACGGCACGGTGGCGCTTGAGGCTTCTATATTGATGCAGCCTGCCACCGCCTATTTTTCAGTAAAAATGCAAAAAATGATTTGACATTCCGTTTCTTCCATGTAGAATGCTCTCACTTTGAGCATTGAAGCTCGAGAAACTGAGGTTATAGATCTTTCTGTTCTGAATTGGGTCATGAAGGCCGGAGGTGGAATGAACGTCACCTCTGGCCTTTTTTGTCTTTGAGTAAGAGACTCAACTCGCTGAGACTGTTCGGGAGACGGATATCTTCTTCCTGTGTGCATAATCTGCTTTGTGCGCACCTGTTAACAGGACCAATGACGAGAGTAGTGATGAACCGGGAGTTGCAAACAGAGCAAGTTTTGCAGAGTGGCGGAGTAATATTGTCACCTCTTGATGTGATCTTGTGAATGATGTGCTCCTCCGGGCAGTCATCTCAAAGTAGTAGACAGAGTTGTAGGTTCAAAAAAATTTAACGCAGGGCGCAAACCGATCTCCTCGGGTCGTATACGCCGTAACACCAAAGGGGGCCAGAAGGCCCCCTATCCTTCCTCATCAAAAGATAGAAACATGATCGGATGCTTGCTTCGCAGCCGATGTTTCGTGGTGAATAGATATTATCATATTTGTGGTCCTGGCAGTCTGATAGTTCTTAGCCTACGAGAAGGTGAACTTCCTTGAGCGTTTGCAGGAAAGAGCCCAACGCATGGCGCGCCAGGGGAATTGGAAAACAAGGTTAGGAGTGTGGTCACGAAGGCCAGCAGTGATGCTGGCTTTCGTGTTTTGGTGCGCTGGTGGGAGCCGGAAACTGCCGTTCACTTTGAGAATCCTTCGACTTCGATGCAGGCCGGTGCTGCAGGAGGAGGTTGCCATGCCCGTCAACCGGAAGCGCGACGCGCTGGTTTTGGACCAGGGGGAAATCGAGAGGCTTCAAACCATTCAATCCTCAGGAAAGGAATCTCCTTGGTCCGTCGTTCGTGCGGGAATTCTATTACGATACGCCCGCGGTGAAGCCATCAGCGAAATTGCCCGCCAAGAAGGTGTGAGCCGCCCCACCGTCCAGCATTGCCTCGACAAGGCTTTGTCGGGGGGCATAGAGACGGCGATTCGCGACCTGTCCCGTACGGGACGGCCCTCCATGGTGACCGCTGAAGACAAGGCCTGGGTAATGCACCTTGCTTGCTCCAGGCCCAGAGAGCATGGATATGAGTCAGAAGAATGGACTTTGAGCCAATTGACCAGCCATGTTCGAAAACACGCAACAGAGACAGATCATCTCTCGTCGAGATGCTCAGAAATACATTATTCGTACGATAATAAAGGAGTCGGCAGGTAGTCCCCACAATGTGGCCTATTATTCCGACCGACGGGAGCCGGAAGACGGGGCAAGAATGGCTTCCCTCTTTGCCGTCGCCAAGGATGTTGAACTGCTGCTGGAAACCGGCGCAGAGAGGGGCATCAGGAACACAGAAATCCCCCACAGCCGCCCCCGGAACTCCAAGGGGCGTGCTGCCACCGATATTACCGCGGACCTGGTTTCAGAACCGAATTCGCATCCCTTCTGGTTCAGAGACTACGAACGCGACCAGCTCGGGAGGGTTCATCTGCTGGCTGGGATTGATCTTTGCGATGGTCACGTCATCGCGACGGTTTGCGACAAGAGCCGGAAGCAGGGGTTTGTCGATTTCCTGGAGGTTGCCGACGACCACTACCCGCCGGACTGGCGAATCAGGATTTTGCTAGGCGGCCGCTCGGCCGATGTCTCCAGACAGAACATGAAAGCACTGAGAAGATACCCCAATCGCTTCGAGTTCGTTCACGCCGATGGGGATGAATCGTGGCTGAACCTTGTTGATCTTTTTTTCACCAGAATGACACGAGGGTTCGTCAGGTCGATACGGGCAAAATCAAAGGCAGAGTGTATCAACCGCATCAATGATTACGTCGGAGAGATCAATTTCCTGCCGGCCGGCATCACCTGACTTTGCCGTCCGAAAGTGAGCAAGCTCAGCCGTAGATACCCTCTCCCCTTTTGACACCGAATACGGCGCCCCATCCCGAATCAGGCATGAATTTCGACGGTAAAATCTTCCACGAACAGAATCCGGCGGAGGTTGAGATTGATTTCCTGAATCCGGGCCGTCATCCGGTACTGCCGCCCGTATATGTCATGGATGAAGACTTCCTCTCTTTCAGACGCAACGATGTTAACATTCTCAAGGATGAGTTGCGCCCTTCCACCCCGCACCAGATAGGCTTCGACCTCGCACATACTCGTCCTCCTCAATCGATGCTGCTCGGTTCGACCTTTTGCTCCTGATTCTCAGGCCTTCAAGTGTTTGACAGGTTTCTCAACACCGAGGGACGAATTTTGAGACCGAGATTGATGTCGGATTTGGGCAAGGTCGCTGCCATTCATGATGGCGGACAGATGTTCGTTGACCAGCTTGTCAACCAGATGAGGCAGAGGGGTAAAGACGGTGCCCACAATGACCACAGGTTCCAGGGTGAGGGGCAGCAGCAGTTTGATCGCCTTCGCTGCACCGGTTGCGTGGGCCATGGCCGGACTGACCTCTCCCATCATCGCGTTGCTGATGATAATCGAAATCGGTCCGATGATCACATCCACCTGATGGACACAATGACAGACGGCGTTTTCTCCGGTCGCACCCCGGTTTGCACCGACTTTCATCATCTGGGAAGTCGCCACAGCATTGGTTCCGATGGCCCAGATTTCCACCCTCTCGCCATAGGCCTGCCTGATCTCTCTGATGATAGCGGAACCGATACCCGCTCCCTGTCCATCTATTACTGCGATCCGGATCACAATCCCACTCCCTGAAACTTAGCCTTCTTCCAGCACGATCCGGTGATTGACGAGATTCATCTCTTTAATGCGTCCCTTCACCCAGCGCTGTTGTCCAAAGATGCCCTGAATGAAAACGTTCTCACTATCGGGCTTGATGATATCCGCGCTTTCCATAATGAGCTCTTCTTTCCCTCCAACGAGCAAATAAACGTTTGCCTCACACATCTTCTCATCCTTTCTCCCCAGTCTGCGTCCTTAGCAAACTGCGGCATTGAGATCCTGAAAGCATTGCTTCGAGAAAACGCCCTCTCACCTCCGAAAACACTCTCCGCTCGTGCCAAAGATTGCCGTGAAGCTTTTCGTCTCTCCTCCTTCCTCCTGAGGGCATGGCGTCGCATGAACAAGAAAAGCCACACAACGCGGTTCACCCATCTCCGGGCAGGTTAAAGACTTTCGCAGCCTTTGCTTCACAAGCTGAACGGAAAGCTTTCCGCAACACAAATGTTCGCTGATTTACGAGAAAGGCACAAGAAACGCCTCAGTCGAGGCAGGTATCAACAGAGGGGCGGGAGCGCGTGGTGCTGTCGGACAAAAAAATCCACGACGACATTCAACCCCTTTGGTCGAAAAGCCTTCGTGGCTCTGATTGTGTTCCTAAAATGCTTTGGTTGTTGCTGAGTTACTCTCTTACCTTCCTGGTAAGCATCGCCTTGTTTTTAGCGCATTCGGTGTGGAATTACAAGATCAAAGTCTCCATGCAATTGCCATGGGAGAGAGATTTTGTTCTGTTGACCTATGTCGATAAGCATGGTAGGCGTTGTAGGGCAATACATAGTATTGTAAATAACCTGGAGTCAGGAACTCCGGAACACGCCATAACCAAGCGAATGAAATGTAAAGCCATGAAGGCTTGCGATCCTCTTAAGGGGACGTTTGCCCTCATGGCTTTTTATTTTATGGCGTTCTGGATAGCAGGCGGTGTTTTCGACTCTAATGGTTCACACATCCGGGAAGGAAAGAGATGCACATTTCTGAAGGAGTGCTCAGTCCGGCGGTCCTGGGCGCCGGGGCCGCGTTGGCGGCCGTGGGAACCGCCATTGGTCTGAAAAAGATGGAATACGATGCCATTCCCAGGGTGGCCATCCTGTCCGCCGCTTTCTTTGTGGCCACCCTGATTCATGTGCCGGTAGGACCAGTCGGTTTGCACCTCGTGCTAAACGGCCTCATGGGGCTGCTGTTGGGGTGGACGGCGGTGCCCGCTATCCTGATCGCCCTGTTCCTGCAGGCCCTCCTCTTCCAGTTCGGAGGGCTGACCGTGTTAGGGGCGAATACGGTCATCATGGCTCTCCCTGCCGTGGTCTGTTTCTATTTGTTTCGCCCCTTGTTTCGTCGTCCCGGTATCGCTCAGTCGGTGGGGGCTTTTGCCTGCGGTTTCACCGCTATTTTGCTCAGCGCGCTGTTGGTGGCCGTAGCCCTCATTTCCACCGGCCAGGCCTTTTTGCAAGTGGCCGAACTGGCCGTTCTGGCCCATATTCCGGTGATGTTCATCGAAGCCATCGTCACCCTGTTTATTTTCCTGTTTCTTAGAAAGGTTCGCCCCGAAATGCTGGAGGATTTGTATGCCTAAACAGACGCCACCAATATTCGCCAGTGATTCTTTCCTTTATCGTCCGATCTCCGCTAAAACCTCCCACCCTTGGCTCATCCCGATCATGCTTTGCCTCTGCCTCCTGACCCTGGCCTCCCCGGCCCTGGCCCATCGGGTGCTCGTCTTCGCCTATGCCGAAGGCGACACCATCCATACCGAAAGCAAATTCGTGGGCAGCGGTGCGGTGCAACAAGGGAAGGTGCAGATCCTGGATCAAAAAACCGGGAAGGTCCTCTTGACCGGGACTACCGACGACCAGGGCAAATTCTCTTTCAAAATTCCCCCCGAGGCTGCCGCCCAAAGGCTGGATCTGCTCGTCGTGGTGGAGGCCTCTATGGGCCACCGTGGCGAATGGCAGATGAAAGCCCACAGCTATCTTCCAGGCGCTGAAACGGCTGCCGGCGCGGCTACTCCCGTCGCGCCAAGCCCTGCTGCTGCCGGCGCACCAACTTCGGAGGCCCCTGCAACCCCGACGCCGCTGGCTCCTCCCGATATCAGGGCGCCCGCCGTCGACCGGCAGATGCTGGAGGAGACCCTGAATAAGGTTTTGGAACGCCAACTCGCCCCCATCAAGGAAATGCTGGCGGAATCACAGGTGCACAAGACTACCCTGACCGACATCATCGGCGGCATCGGTTATATCATGGGCATCTTTGGCCTGCTGGCCTATTTTCAGAGTAAGAAGAAGAAGGATTCGTGAGCGGCATTCAAGAGCCTTTCTCCGAAGGCAACTCTTTGATCCACCGCCTCGACCCCCGGGGCAAGACAATCGTGGCCGGCCTTTTCGCTGTTATGGTGGCCGTGGCCAAATCCATGCCCGCGGCCTTGGCCGGGCTGGTGCTGTCTCTGCTCTGCCTGGCCCTGGCGCGTCTTCCTCTGAAAAAGGTGATCGTGCGGCTGCTGGTGGTGAACAGCTTCATTTTTTTCCTCTGGTTCGTATTGCCGCTGACCTACCCGGGGGATGCGGTGCTTACCTTCGGGCCCCTGTCCGCCACCCGGCAGGGCCTGATCTTCACCGCTCTGATCACCCTGAAATCCAATGCTATTATCATTGCCCTCATGGCTTTGGTCGCCACGGTGCCGGTCGTCACTCTGGGACAGGCAATGCACGATATGCGGTTGCCCGACAAATTGTGTCATTTGCTGCTCTTTACCTACCGCTACCTCTATGTCTTTGAGCAGGAATTCCACCGCCTGGTCCAGGCCATGAAAATCCGCGGCTTTCAGCCGCGCACCAATCTCCACACCTATCGCTCCTACGCCTATCTGGCGGCCATGCTGCTGGTGCGCAGCTATGACCGGGCCGACCGCGTTTTTCAGGCCATGTTGTGCCGTGGTTTTCACGGCATTTTTTACAGCCTGCGCACCTTTTCCTGGCAGCGCCGTGATTGGGTATTAGTGGTGGTATCCACGCTGGCGTTGGCGATGCTCCTCTATCTGGAGTGGCAGATGCCCAACCTCGCTAGTGAGGATATGATGAGTGAACCATTGATTGAGTTGCATGACATCACGTTTGCCTACCCCGGAGCCACCCACCCGGTTTTTCAGGGCCTGAACTATCAGCTCCTGCCGGGCAAACAGATCGGCCTCATCGGTCCCAACGGCTGCGGCAAGACCACCCTCTTGCACCTGATCATGGGGCTGTTGCGCCCCCAGGCGGGCAGCATCGTCGTTTTCGGGCAGGAAGTCAAAAAAGAGAAGGATTTCGTCGAGGTCCGGCAAAAGGTGGGCCTGCTGTTCCAAAACGCCGACGATCAGCTCTTCTGTCCCACCGTCTTAGAAGATGTGGCCTTCGGCCCACTGAACCAGGGGAAACCACCGGCGGAAGCGATAAAGATCGCGCGGGAGACCATGGAGCGGCTGGGACTTGAGGGCTTCGAAGACCGGGTGACCTATAAGCTCTCCGGGGGCGAGAAGAAACTGGTCTCCCTGGCCACCGTCCTGGCCATGCAGCCTCAGGTGCTCCTCCTGGATGAGCCCACCGCGGGCCTGGATGAGAAGACCAAGAAGCGTCTCATCCATATTCTTAAGAACCTGGATATTACTTTCATGGTCGTGTCGCATGAAAATGATTTTTTGGAGCATACCGTGGGGGAATGCTGCCATGTTCATACCAGCTTTTGCGAATTTATTCCAATGGGCCAAGGGGGGAGATTGTTATGAGAAGCGCACGTTATCTCTTAATGGTATTGTTCGTACTATCACTGACCGCATCGAAGCCGGTTTGGTCGGCAAGGGAATCACCCGGAACAGCCGGCGAAAAGGTTGCAAGGGAGTCGGGGGCGCCTGCAGAGCGGTGCTGCGATTGGAGGCCGCGGCGAAGGCTTCGAACCCGAAGCTGAGGCAACTAAGGGAGAGGAAATCCCCGCCACCTTCGGGCCCATCGTCACCGATACCGCCATACCCGTCGAGAAGGGCAAGTTCGTGATTCAGCCCACCTTTGGCTACAGTTTCGTAAATAGCATTTTTAACGAGAACTGGAAACGGGCTTCAGCCGGCGGCAATTTCCAGTCCTTCTCCATGGATTGGAAATTGACCTACGGCCTGATCGAAAACATGGAGGTCTTCGTGGTCATCCCCTATGCCCACAACTGGGCCAGAAAGGTCATTGAACCGGGCCCCGATGGCGAGACCTCGGCGAATTCCGGCGGCCTGGCCGATATCAACCTGACTTTGAAATACCGCCTGGTGGAAGAAACGGAATGCCTGCCCACCGTAACCGCCTTGTTTGCCACCGATTTCCCCACCGGCAAATTTAAGAACCTGAATCCCAGTGCCCTGAATACCGATGTTATCGGCGGCGGCGCCTATGTCTTCACCCCCGGGGTCAATGTTTCCAAGTATATCAAGCCATTCATCGTCTACGGCAATCTCTGGTACTCGATGCCCACCTCTTTTACTGACGACGGCGGGAAGGCGTATCCTGGAGATTTTGTCACCGTCAATCTGGCCGCCGAATATCCCATAACCAAAAAATGGGTGGCCCTCCTGGAGTTGACCAGCTCCTGGGGCGGCGGACGTCTCTTCGGCCCCAAGACCAATTTGCCGCAAGAGTCTCTGGTTTCCATTATGCCGGGAATTGAATACATGGCCACGGACAAATTTTCCGTGGCTCTGGGCTTGAATATCGACCTCGTCGGAAGAAACACCGACGTCGCAATAACGCCGCTATTGTCCATGGTCTATGGTTTCTAAACCGCTGCCGGTAAGGAGATCGTTGCGAGACGGTGACAATTTCGTAGCGCAACTGCAGGCTTTGCTTGCCAACAATCAAGCTTAAATGGAGGGAAATCATGAAAAAATTCTTTGTGCCTTGCCTATGTCTGATGTTCGTCCTCGTTCTGACCCAGGTCAGCCTGGCTCATTTCGGCGTGATCATGCCTGACAAATCCATGGTAATGCAGGGCGTCAGTCCCAAGCTTGAACTGACCCTGGCGTTCTGCCATCCCTTTGAACAGAATGGCATGGTCATGGCAAAACCTAAGGCCTTTATGGTACAGTCCGGGAAGGACAAAACCGATCTTCTCAAGAGTCTTCAGGAAACCAGGGTGTTGAACAACCAGGCCTGGAAGACGAGTTACACTCTGAAGAAACCGGGGGTCTACGCCTTTTACTTCGACCCCCAGCCCTATTGGGAAGGCGCTGAAAACAAATATATCATCCACCAGACCAAGACCTATGTGGCTGCCTTTGGCGGAGAAGAGGATTGGGACCAGGAAGTGGGTTTGAAGGCCGAAATCATTCCCCTGACCCGTCCCTTTGGCCTTTACGCCGAATGTGTTGCAGGGCATATTCAAATTCAAAGGCAAGCCGGTTGCCGATGCCGATGTGGAAGTGGAATACTGGAACGCCGAGAAGAAGGTGACCGCTGTGCTATTCCTGCTCTTCGTGGTGAGTTCTTGAACTTGGCAACATTCTTCAGGTGCTAAATAATTTCTTCGGCATCAGCGTCACTCTGGGCACCTTCTTAACGGGAGGCGGCTGGAACTCTTTCCTCATCGAGGAACACCATCGCTTGAAAAATCCGTTTTCACCACGCATCACAGACCCGATGCGGTGCATCCGCAGAGCTGACCAGGCCTTCAGACCGGTCATAAAATGCCAGGCAATTTGTTGTGCTGTTGCGATATTGCTAGACTGGAATCCGTTATGAAAAAAAGGAGTTGACTATTCTTGCGATGGTTGGGTTTATTGAGCGGTCTGACATTTCGCACATACCAGCAATGAATGGCAGGTGATCAAAGTGCGGCAAGAGCTTACCCGTGAGGAACTTCTCCTAAAGATTGAATCACTGGAACAAGCAACCTCCCGGCGCAATGAAGCTGAGGAGTTCGCCGAGGCGGTCCTGAATTCACTGTCCGCTCACATAGCCATCTTGGATCGTAATGGCATCATCATCCAGACGAACCGCCCATGGAAGGAATTCGCCCAAGCCAATCAAATACGGATGCGACCGGATACCGTCACCGTCAATTATATCGAGTTGTGCGATTCCGCCATTGGTGATTCCGCGGAGGGAGCGCGTGATGTAGCCGGCGGCATAAGGGCAGTCATCGCCGGTGACATCGATGAGTTCGTTATCGATTATCCCTGCCATTCCCCTCAAGAAAAGCGCTGGTTTTATATGCGCGTCACACGCCTGTCGGGCGCAGAGAGTCTGCGAATAGTCGTGAGCCATGAAAACATCACCGCTCTGAAGACGGCGGAAGAAGCCCTTATAAAACGAGAACTTGAACTGGAGCGGCAAACACAGAATCTCGAAGAAGCCAACACCGCGCTTAAGGTTTTATTGAGGCAGCGGGAAAACGACAAGAAAGAGTTGGAAGAGAAAGTTCTTATCAACGTCAGGAATTTCATTTTTCCATATCTGGAAAAACTCAAGAATACCCGTTTGGATGACCACCACAGAAACTATTTGGAGATAATGGAATCCCACCTTCAAGACATCATTTCACCGTTCTTATACCGGTTGCGTGCTGAGCATCTCCATCTGACGCCTCAGGAAATCCAAGTGGCAACTTTGGTTAAGGATGGCAGACCGACGAAAGAAATTGCTCAAATTCTTGGTGTTTCCGCGAATGCCGTGGATTTTCACCGGAAGAACATCCGGAAAAAATTCAGGCTAAACAACGTTAAGACCAACCTGCGGTCCCATCTGCTTTCCTTATCTAATCTGTAGCTTCCACCTACCATTTTGCTACTGACTTTCTCGTATTGCCTTATCCTCAATCGATGTCATTTTTAAAGGGAACAATTGGGTAGAGGTATGAAAGAGATGAGAATTTGCAGTCGCCTATCAAAGGAGGTGTAGTCATGTTGTGCAGTCTTTCAACAAAACTGGATGAAAGGGATCTTGGCGCCATCACCGCTCTGGAGAAACAATTGGGAAAAACACTCTTGGCTTTTTCATGCCATCCTCTGAAGCCTGCGGAAATCAGCAAGGAACAATTGGCCAAGATTCAGGAAGTCGAAAGCAAGCTGGGTATTTCATTGGTAGCCGTGAATTCTTAGCCAAAAGATTTGAGTTGACATCGCACAGGATGCCATAGACGTCGCGCGGGGAAAGGTGGGGCTTTGCAGGAGTCTGTCATCGGTGCTCGCCTGAACTCATTTTTCCGTGAACAGACCGGCGCATCTGAGGATCACTTCACTTTGAAAGTTTGGGGGAGCCGCATGTCTCTCCCAACTATTGCGTCTCCAGGCACCAAGGTAATCCTGGGCACTCCTTTAATGGGATTGTTGTCCACAAGCAGAACACAGCCATAAGTTTCCTCCAGGGTCTCAAAAGTAAGCACCTCAGCGGGCTTCCCCAGGCTCACTATGCCGCCGTCTTTCATAAGCAAGAGGCGATCGGCGTAGAGTGCGGCCAGATTCAGATCGTGGGATACCATGACGGCGGTTACCCCCTCATCGTTTCGAAGCTGTTCCAGGAGGTCCATGATCTGGACCTGATGGGCCAGATCGAGCGCTGAGGTGGGTTCATCGAGGATTATGATGCGCGGCTGCTGGCATATAGCGCGGGCGATGAGGACCCGCTGGCGCTCCCCGGCGCTGAGATGGTCCAGTTTGCGCCCGGCAAGATGGACCACATGAGTGAAATGCATGGCTCGCTCGGCGATTTCCAGATCTTTTCGCCGTTCCAATCCCATCCAGGGGAGATGAGGCGAGCGTCCCATGAGCACCACTTCCGCCACGGTAAAGGGAATGTCCACCGGGGCCACTTGCGGCACCACCGCGACACATCGGGCCAGTTCCTTTCCCGAGTAACTCCGGAGCGGGCGACCGAGAATCTGCACCTCCCCCTGCTGCGGCCTGGCAGCTCCGGACATGGCCTTCACCAGTGTGGTCTTGCCGGAACCGTTGGGCCCGATGATGGTAAAGAACTCTCCTTCGAGCACGGAAAAGGAGACGTCATTCAGGACCCTTCTGTTTCCATAGGAGAGCTTCAGATGCTCAAGCATCAATGCCGATTTCATCGCCGCCGCCTCTTGAGCTTCAAACGGAGGGCGGACATTCCTGTCCGCCGTTCTTGCATCAAAGCGTGATTCATCGTTTCGATCTCTGGAGCAAAAAGATAAAGAGCGGCGCACCGATCATGGCCGTGATCACCCCCACGGGCATTTCGCCCTGCGCCGGGAGGAACCGCGCCAGGAGATCGCACCATACCAGATAGGCGCCGCCGCCGAGGATGCAGGCCGGCACCAACACGCGATGGTCCGGCCCCAGAAGAAGCCGCAGCAGATGGGGCATAACCAGCCCGACGAACCCCAGGAGCCCCGACTGGCAGACCGTGGCACTGATCATGAATGAGCTCACCACCACGAGAACGAAGGAAACCAGGCGCACATTCACTCCCATGTTTGCGGCCATTTCCTCGCCCATAAGGAGCAGGTTCATGGGCCGGGCAAAGAGCAGCAGCAGGACAAAGCAGGGCAGCAGGGAGGCGGCAAGGACCAGGACCTGATTCGCGTCGGACAGAGAAAGGTCACCCATCAGCCAGAAGAGGATGTTGTGAAGGCGAGAGTCCTGCGTGAGGGAGAGGAGAAACATGATGACCGACGAGCAAAAGGCATTGACCATGACTCCGGCCAGGATCAGGGAATCCTGTTTGAGCGACAGTTTGACGGAGGCGATGACGAGCACCAGAATGATCGTGGCCATACTGCCGCCAAAGGCTAAGAGGGCCACTCCGGGGAACCGCGACAGGCCAAGAAGGATACCGATAATGGCCCCGATGGCCGATCCGCCGGAAATGCCCAGGATGTAAGGCTCGGCCAGGGGATTGCGCAGTATGGCCTGAAAGACGAGCCCTCCCAGAGAAAGCGTAGCCCCTGCCAGAGCAGCCAGCAGGACCCGGGGCAGGCGAATGCGCCAGACAATGTTCGCCATCGTCGAAGCCGGGTCCCCATGACCGGTAAGCAAGGCAAACACTTCCCTCAGGTTTTGCCCCGTTGAGCCGATGGAAAGCCCCAACCAGATGCTGATAAAGAGGAGCAGCCCCAATAACAAGGAGACGGCAAGGACGCGTTTGAGAGATGATCGGGACGCGGAGAGGGGGAGAAGAGAGGGGGGATCGCATCCCTCCCTCCCCCGTGTCTCCGTGTCACCCCGTCTCCCCAATCTCCGTTTCCAGGCGTCACCACAACTCCGGGTGAATGAGTCTGGCTAAGAGCTCGAGGCCTTCCACCAGCCGCGGAGAGGGCCGATCGAAGAGGTTCGATTCCACGACATAGACACGGCGGTTGCGAACCGCAGGCAGACTGCCCCACTGGTTCCATTCGTCTCGCACCGGTTCGAAGTCCTGCCCCCGGGTCATCGACGTAATGATAATGACCTCGGGTTCCAGCGCCACGACCTGTTCCCTGGAAAATCGGGGATAGGGGATGGAGCCGGCGGCCAGGTTGCGCCCTCCTGCCGTAGTGATGAGCTCGTCAATGAAAGTGTGCGTTCCCACGGAAACGATGGGAACGATGCCGATCTGGAAGAAAACCGTCGGCCGCTCTTTAGTCTTTGCCACCCGTGATTTCACTTCCGCGATCCTGGCGCGCATCTCCCCGACCAGCGCCTGCGCTCTCGGTTCGGCCTGCAGCAGGCCGCCGATTTCCAGCAGGGTATCCAGGACCGTATCGAGATCCTTCGGGTTTACGGCATAGACCGGTATCTTCAACGCTTCCAGTCTTTCCACCACCTCTTGCGGGTTGCCGTCCCGGGTCCCGAGGCAGAGGTCCGGTTTCAAAGCCACGATCCTTTCCAGGTCCGGATGCACATAGGAGCCGATTTCGGGCAAAGACCCCGCTTCCGGCGGAAAATCGCAGTGATGGGTGACCCCCTTCAGACGATGCCCCTCACCCAGACCGAAAACGATTTCGGTTATGCTGGGAGCCAGCGACACCAATCGTTCGGGGTTATCCGGCACGATGACATCCCGTCCCAATTGATCCCTGACCAGTCCTGCTTCGCCAATGGCGGCGCTCGTCAGGAGTGAACAGGCATGCGGCTCCCGCCAAAAGAAGGATACCGACCATTTCGATGGTTTCTCGTTCTAGCATTTTGGCGATGTGCATTGCCTGCCCATCACGTTCTGCATCATTTCCTCCTTGGGGGCGAAGAAACTTGTCCCAGAACATCTTTGATTCATTTCAGCCCCTTTTCGAAACACGAAGAGCACGAAGAAATCATTTCGTGTTCTTCGTGCTCTTCCTGTTCTCCGTGGCAAAAGAGGGGCTTTTATATTTGATGGTCTCGCAAAAAGGCCCACAAGGTGTTTCTTCGTCATTCCGGCGAGCGCCGGAATCCAGTGCTTTCAATGAGTTAGAAAATGCCTGGACCCCGATTTTCACCGGGGTGACGGCTTTTTGCGAATCTATCATATTTGAATACCCCCTAACTGGTCAGCTTGAATTGAACCGGCAGCACCATCCATGTGGCCACCGCCTTGCCTCGATAGATGCCGGGTTTGAATCGCCAGCGACGAATGGCTTCCAGGGCGCTTTGTTCAAAATAACCTTCGGGGTTGGCCGCCAGGATCGAAGGCCGGGAAACATGACCGTCGGGTTCGACCAGGAATCTTAGCACAACCTTGCCGCAAACACCCTGCATGCGAGCTCTCGGAGGATACATCGGTTCAACTTTTTGCAGGGCTTGAGGAATCTGATCCACCGCGTCCGCATTGAACTCGCCGGCATCGGCGCCCGACCCCGCCGATGAGCCATCTGCAGACGAGAAACCGCGGCCATCTCCTGAGCCCTTTGCGCCCTGTCCCTCCTCTCCGCTCGTTCCGGCGATTTGCGGGCTGGCATCCCGGTCAGATGGCGCCGCCGCTGAAGGCGACCCATCGGAAGGGATCGCGGATGCCGACGCGCTTTCCAAGGGCTCGCTTTGGGGAGAGGCGGGAGCCTTTTTCACCGCCTTACCTGCCGAGGAAGACACCCGCTCGACCCGTTTGACCGTCTTGGGAGGATCCGGCAGGGGGGCCTTTTCCCGGGGTTTTTCCGGGGAAGGGCGAGACGCCTCGATCTGGGGCGCTCCCTCAGCCCCTTCGACACTACCGGCGTCGCTGGACCCCCCTATACTTCCTCCCCTCTCCACCAGGTTTACGGTGACAAAAGAACCATGAGACATGGGCTGCGGCTGGATGGTGGGCATAAGCAGGAGGGCCACGGCAACCAACATATGGGCCAACGTGGACCCGCCGGCCCCCAGGATCAGGTCTTTGGGGGTCACCCTGCCCGCTGGGCGGAGCAGCGATGCTCCGTCGGACAGGTCCAGTTCCGTCAGAAACGACGCGCTGAGGGAAGGTCCTTGATCCATGCTCGGGATGCTCCAACATCGATCACCATCCAGGCGACAGGTATTCAGACCGAGTCGACTCCACTAATGAAAGGGAGAGACTGTCATACGACTTACTGCCTTTTCCCTGGCGGCCAACCCGCTCAACAGGGCGTTGAGCGACATTCTCATGACGATCGGAATCTCGGGCGAGGTGATATGATCCGTCCCGTTCATGATCCGACTCCCCGCGATTTCATCCGCCACGCTTCGGCACCACCATCCAAAAGGTTCGAGGTTCGTTATTTGCCCTCTTTCGTAGGCGTCGCTGAGGGCGAAGGCGGCTCGATGAAGGACGCATAGCGAGGTTGGAGGAGAAGCTCTTCGAGGCGGGCCAGGTTCTGTCGCTGCTTGTTCTGATCGACAGGACCATCGCACTTCGCCAGAAGTCCAGGGAGGTCAAGATGTCGCTCCTGAAGGCGGCGAAAGACATTACGCCCAGCGGCGATGCCGTTTTGCCGGTAGACGGCTTCCTTCACCCCGTCATAGACAGCCTTTGCAATCAGTTCGCCCATCTTGCAGTGCCCCCCGGCGTTGTCGATGGGGGTCCCCGTGCCCTCAACCACCAGCACTTCGTCCGTTCCCGTGCCCGTTGCCTGATTCGCTGAGGGCTTGCGGAACTGCGCACATCCAGGTCCTCCATCGCCGCCGTCTTGGCTTCCGTGGCGCTGATGATGGCGCGCGTCCGGGCCCGCGAACTGAGCTTCATGTTGGTCATAAGAATCACATTGATGGTGCCGGGTTCATAGAACCGTCCTTCATCCACGGACATGCGCACGGCGTTGCTTTCGACCCCGGCCGTCACCAGAGCATAGACGGTCATGTCCGGTACTGCGCCTTCTGCACCGAAAGGTTCCCCATGTCGGCGCCGGTAAAAAGAAAGCAACTGTTCTCCTTGGCCTTTCCGATGGCCTTGCAGATGTGGTTCCGGGATTCTTCGAAACCTAGCCGGTGAACGATGTTCCAGCAGGGGGGCGGTGAATAGTGGTTGCCCACCGCGAGGATCCCCTGTCGCTCGCCCTCGAGGGTCGAGGTAACGCGCATGGGCTCCTTGAATTCGACCACCAGCGTCTTGTTGGGGAAATCGAAGATGGGGGTTTCGTCCACCCTTGCCGACCGCACATAGGCCAGAGGAATATCCAGGGGTATGGTTCGAAGGAGCCTTTCCTCGAAGACCCGAGCCCGCCCACAGGCGAATTCTTCCTCATAGATCGTCGCCGCCAGCCAGGCCACAAACTCCCCGGCATGCACCGAGGCGCGGCAGGTCAGGGCACAGGGGAAATAGTGAATCCTGCCCGTGCGCACCGCCTCCACGTCCTTCCAGCCCGGACTGGGAGAAAAATTTCTCCGCCAACTCCCGGTCCCCGCCGCAACCATAGATAACCTGAGGGTCGAAGCGTCGCCATTCCTCGAGCGACACCTCAACCGCCCCTCCGTTCTTCCCGAATTCGGGAGGGATGCCGCCGGCGGCGCGGATGAAATCGTTTTGAAAGGAATCCTCACCAGGCGTCATCACCTGATCCCGGCCCATGATCCGCATGACCCGCCGGCGTTTCTCCCGTGGGATTTTTTCGACCTTGTTCGAGATGAGTTGCAGCTCGTTCTGGATATTCTCAACGATTTCTTTGGCCTGCGCTTCCCGGTCAAAAATCACCCCCAGGGTCTTAATATTCCGAAACAGATCAGCCACTGAGCGGGATTCCAGGTCAATCACCCGGCACGACCGCCCGGCAAAATGGTTGCGAACCTCCTGGTGCAGCGGGAGAGAAACACCAGATCGGGATCGAGGGCACCCATTTGCGCCAGGGAAGGAGTGAGAAAGCCGCCCACAATCACTTTCTGGTTCACTTCGGGCGGCAGCGTGTCGTGATAGGTGAGACCCAGCAGGCAGTCGCCGGCGCCCAGCCGAAAGATTATCTCGGTCACGGCAGGCACCAGGGAGATGACCTTCCGGGGCTTTTCAAGGAAGGTAACCTGGCACCCTTTCGAATCGCCGACACTGACCGGATAGGCGGCCAGCAAAGCAGGGCTGCCTGGCAAGAGCAGAAAAGCCACCAGCAGGTGTAGCAGTGCCAGCAACAGTTTGATGATTCTCATGAAAGCACCTTCTGACAGCAGGAGGGGAGTTACCCCAAATGTCAGTGAAAGAAGTATCCGCGCCTCTGTCGGGCGGGGATAAACCCCGCCCCTACGCGGCAAAAGCCCAATTCTCTGTAGGGGCGGATTTTATGTCCGCCCACAATTCGTCATGATTTACCGACCTTAGTATTGTCCCCGCCTTTCTGCTGTCCCCCACACTCAGTTCGTATCGTCCACGGCCTAATACCGCCCTTGCAGCCCCAGTCGAAAAGTCCTTCCCGGCATCGGGTAACCATCAACAAAGGCGTAGTTTCTGTCCGTCAGGTTGTCGACCGCCAGATAGAGATCGACATATTTGACCGGACGAATGGTAAGACGAGCTCCCAGGACCACATCTCCGCCCTTATCGATCGCCTGGGTGTAGGTGGGAGAAAGATAGTTCCAATCCTGGACCAGCTCGGCTCCCATATAAAAGCCGGTAAAGAACAGGGTGAATTTTTTATTGAAGTCCAACTCAATCCCTCCGGTCAGGTCCCACTGGGGTACATAAGGAACGGTGTCGGTGCCGAGGATCTCTTCGTAGGCTGGATCCCGCAGTTCCCTTTGGGTGTAATAAACAAGATTCGTGTAAGGCCTTAAGTGCATGGGCAGGTCACAAACCGTGAAAGGCTGTCGGTAACTCAAAGTGCCTTCAAAGGCAGAGTAGATGGCTCCCTCCACATTTTGGAAGGTTGTCCAGGTGCAGTCCCCCTTGACACAAGCGGGAAAACCGGATGAGATGGCATCCTTGTAGTTCGTATAGAACCACCCCAATCCACCATGGAAGCCAGCGTATTCAACATCGGCTCCGATGTCGTAGGTGGTGCTTGTTTCGGGGCTGAGGGAGGGGTTTCCAACGACCTTCATCCACGACCCGCTCTGATAGCTCCCTGAGAGCTCGTCTGCGGTGGGGGCGCGAAAGCCGGTGCCCACCGCGGCGCGGCCGGTCAGCCAGTCGAGGAAAGAGTAGGTGAGACCGGTGCGCCAACTGGTGTGATTAAAACTCTCGCTTTGGGAGACCACATCGAGCCCCTCTGTCGGCTTAATTTCCTCGTTAAAAAGATCGTAGCGGGCCCCCAGGAACAGCGTCAGCTTGTTCCACACGATTTTTTGTTCTGCCAGCAGCGCATAATTGTCATAGTGGCTGTCCGGGCTGTAGCTGAAACCGGAGGGCTGGGTGGAGTTGTTGACGCCGATGCCATCCCACTGGAAACCCAGCAGCAACCTGCCCGAAGGAGAAGGTGGGAAGACTGAACGGCTTCGTACCCCCTGGGTGTCCGTTTCGGTGGTTGTGGAGGTGTAACCGTAGGTCGCCAGGGGATAGTCCCACGTCGGTTTATCAAGCACGTTGTAGTAGCTCAGGTGCCAGTTGAGGTCACAGTCGGGGAAAACCCCGTCGTAGGCCACTGACCCGTATCCCCGGTAAGGATGCCTTTGTTGTCGGTGTCGTCGGTGGGAAGATAGGTGGGATCGGGGGTCCCGATGTCAAACCCACGATAATAGTTCCCTACCGCAGAAAAGGTGTGGTCCGGATGAGGAGTTGCCAGAAGGCTCAACGAATAGGCTTCATCGTTGTAGCCGGTATTCGGGACCTTGGTTCCGCCTCCCATGTCGTAGCTGTCTTGACGAATGGTTCTGCCGGTGAACGAGAATCCCACCTTGTCGTTGAACAGACCTCCGGAAGCACCTCCATAGCCTTTGATATAATTCCAACTGCCGCCCTCGACACCGCCATTGACGGAGGGGGTGCCTTTCCCCTTACGGGTGATCAGGTTCACCACGCCGCCCATGGCTGCCGATCCATAGATGACCGACCCGGGACCGCGCACGATTTCAATTCTTTCGACATTTTCCAGGGGAAGGACCGCGACATTCCCGGTCCCCGCGCGGTGGCCGTCAATGAGCACCAGGACGTGGCCTTTGATGTCCGAGCCGGTGGTATTGGTTCGGAAGCCCCGGATGCTGACGGATGAGAGGGCGCCCGGGTATTTCTGCATGGGTTCCGGAAGGTATTCGGTCAGGAGTTCCGACAAATCATTGGCGCGGGATTCTTCGATTTCCTTTCTCGAAATGACTTGAACAGGAACGGGAACCTCTTTCGTTGGTGTGGGCAGGAGCGTTGCCGTGACCACCATCTCTTCCAGGTTGGCCTGGGCTGAGCCGCCATGGCTCTTGGCGGCCGACGGAGCGGCGGACCCGGATGCGACGGTCGGTGACGGTGGGGAAGAAACCTCTTGAGCTGAGCACATCGAGCACATGCCAAAGAGCAACGCAACGCCAAGTGACAGAGAGACAACCGTTTTAAACATGAAACCTCCTCTTCCCCCCTCGGGGATACGGTTAAGGTCTGACATCGCTCAGGTCTTCTGGCTCTCGTTCATCCTACTCACCGCGCCTTCCCATTACGCCTTGAGCGTCACAGTGGCATTCTGCGGTTTTCGTCCCGATTACAGTCGCGGGGCGGCGGAAGCTTCCCACTTCCTTCCCTTGAATCGATGCAGTGTTTCCAATGCCTATGGTTCGTGCTTCGTGTATCTACAATCTAAAGATGAGAATATGCCTCCCGTAGATGATCCAACCATACGTCCACGATCTCAGGATATTCGCCTGTTCCCTTGATGGTAATCTCACACTGATAGCCATTTTTTGTGAGAATCGATTTCCAGCTGTCCGGCCTATCCCCGGCCATATCGTTCATTGCATGGTCTCCGGCTACCAGCATGAAAGGCATGAGGTAGGTCTTCTTGCTCTTCTTCTCCTGCAGCTTGGGCAAGAGATCATTGAGGGAGGGATATCCATCGACGGTCGCTATCCAGACATTGGGATCGAGCTCGGATAGAATCTGGTTCATCGCAACGTAGAGAGCGTCAGACGGATGTTTTTCGCTGCCATGCCCCATGAGCAGGACAACATCCTCCGGCTTCCTGCCGGCCGGAATGTTCTTGAGCATGGCTTTGGCCACTCGCACCATATCGTCGTGCGAAGAGAGCAAAGGCCGCGCGACAACGATTTTCTCGAAACCGCCCGCCATCTGGGCAAAGAGGTGAGCATTCTGATAAAGGTTATGAAATTCCTCGCCCGGAATGGTCTGCAAAGAAAGTATGGCCACATGGGTGTAGCCTTCATCCATGAGCTTTGCCAAGGCGGTTTCGGGAGAATCCAGGACTTTGCCTTCTTTGGCCAGCTTGGTCCTGACAATGGTTGAGGTGTAGGCCCACCGAATTTCGACTCCGGGAAAAGCCTGCTTTGCCTTGGTATCGATTTGGTCAAAAACCTTTTGGGCTTCGGGAACCGTTGTTCCGAACGCTGCCATCAGAATGGCTTTTTTCGGAGCGCGCTTTTCACCGTGCGCCGCAAAACAGGTGGCTGCTGCCAGCGCCATCCAGGCGATCCATAACACTGTGAACAGACATCTCTTACACATTGCTTCATCTCCCCTTCAGAAAAGGTTTTCTCTTCACTCCACCATGGACACTTTCGAGGTCGGTTCGGTCATCCGCAGAGCCGCAAAGCCGTTCCGTAGGGTTCGAGCTTGCCGCAGGCACCATTATAAGCGGCTTTCATGCACGAAATGTGATGCATCCCCCGAGTGATCATGTGCCACCAACTGTAGGCAATTTCATCTTCCGATGTCGCCACACAGATGGCGGAGGCTCCCAATGAGTTAAGCTGCTCCCTGAAATCCGGCCAGTCCTCCTTGTGGATCTCCTCTTTCCCTTCAGTAACATAAAGAATTAGCCCTTTCTTCATGAACCACCTCCTTTCATGAGGTTTGGCACCCGGCAGCAAGGTTGCTCTCGGGCGGTCACAGAGTTGGTGAAACCGATGCGGGCAAGATGTACCCATGAGGGTTCCTTCACTCCCCCAAAAAAAAATCCCTAGAGCTAGAAGCCCTAAGGATTGCACCCTGGTTCACTTGATCCTTCAGCGGTTCATCGGATATCGCTCGTACCGATTCCCCAAAACCACCTCAGGCAGGTTTTCTGGCTCACGGATCATCCTACTCTCCGCGCCTTCCCATCTCGCACTCGCGAAACAGTGGCTCTCACCGGATTTCGTCCCCGTTCACAGCGGCGGGACCGCTCCCGAATCTCACGGGATTCCCTATTAAACTCAAGTACCTGATGGTTCGTCAGTAATGTGTCGCCCTTCATATATGGCGTTAAAGACGGTGTCAAGCATTAAAAGCGGCATTTTGCTTGGCAGAATAAGAACGCTGGTCGGTCTTCACTCTCCTGGGCCATAATGGGTATCGACATTCGCAGGTCCCGGAGGCGTAGGTTTCGAAGAACTTGCAGACGGGAGACATGGTCTGGAGAAGCACCAAATCGCATGGAACGGGAAAGTTGCCACGGAAATTATCGAGCACCTGGAAAGACGCCGGACGGAGGTAAGGTTAAAGTGGCTTTTTTGGACGCGCTCTCAGCTGTTGCGAACGATGGGGGACGTTGGTGAGATTGCTTCCGCCCGCAAAACTGCTTATCTTCGCGAAGAAGAGGAAACTGAAGTAGATGGGGCCTATGAAAATTTTATTCCTTTGAGGCTCTTGCAGAACTCTCCAATTCCGTCACCGCGGCGAAAGCCGGGGTCCAGAAATTCACGAAAAACCTGGATTCCGGCGTTCGCCGGAATGACGCCCAGGGATTTTTGCAAGGGGCTCCTTTATAAAGGAGGATTGCCATGACCAAGCATTACAACACAGCCCTGGTGCTTCTTGCCGTAATCGTAAGTCTAAGCGCCCTTGTTCTCTCGCGGGCCGAGACCGTTCCCATTCCGCCCGGCGAGGCTGGGGCCAAAGCCGCACTGGACACCTCGGTACGCCACCACGAATGGGTCAAGATCGGCGTCCCCGGCACCGAGGTGAAATTGAACACTTTCATCGCCTACCCGGAGCGTAAGGACAAGGCACCCGTGGTGGTTGTGATCCACGAGGTGTACGGACTTACCGACTGGATCCGAGCCGTGGCCGACCAGTTGGCCGGAGATGGGTTCATTGCCATCGCTCCCGATCTGCTCTCAGGCCGGGGACCCGGCGGCGGCGGGACCGAAGCGTTCGCCAGTCGCGATGATGTCGTTAAAGCTGTAAGAGACCTTTCGGCGCCGGACGTGGTGACCATGCTGAATGCGGTAAGCAGTTACGGAACCAACCTGCCGGCCGCAACCCAGAAGTTCGCGACGGTCGGTTTCTGCTGGGGCGGCGCCCAGAGTTTTTACTACACAACGGCGCAGCCCAAGCCTCAGCGCAGCGGTAGTCTATTACGGCACGTCCCCGTCTGCGGAGGCTCTGGCGGAGGTCCGTGCACCGATAATCGGCTTTTACGGTGAGGACGATGCTCGCGTCACCACCACGGTAGGTCCTGCGGCAGAGAAGATGAAAGCGCTCGAAAAGGAATACGTCACCCACATCTACAAGGGTGCGGGACATGGTTTTCTGCGGGCACAGGAAGAACGCAGTGGGGCGAACCTGGAGGCTTCACGACAAGCGTGGCCCGCTACCATTGAATTTCTGAGGAAGCATCTGGAGTAGACACGAGCTTGTTTCAGCTTGGTTGAAAAGATAGCGGAGCAAGATTCAGGCGACCTCAATGCCATGCTCCCTGATTTCATGAATCAGAGGAACCCAGGTGTCGTGAAGGTAGGAATCGGTTGACACCGGCACCGGATGCAACCGGGGATCAATCCGCCAGGCAAGCTGCATGAGCATCTTGCCTTCATTGAATCGATCTCGCCCGAAGTCGGTGGAGACTACAGCAATATCAAAGTCGCTATCCTCTGACTGCATACCTGAGGCAAAGGAACCGTAAAGCAACGCCTTGTCAACATGCACGCCGCGCGACGCAAGTGCAGCAACTAACCGTTTCACTATGTCACGGATTTCTTGCGTAACCATTAATAAACCTTCTTGATTTGGGCGAACTTCTCTTTCGCGAATTCCCGTGTGCATTTCTGGCAGAATTCCGTCTTCTATGTCCGCAGTCATCGGTCATACCACGCATGCCGCCGTGGCACCAGAAAACAGCCAACGTAGCTCTTCGAATGGTTCATAAGACAAGTGCCAAAGCCCGTTGTGACAAGAGGGGGAAAGACCTGACGTTCGCATCTCGATCCTCATTGTTAGTTACTCGCGTGTGGACATGATTTTCACGACACAGAGGAACGTGGAAAAGTGCCCCGGCGCTATCATTGCATATCCGGGAAAACTACCCTATTTCCCAAAAGCTGATGCTACAAATTCAGACACTTATCTCTGCCCACGTAGCTAAAAAAGGCGGAGCCTGTATGCTGAGTTGGGAAATCGCTACGGCCAACGGTCACGCGCTTTGTCTCTGCCTTGGATGTTTTTTGAGCCATTCGCGCAAAACCTGGTTCAAACGAGTCTGCCATCCGTGCCCAGTGGCCTTAAAGGCTGCCAGAACGTCGGCGTCCAGGCGGATTGTTGTGGAGATTTTGGTGGTGGTAGCCTTGGGGCGGCCTGGCCGAAGTGCCTTGCGAAAGGCTGCCTTGCTTTCCTCCGTCGGGACTTCCACCCCGGCGACGAACCATCGCCCACGCTCGGCTGGTTCATCGGTCAGCTCAGGGATCTCCTCATATTCATCGGGTTGGATCTCATGGGCATCTACCCTTTCAAGATCACTACCCAAGGAGCGAATGGAATCGTTTGCTTTCTCGTTCATTGGCTTTCCTCATGGAGAAAACGTGGCGGGCATCGCCGCGTTCGACATAACCAATCACCACCAGGCGTCCTTCAAGCAAGCCGTAACAGATGATGCGCCGCTCTCCATAGTCTCTCCGGGTGTCTACGAACTCGAAGGTCGGCCCGGAGAACACGCAGCGAGCATCTTCAAAATCGAGACCTCGATCCCGAAAAACTTTCTCACGCTTGGCCGGATCGTACGTTATTTTCATGACGATTTATTGTAATAACAATAATTCACGGATGCAAGGTCGATTTATGGCTGTTATCAAGGCACCGAAGAAGCTCGCCAGTTTGCAGGGGAACAAAATGCCAATTTATAGTGCAACAGACGATATCGCCATGGATATCCTATTAAATTCACACGCTCTTCTTTCAGGTACTGCAGAAGATCAGTTTGAGAAGCCTTTCGATTGCCAGATGACCAAAGAACCGTGCACAAAGGTAATTCTTCGGGCGCAAAGGGGGTTCACGAGGGTAACAGAAGCCTCCTGATAGCCCATTCTTAACCTCTAACATCGCATTCTCACAGGAGAGATCATCGGCAAGCAGTGAAAAAATCTTTGGTCGGGACGACTGGATTTGAACCAGCGACCTCTGCGTCCCGAACGCAGCGCTCTACCAAGCTGAGCCACGTCCCGACCGATTAATGTGGTCATTTAGCAGAAATGGACTTGGGTGTCTAGGTTTTTCGCAGGTTTTTCACTCTCAGGCCCCTTGCAATTCGATTCAGAGCACGGTTAGATTCCCCAAACAGGGTTAGAAGGACTGCGAAGTTTCAGCAGAGGACCGTGATTTGCTGGGCAGGGGCTTCCGGCGTTGGTATGGCAGGCTGGAAAGCCTGCCCCACACAGCTTGGTGCTTTGTTGAAGAACCGCTACCGTAATCATTGCTGTTTTGGCCTTCGGGAGGAAATGATCGAAAAGATGGAAGAGGCGGTATCCTCAGAGCTGGTTTCTGAGTCTTCGGAGCGGCTTTCGGAGTCTTCCGAGCAGGTTTCGGGGTATTCAGAGCAGGCTTCGGAAGTCTCGGCGGCAGATGGCGAAGAGGCTCAATCGGCAGTAAGGAGGCCCATCCCTTGGCCTCCAGGATCGCTGCCATGCCCCATCTGCCGGGGGTGTATTTTTTTAAGGATGCGGAAGGTTCTATTCTTTATGTGGGGAAGGCCAAGGACCTGAGGAAGCGGACGACGAGTTATTTGCGAGGCTCCGTTTCGGGGGATATCAAGACCCGGGTATTTCTTGCAAAGGCCACTGATCTTGAATACATCGTGACCTCCGGCGAAAAGGAGGCGCTGCTCCTCGAGGCCAGCCTCATCAAGAAGCACCGTCCCCGCTACAATGTGATCCTGCGTGACGACAAGAATTATCCGGCGCTGCGCATCGATCCGCGCGAGCCCTTCCCGCGTCTGGACGTGGTGCGGCGGTTTCAAAAGGATAAAGCGCTCTACTTTGGCCCCTACCCTTCTGCGTACGCCGTTCGGGAAACCCTGAAGGTCCTGAACCAGCTCTTTCCCTTGCGCCATTGTAAGGGCAAGAAGTTGATGCCACGCGAAAGGCCTTGCCTCAATTATTCGCTTGGTCGGTGCCTCGGCGCCTGTGCCGGCAAGGTCACTCAGGAGGAATACCGGAAGGCGGTGGATGAAGTGGTGCTCTTTCTCCAGGGAAAGACCGACGCGCTGCAGCAGCAATTGCAGCAGCGCATGACCGAAGCCGCCGGCACCCTGGATTTTGAGCAGGCTGCCTGGTACCGGGACCGGCTGCAAGGGGTGGCGGCAGTACTGGAAAAACAGCGGATTGTCTCCGATCGTTTTCGCAACCAGGACGTTCTCGGGCTCCACCAGGAGGCTGGCCGCACCATCCTCTTTGCTCTCTTCATCCGGCAGGGAGTGTTGAACGGGAAGCGGGACTTCGACCTGAAGGAGGCCCAGGGCGAAAAGGATGAAATTCTACGATCCTTCATTCAGCAGTACTACAGTGAAGGTCGCTTTATCCCTGACGAAATCATCGTCCCGGTGCCTCTCGAAGACTCGCGAATGGTGGAAGAATGGCTGTCCGAAGCGAAGGCCAGGCGCGTTCGGATATTCCCACCCCGACGGGGCAATCGCCGCCACTCTTCTCGATCTCGCCGAAAGCAACGCCCGGGAACGGTTCAACACCCTCCAAAAGCATCAAAAACGGGATGCGAGCATCATCGAGGGCCTTCAGCGCGTGCTGAAACTTCCGCAGCCCCCGAAGCGCATGGCCTGTGTCGATATTTCCAACATCCAGGGACTGCATGCCGTCGGCGCCATTGTCGTCTTTGCCGATGGCCGGCCGGATAAGGATTCGTACCGCCATTTCCGCATCGAGGGAAAAGATGAACCGGACGACCCGGCCATGATGGCTGAGGTGGTCGAACGATTTTTCCGCGATGATTCGGGGATCGCCTCAACCCTCGACCTCCTGGTGCTGGATGGAGGCAAAGGCCAGTTGAACCGGGTGATCCACCTGTTCAAAGAAATGGACCTGACCACCCACCCACCAGTCGTCGCCCTTGCCAAAGAACAGGAGGCGGATCGCGGCCCCAAAGGGCGGGGGCTCTATGAAAAAGTCTACCTCCCCGGGCGCAAGAACCCGGTGTTTCTCTCCCGTTTCCCCGATGTCCTGCACCTCCTCCAGAGGCTGCGCGACGAAGCGCACCGCTTTGCCATCTCCCATTACAAAAACATTCATGGCCGGGAACTCCTCTCCTCGGCCCTGGACGCCATTCCGGGAGTGGCACGAAAACGCAAACAGGTGCTCCTCCAACATTTCGAAAGCATCGAAACACTGAGGCAGGCCAGCCTGGAAGAGCTGCAGAAGATTCCCGGGATTTCGGAGAGGGTGGCGAAAGCGGTTGTGGGAGTGATGAGTGATGAGTGACGAGTGATGAGTGATGAGTGACGAGTGATGAGTGATGAGTGACGAGTAATGAGTAGGGGGAGTTGGGAGTTAGGAGCAGGCAGTGGGCAGTAGGGAGCAAAGAGGCGGTGCGGGATGTGGGGAGCAGGAGATGATGTAGCAGGCATGAGGCGGAGAATATTTGTGGTGGACAGCGCGCATACGCAAGGTTTCACCTGGACCTGTTTCACTCCTCACTGCACATCACACCTCGCTGGCCACTCTCACTCCTCATTCCCCACTCATCACTCATCACTCGTCCTCATCACTCTCACTCGTCACTCATCACTCGTCACTCATCACTCATCACTCGTTACTCATTACTCATCACTTCCCAACGGCATTCGTTTAAGCAGGCGGGCCCCGATTTCCCTCAGGTCCGGGTCCTCAAGGGTCTTCAGCAGCGCTTTTTCCTCAGGTGTCAAGGGACGGCTGGGGGTTTTCTTTCTTTTCTTCTGGCGGGTCTTGCCCGTTCCGGCTTTCTCCGAACCCGAATAATTCGGATTCAATTGTGGAGCGGCTTCCGATAGCTCGCCCACGCGCACGACGATCTTTTCTACCAGAGGATCGGTGCGCCCCAGGTTGATCTTTTCCATCAGGTGGCCTTTGTGCAGCTCCAGGTGATGCTTCCATACCGCGTCGTAGGCTGCAACCACCAGGACTTTTTGTTTAAGCGAACGGGGTTGGCAGTAGCGAGCCACCTGGTCTCCGACGAGTTCCTCCCAATCTCCCAGGGGATTGCTGGAAAAGGACGGATGCCGCGCAAGCACCAATCCCACCAGAGGACCCAACAGCGAGCCACGCTCCTTGCCTTTTTGGTTCCCGGCTCGCGGCCGGTGGTTTTTGCGCTCAAAACGGTCCACGATCATTCCCCGCTCATTGGTCTCTACTGATTCTTATCCTCGGGACCCTTCCCTGCGGAAAGAAAGCGCTCCAGGCGCTGCAACGTCGCGTGAAGCTCCTGAAAATTCTTCTGCAATAGTTCCAGCAGGATTGGGGTATCGCTGCTCTGGAAAGGCAGCTTGGTCAGGAACCGGTCATAGAACAGGGCGTCCACTCCTGACAGGTAAAAGGTATCAAGGCGTTTCAGCAATCCCGACGCGATGCTGAACACAATCACAAGGGAAATGACCTGAATGAGCGGTAGCAAAGCCTTGAAAACCATCCCAAAGAGCTCTTGCAGATCCTTTTGCCCGGAGAGGGCGGGCTGGAGATAGAGGTGAAGGAGCCAGATCGTCTGCACTACTCCCGCCAGGAGCAGCAAGCGCAGGAGCCAACGAAAGGGCGTCCAGGAACTCCAGATGATTTCCCAGTCCATCTCCGCCAGGCGCCGCTCCTTTTCACCCAAGGTTTCAGAGGAGAGGCTCCGTTGCGGATTGGTGAGCAGCACTCTGAGACGCCGCAAGGGATGGAACATGACCCGCAGAGGAATGCTGTCCGTTTTCTTCAGGAGGAGCTGAACCGGCAGGGAGACCTCAGACCTCGTGGCAATGAGGGGGTAGACTTGAGGGTTTGGGCTTCTCTTCCGAAGATCCGATGCCTGCAGCCAGCAGGCTCCTGACATAGTATTTACCCCCATATTGGACGATTAAACCCAGGAGGCGTCCGCCCAAAAAGATAAATGCGACCCACACAAGATAAACCATCATCCTCCCAAGCGGTTCCACGCGAAGCCACCGCAGGTCAAACCAGAAGTCGAGGGATTTCAACATATCCGGCTGAAAGGAACGAAAGGCAGTCGAGGCTTCAGGAGGAGCCTGCGACGCGATCGGTGCTGCCACATACGCGAGGCCAAGGCAACCGAGAAAAAAGAGAAACCAGAGCAGTCTCTGGGTAGCTTCATAACGTCTCAGCCCGTATTCCATGGATTGGTATCGCTCCTCTTCCAGTGAAGTTCGTGAACGGCAATGCCCGGCCAGATTTTGGGACCGCATTGGATGACGATCTGCACCTTCTCCGATGCGTCGTCAAAGGGTTCCGGACTGTTCAAAAAGAACAGCTCTTTTTACCACGAAGAGCACGAAGAACACGAAGAAATTACATCGTGTTGTTCGGGTTCTTCGTGTCCTTCGTGGTTGGAAACAAGGTCACCATGAGAGCAAGTTATTCTTCCACAAATCCTCGCCAATTCAAACGCCGGCATTCATCCGCTCTCTCACGGCACAATCCAGCATGGCGGGCAATCCGCCGCGCTCGTCAGGAGAAAACCCAAAGGCTTCACGCCAGATATCTCTTCCTTCCATGCAAAGATAGACGCAAAGTCCGGGATCGTATTCTCGAATACGGTCAACCATGAACCGGTAGAGTTCCACCCGGATATCGCGGAAATAGCGCATCTTGCCGTCGAGGCCGCGGATGAATTCGCCCCCCAGGATGCGGCTGGCGGGATGCCGCGACGCAATGATCGGCTTGAGCTCGGGCATGAAGCGCAAGGCGCCGAGGCTCACCCAGACCACCTTCTCTGGCTCGACCGCCGCAAACAGCCGGTCGATTACCCGTCCATAGCCTTCACGCCAGTTCTCATGCTCGATCATCGGATCAAAATGAAAGGCCAGCCGGTACCCCCACTCAGCACATTGACGGGCAGCGTCGAGGCGTTCCTGGAGCGAAGCAGCATGGGACTCTTCGCCGCGCACAATCGCCTCGGCATTGAGGGACCAGGCGACAATGGTGCGGCCCCCATGGTCGAGGTCCGCCAGATTCTCGATAAAGTGCGTTTTGGTCTTGAGCTCGAGGACGGCATTGGGCTGACGGGCAAAAAAGGGAACCAGGTGCCCCGATAAGCCCGTCCATGGATCGAGCAGCAGGGAGTCGGTGAACTCCCCGGTACCGATGCGATAAAGTCTGTCGGGCCGGCAGTGGAGCTCCTCGGACAGCGTCTGCAGGATCTCGTCGATGTTTCCAAAAAGCCTCAGGTTGGGCTGATTGAGATAGGCCTGTAAAATGCAATAGGTACACCCCAGCGAACACTGCATGCCAACGTGAAGAATGCGGTAGCCGCAGCAGCAGTAGTGCCGGGTTCCCGGGCAGGATTTCAGGAGACGGCCACGGAAGGCGACCACTTCCAGCACATCCGGGTCATAATCCCGGCGTTCCGCGATGCGTTCGACGACTTGAAGCGCAGAGGATGGCAACCGGCGTTTCAAGGCGCCAACGATGGGACTGGCCGCAACCTCGACTTCGACGATGATTTTTCCCGGGGGTTCTACGCGCATCGGGTCAGGGCGCTTCAGGTTTGGGCGGCATCTTGCCGTAGAGAGTATCCAAGTATTCCCCACTCTTCTTGATAATACTCATTAGCGATGAACTGTTTGTTCTTTTCACCGCGGAGAGCGCAGAGTACGCAGAGAGATCTTGCTCTTAAATCGTTCGAATTCCCTGCGATCTCAGCGTACTTTGCGCTATTAACGTTCATTTTCTCGAAATGTATCAAATTTCTTCTTCAGCACTTTGCTTCTCTGCGTTCTCTGCGCTCTCTGCGGTTCATGCGTTTGGTTGCAGCCCTCCGCTGCCTTCTGCCCTCAGCACGCTCTGCGGTGAATCCTTACTGCGCTCATGGCTCGTCCGACGGCTTCATCGCCCTTCCCAGCAGCGCAAAATCGGTGCGGGTTAAAACTTTTTCCAAGAGGCCCTGGAGCTCTTCGGGTTGGCCAAAAGTAACCAGCAGCCGCCATTCATCCCCTTCAAACGCGGGCGGATGGAGCAGTTGGCTTCCCTGTGGGAGGGCAAGCAAGGCAAGGTCTCGGGCCAGCCGAGTTTCCCTCTCCTGTAGTCGCGGCAAGCGCCATCGGGTCAGTAACTCCCGGACGGCCTGCGTCTTCTGCCGATGGTTCCACTCGAGATGACTCAAAATGGCCTGAAGCTCGGGGCGACGCAGGACCGCGTGGCGATTTTCGTGCCAACGAAGGGCAATTTCCCTCACCCGCTCGACCATTTCCATTTGAACACTCGCGCTGCACCGCAGTTCGATGAGGAGAGCGAGGACCTCTGCCCGCTCCTCTTCACTCCAAGCAACCAGTTCCAGGGCAATGCGCTCGGCTATTGCTCCCGAGGCAGTGTTTTTGAGAAGGCTTTCCCCCGCCCTTGAAAGGCCGCACCATTTGGCGATGACCTCGGCGCGAGGCGGGATTTGCAGGGCAGGCAGGAGATGATCGTGAAGGTATGGTCGCGTTGCCTCATGGTTCAATTTCGAGATGAGCTGGGCCTTTTCTGCGGCATTCAGGGGAGGACCGAAGAGTTTAGCCTCCGCCCGGAGGAGAAATAGCTCTTCATACGAGGATGAGGACGGGAAAACCATGGCCTGGATTCGCTCCAAACCCTTTTCTCTTGCCCATGTGATGCGCTTGAAGCCGTCTACCAGGGAGTACCCGCCGTCCCCTCTCGCCCACAGCCAGAGCGGGAGAAACATGCCATGCCGGGCGAGAGAGAGCGCCAGCCGCTCATTTGGCAAATAGCTCCAAATTGCGAAACGGTCATCTTGCAGGTCCAGTTCATCTCGCTGGACGACAACGTAAGAAGCCTGCATTTCAGGCTGCCAGGGCCCGACCGGTCAGGCGCTCGAGGGCCTCCGCATAGCGCCCCCGGGTATTGGCCACCACCTGCGGGGGAAGTTCGGGTGCCGGCTCGGAAACCTTCCATCCCGACTGCAACAGGTAATCGCGTAGATATTGTTTATCGAAGCTTTCGGGGTTGGTCCCCGGCTGATAGCGATCTGCCAGCCAAAAGCGGCTCGAATCCGGAGTCAGGACCTCATCGACAAGGGTCAGACGGCCATCGATCAAGCCAAATTCGAACTTGGTGTCGGCAAGCAGGATGCCGCGCTCACGTGCATACCCGGCAGCCTTTTCGTAAATCTTCAGGCTCATTTCGCGAACCCGCCGGGCAGTTTCCTCCCCTACCCTCTCGCCCATCTCGGCAAAGGAGATGTTCTCGTCGTGCTCCCCGAGAACCGCTTTGGTGGATGGCGTAAAAATGGGTTCGGGCAATTTCGCGGCATTTTGAAGATCAGGCGGCAGCTGAACGCCGCATACCCGACCCGTCTTCTGGTAGTCCTGCCACCCGGAGCCGGACAAATACCCCCTGACGATGCACTCCACGGGCAGCACCCCGGCCTTTTTCACCCGCATGCTCCGCCCGCTCAATTCGCCGGCATAGGGTTGACAGGGAGCAGGGTAGGTCGCCGGGTCGCTGCTGATGAGGTGATGTTCCACGAAATCGCTCAAGAAGTTCAGCCAAAATACGGAGATCTGAGTAAGAATTATTCCTTTGTCCGGTATGGGAGTGGGCATGACCACGTCAAAAGCCGAAATGCGGTCGGTTGCCACAATCAGCAGCGAATCTCCCAAGTCGTAAATATCTCGAACCTTGCCGCGGGAATGAAGTCTCAAACTGGGATAATGCGTTTCATAAACTGGATTCCCTATCATGCCGTTCCTCCTCGTTTCCTTCTTATGGTACTTCGCGGGATCCTCGAAAATCCGTGTTGACCCCCTCTCTTCCCATCTGTTATCCTTGACCTCACTGGATATCCAGTATTTCTAGGGAGATGTCAAAACAAAATCAAGGAGATTGCAGGATCGCCGGGATGAAGCATGCAAACGAAACCGCGAGGACATCGCTGCAGGGTATCGCTTCGCTTTATAATGATTTCGAGCGCAAGGAACTCTTCAAAAAATATCTCTTCTTCCTCGGCTGGCTTGAAGTACTGATCTTCGGCGCCTGTTGGGTTTACCAGCTCGGCAGCGGCAGTCACGATCAGTACGGTCCCATAGACCTTCCGTTTCCCTGGAAAACCTATTTCCTGGTTGCTTTTCTGGCGCCCGTCGCGATTACCTTCCTGATTGGAGTCGTCATCGTTGGCTTTAACAAGTATTTTGCCGAAATGGAGCAACCGGGTGAGGTCTCCGGGGCAGAGCACCCGGGAAGCCCCCAGGCAGAAGGCACCGGACGCCTTGCCACCCTCAACCGTGTCGTAAGCTGGGTGCAAAAACTCCCGTTCCTCGCCCTGTTATTACTTCTGGCGGTAGCGGTAGTGTTTTTCTACAAACTGGACGTCATCCTGGCTTTCGTCGGCAGTGTCGGCGAAAAAACCGTCAAAATCATTCTCTTCTCCGTCATCGGACTCGTGGCAATTATTTCCGTTTTCCTGCTCATCCTGATTGTCCTGAACTTTCAGCTCAGGAAGAAGTCCATGGACTATCAATACCGCAGTGAAGTGGCCGAGCGTTTTGGCCTGATCATTCTCGACGACATGACCGTTCTCAACAGCCAGGGCAAACTGCTCGTCGACGGCAAGAAGGGGAAGCGAACACCCCCGATGCTGCCTGCCAAAACTACCGACACCGGTCAAACCGATCCGGAGCACTCCCCGCCCAGGGTGATACCCCGTCCTGCCGATGCTGAAACCACATGACGCCGGTTCACCCCTTCGCGAGGCGCGTGCTCCGTTACGTTCATCAGGAGCAGCTCATCGCCGGGGGAGACTCGATCCTCGTCGCCGTCTCGGGCGGTCCGGATTCGGTGGCGCTGCTCCACATTCTCGTTTCCCTCCGGGAGCTTTGCGGCATCACCCGGATCGCGGTGCTGCATTTTGATCATCGGCTCCGCGGACACGCATCGGCAAGGGACAGGAATTTCGTGGAGGCGCTCGCCACAACGCTTGGACTCCCGTTTCATATGGCATCCGAAGATGTCCTTTCCTACCGTCACCGCCATCGCCTTTCGCTGGAGATGGCAGCCCGCGCCTGTCGCCACCGGTTTTTCAAGGATGCTCTAAGCCGACTCGAAGCCGATGCCCTCGCCTTAGGCCACACCGCCAATGATCAGGCCGAGGAAATCCTGCTCCGGCTGTTTCGCGGGGCGGGCCCCCCAGGGATGGCGGGGATGCGCTCCAGAACGGCAGGCGGGCTCATTCGCCCCCTTTTGTTCGCCACTCGCAGGGAGATTCTTGCCTACCTGCACAACCAAAAACTCAGCTTTCATGAAGACGACTCCAATCGCGACCCCGCCCACCAGAGGAATGCCGTCCGCCTCGCCATCCTGCCGGTTGTTGGGAAACACTTTCATCCGCGCGTGGTCGAGGTTCTTTGTCGCCATGCGCGTCTCGCCGCCGATGAAGAATCCTGCTGGCAGGACCTCCTGGCAGCTCACTGGCCGGCCGTCTGCATGGCGGAAGCTCCTTCCCGGATTACCCTGAGCGGTCGCGCGCTCCTCGATCGGCATCCGGCTCTTCAAAAGCGGCTCCTGCGCACGGCCATTGAACGCTTGCAGACCAACCTCCAGGGAATCTATGCGGGACACATTGAAGCGCTCTGCAAGCTGCTCGCGCGCCGGGCGACCGGCAGTTCACTCCCGTTGCCGGGTGGCCTCTGGGCCATGCTCGAAGGGGAATGCCTCGTCCTTTCACGGGAGCCCAGGGCGGCTTTACCCTCGATAGAGCCCGATTTCTCCCAGAACATGAACGGCCCGGGCCAATACGACTTTTCGATTTTCGAGCTCGGTCTCAGCCTCAAAGACGTTCCGGCAGCGACTCATGCCAGCCCCTTTCACGAAGCTCCAGACACGATCTGGCTCGATGCCAGCGCCATAAAGTGGCCGCTCTTCCTGCGCTTCTGGAAACATGGCGATCGCTTTCATCCTCTGGGACTTGCCGGGAGTAAAAAACTGCAGGATTTTTTTGTGGATTCCAGGGTTCCTCGGGGAGAGCGAGGCCGCGTGCCTCTCCTCTGCGACCGGGAAAAGATTATCTGGATTGTGGGCTATCGCCTCGACGACCGGGTGAAAGTCACGCCCCGGACCGAGCGGATGCTAATCATCGAGAAGCGCGATAGAGCCTTGAAGGGCGGCTCTTAGCTCTTAGCTCTTAGAACTTGACTGTTAGCTCTTCGCACCAGAAACTCAACACCCTTCACTCGTCACTCGTCACTCGTCACTCATTACTCGTTACTCGTTACTCGTTACTCATTACTCGTTACTCATTACTCATCACTCTTCCATATAAGGCCGCCCTTCCAAGGTCGGTTGAAGCGTCGCAACAATCTGTTCCAGGGTCGCATCGAGAGCTTCTCGATCTACGATGAGCACTTCGCCTGTTTTTCTTACCTTAATTTCCACGTTGTTTCCCTTGAGCAGCTTCTGACTGATCACCACCCGAACGGGGAAACCCAAGAGGTCGGCATCCTTCAGTTTCACCCCGGCTGATTCCTCGCGGTCGTCATAGAGGACTTCGTAGCGGCCGCTCAACTGCTGGTGGAGCTTCTCAGCAGCGTCGACCACCTCGGGGGTCTTGCCGATGGCCACTATTACGACTTGAAACGGCGCGATAGTGATCGGGAAGATTATCCCGGAGTCGTCGTGCCAGCGCTCCACGACAGAAGCCAGGAGACGCTCGACCCCGATGCCGTAGCAGCCCATGATCACCCGTTTCTGTTCCCCGGCGGGATCAAGGTAGGTTACGTCCATGGTGTCAGGCGCCGTATACTTGGTCCCCAGTTTGAACGTGTGACCCAGTTCGATGCCACGCCCGATGCGCAGGGAACCCTGCCGACATTTCGCACAGACATCTCCCTCCCGGACTTCGGCGATATCAGCCCTTTCAGCTATTTCAAAATCGCGCCCAAACCGGACGTTCTTGTAATGCATGTCGATTTCGTTTGCTCCGGCAACAAAAAGACCGCGTTCTTCGACGGAAGTGTCCATAACCATCCGCATGCCCTTGATGCCAACCGGGGATAGAAACCCTGCGTGAAGCCCCCGCGCTGCCAGGAGCTCTTCGGATGCCAGGTCCACATGCACCGCTTTCAGATGGTTGGCAAGCTTGGCATTCGAAATCGCATATTCTCCGCGAATCACCGCCAGCACCAGCTCCCCGTCGGCTTCGTAGGCCACGGTTTTCAGGAAATCGGTTTCGCCGACCCCGAAGAATCGCACCAGATCGGCAATGGTCCTTACCCCGGGCGTAGCAACTTTTTCCTTTGGCGGGGGTGCCGCAACGAATCCTTCCGCCTCCGGCTTCACGCCCTCTGCCTTCTCGGTGTTCGCCCGGTAGTCGCAGTGCGTGCATACGACAAAGCGGTCCTCGCCATTGGGGGATTCGAGCATGAATTCATGCGATCCGGTCCCCCCCATGATGCCGCTGTCGGCTTCGATGGGGATGCTATCCAGCCCGCACCTGGCAAAGATCCGCACATAAGCGTTAAAAATCTTCGGGTAATACGCATCCAGATCATCAAAGTCCCGGTGGAAACTGTAGGCATCCTTCATGAAAAACTCGCGGATGCGCAGGAGACCGCCCCGGGGACGGGCTTCATCGCGGATTTTCGTCTGAATGTGATAGAGCATCACCGGCAGGTCCCGATAGGAGCGCAGGAAATGCTTGGCGAGGTCGGTAACGGTTTCCTCATTGGTCATTGCCAGCACAAAATCCCGGTCCTTGCGGTCTTTGAAGCGGATCAGCTCCTGGCCAATGTCGAAATAACGTTTGGTTCTTTTCCACAGTTCCGCCGGATTCAAGACCGGCATCGTGATCTCGATGCCGTCGATGGCGTTCAATTCTTCTCGAATGATGTTCTTGACCTTTTCGGCAGCACGGTGTCCAAGCGGCAGCAGCGAATAAACCCCCGCCGCTACCGGATAGATAAAGGAGCCTCGAAGGAGGAGAATATGCGACGGGGTTTCAGCCTCTTTGGGCGTCTCAAAAAGGGTGTGGATAAAATAGGAAGAATAACGCATCTTTTCCGACCTCCTCGGCTTGCGTGCCGATCATCCTTACAGGGTTCAGGGAAACGGGGACTCATCACACACAAATACTACCATGCCTCACGCAGAATTCTCAACCTGTTATCAGGGCCCATTCAGGGGAGCCACTACCGTCGCATCGGCGAGTTTCGGCCTTCCCTCAGGCGCACCTCCTGGAAGAGCGCGAAACCGTCCGGTCCCGCACATGGCTCGAAGGTCCGCCGCTGTGGCTGCCTTGACAGCTCCCTGCTGGCTCTTTAATTTGTTTTCGGAAACGAATTCAGGCCTTATAATGCAAACTGCAATTGGTCGGCTCGCAATCCCAAACGGCGGAGGTATTGTGATGACGCTGAGGAAGAATCGTATCGTTTCCAACAACCCTTTTGTCGACCGACGGGACCATGTAGGAACTGCTTTCCAGCCGTGATTGAAGCATCACTCGCGGATGGAAAGCCGCTCCTGCAGAAATACAACCTTATATCCTGAACGGGAATAGCTGATGGAGGGATGATTGGTCCAGACACCAGAGAACACCCTTATCGAACAGCTCCATACCATGAAGCAGCGTATGGAGGTACTTTTTTCGGAAAGCTTCAAAGTGGAAAGAGTTGATGCGGACGTGCGCAATGCGGACGCGCAGGCCGTATCATGGGAACCATTGATGGACATCTGGGAAACAGCCGATGAATGGTTCCTGGCTGCCGACCTGCCTGGCGTTCCTGACGAGGACCTTCATGTAGAACTTGCCGAAAAGTACTTGACTGTCCGCGGGAAGCGCACAACTTCGGGGGGACCTGAAGCGATGAAGGCTGTCAGGCGTGAGCGTCCTGCGGGAACGTTTTCCCGAACTTTTGCCCTGCCTGAGGATGCTCAGGAGGACTCCGTAAAAGCGGAGCTCCGGCATGGCGTCCTCACGGTGATCGTTTCCAAACCTTCCGGACCTCAGCCCACCTCGCAGAAGGTTCCGGTAATTACTGGCTAAAGAAAGACTTTTTTTGTACCGTCCAAAAAGGAGGACCCCGGGCATGAGCAGCAGAGTAAGAACAACCGTTTTGTTGGCGTTGCTGACCGTCTTGATCGTCTGGATAGGAGGCTATTTCGGTGGTCAGAGCGGGATGATCGTGGCGTTCGTGTTTGCTGCCATCATGAATTTCGGGAGCTATTGGTTCTCGGACAAGATGGTCCTGGCGATGTACCATGCGCAACCGATCGATGAACAGCAGGCTCCGGGTCTTTACCGTATCGTGCGGGAACTCGCTGCCGAGGCCCAGATTCCCATGCCGCGCCTCTACCTGATCCCCGAGGAAACCCCGAATGCCTTTGCCACCGGGCGTAATCCTCAAAATGCCGCAGTAGCCGTTACTGAAGGACTGACACGCCTGCTTACCGCCGAAGAGATCAGTGGGGTGCTGGCCCACGAGATTTCCCACGTCAAGAATCGTGACATTCTGGTCAGCACCATCGCCGCAACCCTTGCAGGGGTGGTCATGATGCTCGCGAACATAGCCAGGTGGGGCGCCATATTCGGAGGGGTCGGGAGCAGAAATGACCAGGAAGGTGGAGGCGGAAGCGCTCTGGCCCTCGTGGTCACGGCTTTTTTGGCTCCCATTGCAGCCATGCTGATCCAGTTGGCAATCTCAAGGTCCCGGGAGTATCTTGCCGATGAATCCGGAGCGGAGATCTCCCACCGTCCGGAAGCTCTCGCTCGCGCCCTGGAGAAGCTCCAAATGGCTTCCCAGCGCATCCCCATGGAAAATGCTCAACCCGCAACCGCTCATATGTTCATCGTCAACCCTTTGACGGGAAGAAGTCTGGCCAACCTTTTCAGTACCCATCCTCCGATGGAGGAGCGCATCCGGCGTTTGCGCGCCATGCATCCCCGCTGAGGCCCGGCGGCGTCACTTTAGTGCGATTTTCCAGCCATCTTGCCCGCCGGTGGCGCCGCCGTCCTCGGCGGCGCTGCCGGGAGTGCAGGCATGTCCCCTTCATCGCCATGCTTCTTAATGGACCACGCCGCTCCTTCCGGCCTTTCTGCCGCTGATGCCCATGGAGGAAAGCACTTCCTGTTGCCAATTTATCTTTGACACAAGCATCTTTTTTCATTACAGGTACCAGCGTATAAGTGCGCGGTCTTTCATAGCCCGATTGGAGATGATCCGGATCTTTTGCAGCACTCATTGCCCTGCCTCGTTCAGGGGCTAAGGCGACGAGAAAGAGAATTCCATGGCAAATGTCATTATTATCGGAACCCAGTGGGGAGATGAAGGAAAAGGAAAAGTCGTTGACCTGCTTACCGAAAAGGCTGACTGCGTGGTGCGCTTCCAGGGAGGAAACAACGCTGGTCACACACTTGTTGTCAATAACCAGAAGTTCATCTTTCACCTCATCCCCTCAGGGATTCTCCACCCGGGGAAGACGTGCCTGATCGGCAACGGCGTGGTGATCGACCCGAGCGTGCTGATTCAGGAAATGGATCAACTGGAGGATCATGGCCTTACGGTGACTCCGGAAAACCTCATCGTCAGCAAATATGCCCACATCATCATGCCCTATCACCGAGCCCTGGACGCGGCCAGGGAAAAGCGGAAAGGGCAAGACCAAGATCGGCACCACGGGACGTGGCATCGGCCCGTGCTATGAGGACAAGGTCGGCCGCAGCGGCATTCGCCTGCACGACCTGCTCGACCGCAAGAACTTCAGCGAGAAGCTCCACCACAATCTGGAGGAAAAGAACTTTCTCCTGCAGCACTTTTTCGAGGAAGACCGCTGGATCCCGACAGCCATTGAAGACGAATACCTTGCCTATGGCGAGAGGCTTGCGCCTTTCGCAGGGAACGTTTCCGACTTCCTTCACAAAGCCGACCGGGCAGGAAAGAACATTCTCTTCGAGGGCGCCCAGGGGACGCATCTTGACATCGATCATGGCACCTACCCCTTCGTCACCTCATCCAATACCGTGGCCGGCAACGCCTGCTGCGGAGCAGGGATTGGCCCGACTCGAATTGATAAGGTTTTCGGCGTGGTCAAGGCTTACACCACGCGGGTTGGAAGCGGTCCTTTTCCTTCCGAGCTCCTGGACGACACCGGGAGTACGCATCCGGGAGATAGGCGGCGAATTCGGCGCCACCACCGGCCGTCCGCGCCGCTGCGGGTGGCTCGACATGGTGGTGGTGAAAACGGCCATCAGGCTCAATGGTCTCTCGGGCCTGGTCATCACCAAGCTGGATGTGCTGACCGGCATCCCCGTGCTGAACATCGCCACCGCCTATCAGTGTGGAGCGCAACCGACTGGAAACCGTGCCCCCCGAACTCGACGCGGTGGAGGCCTGTCAGCCCATACTGCAGCAACTTCCGGGGTGGAAGTGAAGATATCCGCAAAGTGCGTCGTTTTGCTGATCTCCCGCTGAACACCCAGAGCTATCTTCGCACCATGGAGGAACTGGCGGGGGTTCCTCTGGCTATTGTCTCAGTCGGCCCGGGACGAGAGGAAACCATAATCCTGCGGAATCCCTTTGATTGAGAAGTAGTGATGAGTAATGAGTGATGAGTAATGAGTGACAGGTGCTGGGTGCTGAGTGCTGAGTGCTGAGTGCTGGGTGCCGAGTAATGAGTAACGAGTGAATGAGTGATGATGCTTGCCGTAATCGTTTTCATTTGCGGTGCCGCGGTGATGGTTCTGGAGATCGTAGGATCGCGCATCCTCGCTCCCTATCTGGGGTCATCCATCATCGTCTGGTCGAGCTTGATCGGGATTGTCCTGGGGTCGCTGAGTCTCGGCTCCTGGTGGGGAGGAAAACTTGCCGACCGGAACCCGAGCTATCGGGCTTTGGCCTTCATCATTTTTCTCGCCGCCGTCTTTACCGCCGCCATCGCCTTTTCTAAAGCTTCCACCCTGGACACCCTGCAGCACTACGCAGGAAGTATCCATCTGGCATCATCCCTGGCAACGCTCATCCTTTTTGCTCCGCCGAGCGTCCTGCTTGGTATGGTACCCCCTTACGCCGTCCGGCTGAAGATCAGGGATCTTCAGGAAGCCGGCCGGACCGTCGGAGGATTGTATGCGATCTCCAGCGTGGGCAGCATCTTCGGGACCTTCCTGACAGGTTTTGTGCTGATTGCTTCCTTCGGAAGCACAAATATCCTCTTTATCCTGGCCCTCGTGCTTGCCTTGACCTCACTGTTGGCATCATGGCGAGACCGGCTCATGAAGATTGCCGGGAATGGTCCTGTTGATCGGGTTCTGGGCCGGTGTACAAGGCTATGAAGCCTATCTTGCCGACCTCGGTTTTCACGATATCGATACCCGGTACAGCCGGATCTTCATTTACCCTTCCGCCAAAGAGCAAACCGGAGAACCCATCCGGGTCATGGCCACTCATCCAAAAGCGGTGCAATCGGCCATGTACCTCGCCGACCCGATTGCGCTGGCTGTTGATTATATTAAATATTATCAAATGGTTACGCATTTCAAACCCGACATGAAGAACTTGTTGATGCTGGGAGGCGGCGGCTATTCCTTCCCCAAATTTGCTTTGGCTCAATACCCTGAAGTACAGATGGATGTGGTGGAGCTCGATCCGGAGGTGACGGCACTGGCCAGAAGATTCTTTGCTCTCGCAGACAATCCGAGACTCTCGATCTTCCACGAAGATGCCAGATGTTTCCTCAATGAACAGAGGAAGAAATATGATGTCATCCTCGGCGATGCTTTCGGTTCGCATTATTCCATTCCGTTCCATCTGAGCACCATCGAAGCCGTCACCGGGATGTATGATGCACTCGTTGACGACGGCTTGGTTCTGGTAAACATTCTCGGCGCTCTCGAGGGCGATGCGGGACGCTTCTTGAGAGCGGAACATGCGACATTTAAATCCGTATTCCCTTGGGTGTACCTTTTTCCTGTTGCCGATCCCGCCGATAGCCGGAGGTGGCAGAACATCATGTTAGTTGCGCTTAAGGGAAGGTCAGAGCCTTGCCTCAAGAGTGACGATACGGTGCTCGCGCAGCTGCTGTCCCATCTTTGGGCAGGTCCCACCGTCGAAGACCTTCCGCCTCTGAGGGATGATTACGCTCCGGTGGACTATTACGCTTCACTGCTTAAGTGGTACTAACTTTTCGTTGTGTGAAAAACTTCATATTAATACTCGCCAATGCGCATTGGTTCATCTTCCGATCCCGGCGATTTCTCTCAAACGATCATTGACAATTCCTTGAGAATTAGAGTATTGCTGTATTGTGCAAAGGGAATGGTTTTTTTATCTCGCCAGGTGATTGCGGAATGAGCCTTTAGAATGACTTACTTTTTGCCGGCCTACCGAAACATTTCACAAAGCAAGGAGGTGTACCCCAGTCGAGAACTGTATTGCGCTGATTTCTGGAAATCCTTTTCGAATTCAATTGGTTAACACTTACTAGAGCCAACCTTTTGAGGACAAAGAGTATGAAGCTGACACGACGAAATTTCCTCAAAATCTCTGGTGCAGCCACTGCGGGTCTTGCCGTGGGGGGATTGGGATTCAATCTCACCCCGGTACAGGCCTACTCGGGGCAGTTGCGCACCAAGGATGCCAAGGAAACACCGACCATTTGCTGCTACTGTGCGGTAGGGTGCGGGATCATCTGCCACACCGACGCAAAGACCGGCAAGGTTATTTACACCGAAGGGGATGCCGATCATCCCATCAACGAGGGCGCCCTGTGCGCAAAGGGGGCTTCCCATTATCAGACTCGCCCAGAACCCCAAACGCATCACCAAGGTGCTGTACCGGGCACCCAACAGCGACAAGTGGCAGGAAAAGAGCTGGGACTGGGCCCTCAAAGAGATTGCCGAGCGCGTCAAGAAGACCCGCGACGCCACTTTCACCGCCAAGAACGACAAGGGACAGGTGGTCAACCGCTGCAACGGGATCGCTTCGGTGGGCAGCGCCGCCATGGACAATGAGGAATGCTGGATCTACCAGGCCATGCTGCGTGCTCTCGGACTGGTTTACATCGAACACCAGGCCCGTATCTGACACAGCCCAACTGTAGCGGCTCTGGCAGAGTCGTTTGGACGCGGCGCAATGACCAATCACTGGATCGACCTTGCAAACAGTGATTGCATCCTGATCATGGGCAGCAATGCTGCCGAAAACCATCCCATTTCCTTCCGCTGGGTAATGAAGGCCAAGGACAGCGGCGGTATCGTCATCCACGTGGATCCCCGCTTCACCCGAACCTCCACCAAGGCGGATATCTATGCTCCGCTTCGCTCCGGAACCGACATTGCCTTCCTGGGCGGGATGATCAAGTACATCTTCGAGAATAACAAGTACTTCAAGGATTATGTCGTTAACTACACCAATGCCAGCTACATCGTGGGCGAGAAGTACGATTTCAAGGACGGTCTCTTCTCCGGCTTCGACGCTCAAAAGCGCTCCTACGACAATACTCAGTGGGCTTTCGTCATCGAGGAAAACGGCCTCCCCAAGAAGGACCCGACCCTTCAGGATCCCCGTTGTGTGTTTCAGTTGCTGAAAAAGCACTACTCCCGCTACACTCCGGAAATGGTTTCCGCCGTCACCGGGACCCCCAAGGCTGACCTGCTCAAGGTCTATGAGGCCTACAGCGCCACCGGCGTTCCCGACAAGGCCGGAACCATCATGTATGCCATGGGCTTCTGCCAGCATACGGTCGGGGTCCAGAACATTCGGGCCATGGCCATGATTCAGCTGCTCCTTGGTAACATGGGAATCGCCGGAGGCGGGGTGAACGCTCTCCGCGGCGAGTCCAATGTGCAGGGTTCAACCGATGCCGGCCTTCTCTTCCATATTTGGCCGGGTTATTTGCCGGTGCCAACGGCGTCGGTCACCAGTCTTGCCGAATACAACAAGAAGTTCACCCCCGTCTCCAAGGACCCCCTCAGTGCCAACTGGTGGCAGAACCGCCCGAAGTACGTGGCGAGCTTTCTCAAAACCATGTTTGGCGACGCTGCTCAGCCGGAAAACGAATTCTGCTACAGCTGGATGCCGAAGCCTGAGGATGGCAAGGCCTACAGCTGGCTGGATCTCTTCGACGTCATGTACCGCAAAGAGCTCAAGGGGTTTTTCTCCTGGGGACAGAACCCGGCCTGCAGCGGCGGGAATTCCAACAAAACCCGGGAAGCCCTGACCAACCTCGACTGGATGGTGGTGGTGAATCTCTTCGACAACGAGACCGCATCCTTCTGGAAGGGACCGGGCATGGACCCGAAGAAGATCAAGACCGAGGTCTTCTTCCTGCCCTGTGCGGCATCCATGGAAAAAGAGGGCTCCATCTCCAACAGCGGCCGGTGGGCTCAGTGGCGTTACAAGGCCCAGAATCCGGTGGGTCAGGCGAAGCCGGACGGCGATATCATCTTCGAGCTCTTTAATGAAATCCGCAACCTCTACAAAAAACCCGGCGGGGCTTTCCCCGATCCGATCATGAAGTTGAATTGGAATTATGCCACCAACCACGCCTTCGATCCTCACCTGGTGGCAAAAGCCATCAACGGTTACTTCACCAAGGACGTGACCATTGGCGACAAGACCTACAAGAAGGGCGACCTGGTCCCCGCCTTTGCCATGCTCAAAGATGATGGGTCTACTTCCTGCGGCACCTGGATCTATTGCCAGAGCTACAACCAGGATGGCAACAACATGGCCCGCCGTGACAAGGCCGATGACAGCGGCATCATGCTCTATCCGAAGTGGGCCTGGGCCTGGCCGGTCAATCGAAGGATCATTTACAATCGCGCTTCGGTTGACCCGACAGGAAAACCATGGAACCCGAAAAAACCCGTCATTGAATTCGTGGGTGAAGTCAAAGACGGCAAGTACACCACCCAGAAATGGAAAGGCGACATCCCCGATGGTCCCTGGTATCCTTTGAAGAACCCGGACGGCACCCCTCGCGAAGACGGGAAACTTCCGTTTATTATGAAAACCGACGGGATGGGAGCGCTTTTCGGACCGGGACTCAAGGATGGACCTTTCCCCGAGCACTATGAGCCCCTCGAGTGCCCGGTGGAAAAGAACCCGTTCAGTGCGCAGCTGAACAATCCCGTAGCGGTGAGCTTCACCACGTCCAAGGACGCCATCAAGACCTGCGATCCGCGTTTTCCGTTTGTGTGCACCACCTACCGCGTCACCGAACACTGGCAGACGGGCGTGCTGACGCGCTGGCTGCCCTGGCTGATCGAGGCCGAACCCCAGATGTTTGTGGAGATGAGTGAAGAACTGGCAAAGAATCGCAACATCCAAAACGGGGAGAAGGTGATTGTGGAGTCACCGCGAGGCTCGCTCGAGGCGGTTGCGATTGTGACCAAGCGCTTCAAGCCTTTCAAGATCGGCGATCAGGAAGTCCATGAGATAGGCATTCCATGGCATTTTGGCTGGGTTTGGCCCGCCGAGGGAGGAGAGAGCGCCAACCTGCTGACTCCTGCCGTCGGAGACCCCAATACCAGGATCCCTGAGAGCAAGGCTTTTATGGCAAATGTGCGGAAGAAAGGTTAAGTCATGGCTGGAAAAAGCTTTTTCATAGACACGACACGTTGCACGGCCTGCCGAGGTTGCCAGGTAGCCTGTAAGAACTGGAACCAGAACGGGGCCTCAATGACCAAGAATACAGGAAGCCATCAGAATCCGCCCGATTTGGATGGCAACACCTTTAAACTCGTTCGCTTCAGCGAGGTGGAAGCGGAGGGCAAAGTAGATTGGTATTTCTTCGCCGATCAGTGCCGCCACTGTCTGGAACCCCCCTGCAAGGATGCCATAGGGGGGTATGAAAGTGAAGGTGCGGTGCAGGATGAAGCCACCGGGGCCGTCTATTACACGGCCAAGGCCAAGGAAGCTCCTTTTGATGAAGTCAGGACTTCATGCCCGTACGACATTCCCAGGCAGGCAGCCGACGGCCGCGTGGTGAAATGCACCATGTGCATCGACCGGATCAGCAATGGCTTGATCCCCGCCTGTGTCAAGATCTGTCCCACGGGGGCCATGAACTTTGGCGACCGGGATGCGATGCTGGCCATGGCCAATGAACGGCTGGAAAAACTGAAAGGCAAATACTCGAAGGCCCAGCTTCTCGACGCCGATCAAGTACGGGTAATCTACCTGGTGGTCGACGATCCCAGGAAGTATTGGAAGAACGCTATCGCCAGCTCGAATCACGGCATCGTGCACAAACTGGCCGCGCGATTTTTGCGCAGGCCGGCCCACGAACAGGCGCGGCCCGCTGTCGTCGGATAGGGAGGCGAAGAAGCTGTCTTCATTTTTTGTCGTTAGCCCGTAACACGGCAATCTCCGGGAGGGAAGCTGAGCGAGTTCAGCTTCCCTTTTCCGGTATTAGGAAAGGACTTAGTTGAATACCGATACCAGGGAAATATACGAGAAGATCAAGCAGAGCTTTGCGCTGGCAAGAACTGAGAAATCTGCATATGAGGAATTTTATCCCTTCCTCGAGGCCCTGTTTTTGATCCAGGCCGCGCTCAAGGGCTCGCTCAAGCTTCTCCCACCGGAGCTTTCATCCGATCTGGTTCAAACCAAATGGGCTGAAGGGTTCCCGCTGCTCCGACGCTGGGAATTTCCGGTGGATGTCGAAGCCGCCGAGACGATCCTGACGCAGGTGAGGGGTCACATTCCCGAGGCGAACTACGCCTTCCGGGATGCGCATGCAGCTTTAAGACAGGCCCTCGATCGCCCCGCCGATCAAAAGACGGCAATCTGGCAAAGTTTCCTCGAACATGACTGGGACCCCTGGGAAGAATGGGTGATGACAGAAGGCATTGACATGTCGTCTTTGCTCTTTCTGGCCAGAAGCTGCCTTCGCCCCTCGCTGGATTGGGTCGCAGAAGAGATTGCGCGACGGTTCCCTATTCCTGATACCTGGCTCAAAGGTTATTGTCCCATTTGCGGCTCCCTTCCGGCGCTGCTTTTTCTGCAGGGCGAGGGTGAGCGGAAGGGATATTGTTCATGGTGCGGAACGATTTGGGGGATGCATCGACTCCAGTGCCCCTCCTGTGATAATCGCCTTCATGAATCCCTCGGATACTTCCAGGTCGAGGGCGAACCCCAGTATCGGGTTAACTATTGCAGGCTGTGTAAGAGTTATTTTAAAATGATTGACACGAGGGAGCGGTTGGATTTTCCTTACCTGCCCCTCGAGGAGTGGACTACCCTGCATCTCGACCTGCTCGCCCAGAAGGACGGCTGGCAACAGCCCGCGTCTCCTTCGCCAGCAGTCTATTCGGAGTTACGCGCAGAATAGTCGTCGCCCGTAAAGGACCAGTGATCGCTGTTCATAAAATGAGCTCACCACCTTCAACTTGAGCAAGGTGGGCTCAGGCCCGCGGAGTTGCCAGTGAAAAGACGAGCGCGAGCGATTCTAGGCGCCTTGATATGCTTTTGTTCGGCATGGTCCTGCGGCCAGACCCGCGATGCCACTATTTCCTATGAGCCCCCCCCCGGCGTGACTGACCACGAAATTGTCCTCGGCTCGTCGCTCCCTCTTACTGGTCATGCCAGCTATCTGGGCATCGAGACTTTCCAAGGTTACATGTCCTATCTTCGTCAGGTCAACGATAATGGTGGGATCCACGGACGCAGAATCAGGGTGATCCCCTATGACGACAGCTATGACCCTCCGATGTGCCTGGTGAACACGCAGCGCTTTATCGTGGAGGATCAGGTTTTTGCTCTCTTCAGTTACGTCGGAACGCCAACAACCCTCAAGGCTCTTCCCCTTGTGTCGGGGGCCAGGGTCCCACTCCTTGGTGCGTTCACCGGCGCCCATGCGCTGCGTGAACCGCTCAGCCGCTACGTCATTAACATTCGGGCCTCTTACTATCAGGAAACAAGAGTTGCCATCCGCCATCTCGTAGAAGATCTTGGCATCAGCAAGATTGCCGTATTTTACCAGTATGATGCCTTTGGTTTCGATGGCCTCACCGGGGTGGACCTTGCACTCAAAGATTTGGGCATGGTTCCCGTCGCCAGGGCATCTTATGCGCGCGGAACCTCCGATATCGACAAAGGGCTGGACCGGATCAAGGCGTCGGAGGCCGAGGCCGTCGTCATGATCGCCACCTACGAACCCTGTGCAAACTTCATCACTCTCGCCAATCAGCGGGGATTCAACCCGATTTTTGTCGCCGGTTCTTACGTGGGAGCGGAAGAATTGGCTCGTCGGCTCGCCCCGGATGCGAACGCGAACGTCATCACATCTCACGTTGTGCCTCCCCTGGAAGGAACCGAATCTTTGGCTCTGCTCGGCAGCACCTCGGAATACCTGGTGCTGCTCGCCCGCTATTTTCCCGGAGCCAAACCCAACGCTGTCGGATTGGAAGGTTACATCAACGCGCGGGTCCTGGTCGAAGGATTGCAGCGCACCGGAAGAGAACTGACACGGGAGGGCTTCATCGACGTCATCGAGTCCATGCAGCATTACCCTCTGGCAACAGACCTGATCATTTCTTACAGCCCGACCGATCATCAGGGACTTGACAGCGTTTATTTCACCCACCTTGAAAACGGTCGTTTCGTCCTCATTGAGGACTGGGAAACGATCAGGGAGGCTCATAAGCGGAGAGGTGCCATCCATGACCCCCCTGCGGGCACATCGGACAATGCTGGAATTCATGAAAAGATTCAGTGACATCAGTCTGAAGAACAAGATCTTTTTTTCGATCCTGGCGGTGATTCTTATCATCAGTGCCGCCATCGCCTTCCTGGCCAGGTGGATCCTCATCTCCGGCCTCCTTGCCGAGCTCGAATTGCGGGGCTTTGCGATTGCACGAACCATTGCCGAACAAAGCAGCGAGTATGTTCTTAATAAGAACTACCCGCAGTTGTTGAGTCTGATCTTCGATGAGGCACAGGTCGAGGAGCGCAGGTATCTCGTCGATTACATCTTCATTGCAGATCAAGAGAACGGAGTGCTCAGCCACACCTTCACGCATCCCCTCCCCGACGACTTGCGTCTTGCCAACCAGATCCCTACCACCGCAAAGAAAAGTGTGAAGCTCATCGCGGTTGACAAACAGGCGGTTTACGATATCGCGCTGCCCATCAACGAGGGTCTTTACCGCATCGGCACGGTACATGTGGGTTTGAACAAGGGAAACATCGACAACCTTGTTTCCAAACTGCGGTTTACGTTTCTGGGTTTCATCTCGCTGGTGATCGTGATCGTATTCATTGTGAGCCACAGGATAGCCAAGTACATCACGAGACCCATCTCGAGACTGACGGAGATTTCGGACGAGCTCAGTCGTGGCAATTTCGACATCGAACTGGATCATGGGAGTGCGCCGGTTGGGTGGGAGTCGTCGGATTGCCCGGCCTACGTCAATTCGGACATCCGCTGCTCATACCTCGATGGTTCCCCTGGTTCCGGCAAAGGTCTCCAAAGTACCACGCCGACCGATATGCTGATCTGCCAGCAGTGTGTGTTTTACCAAAAGCGCGAGGGCGATGAAGTAGCCCAGCTTGCTGATTCTTTCCGCAACATGGTCTGGAGTATCAAGCTCTATCGCCGGCGGTTGTATGAATCCGAAGAGAAATACCGTTCCTTGTTCGACAACGGTCCGGATGCCGTTTTTTTAGTGGACAGCAACACTCTTGGCATCATCGACGCCAATCCTCGAGCCGTGGAACTTTATGGCTATGCGAAGAGCGAATTGCTGACCAGGTCGTTCCTCGAATTGGGATCCGCTCCCGGCGAAAGTCTCGGGATAGCTTCCGCCAAGGAGACGGATGATCTGGGTTGCGTCTTCTACCAAAAGGTGCTCCAGCACAAGAAAGGTGATACACCCTTTTTCGTTAATCTTCATGCCTGCCACATCAGTCTCAAGGGCAAACCGATTATTGTTGTCGCGGTTACGGACATCACGGAAATAGTGGAAAAAGAAACGCAGCTGATCCAGGCGAGTAAGATGAAATCTCTCGGCGAGATGTCTGCAGGGATCGCTCATGAGCTTAACCAACCGCTTAACGCGATAAAGATGGGGAGTGATTTCCTGATCATGATGACAGAAGGAAACCTGGAAATTCCTAAAAACCAGCTCCAGACGGTGGCAACGGAGATGAGTATCCAGGTGGACCGGGCTGCTGAGATTATCAAAACCTTGCGGGCATTCGGCAGAAAGGCCGGCTTGACTAAAGAAAAGGTTGATATCAATAAAGCTGTGCGCGGCGTTTTCTCGATTGTGGGCAGGCAGTTGGAGCTTGAGAACATCACCATCCGGCTGGAGCTTGCGGAAGCGATATCCCCGATTCTTGCCCACGAAAATCGCCTCCAGCAGGTTTTTTTCAATCTGGTGGTTAACGCCCGCGATGCCATCAGGGCACAAAATGAGACATCATCGCGGACCACGGGAGGGCTTATCACCATCCGCAGCTATGAGTCGGGCAGGCAGGTTGTGGTGGAAATCCGCGACAGCGGCACGGGAATCCAAGAGGCAGTCCGGGACAAGATTTTTGAACCCTTCTTCACGACCAAGGAGGCCAGCCAGTGCATGGGGCTGGGCCTGGCCATAACCTACGGAATCGTGAAAGACTACGGCGGTGACATTCAGGTCCTGGGGCGCGAGGGAGAGGGTGCCACTTTCGTGGTAAACTTTCCCTCTGTTGCCTGCTAGGAGATGGCACCGCTGTTGAATTAAGGGATTGAGGGATTTAGGAATTGGGGAATTCTTACGCCGCAAGACAGAGATTATCCTGGTTTGGCAAACTTAATCCCTGAATCCCTCCATTCCTAAATTGTTAATTCAGCAGTATTGGGGGAGACGGAGCGTGCATGGAAAAGATACTGATCATCGATGATGAAAAACCGACCTTGACGATGTTCGACCTCACTCTGAGCGCCCTCGGCTATATGGTATTCACAGCTGAAAACGGACAGGAAGGGATCGCGAGTTTCGAACGGGAAAGGCCGCCCCTGGTCATCACTGATATCAAGATGCCAGGCATGGATGGGATCGAAGTATTGAGGCGCATCAAAGAGATCGATGCCAAGACGGAGGTCATCATCGTTACCGGCCACGGTGACATGGATCTCGCCATCAGGGCCCTCAACCTCAACGCTACGGACTTCATCAACAAACCGATCCAGCGTCGGTCTCTCGAACAGGCATTAAAAAGGGCCAAGGAGCGCATCGAGCTTCTCCGGAGCAGGGAAAGCCAGGTTGCATTGGAGCTGCGGGACAGCGTCGCAATTATCCGCATCCAGGGGAACGTCACATCCCATTCAGAACCCTCCCTGCAAGATGCCTGCAAAAAGGCTTTTGAGTTTAAGAAAGGTAAGATCATCCTGTACTTCGACCCTAATGCTTCGATCAACGGTGCAGGCATAGCCATTCTCACCCAACTCCTCCTGGAGGGGCAGAAGCAAGGATCCACCTTTGCCGTTGCCGGCTTATCGGATAACTTCAGGAAGGTTTTCAAGATTGTCGGGATTACCGGACTGGCCAGAATGTTCGATTCCGAAGAGCAAGCTCTTGCGGAGTGGACATAAGTCCATTAAAGGAGACCTGATCGATATGAAAGGCAGATTACGAACCACTCCCATTGCTTTCACAGTCATTATATTTTCCTTGTTCTTCCTTTTTCCCATGGCAGCTTTCCCGGCCGGCCCTCCCGAGAAAGGGGCAACCCTTCCTTCTTTTCAGCTTCCCGCTCCAACGCTTGAATCGGATATGAGCTATCTCGGATTGAAAGGAGCAACCTTCCGGCTTCAGGACATCAGTTGCCAGGTCCTTGTCATTGAAATCATTGGGGTCTATTGCGCACGCTGTTACCAGCAGGCACCCCTCTTCAATAAGCTCTTTACCCGGCTGAACCGGAAAGGTATGGGTGACAAAGTGAAAATGGTGGCGATCGCCGCGGGCGGGACCGCCAACGAGACCGAACATCTGCGAAAAACGGGCTCCTACGAATTCCCGGTCGTGAGCGATGAAACGTATGCGGTACACAAACTCATGGGTGAGCCGCGTACCCCCTTTACCCTCCTGATTGACAGGAAGGGTAAGGTGCTCTTCACCCATCTCGGCGTCATCGAGGACGTGGACACCTTTTATCAGCAGATTGTGGAGCTGGTTAAATAAAACATGGAAGAAACGATCGCCAAACTGCATGACGCCCTCAACAGTGCGAAGCAGATCCAGGAAGAGCTGGACAGGCGTGTGTTTCATCTTCAAACCCTCTCCGATCTCAACGCCGAATTAAGCGCCAGCATTCGGACCGAGGAACTTCTCGGATCATTCCTCCTGGTGACCATGGGTGCCCTGGGAGTCAGACAGGGATTTGCTCTCGTCTATGATCGGCAGACAAAAGGGGTGAGAACTGTCGCTCGAGGACTGGAACCGGCAGAAGAGCTCTCCGCTGATGTTGTTGAAAGGCTGCTCTATAAGGCCTTCGAGGGGGCGGAAAAGAGAAGCCTTGCCCCGATGAGCGTCAGCCGCATCACCGTCCCTCCGGCGGCTCTGGCGGAAGCGAGAATCCGCCTTGAGGCCAGCGCCGGGGTGCTCTACGTCATTGACCAGCGATCGCTGGGAATGATGCTCATGGGACCGACACTCACCGGTGGGACGCTGCCTCCCGAGGGAGGAGAGCTGCTCTTCGCTCATACGGCCAGTTTTATGCTCTTCCTGAAGAATGCCCGTTCCTTCGAGACCATCCAGGCCCTCAACGATGACTTGATGCGGCGAAATGAAGAGCTGAAAAAAACCATTGCCGAACTGACGGAAGCAAGATACTCGATTGCCATGTTTGAGGTCGCCAGAGCTCGCGTCAGGTCTCTCGTCCAGCGAGAACTGCAGCGCGTTGGGCGGGTGAATCTCCTGGATCTGGGCTTGCTGTTTCTTTTGGCAACGGTACTGGGGGTACTTTTCAATTTTGCCAGCCCCCAAGGTGTACCCCTCTTTCCCGAAACTCTCTTCCGGCCATCTTCCCCGCAGATCGATGTGGTGACGGCAAAGGGCCTTTTGGACGCGGGCAAGGCCGTCCTGGTGGACGCAAGACCCCAGGAGCTTTTTGTTCAGAAGCATATTAAGGGCGCGATCAATGTGCCCTCGGCCCTCTTTGATATCGTTCACATGATGAAGCTGGGTAACCTGGAAGACGAAGAACTAATCATCGTTTATGGGAGAACCATCAGCAAGCGGTACGATGAAGAGGTTGCCCACAGACTCAGGCAGCGCGACCATGAAAACGTTAAGGTCCTCGCGGGTGGTCTCGGTGCCTGGGAGTCCTCTAATTATCAGGTTGAGTGATGCAGATTTGGGAGTCCACGAAAAGGGTTTTAACTCACAAGTATCTTGCTCTGGCATTTCGACTCTATATTGGCGGGATATTCGTCTACGCCAGCATGAACAAAATCAGTTTTACCGCTGAGTTCTCTGAAACCATCGCGAGCTACCAACTGGTCCCTTTCTGGTCGGTCAACCTTCTCGCCATTATCATGCCATGGGCCGAACTGATCTGCGGAATCCTGCTCATAACCGGAATCAGATCCAAGTCGGCCACGGTTGCCCTCAGCATCATGCTCACCGTCTTCAGTGTGGCTATTTCTCTCAGTCTCCTTAGGGACATCCCCATCGGCTGCGGTTGCTTCAGCAGTGTCGAGGAAACGATGAGTTGGACAACGCTGCTGCGGGACCTCGTTTGGCTGGTCATGTGCGCCCATATCTACTGTTTCGATTCAGCTCTGCAGCTGGATAGGAGATTCCCTACATCGCTAAAGGACCTATGATGATGCGAAAGTGGTGGATTGGTGCCACGGTTCTGCTTTGTTTTGTGCTCGCCGTCTCATCCTGCCAGAGGAACCAGGATTTTTCCGGAAAATACGAGGTGCTCGATCCGGCCGGGGACCCTTCTTCGGTGTTGCTGTTGAAGCCCGATGGCAGGGGCTCATGGAATGTTTCCCATGAGAATGTCTCTTTCAGCTGGGAATCCAGAGGAGATGAAATTCTGCTGCATATGAAAACCGGCGGGGTAATGGTCGGGAAAATCGGAGCCAGGGATTCCATCGTCATCACCTTGCCAGGGGGGGAGGAGTTTCACTTCAAGCGAGTGCCGGAATAGAGACTCAAATGATGAAACACTTCCCTGGTGAGCCACCATCGCTCGATGAGACACCCACATCCACAATCCGAAATCCGGTGACACACCATTGGTCGAAGAAACTGGTAGTTTTCCGGAAAGTGGGGTATGCTGTCGGCAACTGTCTGGAAAATGGGAGCTATGCTAATTTCTTTCGCTCTGCCTGGCCGCTTCAAGCTTGGGATATGATGGATTAGAATTAGTGGATGTTGGAAAAACTATCGCACCGTCGGATCTGGCATTTGACATTGACGGGGTTGTGGCTGACACGATGGCCGTCTTCGTGAGACTCGCGCGCGAGCACTACGGCTTAACCTGGTTGACCAAAGACGACTTGCGACGGTATGATCTGGGTGCGTGTTTGAAGATCGACCGCAAGGTGCTGAACGAGCTGATCTGCATGACCCTGGACGACGAACACACCCAGCAGGTTCCACCGATGCATGGAGCCGCAGAGGTGCTCACCGAGCTTGCTCGCCACGGACCTTTGCGCTTCGTGACCGCACGCATCTGGCCGGAATCGATCGTGCGGTGGCTCCGTCAGACCTTGCCTGACGTTGACGCCACCGGATTGAGGTATTCGCAACGGGGCTTCCTGAAGCCAAATGCGATGTCCTGAAAGAGCTGAAGATACGTTATTTTGTGGAAGACCGGTTCGAGACTTGTGAACTCCTGTCCCAAAACGGCATCCAGCCTTTGCTTTTTGACCAACCATGGAATCGTGTGCCGGAGGCGGTAGCATTCCCAAGAATTGAAAACTGGTCTCAGCTTCAGGAGAGGATTTCATTTCCTGACAGACCACAGAGTCCGGCTGGTCTTTAGAATAAAGAGGGCTCCCGAACGTCATTTCCGCAGGTTTTTGGCGGGAATCCACGATTTTTTGATTGCGCATTTGATTGGTTGCCATGAAGCCGAATGAATCACCACCAATTCAGATCAAGGCCACTCGCGAGGGATTTACCCTGGTTCCCGATCCGGCAGCGCCGTTCGATGCCGTGTTCGCCTATCTGGAGCAGCGTTTGAGCGAATCCAGGGACTTTTTCCGGTACGCTGAGATGACCCTCGATCTCCGGGAGAGGCCACTTTCCACTGATGAAATTGCCAAACTGCATGGCTTGCTGGTTGCCAGGGGGCGAGTCCGGTTAGTGGAAGTGAGGTTGGGAGAGGACTTTGTCCTGGTGTTGGACCGCCCATCCGACCGGCGGGCGCCGCCGCCCAGGGTAGCTCCTCCCCCGGCTTCGGACGCTTCGGCCCTGGTGATAAGAAATACCTGTCGCTCGGGAACTCGGATTGTGTCCCAAGCGGACTGCGTGATTCTGGGAGACGTCAATCCCGGGGCGGAAGTGATTGCCGTCGGTGACGTCATCATCTTTGGCAATCTTCGGGGCGTCGCCCATGCGGGAGCTGCGGGTGACCGTTCCGCCCGCATCTGGGCACTCAGCATCGAACCCAGTCAGATCAGAATTGCCGACATTGTTGCCGTTCCTCCCCGCGGCAACAAACCGACCCCAAAACGTTTTGAGATCGCAGAAATCCAGGAAAACCTCATTGAGGTCATCACGGTCTAGAGCAGGAGGGATCCTGATTGAACTATGAACCTTTCACCTTGAGAGATGGATGGGATGAACCATGGCCGGAAAAACCATTGTTGTAACCTCGGGTAAAGGCGGGGTGGGAAAGACCACTACGGTCGCCAATATCGGAACGGTATTAGCAAAAAAGAAGTACAGTGTGGTTATGATTGATGCGGACATCGGGTTGCGGAACCTGGATGTGGTGATGGGCCTGGAAAACCGCATCGTCTACAACCTGGTGGACATTATCGAAGGCAAATGCCGCAAGCAGCAGGCGATGATCCGGGACCGCAAGTTGCACAATCTTTATATCATTCCGGCGGCTCAAACACGCGAGAAGAGTGCCGTGAAGCCTGAGCAGATGAAGGACCTGTGTGCGGAACTGGCAGAAGAATTCGATTACGTCTTTATCGACTGTCCTGCAGGAATCGAGCAGGGTTTCAAGAATGCCGTAGCCGGAGCGCAAACGGCCATCGTGGTAACCACTCCTGAAGTTTCCGCCATTCGCGACGCCGACCGCGTAATCGGATTGCTCGAAGCAGGCTTGTTGAATGATGTTCATCTCATCATCAACCGTCTGAACCACCGCATGGTGAAAAAGGGCGACATGATGTCCACTGAGGATATCATCTCGCTTCTTGCAGTGCCCCTCCTGGGAGTCGTGCCGGAAAGTGAGGAAGTCGTAATTTCGACAAACCGTGGTACGCCCCTGGTTCACGATCGAGGCAGCAAAGCAGGAGTTGCTTTCCAGCAAATAGCAGCGCGTTTGAATGGGGAAGATATCGCTCTCGACATGGAACAGAAAGTGACGATTATGGACCGCGTCAAGCGATTCATCTGGAGCTAGGAAGGAGACTTATCTCATGCTGAAAGCAATGATCCGTCGATTCTTTGGAGAGAAGGCAAGCTCCCAGGTGGCCCGGCAGCGCATGCAGGTGGTGCTCATGCATGACCGGATGGATATCGCACCGGACATAATGGAAGCACTTAAAAATGATATTATAACAGTGTTGTCTCGCTATATGGAAATTGATCGAAAAACCATACATGTCGACCTGGAGCAGGGGAAAAACTACACCGCTCTCATCTCCAACGTTCAGATCAAGCGGGTTTACCGGCATAGCATGTCAACCTGAAAGCGGAGTTCGGTCAATGCCCCTGGGGCGGTTACTGATTCTTCCGGCGAGACGCTCGAAATCCGAAATTTGAGAGGTTAACCAATGGCGTTGACAATCCTTCTGGCGGCAACTCTTAGAAAATATGTTCATGGCTATGATGCCGCAACCGGACATGCCATGGCCCTCGATCATGGCACCACCGTGCGGGACGTGGCCCAGCGCTTACTTATTCCCGAAGAGGAAGTGAGACTGGTCATGGTGAACGGCGTCCACGCAGATTGGGACACCGTCCTCAACGGCGATGAACGCCTTGCCCTTTTCCCGCCGGTAGGTGGCGGCTGAAATCTCGATCCGCTATCCGCAATCTATTCGCCCACTAATTGTCGCGCTTTTTCAATCGCCTCCACGAGGTCCGGAAAAAGATCCAGCGAGACGGTTATCCCTTTTTTGGAAGGATGATATTCTCCGTCATCTCCCTTGTAATAAACCCTGAGATCGATGTACTGTTTCTTCTTGAACACGGTTAGAGAAACTCTAATCTCCTCAAGGGGATTTTTCGGAAACGCGTGGATAAGTTGAGGGGTATCACTCATAATCGGGTCCTTTGTTGATCTCGTCTTCAAATACACCAGGCCGCGCAGGTCCTCGTTCCGAAAGGGGAAATATGTGGTCCCTCCCCGGGACGTGCGACCCGCGTTGCGCTTCCATCATGGCACGCTCCCCCTGTAGCAAATACCTGCGGCTGCATCAAGCTCTTTTTCCCCAAGCGCCTCCTAACTCACGGGCGATCTTCCCGGACGGTCCGGCCTTTGCTGCCCACCCATGACACAATCCTCGGAAGCTCTTGATGTTTTAGACATCCTTCTTGATCCCGATCCTGAAAAATGCTTTACTTTTCTTGAAGATGAGGGATTGGCCAGGCGTTTGGGCCTGCCGCATTATCCCCCAAAGGTCCGGTCGCATGAGCCTGATTCGGCGACTGATCAGAGACCGTTAACCACCTTGGATAGCCAATGGAAGAGAAGATCAGGACCCTTGGCATTTTGTTCGCGAAGCACTTCAGCGCCCAGCTCGACACGGTCCGGCTGCGGACCGGGAGAACTACCGAGCGCATCAAAATCAACCACCCGGAAGCGGCAGCCGTGGTCCCTTTTGTGGATGAGCAGCGCATCCTCATGGTTCGCCAATGGCGCTATGCCATCGACCGGGAGACCCTTGAGATCCCCGCCGGGAAAGCGGACCCGGGTGAAGCGCTCGAGGTGTGCGCGGTTCGGGAGTTGAAAGAGGAGACGGGCTATGGCGCTGAACGCCTGCTCCACCTTTTCAGCTACTACCCCGCTATCGGATACTCTGACGAAATGATCAGGATCTATGCCGCATCCGGTTTGGTGAGCCTGCCCACAGAGCGGGAAGTGGACGAGATTTCCAGAGTGGAAGTGGTGCCCTTGAATCGGGTCCAGGATCTCATCCTGGAGGGTGCGATCGCAGATGGGAAGACGGTGATCGGCATCTCGCTTTTTTTGGCCAAGCAACAGCGAGGAGAAATTCCCACGGACTTTTTCAAACAGTCTCCATCCGGATCACCTCCTCTCTCCTCTTCCCGCCTGGAAAGGACTGGCGGAGAATAAATATTGATCGGAAAAGATTGTACTCGCTCCCCTGCCCAGTCCCGTCAGGCGGGAGGGGCAAGGAATGCCCTCAACACCTCCGGATGGGCAGTGGTCAAAGGCGTCGCTCATGAGGAAGGTCCCCATCACCCGCTGCGGGCATCATCGACTGATTAAGGAATTGGCTTACCTGCGACGCGTGGTGCGACCCGAAGTCCTTGAAGAATTGCGCGAAGCCAGGGCCTTCGGCGTCAAAGTTGAGAATCAACAGTACCTGCTCGCTCGCGAACGGCATGTGGTCCTTGAGAAAAAGATTCGCGACCTGGAGGAAATGCTGGCTCAGTGCGAAATATTCGCAGGGCGGAAATTCATCTTCAAGCAGGTTGGTTTTGGGACCACGACGCTGATCCAAAATGCCGAGACGGGGGAAAAATGCCAATTCCAATTGGTGGGTCCCTATGAATCGGATATCAGTAGCGGAAGGCTCTCTATCGAATCACCGTTGGGACGCTGCCTGATAGGGCGTTGCGAGGGGGAGGAAGTAACTGTCTACACGCCGGCAGGCATTCGCTTCTACCGCATTCTGGCAATCGTGTTCTAGCGCGAGGAAACCCACCATAATTTGTCACCCGCAGAAGTCCCAAGACTGAGCCGTACGCTGATCACAAGAAGAGCTTCGACCTCCATGAGGTTATCTGAAAAATGCGTAAACACGACTCCGAATGAGAACAATATTCCGGAAACTATCTCAAAACTAACTCATATCGTCACCCCGGCGGAAACCGGGGTCCAGAACCCCACGGAAAACCTGGATTCCGGCTTTCGCTGGAGGAATGACGATTGAGAGCGTCCTGACGATTTTGAGATAGTTTCTTGGTCATCCTGCGGCACCGTAATCGTCCTTTATTGTGACCTTCGGCACTGTGGGGGTTATATGGGATGCGGCGAGCGATGTCTGTCCTGAAAGCAAAAGCCCGCTTGTAACGGGCCTTTGTTGTGCTATCCCGCGAGACTGGGTAAGCCGCCGGGACAAACTGGGTTTTGCCATGGTGGCGGGGCCCAGAATTGAACTGGGGACACGAGGATTTTCAGTCCACTGCTCTACCGACTGAGCTACCCCGCCACAATCAGCGGGTTTCTTACTAATGGATTGGCAGGGGAAGTGTCAAGAACTTTTTTTGGCCCAGATGTTGCCAACCCATGAGAAGTTCTTTAGACTGGCAGGAGACTTTCGGTGGCCAGGTAGGAATTGAAGACGGTTTATTCCCCGAAGCAACAGAGGAGAAAGCAGCAGATGTCCCATGTGATTTTTCGCTTCGTCCTGCTGGCGCTGATCTCATTGAGCGGCTTGATCCAGACCGGCATCGCAAACGCCTCTAACGCTGCAGCCCAAGAGTCGCGTGTTCCTTCAGGAGATGAAGTTCCTCCCACGGTAACCAGGTTGTCTCCCCTTGCCATCGCTGCCATACCACCGGCAGGTCAGCATCTGGTGCGGCCCCGCGAAGGGGTCATCGAGCGCGGACTGCGCAAACAAGGGAAAATCGTCCCCGGTATGACTCCCGACCAAATCCGCTCCGCGGTGAAGGATTATTATGATCGTTTTTCCAAGGAGTCGAGCACCTGGGTCTCGCCGGAAATTCAGGAACGGGCTCTGCAACGGCAGGCGGAATTAGGGCATGCCCAACGGTCAGGAATGAGTCGCGAGGCCCTTCCTGCGTCCTTGGCGGTCCAGCCTGTTACTGCAGCCATCCTGGCACTCGCCGTGGATTTTGGCGGGACCGATAAGTTCAACTATTGGGCAACGTCAGGAAAAGTGTGCGCCAAGACGTCGGTGACTACCTCCGGTCCCTCACGGGGCCTGATTCCTCATCCCGGGCCACGCGATAACAACACCATCTGGTATGCTCCTGCGACTACTGCTAACGCCAAATTCTACGAAAAGCTCATCTTCGGTTATGAGGGTGTCGGCCGGGTGCGCCGCGATCTCCGCGACCCCGTCGATGGCAAACGCGGGATCAACCTCTCCGGCTATACCGTCCAGGACTATTACGACCATATGGCCGGCAAGGGGAATGTCCTTTTGACCGGAAGGGTGGAAGGCTGGGTCACCGTCGACCACAGCGAAGGCTACTATGGCGCGCCCTATTGCGAGCAAAAACATGATGGCGGAGGGCTCGACCCCACCGGGCAGCTCGTCCCCACCGGGCAGCTCGTTGTGGACGCCCTGGACAAGTTCATGGCGGCCCACCTGGACTATTACTTTGACACCAGCCCCACTGCTTTCTGGAAACAGTTCGACGCCAATCAGGATGGTGTTGTGGATTCTCTGTGGATCATTCACGCCGGCGTTGGTCAGGAAAGCGGAGGGGGAGCGCAAGGAGATTTTGCCATCTGGAGTCAGAGCTATGATTTGCGTAAATACACCGCTTATCCTCAGTGGAAGAATGGATACAAGGTCTACGAGGGCGATCCCGATACCACCGCCGACGACATCGTTGTCGGTCCCTATACCATGCAGCCGGAAAACACCGATTTGGGAGCGCTGGTTGAAGAATTTGGCCATAACTTCTTCGGGCTGCCGGATCTTTACACGATCGATGTGGAGAACTCCGTCGGTTTCTGGAGTATCATGGCCGCCGGGACATACGGTGGTTGGCTGGGAGGCGCTACTCCCGTGGGCATGCCGCTCTGGTTTCGCATGATCGCTCAATGCGGCGACCAACCCTGTAACTGGCAGGAGCCCATGCTCTCGCTCCCATACAATAGTTCCGCCAGAAAGGTTTCCATCGGGCAGCTTGAGAGCACTCCCGAAGGCGTCTACAAGGGTATCAAGATCGATCTCCCCGATGATGTGGATCCTGGGCTGGTGAAGAACCTGGCAGGGACTGGTAAGGGAGCTCACAGTGGCTCAGGCCGGAACAACATCGATATTACCCTCGACCGAAAAATCTGTATCTCCAAGAAAGCCGGCGCCCGCCTATCCTTTGATGCTTTCTGGGATCTCGAAGAGGATCGTGACTACGGGTATGTGATGGTGCATGACGGCACGGACTGGATATTCCTCGATGACAATGACACTGTCATGCGAAAGACCAACCCGTACGGGAACAATCTTGCTCAGGGACTAACCGGTTCCGGCAACCAGAAACTGCGCTTCAACCTCGCCGCCTACCGAGGCAAGACCATCACGCTCCGTCTGCGATACAAAACCGATGCCTCCAAGACCGGACCCGGATGGTGGGTGGATAACCTCAGATTGGATGGCAAATCCCTTGATCAGTTTGAAGAGGCCGTGCCACCTTCCGCCTTTTCCGGGTGGCTTAATTCCACCCCGGGCTGGCGCGTCGTTCCCCAGTACCAGTCCTATGCCAATTACTATTTGATCGAGTGGCGGACGAACACCCGCTATGATCGTATGGTGAAAACGGCCTATGTCAAGAATATCGACGACGGGTACGAATGGCAGGTCGAGCGCATACCCTACAATATTCCCGGGGCGGTCCTCTATTACGCCAATATGCGTTATTGCGTCTCCGATTATCGCGGGACATCCTATCTGGAGAGCAACCTGTCTGACGCTCCCAGCATCGGCCCCAAGCACCCCTTGCTGGTTGTAGACATGAATTATGGACCTCTTCGACGCGACGACAACGGATCTGTTTTCGACGCCCGTATCGCCAGCTACGATGCCGCGCTGACGCTTCAGCCCACAAAGGCCTTCACCATTACCCAGATCGACCTGGGAGAAAGTATACTCGAAGGTCCGTGGCATTTCCCATCGAAGCCCGCGATCAGGAAATTCGACGATGCCAAAGGCTATTATGCCGGTCTTTATGCCGGAACGCCATGCAGCGAGTCTTACTGTCTTGCCAATGAAGGCGGCAGTGCCGTGATTCCGGCATTGGGCAAATACACTACCAGGATCACCCACTACGATGGCACTCCTTTTCCCGAGTTGTATGGCAAAACCGTCGAGTTGAATGGGACAAAATACCCAGGACTTAAATTGGGCAGCGGTAACCCTGGGGATAGCAAGCTCCAGTGCGGCGTGACGATCAAACTTCTCAGTTCCGACGGCCCTACGGCAAAACTCAGCATCAACAGCCAGTAGAGCTCATCGCCACACCTTCGAGAAATGCGAGGCTCTCCACCCTGCTCCCGTCGAACATGCGCCTTAGTGCAGCTCAGCAAAATAAAGTGTCCATTATCCTGGATCGTCTATTCCGGCAATCTCCTAGCCGGAATCCACAAGAGCTTCCTGGATACCGGCTAAAAACATCCCGGTATGACGAAGGGAAATCCGGACACTCAATTCTGCGACGCAGTACTTAGAGCAGCTCAGCACCAATGAGTGCCCGAATTCCAGTCGTCATGGCCACAAAAGCGGGCTTTCCCAGGCTCTCCTGCTAAATGGACGCTTTATTTTGCCGTCAAGTACTCAGACTAACAAGGCAAAGATCGTTAGAAGGTAAAATCCGAAATTCGAATAGCGAAATCCAAGCGGGGATGTTCAGCGATCGCTTGTGGGTCCCGACCGACGCAAAGGGTGAAGCCGCACAAAAAAGGGGGGAGCCGGAATGGCTCCCCCCTCATTTTTTGATCATGCTCCTCTCGGAAGGTTGCAGGCCCACCGAGAAAAATTCAGCGCAATCTTATCGTTTACCTCTTTCTTCATTCGGAAACCCGGTATCCCACTTGATGTATACGGGCCCTTTGACGTACTTGCCGGCAGTGCTCGCATGGGTGCCACCCTTATCCTGGTAAGTTATCCCATCAAGGGTGATCTTCGTATCGAGCAGGCCGAGCAACGGGCTTTCTTTACTGCCCGGGCAGTAGTTGTTGCTCGCCAGACCCTGCACCCGCATCCGCGCGGCACTGGTATGCAACCGGTTAATGTTGAAAGGTTTGATCTTGCCGGTGTCCTGAGGAATCCTGAAGGAATCCAGGGAAGCTTCGATGAAGCAGCTAAAGCACTGGTGGAGCCCGGTGAACTTGATTTCATTGTAGTTCCAGATGGTAAACGTCGCCTTGGTTTTCGTGGAACCAGCTCCATCCTGCTTCAGGTCCTGAATGCAGGGGATAAGGGTCAGATCACTCTGACTAGTGGCGCTCTCTGCCGGAAAGTCGATCACCAGGTAACTGGGGCAGGCGTCATAACCGACCGCATCTTGATAGCCGCCATTCAGCAAGAGAGTTCCCCCCGTGCCGACCGGATTGCCGCGCGGCACATTGGCGGCGAAACGATACGCATTGTATTCCCAGGCGCTGCCGTTGGCAAAGTCAACGATAATGGCCTCACCCTTGAGAGAGTTCCAGGAAATCTGGTTCTGGGCCTCGGCATCGACCGCCCAGCACTTCAGGATCCCCTCATTACCCTGTTCAAAAGGCGCTATCGGTGGGCTTTTCGCGTAACTCACATCCCACAGGTGCTCTCCCGTACTAGCTTTGAAAACGGCTGGCTGGCCGCTCGTCAGCCTAAACTGGAAGTCGGTGTTGACGCAGCCATTTCTTGTAGTACCGGTCACAGGATCCGGATTCAGGTCCTTGTATTCCCAGTAGCATTTTACATTTACGGCCGAACTATACGAATTGTAGATGGCAATGTAAGTGTCCTGGGTACCCGTCGTGATGATTTTGGGCCAGATCAGCAAGCTTCCCTGTTTGGTGGTATCCGTAACCGTCTGGGCAAGGCACCATGAACTCAATACCGCAATCGAAAAAGCCATGACCAAAGTCACGAGCGTGCACTTTTTCATACTCTTACCTCCTTATCATGTTGTCGCAATGCCAAATGGTAGCGATCACTTCGGCATCAATAGACACCTCGCCTAATTCACAGATACCGTAATGGCGGGGACACCCTTACAAGCGTTTCCGTTTGTCGTCCACTCACCAATGCCAGTCGGGGTTACCGCTGTTATCGGTCCCAAGAAGCCGTTGAATCTCTTAACGATAACCCCAACCGCAGGATATGCGATGTAACCTGCCGGCAGGAGGCATTCCGTGCCGCCTGCGTAGGGACAGGTCGATGGCACAAACGGCGTTGCCGTAAACGCCCCGGCAGAGGTGGATTGGACACTCTTAAAGTAGGGAGCGGCGGCAAGGGAATCTGCGAAGAAGCAGCTCAGACAAAGAGCGCTGCTGCCGCGGCCAACATCTTGCTCGTTTTCATTTCGACTTGGGGCATCGAACTTGAGAACGGTCGGACCGCCATCCTGCGTGAAGTCCTGTTTGGTGGGAGCGATCGCCACATAATTGTCCACACTGCCGGTATAGGTCTGGTCTGTAGGGTTCGGCGTCTGCCTGAGATAATCAAAGATGAGAGCGGCCGGGGCTGAATCATAGTTGCCGGCATCGCCGCTCAACTGGAGCACTCCCGGGGTCGTCCCAACCTGGGTGAGCGCGGGTGCGTTAGCCGCAAAACGCCACGCACTGTAGGTAGCAACGCCGACTCCAAAGGGTGGCAGGGGCGTTCCTGGCGGTGCGACATAATATTGCCATTGCCGCAACAGGGTCGCCTCACCGGTAAGCTGGTTATATGACATTCTGGGTAGTTGCACCACTGTCTTCCTGACTGGTTACCCAACACTTGGCTTCGGCCACATTGCCGAAGTCTATTCCGGAATCCAGAACATTGTCGCCATCCAGATCTGTCCCGTCACTGGCCTTGAAGGTTATCGGCTGGTTGGGAGTGAGGATAAAACATTGCTCAACCCGGTCGCATGCATCTTTGAGCACAAAAACACAGCATACATTAACCGAATAATAATTGTCATTGCCGATGGTGATCAGGGTTTCCCACGATTCCGTCCCAAAGTTAGGGTAAACTGTAGTATCGGTCCTGATCAAGGGAAATATCAGCAGGCTACCCTTCTTTGACGTATTCGCGACGGTTCCCGCAAGGCAAGGTCCACCGACTGTCACAAGCAGAAAAGCTATGAGCAAACTCACGAGCATGTATTTCTTCATACTCCTTCCTCCTTTGAACTTGTTCAGTGATAATTGCATCAGAGGTTAACCCCTCTATGAAAAGGTTTCCACATCAGAAAACTTATGCCGCGAACAACCACCCCCCTTCCGATCTGTCAATTCAACGCCATCCTTGCTGAATTCCCAGGAGCACCCCTCTGAATCCGCCCCATCCTCCCCTGGCCTGGCAATGAACCCAACCTGTGCTCAGCTCCAGAAACCACAACAAAGCAACAACTAATGTCCTCGGCATCCCGACAAAAACCCAAAGCCCCCTCTCGGCCTGTCCGGAGCAGATCCCCGCACAGGACACAAGATTGGCTCGGGATACCGATAGAACTACGACTAACGATTGTCCGTACTTGCCTGAGCTACTTCACTAATTGCGCCATCTTTCACAGAAGCTCCCCGTATGTCAAGCAAAATCTGCATGCGACCTTACAGGACCGGGTTGCAGGTTGAACATCGCTCCCCTGACAGCAGCCATGGAACGCACCGATAACGGTATGCAAAGGAGAGCGCAACCACGGGGACGGCACCAAACGTTATTCCGACCTGGCGGCCATGACTTCACTCGACCCCATGATCAACGCTGAAAAAGGCGATATTTTTATCCTGTGCTGTGACCCTTGAGCCTACAGCATTGTATATAAAGCCAACCCGCTCCCACGTCGCCCACACGCGATGCGGAGCCCCACAGTCGGTTACAAACTCCGCTGGCGGCGCGATTTGATGGGGGTCATACCACTTCTGACCCGCTGGGAGATTATCATTTAGGGGCTTGCTACAATTCTTTGTAAAGTTTCCTTTTATCATGATCAATTGTATAGTACCATTCTCCAGTACGATTAAAGTGCTCAACGGTGATAGCAATCCATCTTCCGATTCGTCTCCAGCGCGATGTGGATTGCTTTATGAGGCAGGTTGGACAAGAGACAGGGGGAACACCGCAATGCGTTGGAATTTCAGTCGTCTGTTTCTGCTTTTCTCTTTCGTCACCATGTTCGGATTGGTCGGGCGAGCCCATGCTGTTATCGGTCTCGTGGATACTCCGGGCTATGCGCGTTGGGTCATGGTTTCGGGACCCTACGCCTATGTGGCGGATGACTACAGCGGTCTGCAGGTCATTGATGTCAGCAATCCGAAGAAACCAACGATCACCGGTTCGGTGGACACCCCGGGCAATGCGAAAAAGGTTTTTGTTGCCGGCTCTTCCGCTTACGTGGCCGATTACTGGGACGGCTTCCACATCGTGGACATCAGCAACCCTGCATCCCCTGCCCTGGTCGCTTCTCTCTCCTTGCCGGACGCCGCCGAAGGGGTCTTTGTGTCCGGTTCCTATGCTTACGTCGCCGATGGCACCTACGGCCTCAAGGTTATTGACGTCAGCAACTCCCAGCGCCCCCACTGTCGTCGGTAGCGCGAACACTTCCGGCTATGCTCTGGATGTCAAGGTGTCGGGGTCCTATGCCTATGTGGCAGACGGACCCGGCGGTCTTCAGGTTATCGATATTTCGAAACGCGCTCAGCCCAAGATTGTGGGTGCCGCAGCCACGCCCGGCGATGCTAAGGGAGTAAGCGTAGCCTGGCCTTACGCCTATATCGCCGACGATGCTCAAGGCATTCAGGTCATCGATATTACGGAAGCCAGCAACCCAAAGATTGTCGGCTCCCTCCTCACCTCAGGCACGTGTCAGGCGGTATTTCTGGTCTATCCCCTGCTCTTTGTGGCCGCCGATGTGGATGGGCTGAGGGTGGTTGACGTCAGCAATCCAAAAGCCCCGGTCCTGCTGGGCACGGAATTTACCTCGGGTTACGCCTTAGGCGTTTATGTTACCGAGAGCTTGGCCTACATGGCAGACTACGACATTGGTCTCGAACTTATCGACGTCAGGAAATACTTTAGCCACATTGTCGCCACCGTCGATACCCCGGGCAATGCTTTGGATGTGAAAGTATCCGGTTCGTACGCTTATGTGGCCGATGACGCCGGAGGTCTCCAGGTGATCGATGTGGGAAAGCCTGCCGCTCCGACCATTGTTGGCTCCCTCGCGACAACGGGAAATGCGCAGGGAATCCATGTGTCCGGGTCTTATGCCTATGTCGCTGAGGACCTTGCCGGTCTTCAGGTGATCAACATCGATACCCCCCAAAGCCCGTTCGCCGTGGGTTCGATCACGCTACCCGGACAGGCCAGGGGGGTCTTCGTCTCGGGCTCCTGCGCCTATGTCGCGGCAGGGTCGGACGGTGGCCTCCAGGTGATCGACGTCGGAGATCCTGAAAATCCCGTTGTGATCGGGGCCGTCGCCACGCCCGGTTCCGCGGAAAGCGTTCGTGTGGTCGGTTCTCAGGCGTTTGTAGCCGATGGCTCGGCCGGTGGTCTGCAGGTAATTGACGTGAATAACCCGCAAAGCCCAACCATCATCGGTTCTCTGAGCACCTGGGGCACTTGTTATGAGCTTGATGTGTCCGGCACTCTGGCTTATGTGGCTGACGGGCTTAACGGCCTGACCGTTGTCGATCTCGGGGACCTCAACAACCCGATCCCGATCGGCGGCTATGAGACCGACAGCAGCGCCAGTGGAATCCGTGTCGCGGGCCTCTATGCTTTCCTGGCCACCACCACGGACGGTCTGAGCATTTTCGACATCAGCGAGCCCGCTGAACCTTTCCCAATCGTTACTGTCAACACTCCCGGTACGGCCTACAAGGTGGAGCTGTCCGGATCGTACGGCTTCATTGCGGATGGTGTTAAAGGCCTCCAGGTCATCGCGCTGTCGAATTTTCCGTGTGACCAGCAGCCCCCTGAAATTCCATCGAGCATTTCCTATCCTGCCAGCGATGGCGACGGGATCTTCACAGTAAGCTGGCCGTCCGCACTCCGGGCCGAAACCTATAACGTCCAGCGCGCCAATAATTCTCTTTTTACAGGCGCCATCTCCGTCTACGACGGACCCGCCACTCTTTTTCAGCAATCCAACCTATTTACCGGGACCTTTTACTATCGCGTGAGAGCCCTGAATGATTGCGGCGCGAGCGGCTGGAAAACCGGCGGCGCTATCAGCGTCACGTCCTTTCCACCCAGACCGAACAGTATCAGCTACGCAGCCAGCAGTTGCGGAGGGAGTCTGGCGATCACCTGGACATCCTCGGTTGGGGCAACCGCCTATTTAGTGCAGCGGGCCTCCAACATATCGTTTACCGACGCCATCGATCGCTATGCCGGTCCCAGCACCTCCTTCACCGATTCGTCCCTGACTTACGGCACCTACTATTATCGCGTCAGGGCAAGCAATGGCTACGGCACAAGTCCCTGGAAAACAGGAGGCGCCACGACGGTGCCGCCTCCCCCCGCCGTTCCGGCGAGCATCACCTACCCCGCCAAGACCTGTAGCGGTAACCTCACGGTAACGTGGGCACTTGCGAGCGGGGCAACCGGTTACACCCTCCAGCGCGCAACCAAGGTCGACTTCAGCGATGCGACCCAAGTCTACCTCGGAGCGTCCAACTCTTACACGGAGCCCGGTCTTTCTCCCGGCACTTACTATTACCGGGTACAGGCCAACAATAGTTGCGGCAGCAGTACCTGGAAGAGCGGCTCGGCCAGCGTGGTCCCTCCCGCTCCCCCGGCCCCGGCCAGCATCTCCTACCCGGCATCAAGCTGCGGCGGCAACTTTACGGTCAGTTGGGCAGCGGTCACCGATGCGGTCTCCTATACCCTGCAGCGCGATACTTCCGCTGCGTTCACAAGCCCCGTTGAGAATACGACGAGCTCACTTTCCTACAGCCAGGGGGCACTTTCCGCAGGGAGTTATTTTTTCCGGGTGCGTGCGAATACCGCCTGCGGCAGCGGAGCATGGCAAACCGGCCCTGCTAGTGCGGTCCTGGCGGCACCCCCGGCCCCGGATGGCATCACCTATCCCGGCAGCAGCTGCAACGGAAACTTTACCGTAACCTGGCCGGGTGTGGCCGAAGCAACTGCTTACGTGCTGCAGCGGGCAACCAATGCCTCCTTTACCGACGCCGCCCAGATTTACAGCGGCGCCGCGACGTCTTACTCCCAGGGCGCCCTCGATCCGGGCGTCTATTATTATCGGGTTCAAGGAAGCAACACCTGCGGCTCCGGCACTTGGAAGGCCGGCGCCGCGGTTACCGTGACCACCACTCCCCCGACTCCGGGAACCCTCACCTACCCCGCCAAGACCTGTAGCGGCAACCTCACGGTAGCGTGGACTCTTGCGAGCGGGGCAACCGGTTACACCCTCCAGCGTGCAACCACTGATGCCTTCAGCGATGCGACCCAAGTTTATCTCGGAGCGTCCAACTCTTACACCGAGCCCAGTCTTGCTCCCGGCACCTACTATTACCGGGTGCAGGCAAACAACGGCTGCGGCAGCAGTGCCTGGAAAAACGGCGTGGCCACCGTGGTCACTCCTGCCCCCCCGGCCCCGGGCAGCATCTCCTACCCGGCATCAAGCTGCGGCGGCAACTTTACGGTGAGTTGGGCGGCGGTCACCGATGCGGTCTCCTATACCTTGCAGCGCGATACTTCCGCTGCGTTCTCGAGCCCGGTCGAGAATACGACGACCTCAACTTCCTTCAACCAGGGGGCTCTTTCTGCGGGTAGTTATTTTTTCCGGGTACGAGCGAATACCGTCTGCGGCAGCGGAGCATGGCAAACCGGCCCTGCCGTTGCGGTCCTTGCGGCACCTCCTGCCCCGGCCGGCATCACTTATCCCGGCAGCAGCTGCGACGGAAACTTTACCGTAACCTGGCAGTCTGTGGCCGAAGCAACTTCTTACGTGCTGCAAAGGGCAACCAATGCCGACGTTTACCGACGCCGCCCGGTCTATACCGGCACCGCGACGTCCTACTTATCAGGCCGCCCTCGATCCGGCCGTCTATTATTACCGGGTTCGAGGAAGCAACACCTGTGGCACCGGCAGCTGGAAGGCTGGCGCCGCGGTTACCGTGACCACCAACCCTCCGACTCCGGGAAGCTCCCACCTACCCTTCGGACAACTGTGGCGGAAGTTACACGGTTAGCTGGTCCTCGGCTTCCGGGGCAACCGGCTACACCCTGCAGCGGGCAAAGAATGCCTCGTTCACCGATCCCATTACCGTTTATAGTGGTTCCAATCTCTCTTATACGGAATCGAGTGTTGCCACAGGAATTTACTATTACCGGCTTCAGGCCAGTAATCCGTGCGGCAGCAGCGCTTGGAAAAGCGGCCCGGCCATCACGGTAGTAGCTGCTACTCCCCCGCAGCCCGCCGGCATCGACTATCCGGCAAGCAATTGTGGTGGGACCTTTACCGTCAGTTGGCCGGCCGCAAGCGGCGCCACCAGTTACAACCTCCAACGGGCCACCAACGCTTCCTTCACTTCTCCCATTTCGGTATATACCGGCGCGACAAATTCCTTCAATCAGACCGGCCTGGCCAGCGGCACCTATTACTATCGCGTCCAGGCCTCCAATAGTTGCGGCGCCGGTGACTGGCAAACAGGCTCCGCCATCATCGTTTCCGGTGCGCCTTCCGCTCCGGCCATACCTCTCCTATCCGGTGAGCGTTTGCGGGAGTAGCCTTAGCGTCAGTTGGGCGGCAGTTGCCGGCGCTTCAAGCTATACCCTGCAGCGGGACACCGACGCCCTCTTCACTCACCCGACTCTGGTTTATGAAGGCTCCTTGACTTCCACCACCGACACCCCGGGTGCCGGCACCTTCTATTACCGGGTGAGAGCAAACGGCGCCTGCGGCGCGAGCAATTGGACGGTCGGCGTCGGCACCGCCGTGACGCCGGTGGTGGGAACCCCGGAGACAATCAGTTATCCTTCCACCAGTTGTACCGGGAATTTCACCGTGAGCTGGTCCGCCGTGAACGGCACCGCCTATTACGCACTCGAAAGGTCTGCCAACGCATCGTTTTCACCTTCCACACAGCTCGCGACGGGACCCCAAACCTCTTACAATCAGGCAGGCCTAGCCGCCGGGACCTATTACTATCGGGTGCGGGCTTACAATTGTGGCGCCGGTGGATGGAAGGCAGGTGGCCCCATTACCGTGGGGGCATCCCAGCCTCCTGCCGCTCCCACCACGATATCCTACCCGGCAAGCAGCGCTACGGGGAGTTTTACCGTGACTTGGTCGGCCGTCAGTGAGGCTGCCGGTTACACGCTCGAGCGGGACACCAGTGATTTGTTTCCCAAGCCGGTTCAGGTTTATAGCGGAACGGCAACGTTTCCTATGACCAGCCTAAGTTGGCGGCCGGGGAAGTACTACTACCGCGTGCGGGCCAATAGCGACTGCGGCAGCAGTGATTGGCTCTCCGGCAAAAAGGTGGTGGTCGCCAGCAACCAGCCTCCGGACCTGTCCGGTCCGCCCATCGGGACCGCGACGGGAAAAACGGGTATTTCCTATAAATTCACCGGACAGGCAACCGATCCCGAAGGCAATCGCGATCAGATACCGCTTTGATTGGGGAGATGGCAGCCGTGACCTCCTGGTCGTCATTCGGCTTTCCGCGGTTACAAGTGGCACAAATGGCTTGTACCGGGTGCTTATTGTGTCAAAGTCCAGGCCAAGGACGGCAACGGGGCGCTCAGCGATTGGTCTGACTGCGCCACGCTCAAGGTGACGAGCCGCCCGCCCGCTGCAGCCTGCTCCTCCGACCGGTCCGACCACCGGGGTCAAGAATACCTCCTACACCTTTACCGGTACCAGGCAGACGCGGACCCCGACGGCGACCCGGTCCAGTACCGCTTCTCATGGGGCGACGGGACAACCAACTCATCCTGGTCCTCGTCGCCGTCTCGGGCCCACAAGTGGGCCAAGGCGAACTCCTACTGCGTGAAAGTACAGGCACGGGATGATAAGGGCGTGACCTCCAAGTGGTCCGCGTGCGCAAACATTGAGATTGGTAATTGACGACGCCCTTGCGGCAAAAACTGTGAGGGCCCTCTGATTTTTTTCTTGACAATTGCTTTCGTCTGCCCTAGTTAGTTAACAAACGCCGGTGGGGAATTGCATCGTGTCCTCGTTAATGAAATTAGAGCAAGTTGAGTGGGGTCAAGACTTATACGAAGCTTGTGCCGGGTTTTTTCCGAGTATACATTAGTGGATCTTTTTGGCTAACAATCTAAATATAAGGGGATATTTCGTAGCGCAGCAACAGGCAGTAACCACGGTTAAGGTCCAGCAGGCATATTGCTTTTTTTAATTGATGATTGAGATTAGGTAGAGAGGAGGTGAGATCCACTGCGCCCTGAGCAGGTGGAGTTTTGGTTTGACTGACAGGTGCTTGAAGACAGCCATTGTTGTTGTGGTAAGTTATCTTGGAATTTTTAGGCAGGAGGAAAGAGAGAATGTTTAAAAAAGCAGTGTTTTTCTCATTGGCAGTTGTGTGGTTGCTTGTGGGGGTCACCACCATGGCCTCTGCTGCACAGAACGTTGGGAACACTTCTCAGAAAGGCAGTGTTCTGATTTTCCCGAAGATTGACGTTACGCCGGGGAGGGACACGATCATTCAGCATCAGCAATGATTACCCCCGTGGTGTCATGATCAAATGCTACTGGGTGAACTATGACCAGGAAATTCAGGATTTCATGTTCCTCGTTACGATCACTCAGCCGGTGTGGTTCCGGGCGTCCGACGGATTGGGCACGGGCAGCTACAACAACGACCCGACCACTCAGCCCGTCACCGTTCCGCCCTTTTTCCCTGAGAGCGTTGGCGAATTGAAGTGCTGGGCGGTCAATTTCGAAGGGACCCAGCAAATTAGCTGGAATCATCTGTCAGGCAACGCCATGGTTCTCGATTACATCAATCAAACAGCGTATGAATACAATTCGGTTAATTTCACGGCTCGCGGAGTTGCCCTGGCCGGCACGGTTCGTCCCGCAGGCACGATCAATCTGAGCGGCGCGGCCAACCAGTACGATGCGTGCCCGCAGTATCTGGTGTTCAATTTCTTCACTTATGATCCAACGGTGGGCAGCACCAGGGTCGTGGACATCGACGGTCAAGGCGCTGCGGTGAGGTTTAACAAGACCGACCTTACGCTGGTTCCCTGCAAGCAGGACCTGCGCCAGGATCGCGTTCCCACTTGCACGAAGGCCAAGTTTGACATCTGGAACGAAAATGAAACCAAGTACACCGGCGCCTACCAGTGCCTGAAGTGCTGGTTTGAAGGCTACCTGAACGACATCGGCACGGCCTTGGGGCATCCCGGCGGGTTTGGTGGTGAAAAGTTCACCTATCCGGGTCTGCACACCACCATGGGACGCGCGCGGGTGACCGGCGTTGCCAGTACGGTGTGTAACGGTAAGTACCCGTGTTCCACCCAGGTCAATTCGCCATTGCTTGGCATTACCTCGACCCAGGTTGAATTCCTCACTCCGGGCCAAAAGATGGAGCTGATTGCGGCCGAAGCTGTTGGCGCGGGGACGTACACGGCTGACCCCGTCAGTATCCAGTGGGATATTCAGCGGGAGCCGGAAGAGGTTTCCGGAAGGTAGAATTCGTTCTTCTTGAGCTCTAATCAATGGTAATGCTAGGGGGGCAAGGAGGTGTCCTTGCTCCCCTTTCTCTTGTGGCGACTCTGCCGAGTCCGGAAGAGTGAGACAGCAAGCGGGAAAAGACGAAAGTGTTTCAACCAAACTCTACTCCTGCGCGTGTTGCTTCGTGTCCTTGATTACGGCACCAGCCCCTGACCGTTATGCAGGCAGTCGCTGTGCAGTACACAAACGAATTCTTCCATACGAGGTTTTGCTTTATGTTGAGGAAGATTTTTTCACTGGTTAGCAGCAACCAGCCCGATCAGCAAATCGCTTACCGATCACCGGCCCGGCGGAAGAATCCGGCGCCTGTTCGTGCCCCCGCAGAGGGCCTCGACTGCAACTGCATGGTGCCTCGCTGACGATGCTCCTCATTTTGGGCCTGTTCCTTCCTGCATGCTTGCAGGCAGCCCAGGACGAAGTGAAAGTCTTGCGTGAGCGCGCAACCACCCTCTGGGAAGCCCGCGTGAAGGGTGACTGGGCGACGATTTTTGACTATCTTATCCGCCGAGGAAAAGAAAGGGAGGGACGAAGGAACAGTATGTCCAATTCACCAAGGAAAAGGGGCCGTTCCGTTACCTTTCATACAAGCTTGGGGACGTTGATGTCGATGGTGATGTTGGTTGGGTAAAGACAACCTATGATATGGAACCGATGCAGTTTCCGGGGCTGCCCCCGCATCATATGGACACGGTACAGTTGTGGGAAAAACGTGACGGCAACTGGTACCCGATTCCGAAGGACCGACAAGAAGATGTGCCGCGTCTTCCGCCTCGCCTGCGACCGCTCAAGGAAGAGAACGCCGTGATGGCACGCGCGAACGAGTTCTGGCAGGCCCGTGAGAAAGGCGACTATGGGACGGTCTATCAGTTCTGCGCTCCCGCCTTCCGCGAGAAGGTTGCAAAGGAAGAGTTTCTGAGCAAGAAGGCCCTTAATATTTACGTTGGCCACCAAATCCTCTTTGCAGAGGTGGCGGGCGACCGTGCCAAGGTCAAGGCAACCATTGCATACCGACCGAATGATCCGAGTTTGACCAAGATCGATCCCGCCGAGGAAACCGTTATGCAGGAATGGATCAAGGTGAAGGACCAGTGGTACCTCGACGTTAAGGAACCGGGGTAATCACAAACGGAGGCAGCTACATGTCCGGAACCGGCGATGCGTGCAATTTACCTTGAATGGCATGACGTCAGTCTCGGGTTCAAGATTCACTAATTTTCGCAGCGGAGAGATCGCATGGAGCGTTTTGTTAGATTTGTGTTTCACGACCTATTGATCCTTGCAACAGTAGTTTGCCTGGCATCGTGCGCGGGCGTCCAGACCCAACCCTCTAAGCCCGCCCAGGAACAACCGGCCCCAAAATTTAGACTTTCAGCCTCCGGTTTGGCCGCAACGGGTATGTGGAAATGCACACCGTTGGTCACCGACGTAAATCGCGACGGACACCTGGATATCATCGCCATTGCGCGCCTCGGTGATGGCGCACACGTCTCGCTTGGAGATGGGAAGGGCAACTGGACGGACTCCTCAGAAGGCCTCAAGATGAAGGGCGGATCCTGTGGAGGCGGGGTGGCTGTTGGTGACATTAACCGAGACGGTCACCTCGACCTGGTTGTTGCCGACCATTGCAGCGGCGTATATGTCTATCTGTCCGACGGGGCTGGACACTGGAAGGCAGTCACTGAGGGTCTCTATCCACCTGCTGTGAATGCCAAGGTCCAGGGCACAGGACGAGGAGCTGAAACAGATTTTCATTGGTTCTGAGGACATCGCTCTTGGCGACATCAATGGGGATGGCTTCCTCGATATCGTGGCTGCGGCTTCGGATCAGGGTGGTTTTTCGGTCTATCTTGGTAATGGCACGGGTAAGAATTGGAAACTCTGCCAAGGCTAACGGCCTGCCTGATTTGGAAAATCCCGAACCCGAAGACGAGGACAATGCCGGGTGGGCCAACCGGGTGATACTCCGTGATGTGAACGGAGACGGCCAGCTTGATGTCGTGGCATCATACTACAAGGGACCCAGGGTGTGGCTTGGTGACGGTAAAGGCCACTTCAAGAGCGTTTCTCAGGGACTTCCTTCGCCGTAATTGGCGGCCTGTACCGCGGGCTGGAGCTCGCAGACATCAATAAAGACGGGCTTTTGGACATCGTTGCGGCCAACGATGTGAATGGTCCGGAAGGTTTTCTACAACAGCCTGGTGGCTCATGGAATCCGACCGGTGACCTCATGCCGTCCATGCAGAACGGGGCCGTTGGTATTGCTGTGGCTGACTTCGATAACGATGGTAACCTTGATCTTGTGGTCGCGCGGCCGCAAGGTAAAGGAGATGGGGAACAATTACGGCCTTTACCTCCTCCAAGGAGACGGCAGGGGCGGTTTCAAAGAACTGGTGGCAACGAACCTCCCGGCGAAGGGTCTCTCAGTGACCTGGGGAGTAGCCGTGGGCGATGTCAATGAAGATGGTCTCATTGACTTTGTCGCCGCCACCGGGGGCGCCGTGGCCGGATCAGCCGGTGCCAAACTTCCTCCCCAAGCCAAAACACGCCCTGATACAAAAGCCAAGAAACCGGTGGAGAAAGAGAAGCCGGCCAGCGATTCGATCGCGGAACTGCCCCTGCCGCGCATGCAGGCATGGGTTAACGAAGGCGTTCATTGAGGTCTGGCTCACGTCGCCACTAACTGGAACTGAGGTATCAAGGAACCATGTTCCAACAACATAATTGGCGAAAACTCTTAATCATCTCACTCAGCCTGATGGGGGTGCTGGCGGCCACTCTTGCCGGGCTCTCCCATCGGCTGGAGTGGCTCGCCTCCCTGTGCACCGGCTTTGGTGATGGCTGCCGCGAAACGGTCGACTTTCAATTGTTGGGCATGCCTGTCTGGCTCTGGGGGGTGATCTATTACCTCCTTGTTTCCTTGCTCCTCTTCCGCGCGTATGCTTTCTCTTCTGGCTCATTGCCGCCGGCTTCGGAGTGGAGCTTGGCCTCATGTGGACGATGTTTTCCATGAAGGCCATTTGCGTTTTCTGCCTGGCCAATTTTCTCCTGGTCACCGGCGATGATGCTTTGCATCCTTGAAAGAGCGCGCATCTGGCAGAGCCTTACCGTGACCTTTGCGCGCCCTGCTGTTTACTGCGGTGATGGTCCCTTATGAGAACAGCAATCTCGTTGCCGCAAGAGAAAGGCAGAATCCCGTTGTTGCGGCAATCGTCGCCGGTCAGGAGATTTCCTATGACGAACTCGTGCGCCCCGTGGCCTCGCGGATTTACGACCTGCAGCAACAGATCTATCACCTTGAACGAGACCTTTTGGACCAGTTGGTTGCGAAGATGGTTCTCGAGAAGGAAGCCGAACGACAAGGAAAACCGCTTCAGGAATTGATCAAAGGCTATATCGGTGCGCAAAATATAGCCTGTGGGAGACCAGGAGGTTGACAATTACTATGCGGAAAATCGTGCTCGTTGGAACGAATGGAAAGGTTCCGAGCAAGAACTCTATGACCCAGATCCGAGCTTACCTTCAGCAGCAAAAGATTCAACAGAGAGTGCTGGAGTATGCTAAGTCTTTGAATCCGAAGTATGGTGTGGTCATCAATCTTAAGGAGCCCCCGTCGCCAACCATCCAGGTCGCCATTGGAAAGGACGATCCCGTGCTTGGTCCTGAAAATGCCCCTCTTACCATTGTCGAGTTCTCAGATTACCAGTGTCCGGCCTGCCGGAAAAACCATGAGGTGGTGCGCGAACTCAGGGGCCTCTACAAGGAGCGAATCCGATGGATTTTCAAAGACTTCCCCATGCCCGGCCACAAATGGGCCAAGGGTGCGGCCCTGGCTGCACGTTGCGCTGCTGAACAGGGTAAGTTCTGGCAATACCAGGACATGCTGTTCGCCAGTCAGGATGAACTTTCCCCGGACCGTTTGACTCAGTTCGCCAAGGAGCTCGGGCTGCCGTTGGAACCCTTCCACTGAATGCCTTGAAGCCAATAGATTTCAGAACAATGTTGAAAGAGAGCGTCGAGGAGGGGAAGAAATTTGGGCTCAATTCCACTCCGACTTTTGTCATCAACAATCGCCTCGTTTCCGGGGCGCCGCCGCTTGATCGTTTCAAAAAGATTATTGACGAGGAGCTTGAGAAGGCTCGAGAAAAGCAGCTAGGGAATGGAAGAGCCGAGCCTGCCTCATTGGCAAACCGTCCCGACAAGATCGAACGGCGGAAAAGACATTTTTTCGACTTTCCCATGGATATAATATTTTTCTTGACAGATGCTTTTCTTTCTTATAATTTTACTCACAGCAATGCTGGACTGGGCCAAAACCGAATGGAATCTTACTGGAATTAATGAGATAAGATTTCACTTTAACCGTCCTCATCAGAGGGCGTAGCGTAGTGTCAAAAGATGGTTAAGATGTGTGCGGTTCTGAAGTTCGTGCTGCCGGTTTCTAAAGGGGTGCTGCAAGAGTGTTTGATGCTGGGGAGTTGGCGTCTGCATTGCGGAACTCGGAGAGATCCCCATCGAGAGGAGGTGAGACCCAGGGCCAAAGCAGATAAAAGCTTGGACTGAACTGTCTTTAAGTGTACTGATGTGAGATAGTTAATCAGTTACAGGACTTTTATGAAGCAGGAGGAAGGAAAGTATGTTTAGGAAAACGATGGTTTTTTCTCTGGCAGTCGCGCTGGTGCTGATGGGGCTCTGCACGTATGGCCTCTGCGGCTCAGAATGTGACCAACACGTCTCAGAAAGGCAGTCTGCTGATCTTCCCCAAGATCGACACCTCTGCGATTGGACGAAAGCGGCTTTTATCGCGACACGATTGTGATGATCGGCAATGACTATTTTACCGAAGTTTGGGTTAAGTGTTACTGGGTGAACGCCGAGCAGGAAATTCAGGATTTCATGTTCCGCCTGACACCCAACCAGCCGGTTTGGTTCAGGGCCTCCGATGGCGCGGGAACCGGTTATTACGATGATATTCAGGCCCCGTCACCGTGCCTCCGTTCTTTGACGGGTTATGGCGTCGTCGGTGAGCTCAAGTGCTGGGCGGTCGATGCCGTGGGCGAAAACCGAATTTCCTTCAACCACTGTATGGCAACGCCATCATTCTTGATCCCGTGCATGCCGCTGCCTTCGAGTATAACGCATGGGCCTTTACCGCCCGCGGGGTAGCACTGAACGGCACCGTAGGCACGCGCGGGCACCCTCGTCCTTTCCGGCGCCGACCGCGCTTATGATGCCTGCCCGAGCTATCTTGTTTTCAACTTTTTCTCCAAGGGCGCCAGCCATCAATCTACCGGATAAGGGCGGCTTTGCAACGTTCGTCAATACCGATCTGACCCTCGTTCCCTGTATCCAGGACCTGCGCCAGGACCGTGTTCCCACCTGCACCAAGGCCAAGTTCGATATCTGGAACGAGAATGAGACCAAGTACACCGGCGCCTATCAGTGCCTCAAGTGCTGGTTCGAAGGCTACCTTGGCGATATCGGTAGCTACACCATTGGATACGGCGGCGAGAAGTTCTGGTACAAGAATCTTCACACCACCGCGGGCCGCTTCCGGGTCGAAGGCATACCTAGCTACGGTGTGCAAGTTCGGTGTAGCGGGTTACCCGTTCGCCAAATGTCCTGTGGGTGCCGGGGTTCGCAGTCCTCTGCTTGGTCTGATCAGCACGGAAATCAAGTTTACTTCCGATCCGTATGATGCGCTGGCCGGCACCACCCCGAACACCGCGGGAACGGGCATCGCCTCGACCATTCTGTGGGATTATCAGGACGGCACCTCCGGAGGCCCCGGCCAATAGTCAGGTTAGACATACCGGATTTGTCGATCCTGAAAACTGGATGTCAAGGGGAGAAAGGCTCAGGCCTTTCTCCCCTTTCTGTTTCATGCCCGCTTATCTTATCTCGTGCGCTCCTTCGGAGTCAGAAGTCACGATTCAAATAGTCCTTCCCGGTCGGGTGTTGTCATCCGCATCGAATCTTACATCGACCCGCTATTCCCGCGTTTCCTATGCGACCTGGTTGGTCATGGGGATTATCGAGAAGTCACTTCATGCCCTTGTCAGCCACCTTGATTTCATCGATCTCGGGCAAATCCTCCAGATCATCTTCCAACAGCTCGATGAACAGTCCATCTTGAGCTGAATTCTGCGCATCCCTCTCAAAATCCGACAAGGGCGTCACTTGGTCACTGACTTCACCCAGGATGGACAACTCTTGAAAGGTCCAGCCCTAAAGTCCTCGGCGAAATCGGCATCCTCGGCTTTCACCACCGGCTTCCTTTATTATTTCGCCCAGGCCCCCGTCCTTTAACAACCTTCCAACAGAAATGGGACCTCTGCCTTGGCCGCCGAGAAACCAAGCTGTTGCCTTATAGCCGTCAGATCCGCCCCACATTTCCGGCATTCAGACAGGTAATCAAAACTAACAAACCCGCATTTCTGGCACTTCATAGCAGTCCCTTCCTGACCGGAGTGGACAAACCGGCCCTAGCTGGATGACATTCGCTTTACCCTAGAGAGGACACCTCACCTGATTCAACTCTGTAAGGGGTCACCGAGGTCTCCCCAGAGCAATTGCACAGCTGCCAGGAGGGCGACGGCAGCGGTTTCCAGGCGCAGGGTCCTGGGCCCAAGGTGCACTGGATAAAACTCTGCGGCCCGAACTGGTCCCCTTCATGCTGCGACCATCCTCCTTCCGGACCGATCACCACCAGTATCTCCCGGCACTCAGAGTGTGCATGGAAAAGGGAGAGAAGCCCCTGCCTGTTCGGCCTGCTCCTTGGCCAGGATCTTCAGACCTCGCCCACCCTCGGTTACCAACGTGGGAATACTCGCGCAATGAGTTCCGTCGTATCGGGAAGAATGAGAATTTCGGGAAGACGCGTTCTTCCACATTGACACAAGGCCTCGCCAGTGATCTTTCGCCACCGTTCTTTCCGCTTGTCAATCTGAGATCCTGGCAGAGAATAGTCACTGCGTTCGGCCCGAAAGGCGACAAAACGATGGACTCCCATCTCGGTCGCCTGTCGCAGGACTAACTCCATCCGGTCGGAACGAGAGAAAGCCAAAGCCAGCGTCAGTCTCAGGGGCGATTCTTTCCGGACCGTTTGCTTACTCCACCAGCGCAACCGCACCTCTTTCCTTTGCATTTCCCTGATGATGGCATTCCATCCATTGCCCTGCCCATCTCTCAGTTCGATGCTGTCCCCCGGCCTCAAACGAAGCACCTTGCGGACATGGTGCGCCACATCGTCCGCAAGCCTGACCACCTCCGCCCCGGGCTCTTGAGGCTCAATGAGGAAACACTTTCGAGTCATTCTCAATTCTCATATGCTAAACATACTATTGTAGCACTAGAGTCCAAGCATCTCCGCCATATACCAGCGATAGAATTCCTCTCCCCAGAAAACATAAAGCAATGCCCCCGAGGCAAGAAAAGGTCCGAAGGGGAGCATGGTGCCAAGGCCTTGCCGGCTTCTCCACATGACGATCAGTCCCACTGCGGTCCCGATCAGGGAAGCACTGAGGACCGTAAACACTACTCCCGGTAGACCGAGAAAAGCTCCGATCATCGCCAGGAGTTTGATATCCCCGCCTCCGAGACCGTCCTTATGTCGCAAATACTGGTACCCAATGGCCACCAGGAAGAAGAACCCGCCCCCAAGAACGATTCCCAGCGAGGGAGTCCAACCACGAGAGACGCAGGGGAAATGAAAGAAAAGGCAAATCCTACAACCGTTCCGGTAATCGAAAGAACGTCGGGAATCAGATAGGTATCCAGGTCAATGAAAGTGATAAGGAGGAGCAGGGAGACGAGGACCAACTCGCAAAAGAACTGAGGAGTAAACCCGTAGTGCAAAAACAGGAGCAAGGTCAGGACCCCGGTCAGCCCCTCCACCAGAGGATACCGCAATGGAATACGTGCTCCGCAGTGGCGGCATTTTCCTCTCAAGATCAGATAACTCAGCAGCGGAATATTGTCATACCAGGCAATGGGATGATTACAGAGTGGACAATGCGACCCCGGGCTGACGATCGATTCTCCACCGGGCAAACGATGAATAACAACGTTATAGAAGCTGCCAAGGCAGCAGCCCGCAAAGAACACGAACACTTCCTGGAGACTGGAAGGAATAGCGAAGGACACCGGTTTCAGGCCTCCGATGATGTGGGGTTGTTTTCTGAGATTGCCTTCCCTTGGTATTTGCAGGATGGGTTGATGCAAACCAATTTCTGATGACCTTTGCTGCCCTGCTTTTCAAGGAGCACCGGAGCCCCGCAGCCCGGACAAGCTTTTCGTGACGAGTTTTCCCCAGATCGCCGTTTTGCATGCGGGATAGCTGGTTACAGCCGAAAAAGCGCCGCCCGGTATTGCTGACCCGTTCAGTCAACTGGCCGCTGCACCCTTCACGCGGACAGGGAATCCCGGTGCTTAGGGAACGGGTGTTCTTGCATTCAGGATAGCCACTGCAGGCCAGAAACACTCCGAATCGCCCTCTCTTCTGGACCATGGGCCGTCCACATTTATCGCAGGTTTCACCCGAAGGCTCATCTTCCTCCAGAACCCGGACTTTGCCCTTCTCATCCCGTTCATAGTTTGCCGAAAAAGAACAGTCAGGATAGCCACTGCAGGCTAGAAACGGGCCATTACGGCTCCACCTGATCTGGAGACGGCGACCGCACTTGGGGCAGCTCAGCTCTGTCGGCCAGCCGACGCCTTTCATATTCAACATATTACTCTGAGCGCTCTGCAAGGTCCCCGAGAACTGTTGGTAGAATTCATCCAGCAGCTTCAGATAAGGATAGTGGCCTTGTTCAATTTGATCCAGGCTTTGCTCCATCTTGGCGGTAAACTCACTATCGACAATGTTGGGAAAGTTTTGTACCAGCAGCCCGTTGATGATCCACCCCAATTCGGTCGGCTGGAGTCGCTGCTTCTGCACGGTAACGTATTCCCTTTCCTGGATCGTCGAAAGAATCGTGGCATAGGTGCTGGGTCGGCCTATCCCCAGCTCTTCGAGCTCCTTGATGAGACTTGCCTCGGAGAAGCGCGGCGGCGGTTGCGTGAAATGCTGCTTGGGTTTGAGCTCAAGCAGCGCGAGCGATTGCCCTTCGTGCAGTTCCGGCAGCAGGGTTTCACCGTTTTTCCCGATGTCTCCATCGTCCTGCCCCTCCACGTAGAGGACCATGAATCCCGGGAATTCCACCACCGACCCTATAGCGCGAAATAGATATTCGCCGGCGATGATCTCGATACTCTTTTGCGCAATCACGGCAGGCGCCATCTGGGAAGCAACAAATCTTTTCCAGATAAGGGTATACAGATTCAACTGCTCCTTGCTCAAATACGGAGCAACCTTTTCCGGAGTTCGCTTCACGTCAGTCGGGCGAATCGCTTCATGGGCGTCCTGAGCCCCTGCCCTGGCCTTGTAGAAAACCGGTTTTCCCGGAAGGTATGCGGCCGGCCACGTTGCCGCAATGTGCGCTCTTGCCGCCTGGACCGCATCCGCCGACAAGCGGGTGGAATCGGTCCGCATGTAGGTGATGAGGCCGACCGCTCCCTCATTCCCGAGATCAATCCCTTCATACAGTTTTTGTGCCGTCCGCATGGTCTGTTTGGCCGAGAAACGCAAACGCCGTGCAGCTTCCTGCTGCAGCGTGCTGGTGATGAAGGGGGGGCAGGGTTCTTACGCCGTTTTTTGAGGTCTATCTTGCTTACGCGATAAGTAAGAGGACGGAGGACTTGCACCAGATTGGCTGCTTCCTCCGCTGAAGAAATCGACGCATTTCTTCTTTCGGCAACGCCAGAGATGCGCGGTGAAACGGTCCTGCCCATCACTTTCACGCTTGCCGTTGAGGGCCGCCGTCAACAGGTCGGCATCGATCGTCCAGTATTCCTCGGAGCTAAAATCCTGGATCTCCTTTTCCCGCTCACAGATCAATCGCAAGGCCACGGACTGGACCCGCCCGGCGCTCAGACCTCGTTTCACTTTTTGCCAGAGGATAGGAGAGATCTGGTAGCCGACCAGGCGATCGAGGATGCGCCTGGCCTGCTGCGCTTCGTAGCGCTCTTGATTGAGCTCCCTCGGATGAGCCAGTGCTTCTTGTATGGCTTTCTGGGTGAGCTCATAGAAGAGCACCCGATGGACAGGCTTCTTCTCCGCATGGATTTCCTCTGCGATATGCCAGGCAATCGCCTCCCCCTCGCGGTCCGGGTCCGGACCGAGATAGATGGCATTGGCTTTCGCCGCGGCTGCAGCCAACTCAGCGATGATTTTCTTCTTCCCTCTAATGACCTGATAGTCTGCCCGGAAATCGTTTTCGAGATCGATTCCCAGTCTATTTTTGGGAAGGTCTTTGATATGACCCACGGAAGCCTTGACCACAAAGTCGTTCCCCAGATAACGTCCAAGGGTTTTCGCTTTGGTGGGAGACTCGACGATTAGCAACGACTTAGCCATCAAGCTATCCTTTACACACAAAATATTTACCGGGCAGTTGCCGGACTGCGCCCTTCAATTCCAGCGCCAGGAGTATAGCCATAACCTGCGATGCCGGCCACTGCAACGAGCGACATATCTCATCGATATGCCGGGGATGCAGGTCCAGGGATCTGGAGTAAGGTGGCTTCCTCCGGGGTGGCATTCTTGGCAGCCTGCAGCATCTTCGGCCTGAGCTTTGGGCACCCAGCTCGGGCGAATCAGAGGTCGGACCTCTTCCAGGATATCTTCTGCACTTTCGACCAGTTTCGCCCCCTGCTTCAGGAGGCGATGCGGACCGACACTGCGGTAATTGCGGGCCATCCCGGGAACGGCGAAGACCTCCCTTCCCTGCTCCAGAGCCAGGCGGGCCGTAATCAAGGAGCCGCTGCGATGGGCCGCCTCGACGACCACCACGCCGAGAGCCAGGCCGCTGATGATCCGGTTGCGCATGGGAAAATGACCCGGAGCAGGCGGCGTCCCCAGGGGAAATTCTGTGAGGATGGCCCCCGATTCGGACATTTCTCTGCGCAGTTTGGCATTCCCTCGAGGATAATCCACATCCAGGCCGCAGCCAAGCACTGCCAGGGTCCGCCCGCGCGCCTTGAGGGCCCCGCGATGGGCGGCACTGTCGATACCGACGGCAAGGCCGCTGACAATCGTCACCCCCGCTTGCACGAGATCACCGCAGAGCTGTTCCGTAAAGATCATTCCCATCGGAGAAGCAGCCCGCGACCCAACCACCGCAATCGAGACGAGATCTCTTGCCGCCAGCGTTCCTCTCACAAAAAGCACCGCCGGAGGGTCCGGTATTGCCGCAAGGTTCGCGGGGTACTGCGGATCATTTAAGCACAGCAGGTCAATTCCCTCTTTTTGAAGCTTTATCCACTCGGCTTCGGGGGAACGAATCATGGTTTTCTTGATCAGGGCAAGCCGCGCGTTCTCTTTGAGTCCCGGAACGGCCGCAAGGTCTCCGGCTCCGGCTCGCAGGATCGCTGACGGCGTTTGAAAGTGTCGCAGCAGGCGAAGCAGCGAACGATTCCCCAATTCGGGAATCAGTTTCAAAGCCCAGCCAGGCAATTCGCTCTTCATCCATCCTCGATGATCCATCTTTGGAATCCCGGGAGTTTCCTGTCCCCAGTCAGTTTATCGGAAACCGCTCAACTTCCCCAAAATGCGTTATATCCCCTTGTGCCGGTGACCTGTTGGATGATAAGTACAGGCACGCTCAGTATTTGTCAAACTGATGATGAGTCTTAAAGACTGAACGACCTGGAGGTAACTCCTTGAGCACGACCTTTCAGCCACTTAAACCGGAACTTCTTGCCCCAGCGGGAAGTCTCGAGAAATGCCGCATTGCTTTTCTCTACGGTGCGGACGCCGTGTACGCCGGGGGGAAAGAGTACAATCTCAGGAGCTATGCCGGAAACCTCGATTCTGAAGAACTGGCCGAAGCCTGTTACCTTGCTCACTGCCTGGGGAAGAAATTGTACGTCACGGTTAATGCCTTTGCCAGAGAACGAGACCTCGGGACTCTGCCCGGTTACTTGCAGTACCTGCAGGAGATCGGCGCCGACGGCATCATCGTCAGCGACCCGGCCGTTCTGCTTCTTGCAAAACGCTGGGCGCCCGCGGTTCCTCTCCATTTGAGCACGCAGGCAAATACCATCAACTCCCTCAGCGTCCACTTCTGGCAAAGCCAGGGAATTTGCCGGATCAACCTGGCCCGGGAACTCACCTTCGAAGAGCTGGTGGAAATTCGAAAAATCGCCCGCATCGAGCTCGAAGTATTCGTTCACGGGGCGATGTGTATTTCCTATTCCGGACGCTGCCTGCTCAGCGGCTTCCTCAGCCGGCGGAGCGCCAACAGCGGCCTTTGCACCCAGCCTTGCCGCTGGTCCTACAGCCTGGTCGAAGAAAAGCGACCGGGAGAATATTTCCCCATCCGGGAAGACTCACGAGGGTCCTACATCTTTAACTCCAAGGACCTCTGCCTCTTGGAACATCTCGGAGACTTAATGGCGATTGGTGTGCACGCCTTCAAGATTGAAGGGCGAATGAAGGGTGCCCTCTATCTCGCCAGCGTCATCCGTACTTACCGACAAGCCATTGACATGTACTGGGAAGCCCCGAAGACCTTTAGAGTCGAGCAGCGGTGGCGGGAAGATCTTGCCTGGATGAGTCATCGTCCTTACACCAGCGGTCTGCTTTTCGATGAATCCGCCGCATGCCAGGGTGTCGAAACCGCAACCGGTTATATCCAGACCCATACCCTGGCAGGGATTGTCAGGCCGGCACCCCACAGCCGCTGGGAAACGTCATTAAGCCCCCACAACGAGGGGAAGGATTGGACCTGCATCGAGGTTCGAAGCCGCCTCGCTCCTGGAATGGAACTGCATTTTCTGGGCACCGACGGCTCTACCACGATCCATATCCTTGGGGATTTTCAGGACTTATCGGGAAATCCATTGCCCGTTGCCCACCCCAACACCTGGGTTCGCCTCCGCCTCACTTTTCGAACCTTCCCCCAGCAGGTCATCCGAACCTTGCGGTAACAGGCCGCGTTCAGCCCAGCTTCAAGCTCACCCGGTCACAAAGCACGAGGCAGTAGCTCCGGCAGAGACTGCACCGGTAGTGCTTGCTCTTTGGCAAATACCGCATCCAGGGCTTCCGCTCGATGCGCCTCATCTTGAGACCTTTACAATTTGGGCAAGCCTTTCTGAAAACCACTCGTGCCATATCGATCTCATCTCCACATTTCTCGTCACCCATTTTTTCTATTGCGTCAAGGGGCCAGGGTTAGTGTAATAGCAATGAGAACCTAAAACTGTTGTTCAACCTTTTTGTTATGGAGACCATGTATGTTTAAAGACCTCAAGATTGGGTTCCTTGGCGGCGGGAATATGGGAGAAGCAATGATCAAAGGGCTGATCGTAGCTTCGCTCGTTGTGCCTGATCAAATTCACGTCTTTGATGTCAGCACTCCGCGAATGCAATACCTGAAAAGCCAGTACCTGGTTCAACTCAGCCACGACGCTGAGCACCTGGCAAAATCAAGCCAATTGCTTATTCTTGCCGTTAAACCACAGGTGATGCCGGTCGCCCAGAAAGCACTCCACCCGCACCTTTCCCATCAACCCCTCGTAATTTCCATTGCCGCAGGGATTCCCATTGGCATGCTAAGCCAAGGGCTTCCTCCGGAAACACGCATCATTCGGGTGATGCCCAATGCCCCAGCCCTGGTCCTGCAAGGAGCTTCCGCTCTCGCACGCGGTCCAGGAGTTGCCGATGAGGACATGGCGCAAGCTCTGGCACTGTTTCGGGCCATCGGCAAAGCCATCGAGGTCGACGAGAGCATGCTGGATGCCGTTACCGGTTTGAGCGGCAGTGGCCCGGGATACTTCCTGCTCGTTCTCGAGAGTCTTATCGATGCCGGAGTGCTCATGGGACTTCCCCGGCCGATCGCCCGGGAACTCGTTTTGCAGACGGCGGTGGGAACGGCAAAAATGGCCCAGGAGATGGAAAAGCACCCGGCCGAACTGAAGGACCTCATCACTTCACCCGGTGGTACAACAATCAGGGGTCTGCAAGTCCTCGAAGATCGGGGGGTCCGCGGCGCCTTTCTTGGCGCCGTCGAGGCCGCTACCGTGCGCTCGATGGAACTGGGGAAGAAAAAGTAGGGAGTAGGCAGTAGGCAGTAGGGAGAAGAAAGCAGTAAGGAGTAGGCAGTAGGCAATCGGGAGAAAAGAACATTAAGGAGCAGGGAGTTGGCAGTAAGAAGCAGATAGGGAGTTCTCTTCTTTTCATTTGCCCACAGCTCATCAGAAGCCGCACTCCGACTTTTTGCACTCCTTGCTTCCTACCCCTTGCTCCTTAATCCGCACCGCATCTTCCCTGCGGCTTACTTTCTACTCCTAACTTGCCTACTGCTTACTCCTTACTCCCTACTCCTTACTGCCTACTCCCTACTCCTTACTCCTTACTCCTTACTCCTTACTCCCTGCTCCTCGAGTAATGCTGGAGGTACTCCTCGACCCTGACTTTGCGCATGGTTCTGGCGGAGCTCATGGTGCGTATCTTTCCAAAGACCGGACGCTGAGGAAACCAGGGTCGGTCGTAGCGACCGAGGACCCAGAAGATACCGGAGTAGGAATTCGGGTCGCGGCCATCCAGAGCATACTTGTTATTGAGCTCGATCATGACTGCCAGGGCGTCCTGAGGAGACGGCGACCACTCCAGGATCTTCTTCCCCCATAGCATTCTCAGGTAGTTGTGCATCCGTCCTTCCTGCAGAAGTTGCCGCTGGGCCGCATTCCACAGCGGATCATGGGTGCCCGCAGCTTCAAATTCATCGAGTGTGTACCGATACGGGCGAAGATCTCCGGCGTGATCAAGGAGGTCCTTCAGGGCCCACCCCGGAAGCGACCCGAACTGATCGTAATCATCCCTCTTAGAACACATGTTGAACCCAAGCTCACGCCAGGTAATCAGTTGATCGAGAAAAGCTTCGGCGCCGTCACTCATTCCCCACCAGCCGACACGCTTTCCTGTGGCATTTACACTCAAACGGTCACGAGTCCATTCTTCGCGTTCAATCAGTTCGGCCACCACCTGGTGCACGGAAATGTGACCGAAGTGAAGATAGGGAGAGAGACCACTGGCACCGTCATCATCCGGATGGTTCCGCACCATGTGATAGGGATGCAGCTTTTCTCTGAGAAAGACGCGGAGCGTGTTTCGGGCAGCCTGGGAGCCGCCGGGTGCCGGTGCTGCCTGGACTTGGTGGCTGATCGGAAGGACGCTCAAGCCTTCCGGAATGGCATTCAAAATACCGTCTGCTGCCGGCCCCCAGTGCGCCGTTATCGGCTCGGGAATGGCGGCCAAAGGGGGTAGGGACACCCCGGCCAGGGGGTCCTCTACGGGGAGTTGATCGAGGTGCTCGGGCAGGTTTTTTTGCAGAAACCTTCGAAACGAAAACGCCGTTGTAAAGACCCGGTCGACAGCGCGCAGAGGGAGCATGCCATTGGAATCCACAACTTCGAGCTTCACCTTCAGGGCCCTTGCGGCAGCCGCGACCATCCTTGGCAGGAAAAAGGCCGGGCAATCATCGGCAACGACAAGGCAGGCATAGGAACTGAGCTTTTCCAGTAAACCCTTTCCCTCGCCCTTCCTCGTTTCGACGAAGGGAAAATAGAACACACAGGTCTCGTCAAACTGCCTCCGGTTGTCTCTCATGCCCTCCAGGATGAAGCTGTGAAGCCGGTCGCTCGCCCACGGATAATCACAGCGCAAAGCCTCCAGAATGACCAGGGGCTTTCCCAGTTCTTTTGCCCACTCGACCGCCCGCTGCAAGCTGAAGTTCCAGTCTTTTCGGCGAAAAGCGGTCATCCAGTAAAGCACAAAATACACCCCCGGCATTCACCGGGATACTGTTGGCTTCCGAGATACGAATTGAGGGGACCCTCTGCAAACTCGACTCCCTAGTTCACTGATCACTGATCACTGACCACTGTCTTCACCTGGCCACGAGTTTGATCTCAAAGAGTTTTGGCCATAGCTTACCGGTGACGAAGATGCGGTCGCGGGCCGCATCGTAGGCGATGCCGTTCAGCGTTTCTGCCTTTTGGACGGGGCCGAGGGCCTTCCGCAGCGAAGAAAGTTCGATCCATCCGCGCACCTTTCCGTTTTCCGGTGAGATGATGGCGATCGTGTCGCTCCCCCAGATATTCGCAAATATTTCACCCTTAATATACTCCAATTCATTCAGGTTGCGGACAGGGGTGCCGTGATCAAGCACCTCGATTCGCCCCGTTTCTTCATAGGATTCCGGATCGAGAACGCGCAACACGGCGCTGCCGTCACTCATGATCAGCGACTTACCGTCATGCGTGATCCCCCAACCTTCATTTTCGTAACGGAACTCCTCCAGCTTTTGGAAGCTGTCCTTCTCATAAACGAAGCCGATTCCCGATCGCCAGGTCAACTGGATCAACTTGCCTCGCCACAGGGTCAGACCCTCACCAAAATACTGCCGTCGGGAGCGTTTGATTTTTCAAGACCTCCCCCGTCTCAAGATCGACCTTCCGCAGGGTGGAACTCGTTTGATAGGTCCCGGTGCTTTCGTAAAGGCAACCATCAGAAAAGATCAGTCCCTGGGTAAAGGCTTCCGGATCGTGGGGATAAGTCTTGACAATCGTGATGTCATAATGAGTCGCCCTGCCGGGGAGTGCTTCGCCTTGCCGAACCGTGGCGCTGTCACCAGCCGGCAAGTCCTCAGCAGAGCAGCTCGCGGGCTCAAAGCATGCCAACAAAAGACAAACGACAACACTCACCAATACCGCCGTGATCGATCCCATCCGATTAACCTTCAGTGGCGCTTGGCTCTTGGCTCTTGGCGCTTGGCTCTTGGCGCTGGTTCCTGGTTCCTGGTTCTTCTCGTTTGACTGCCGAGCAGTGCAATTCCGCGCGTCACGATGAACGGTAGAATAATACTAAAGGTTATCCGAGTTCTCCATTCGTTGCCCCCTTACTCTACACTCACTACCCAGCACCCAGCACTCACAAACCAGCACTCGCTACTCATCACTCATCACTCGTCACTCGTCACTCACTCTTCACTCTTCCCTATTCTCCCCGGCCCACACTGTGATAGCGAAATCCCTTCTCCCTCACCATGCTTGCCGGGTACACGTTGCGAAGATCGATGAATATTGGTTCCTTCAGCAAGGTTTTGACGCGATCGAGGTCAAGAGCACGATACTCGTTCCATTCGGTCATGAGGATCAAGGCATCGGCCCCTTCGCAGGCCTCGTAGGCACTGTTGCAGTACTTGACATCCGGCAGCGCCCGGGCGGCTTCTCTCATAGCCGCCGGATCATGAGCGCGGACCACGGCCCCGTGCTCGAGCAGCGTGGAAATGATGGTGAGCGCAGGAGCATCCCGGATGTCATCGGTTTCCGGCTTGAAAGCAAGCCCGAGCACGGCGAGCGTTTTCCCGGCTTCCGAGCCCCCCAGAGCGATCCTGATCTTTCTTGCCATGCGGGCCTTTTGCGCCGCGTTGACTTCAATGACCGCCTCGACGATTCGGCAGGCAACTCCGTGTTCCTGGGCAATACGCAGCAGGGCATGGGTGTCCTTGGGAAAACATGACCCCCCGTAACCCGGCCCCGCGTGCAGGAACTTTTTGCCGATTCGGCCATCCAACCCCATTCCTCGGGCCACATCCTGAACATTTGCCCCGATTTCCTCGCAGATATTCGCCAGTTCATTGACAAAGCTGATCTTCGTTGCCAGGAAGGCATTGGCCGCATATTTGATCAATTCGGAGGTCTCGATGCCGGTGATCACAAACGGCGTCTCGAGGAGATACAGGGGGCGGTAAATGGCTTTGAGGACCTCTTCGGCCATCGCCGAGTCCACGCCGATAACGACCCTGTCTGGGTGCATGAAGTCGCGGATGGCGGCCCCCTCTCGCAAGAATTCGGGATTACTGGCCACATCAAAAGCGGCTTCCGGATTCGCTGCAGAGATGATGCGCGCAACCTGGCGGGCGGTACCGACCGGCACCGTGCTCTTGTTGACGACGACGGTGTAATCTCGAAGAAAAGGGGCCAGTTGCTGCACTGCCTCGTACACGTAGCTGAGATCGGCATAGCCGTCGCCCCGTCGGGACGCAGGGGTTCCGACGGCAATGAATATCACCTCCGCTTCCGGGACCCCGGGGCTGAACTCAGTGGAAAAGACAAGGCGCCCGGCCTTCACATTCTTCTGAACCAGAAACTCGAGGCCCGGTTCATAGATAGGAATCTCACCCTGTTTCAGGACGCTGATCTTCGCTTCATCCTTGTCGATACACGTAACTTCATGACCGAACTCCGCGAAACAAGCCCCGCTGACCAATCCCACGTAACCGGTTCCGATAATAGCGATTTTCATAACGTCATCTTCCCCTTATGAAAGTTGTCATCGACGGCGAATGCGACTCTATCAGCTATTCGATTCCCTTACAAGACCGTGCACACACCACCCAAAAGATCATGATAGCTCTTTGCTTTCCCCTGTTAATGGTGGATAATAGTAGAAAATTGCGCTGAAACGAAAGCAGATCACTTGAGGATAGATATTTGAGAAACATCTCACGACCGAAGCACTTTCATAAAAAGCCTTATTCAGCCCGGAAATCGTCGGTAGGCCCGTTGAGTGGTGCGGACCTGGCTTTCTCCGTACGCATTCACCGGAACCTTCGTCCCGTCCTTGAGCGCATCCGGGTCCCGCACCCTCAACCCTTCACCCCGGACCCGTTTCAACTGGAGGCCCTTGAGGCCCTGGCGCGGACCGACGTCCTGGTGACGGCGCCAACCGGTTCCGGCAAGACCTACATCGCCATCAAGGCCATCGAGCGCACCCTTCACAGCGGTGGCAAGAGCTGGTACGCTTCTCCGCTGAAAGCTCTTTCCAACTCAAAATATGAGGAATTTTCGCAGCTTTTCGGTGCTGACAAGGTGGGGATTCTCACCGGGGACCGGAAAGAGAACCTGCAGGCCCCGATCATTGTCGGCACCACGGAAATCCTCCGGAACCAGCTCTATGACACGATGCACCGCGGCGAAGACCTCGAAGAAGACCTCGTGGTCCTGGATGAAGCGCATTTTCTTGGCGACGAAGACCGGGGAGTGGTTTGGGAAGAAGTATTCATCTATCTCCCCTCGCGCGTCAAACTCCTGCTCCTCTCCGCAACCATCCGCAATGCCCAGGAGATCTGTTCCTGGCTCGAGTGGCTTCGGTCAACGCCGTGCACCTGGGTTGCCGCCTATGACCGGCCGGTGCCGCTCTATCCCCTGTTTCTCTTTACCGATGGAGAACTGAGCCCTCTCAGCACGCGGCGCGGACTCTTTACGAAAGTCCGAACGGTGGACAGCAGGTTATTCCCCAAAAACGACTTTCCCAACATCCCCAGGGTCCTGCAAACGCTACGGCAGGCTAATCTGCTTCCGGCGATTTTTTTCCTCAAATCACGGGCCGATTGCGAAAGGGCGATTTTTCTCTGCCATCCGGTCCCCGAATACGAAGGCGCAAAGAGTTCTCCACTCTTCAAACAGCGCCTCGATGATCTCCTGGAAGACTTCCCCTTCCTGCGGCGTCATCAGCATCTTTCGATCCTGAAATACGCCCGGGTGGGGGCGCATCACGGCGGCCAACTGCCTCACTGGAAGCTTTTCCTCGAAAGACTGATGCAGGAAGGATGGCTGGAAGCCATCTTTTCCACCTCGACGGTGGCGGCCGGCGTGAATTACCCCGCACGCACGGTGGTGATTTGCCAGAGCGACCGCTTCAATGGCCGGGAATTTACCGGGCTCACCGCCACCGACCTGCTGCAGATGACCGGACGCGCCGGTCGCCGGGGCATGGATGAGATTGGTTTTGTGCTCACCCTGCCCGGCCCTCATCAAGACCCCCAGCTCATCCATGACTTGCTCAAATCGCCGCCGGACACCATTAAGAGCCAGATCCGCGTCAATTTCTCGATGGCGCTCAATTTGCTCCTCTCTCACCGACCTGATGAAATCGCCACCCTTTTCTCTTCTTCCCTCGCAACTTTCCAGGACTTCAAGGAAGAATCTCAACTCAGCGGAAAGTTCCTCGAGGCAAAAAAAGTACTCGACCAGTGGTTGCCCGAAACCGCATGCGGCTCTTTGGAAAAGTTGGCGGAAATTCGTCCTCAGTACAGCTTCCTCCAGGAGCGAACGCGAAAAGCACGAAAACTCTGGAAACGCCAGGCCTCTCTGCACTCGTTTTACGATCTTCTTGTTCCTTGCAGGATTTTTCTCAGCGGGCGAGGGACCCCCTATGCCGTCATGTCCCCGCCGCAAATGGAGCAACAAACCGTTGAAGCGGTCCGCCTTGCCTTCCCCATTCGCTACCGAAAGGGGCACATCCGGACTTACAAAGTTGCCCTTCAGCGCATCCGGTCCCTTGGCGAAAAGCTTGAAAACCTCCCTTCTTCGAAAGATCGGCAGGGATGGGAAACGTTGGTTTCTCAGATAACCTCGAGGAGGCACCAGGGCGAGAAAGAGGGACCCGATACGGAGAAATGGCTGCCGCTCGAGGTCGCCGCCCGCGAACTGACCGGACTGGTGGCGACGAAAGCGGCCATGCCCTGCGATTCGTGCTCTCTTTTTGGCCCCTGCCAGAAGCTTACATCGCACCCCTTCTCCGCCTCCGTCCAGCAGTATTTTGCCCATCTCTCGCAAATGAACACCATCCAGGAGCAGCTTTGGAGATCATTCCAGCAGCATTACCGGATTCTCCAGGAGGAAGGCTATGTGAACGAAGAGGGCCGTCTGACCGAGGATGGTTTGTGGGCATCGAAATTGACGGCTGGACCAGCCGCTGCTGATCTCTGAAGGCATCCGGAAGGAAGTCTTTCCGGTCGACAATGCCGAGCTCCTGGCAGCACTCATCGCGCCCTTTGTCATGGACCGGGAGCGGCCTGGAGACATCCAGCTGTCCACCCTGGTCTGGAAGTACCCCGAGGTCGCCAAACCCTTTTTCAAGATGCTCCAGGGTCTTCAGCGTTTGCGGGAACGGCTGCAGGCGGACGGCTTCACGACCCCGCCGCTGCCGTTTTGGACCGTGGTTACGGTCTATCACTGGGCTCGTGGGGAATCCTGGGAAAAAGTGCGGGAGATCTCCGGGATGGATGAGGGCGACTTGGCCATGGTGGTTTTGCGCACGGCAGATCACCTGCGCCAGATTGAGTCGCTTGCCGAGACCCACCCGCGCCTCGCGGCATCGGCCCGCCAGGCAATTGAACGAATTCTGCGCGAACCCGTATTGATGGAATAAGAGATGAAAAACCCCTGGCATACTCTTCCCCGGGGATTTTTTGTTCGGTTAACAAAGGGTTAAGGGCCGGGAGCTTCCGTGCCTGCGTTCCCAAGCCGGAGCTTGAGAACGAGCGAACGAGCGAGTTCCCATCTTCTCTAGAGATGGGTCGTGGGAATTCTTCCTGCGAGTTTTGCGAAAATCTGAATTTTAAGACACGCTCTAAGCGAGCCGCCAGCGAAGGGACCGGCAAAGCCGGCGAGGCCCCAAATTGCTGAGGATGTTGATGCCGTAAATTCCCCCCCAAAAAAGCGCCCCGGATGGAACCGGGGCGCTTTCGATTAAAGTTCTTGTACACGTTATCCTGGAGACTAGACGTGTTTCTTCTCAGGCGGCTTCGTGGTGAAAAGAATTATACATCCAAGGGCGCACAAGGCCGCTGCACAAAGGAACGGCATGTAGTACGTTCCCGTCATATCCTTCAGATAGCCGCCGACCCATGGCCCGGCAAAGCCCGCAAGCCCCCACGCCGTAAACAGAAGGCCGTAGTTGCTCCCCTGTGCCGTCGGCCCGTAGAACTGGAGGCAGGTGGCCGGGAACAAGGTAAACATGGCGCCGTAGTTCCAGCCGATGAGAACGGCAATGGCCCCCAGCCCGTAGAAACTGCTGCCAAGCTGAAAGATCGCGAGCATCGCGATGGTCTGCAGCAGAAACGTTGCCGCGAAGTAAACACGAATCCCGATCTTGTCCACAAAAAAGCCGGAAAGGATTCGCGTCGACGCATTGGCGAAAGCGAGGAAGCTTACGGCGCCGGCAGCCGCCATGGCCGTCAGACCCGAATCCCTTCCAAAACCGGCAAGGTGACCGATGACCATCAACCCCGCGAAGGAACCGCAGAAGTAGGCCAGATACAGCAGCCAGAACTTGGAATCACTTTTGCTTTCCTCGTGGGTCCAGTCACGAACCACCTTGGGGGCCGCCGTACCCGCCGGAGGCGCGGGCGGATTCCAGCCTGCGGGCTTCCATCCTGCCGGGGGGACTTTCAGCAACAGACCGGCTCCAACCGCCATGATCCCCATGGCCACCCCGCAGTACCAGAACACGTAGCGCCAGCCCATGCCCGGGGCCTCAATGAGATAGGTGGCCAGAGGCCCCATGAGGAACGAACCGAGACCCAGGCCAACGACGGCAAACCCTGTCGCCAGGGCGCGTCGGTCAGGCCACCATTTCGGCGCCGTCGCAATGGGTGGCAGGTAAATGATGCCGCCTCCAAAACCGGCAATAACTCCATACGTAATATAAAGCTGTATCTTTGATTGAATAAACCCGGACAGCACAAATCCGATGCAGAGAATGATACCGCCCGCAATAACCACACGACTCGGACCGTACTTGTCGCTGATACGGCCTGCGGGAAACGTCATCAACCCGAAGATCAGACAGCAGATTGCGAAGGCCAGGGCGATCTCCGCACGGCGTCCACCCGAATTCCGCATTAAGAGGCTTAATGAACACACTCCATGCATAGAGAAGCATACCGCACGTGGTACTGCTTATCAGCCCGCACAGTAAAGGAATCCATCTCGCTTGAGTAGCTTTCACTTCTTCCGCCATTATTTAGACCCTCCGTTCAACGAATAAGAAATCAATAATAAGACTTGATAACAACCCCGGATCTCCATTCATTGCCTACGATACGATAAGTGCGTGGCATCACATCGTTTCGCAATGGCTCCCCTTGCCGGCTAAAAAAATAGTTGATTCTATGACCTTTTCTGCCCTCCTTTCTTTCGGCGATAGGTGCTAAGAAATCGCTTTTTCAGGTCCTTTTGACAGCAACTGTCATGGCTGCTGTCAAGGTCATTTAGCGCTGTTATACAACAGCATTTACGTGCCCTCACTCAGTGGAAGCTGAATCGGGCACAAGAACTGTGACGAGAAAAGATTTGTTAAAAAAGATGTGAGAAAAGTATTCCTAAAACATCAACTGGTGAGCAGTACTTCGAGCAACGCATCAACATATCATGGTAGAAGAGCAGAGCCACGCGATCCGGAACGCAGACAGCATGATGTTTTAGTGAAGAAGATCGTTCAATCTGCCATCCTCCGACCATCTCAGGATGGACCTAAGAATAAATAAGTTAACAAAATAACGGAGAAAAGTGCTGCGCTTGGCTTGGCTTCTCCTGCCCCTCACCCGAACCTGGACTTCTCACCCCCTTCCTCGTGATATGAACCGCCCTTTGCACAAGTCAAGCGGCCTTGGTGCAGACTCCTAGGTTTGCGGGCGATCTTGGCACAATTGTGGTTGTCTGTCAACGGCATTTCTCAGTCATTTTCTATCAGGAAGATTTCTCAAAAGGCTGCAAATGAAGGTGCCGGATATCGTCCTTAAGAAAGAACCGGCTCTCCTGGACCTTCTTCAGCAGCAGCCCGGTGGTGAAGATGGCTTTGTTTGCGGCCTCGAAGCTGCTCAGGCTCTTCACCGCCGCGAGGGTGATCACGGTGTCAATGCAAATGGCGTACTCGATTCCGTGATTATCATTGACTGCGATGAGGTCAATCGCTCGATCCTGAATTCGCGGGGGCATATAGTCCGCCACAACACGATGCCCGGTCTGGCACAACTGCCAGTACAAATGACACTGCAATGTACGCCGGACAGAGTGGTCGCTCCTAAAAGGCTTTGGCAGTTGCAGCCATGCTTTTTCGAGGTCTTTCTTCCATGTTGCCAACATCTGTCCCAGGTCTTCCCCCATGTTTCCTCCCTCAACCCTTCGAAAATCTTCGGTTAACTATTTGCCAACGGGCATTGTGCGGCCACTATAAGTACTTCTGTAAAATTGTTATGTCAAAGAAAAAGGGTTGGGTGAGAGTTGATGGTGGATGGTTGATGGTTGAGGTTGAGGGTTGATGGTTGATGGTTGATGGGGGAGGGGTTGGGGGTGGAGACTGGCGCTGGCTGTTCGTGGTGGCGGGAAGATTTCCGAGTTGTACTTTTCGCCCAAATTCGGTTAATAGATTAGGGTTAACAATCTTAATCACATCTTCATCTCTCCTGCCAACATTCCAGCGAGCGCTTGGTTCTCGATGTAACCAAGTTGGCGGAGCTGTGTGTTGCTCCCGTCATGTCTTCAGATACGGATCAGGTGAACTTCGAGTCAAGAATATACATAGCCGGCCATCGGGGCCTGGTGGGGTCTGCCCTGTTTCGCCGTCTCCGGGCAAGCGGTTACGCCAACCTCATCTGTCGCAGCCATGACGAACTCGACCTTGAAAGCCAACCGGCAGTGGACCGGTTCTTTACCGATGAGCACCCCGAGTACGTCATGCTGGCGGCGGCAAAGGTCGGAGGAATCAACGCCAACGCCACTTACCCGGTTGATTTCCTGCTCAAAAACCTCAGAATCCAAACTAACGTGATCGAAGCATCCTGGCGCCACCAAGTCAAGGGCCTGCTTTTTCTTGGGAGCTCCTGCATCTACCCGCGGCTCGCGCCGCAACCATTGAAAGAGGAGTACGTCTTAACCGGGCTTCTTGAAGCCACCAACGAACCCTATGCCATCGCGAAAATCGCCGGAATTGAACTGTGTGAAGCCTACAATCGCCAGTATGGCGCAAGGTTTTTGAGCGTCATGCCAACCAACCTCTATGGCCCGAACGACAACTACGATCTCGAAGCCTCGCACGTGCTCCCGGCCTTCATTCGCAAATTTCATCTGGCCAAACTCGCAGCGCAGAACGATTGGAGCGGCATCAAAGCCGATGAGACGCGATACGGGTCCATTCCACCCGATATTTTTGAGGCTCTTACCGGGTGCAGGCAGCGAGGTGGACCTCTCCATGCGAACCCCTACGCCTGGCGCTTCGAACGAAAGCCACACCCCTGTGGTGAGACTCTGGGGAACAGGTTCCCCGCGACGCGAATTTCTCTTTGCCGACGACCTCGCCGACGCCTGCATTTTCTTGATGAGTCGTCTCGACGAGATATTCGACAAGCACCGACGCCACCCGGCACTCAGCACTCAGCACTCAGCACCCACCACGCCACTCATCACTCCAGTCACTCATCACTCATCACTCATCACTCATCACTACTCTCTTGCCACCCGTCATCTCATCAACATCGGCTCCGGTAAAGACCTTGCCATCAGCGAGCTTGCCGAGATGGTGGCAAGGACCGTCGGTTATGATGGACCGGTGGCATGGGACCCGACCAAACCTGACGGGACGCCGCAGAAATTGTTGGATGTGAGCCGCATGACCACTCTTGGCTGGCAGCCCAGGATCTCCCTCGAAGAGGGTATTCGCCTGGCGTACCGGGATTATCTGCAAAAAGGAGAAGCATGAACAGCGGCAAGGTTGCCCTCGTCACCGGCATTACCGGCCAGGACGGCGCGTATCTGGCGGATTTCCTGATCGAAAAGGGATATACGGTTCACGGGATCAAGCGTCGTGCTTCGCTTTTCAATACGCAGCGCGTCGATCATCTCTACGAGGACCCTCATGTCGAAGACCGGCGTTTCGTCATGCATTACGGAGACCTCACCGATGCCACCAACCTCATCCGAATCATCCAGGAAGTACAGCCGGATGAAATATATAACCTCGCCGCCCAAAGCCACGTGAAGGTTTCCTTTGAAACTCCCGAGTACACCGCCAATGCGGATGCCCTCGGCGCGTTGCGCCTGCTCGAAGCGATCAGGATTTTGCAGCTTCAGGACAGGACCCGTTTTTATCAGGCTTCGACGTCGGAACTTTACGGCCAGGTGCAGGAAATCCCGCAGACGGAGCGCACCCCGTTTTATCCCCGCTCTCCCTACGCGGTGGCCAAATTGTACGGCTTCTGGATCACCGTGAATTATCGTGAAGCCTACGGCCTCTTTGCCTGCAACGGCATCCTTTTCAACCATGAATCACCGCTTCGAGGAGAAACCTTCGTCACCCGCAAAATTACCCGCGCCGCAGCGAGGATCGCTCTTGGGCTCCAGGAAAAGATCTACCTCGGCAACCTGAACGCCCTCCGCGACTGGGGCCATGCCCGGGACTTCGTCGCCGCCCAGTGGCTGATGCTGCAGCAGGAGGCGCCGGCAGATTACGTGATCGCCACCGGCGAGCAGCATTCCGTCAGGGAGTTTTGTGAGCAGGCCTTCGCCCAGGTTGGAATCGAACTGGACTGGCGCGGGAGCGGCGTCACCGAGCAAGGGGTTGTTGCCACACTGCACCCATCACCGCTTCTTGAAGAATATGCTCACCACTCCCGGGCACGCCTCCCGCAACCCGGGAAAGTCATCATTCACGTCGATCCGGCGTACTTCCGACCAACGGAAGTCGAGACCCTCCTTGGAGACCCCCGCAAAGCCCGAGAAGAGCTCGGCTGGCGTCCGCAAATCACCTTCACCGAACTGGTCGGGGAGATGGTCGCGAACGATCTCCTGGAAGCCACCCGCGAATACATCTGCCAGCGCAACGGTTTTCCGCTGCAGGCCAGTTGTGAAGAGCACATGTAAAGGAAGTCGCTGAAGCGGCCGCCAACTCCTCTGAGCATACCAATGCAAAGAAACCGCCCCGAAGATGACCTGCTCCTCTATTGCGCCACTCTCCATGGCGGACGTGAAAAGTCTGCTCGGATCACCGCGTTGATCGAGCAAAACATTGACTGGTCCTATCTCCTCGAGGCGGCTCGACGCCATGGGACCTTGCCGCTCCTCTATTACAACCTCAAGGAAGTAAATTCCGCAATGATTCCAGCCGATGTCGTTGACCGGCTGCTCAATAATTTTCGCATCCACGCAGCAAGACACCTCATCCTCATCCATCATCTTCTGATCATCCTCGACCTCTTCCGGAAGCACGACATCGCCCTGATACCCTACAAGGGCCCAACACTTGATGCGATCGCCTATCGGGCAACGGGGGTGAGGCAATTCTGCGACCTCGATTTCATCATTCACAAGCGCGATTTCCAGAAAGCCAAGGGACTCGTGGTGTCACAAGGCTACCGGCCGGAGCTCGCCTTATCTCCGGCGGAAGAATCCTTATATTTGGAGCATGAATGCGAGTACAACTTCTATCAGAAAGATACCGGGATCATGGTGGAGTTCCACTGGGGAATCGTACCGGATTATTATTCGTGCGATTTTGATCTCAGCGAACTGTGGGGCCAACTGGAGCCGGTGATGCTCCTGGGAAGAGAAATGTTGACCATACCGCCCGAGAAGCTGCTGTTCGTGCTCTGTGCCCATCATGGCGGCAAGCATCAATGGGAGAGGCTGGCCTGGATCAGCGACATTGCGCAGTTGATCAGCACGCACAGGGACATGGACTGGCAGCGAGTGATGGGGCAGGCGGCCCGTTCCGGGATGGAACGTATGCTGCTGCTTGGTCTTTATCTGGCGAAGACGATGCTTGCAGCCGACCTGCCTGACCTTGTCGAGAGGCGATTGCAGCTTGACTCCTCCCTGGAATCTCTTGCCGCCGGCGTGAGGGCGCGGATCTTCAGCCATGACGATCAGTCACCGGGGGAGATGGACCGCGTGGTTTTTTACCTGAAAATGAGAGAACGACTGCGGGATAAGCTTCGCTATCTTGTCCGGCGGCTCTTCACCCCCACTCTGAATGACTTTTCGGTGGCAGGATTACCGGTGTTGTTCCACGCCCTCTATCGCCTCGTGAGACCCTTCAGACTTGCCTGGCAGATCTCTCGACGCTGATTATTGAACCCTTCATTGCTCAGCCCGGTACCACCATAACCACACGAACCATGTTGTAGATCGATCCTCCATAACCAAACATTCCCTCACCCCTCAACCATCCCCACTCAACCATCAACCCTCAACCATCAACCATCAACCATCAACCATCAACCGCCCCCCACGGATTCTCTATGTCTCAGACCACCACAGCCACCCAGGAACTGATCATTGAAGCGGGCAAGACCGAGCTCCACTATTGGAAAGATTTGTGGCGCTACCGGGAGCTCTTCTATTTTTTGGCCTGGCGCGACATTCTCGTCCGCTATAAGCAGACCGCGATCGGCGTCCTCTGGAGCGTGCTCAGGCCGTTTCTCACCATGGTCGTCTTCACGGTCGTTTTTGGCAAGCTGGCAAAACTGCCATCTGAGGGAGTGCCCTACCCGATCCTCGTCTACGCCGCCATGCTGCCCTGGCAGTTCTTTGCCAATGCCCTTTCCGAAAGCGCCATGAGTCTGGTGGGGAATGCCAACCTGATTTCCAAGGTCTATTTCCCGCGCCTCGTGATCCCGGCGAGCGCGGTGATCGTGAGCCTGGTCGATTTCTTTATCTCCTTCAGCATCCTCATCGTGCTCATGATTTGGTATGCCTTCATGCCCTCGTGGCGCCTGTTGACGCTACCGTTGTTCATTGTCTTCGCCTTTACGGCTTCCTTCGGCGTCGGCCTCTGGATCACGTCACTCAATGTGAAGTACCGTGACTTCCGCTACATCATCCCCTTCATTGTCCAGTTTGGGCTCTACATCTCACCGGTAGGCTTCTCCAGCACCATCATTCCGGAAGCCTGGCGCCCGCTCTATTCACTCAACCCCATGGTGGGCGTGATCGACGGCTTCCGCTGGGCCATCTTGGGCGGACAGTACTATCTTTACCTGCCCGGCTTTATTACCTCGATAATACTGGTGCTGGCCATTCTGGTCTCCGGCGTGTGGTATTTCCGCAAGACCGAACGGACCTTTGCGGATATTATTTAGGGTCGTGAAGAGGCTGAAAACTCCGTGCAAAGCTCACGCAACCAAGAAGTTCACAACACGCCAAATCCCAGCGTTGCCCTCCAAGCCATAGCCCAAAGATACGGCCTTCAGCTTATCTACGCCTTTGGCAGTCGCGCGAGGGAAGCCCTCGAGTTTATCGCCGGCGCCAAACCCGAACTCGCTCCTGGCGCGTCCGACCTCGACCTCGGGGTCAAACCCGCAACCAGGCTCACGGTTGACAACAAGGTCGATTTGGCCATGGAACTGGAAGATCTTTTTGGTGTGCAGCGAGTTGATCTGGTTGTGCTGCCCGAGGTCCCCACCTTTCTTGCCCTGGAAATCGTTTCAGGAGAATTGCTTTTTGCGGAAAACCCTCGTCATGAAGCGGAATACCAGCTCTATATCATGCGCAAGGCTGCCGAACTGATGCCTTTTCAGCGGGCAAAGGAGCGCATGATGTTGGGACTCGACCCATGACGCCGGGGACAACTCGACCTGAAATAGTCTCTGAACGCGTTTTCTGGATCCGCCGGATGGTCGACGATCTAAGAACGCTTCCGCTCGATAACGTTGAAGCATTTCATGCCGAGAAGCATTCTTTTGCAGCCGCCGAATCCTATCTGCGCCGGGCTTTGGAGGCCCTCATGGACCTGGGCCGTCACATTCTGGCCAAAGGTTTCGGATATCCGGCAACGGAATACAAAGAAGTAGCCAGGGCCTTGAGTGAGAAGGGAGTGCTCGGTGTCGAGGCTGCGCAGCTCATGACCCGGATGGCTGGATATCGCAATCGGATGGTTCATTTTTACCACGAAATCCAACCCGACGAACTCTATGAGATCTGTCACAGCCACCTTGATGACCTTGAGAAAGTGCTTGGCGAACTGTTGCTGTGGGTAAAGCAGTCCGGTACCGAGCCCTCATGAAAACGCGGTGGCGGTTGGGTGCAATTAGAAGTGAGAGTTGTGACAGATCTGAACGCAACAATAATAGCTTTGGACATACGCAAATCGTCATTCCGGCACGCTTTAAGCCGGAATCCAGGAGTACATCTGCAGCGGTTAAACTGCCCTGGATTCCGGCTAGAAGAATGCCGGAATGACGATAGTGGCTCAGCAGCAGGCATTCGGGACGAAGGTTACTCCCACTTCCGATTACACCCGTGGGGGTTCTCGTCCTTGCAACCCGATCGGCTTGATGCTAAATAGCCCGCCACGGCAATATTCAAAATGCTCAAGACTCTCACCGGGTCTCCTTTAACCACCGGTCCCACGGACAACGGCAAACAAACGTGTCTCCGCGCCTGTAACCGAGTTGGCGGAGCTATAGGTTGGATCGCTAATTCGTCCCTTCTGAAAGCATTGCGTGAGAGAAGCTTATGGACGAGCTTACGGAATCTTTAATAAAGGCCCTTGACGCTCAAAAAGAGCGCGTGATTTTCGCCTACCTTTTTGGCTCGGCAGCCGAAGGAAAGACTGCCCCCACCAGTGACATCGACGTCGCGCTCTACCTCTCGAAGAAACATGCGGCGTCTCCCCTGGATGAAAGGCTTCACCTTTACGGCGAACTGAGCAGGGCCCTGATGAGAAACGACATCGATGTGGTGATCCTCAACACAACCAGAAATCTCATGCTGCTTGATGAGGTCATCCGGCACGGTGTTGTGGTGCTGGACCAGGACCCTGACTTGAGAGAGGACTTCGAGCTCACCATCATGCACCGCGCCATTGATTTCAAGACCCAAAGAGCAGTTGTCGTAGGATTCTGATGGAGCGGATCTATCAGAAGATCGGGAGGATTCGCGAGTATCATGCGCTGGTATCCTCATTGAAAGACAACTGCCTGGAGCGATTTAACGCTGATCCCATTTACCGGGGAGCCCTGCTTCATTACCTGTACCTTTTGGCTGACAGTTGTGTTTCCCTGGCTGAATTGGTAATCAAGCACCGGAAACTCAGACTCCCCCAATCCTATCATGAGGCGTTCGATATTCTTGGCGAGCAAGGGCTCCTTGATCCCTCATTCGCATACGATTTTGCGAGAATTGCCGGGTTCCGGAATTTCCTTGCCCACGACTACGAGCGAACGGACCCCCGGTTCATCTGCGAACAGGTCCTGTCGAAGCTGGATGACGTCCATTCTTTTCTCGAACAAATAGAGCGCGCCCTGGATTGCTAATGTGCAAGGTCATGCAATTCTTTCAATATTTATCTCTAACCTATTGTTTTCTCAGCGATCTCTGCGTTCTCTGCGGTGGATTGTTCTGGTTGCGGCCATCGGCTGCCCTGGGAGCTCTGCCAATCAACGCAAGCTGAATTCATGCAAATATCGCAACCGCCAAACCATGATTCCAACCCTCGTCCGAGCGAACTTGCCCGCATTTGCCAATCCTTTGGCGCGGCTTCACTTTATGTCTTCGGCAGCCGAGCCGACGAAGTCCGGCAATGGGTCGCCCAAGAAAGGCCCGCTCTGGAGCCGCGAGGGGCCGACGTCGATGTGGGCGTCAGGCCCAGGATTGGCCGCCTGCATCATATCAGGGAGCGCGTGCAGTTGACTGTTGCCCTGGAGGATTATCTGGGATGCAACCGGGTGGACCTCGTGATCCTTCCGGAAGCGGACCCGTTTGTAGCGGTGGAAGTGATTCGCGGTGAGCGGCTGTATGCAGAGGACGATCACGATGCGGATGAATATGAGCTGTACCTGCTCCGGCGCGCGGGTGACCTGGTGCCTCTGGAGCGAGAGCGGATGGCCATGATCTTGCGGGAAAACAGATGACACCCGGTCTCATCTCGAAACGTGTGGTCGTAGACCGCATGGCACTTCTGGAAGAGGTGCTCCAAGACATTCGCCGCCTGCCATTGGCGGAGCGTGAGCTTTTCTTCACCGACCGGCGCAACCTCTGGAGTGGGGAATCCTGCCTCCGTCGGGCACTCGAAGCGTTGCTCGACATAGGCCGCCACATCCTGGCCAAAGGCTTTGCCACTGCGGTGAGCGAATATAAAGAGGTTGCTGACAAACTGCAGGAATATGGCGTACTGTCGAAAGACGACGGAAAGCTTTTGCGGCTGCTGGCCGGATATCGAAACCGTCTCGTTCATTTCTATCATGAAGTCTCAGCGGATGAGCTCTACCAAGTCTGTTCCGAGCAACTGACCGACCTTGAGCGCATCGTTTCGGCATATCGGCAATGGCTTTCCGATCACCCGGAGAAGCTCGATGCTGTTCTGTGACGAACGGTCAAGCCGCACCAAACCATGCTTTGCGCTCTTTTCGCCTTCCTGGTTAGAAACAGAAGTTTAAGGATAGCACCATTTTTTTGAGCAGGATTGATGCATAAGACTCAACCCTTCTGGCAGGACCGACAAGTCTTTCTCACCGGGCATACCGGTTTTAAAGGGTCGTGGCTGTGCCTCTGGCTTTACCGTCTGGGGGCAAAGGTCTTCGGGTACGCCCTCGATCCTCCAACTCAGCCCAACCTTTTCGACCTCTGCCGAATTGACGAGCTGGTTACTTCTGTCCTTGGCGACGTCAGCGATTCCGGGGCGCTTCAGGAAGCGCTCCTCGAGGCCGAAGCGGAAGTGGTCATCCACATGGCGGCTCAGTCCCTGGTTCGAGAATCCTACCAGGACCCGGGGCGAACCTATGCCACTAATGTGATGGGAACCGTGAATCTTCTTGAAGCCGTTCGCCGCACGCCCACGGTCAGGGCCGTGGTCATCGTCACTTCCGACAAGTGCTACCTGAATCAGGAATGGCTCTGGGGCTATCGCGAAAACGAACCGCTCGGAGGTCACGATCCCTACTCCTCGAGCAAAGCCTGTGCCGAACTGGTCACCGACGCCTATCGCCGCTCCTTTTTCAACAGCACCCCCTCACCGACCCCAGCAGCCTCTCACTTTTCACTCTTCACCCTTCACCCTTCACTCTCCCGCCATCGCTTCGGCCCGCGCGGGGAATGTCATCGGCGGCGGTGATTGGGGCGCCGATCGCCTGGTCCCTGACTGTGTCCGCGCCCTCCTGAAAGGGGAAAAAATCCTGATCCGCAATCCCGCAGCCCTGCGCCCCTGGCAGCATGTCCTCGAGCCGTTGAGCGGCTACCTGCTGCTGGCCGAAAAGCTCTACCGCGAAGGTCCCCAGTTTGCCGAAGCCTGGAATTTTGGCCCCGACGACACCGATACGAAACCCGTTGAGTGGCTGGTCGAAAAGCTTTGCGCCCTTTGGGGCGACGGCGCCGGCTACGAGATCGACGCCCGTAGACACCCGCATGAAGCGCAGCACCTCAAGCTCGACTGTTCCAAGGCGCGGGCGAAACTGGGATGGCAGCCCCGCTGGAACCTCGCAAAAGCCATTGAATCCATTGTCCAATGGACCAAGGCCCACCAGAGAGGCCACGATGCCAGAGCCTTTTGCATCAAAGAAATCGAAGCCTACATGAATGCCCAATAAAAGGAACACACAGGGCTGCGCGTGTGACCGTTGCGGGCTGAAGGAAAAGGACATGGAAGCAATCCGCCAGGTCGTTCATCGAGACAAACTCAACAGAATCATTCCCATACCCGAAAGCTTCGGCCCCAATGTGGAAGTGATTATTTTACCCACCTCGCGTGACCATGAAGAGTCATTGTCTGAGAATGAGCGTTTTCTGGCAGCGGCATACCATGCAGTGATTGAAGACGACGCAGAAGAAGACCGAATCTGGGAAAAGTATGTATGACCCAACCAGGACCCGGCGATATCTTCATCTATGCGGTGCCTTTCGTGGACGACCCCTCGCAGTCCAAACCGCGTCCCATTCTTGTGATAGGGGCCCCAAATGGTGAGGGTGATGTTTTAGCTCTCGCAGGGACATCCAAGGGTTTTCGCTGGAGGCAGGAGCCAAGCTTCACCGTCAACCCGTCCGAATTATCCGAGGGTACTCTTCGCGATATCACGATATTCCCCCTTTCCAAGCGAGTACTGGTTACAGGAAGATTTTTGAGGACGCTCGTGGGCAGATTGGGCACTGCGCAGCTTGAAACTTTGCTAAGAAGTCTCCTGGCTGAAGACACGTCAAGTTTCTATCGGACTGTTCACCAACCCAAACAGCAAGCCCCCTTCCTCCCCGGCCAATCTCGCATCCCCTATGCCGGGCGCGTCTTCGATGACCGGGAGGTTTCAGCACTGGTGGACGCTTCCCTCGACTTCTGGCTTACTGCCGGCCGTTACGCGGAAACCTTCGAACAGCAATTGGCGGAATTCCTCGGCGTGCGCTGCTGTTCCCTCGTCAACTCCGGTTCTTCGGCCAATCTGCTGGCCTTCATGGCGCTCACCTCATCCAGCCTGGGCGACCGGCAGATCCGCAAAGGCGACGAAGTCATCACCTCGGCCGTCGGCTTCCCGACCACCGTAGCCCCGATCATCCAGTACGGCGCCGTGCCCGTATTCATCGATGTCGAGTCGGCCACCGGCAATATCGACTGCACTCACCTCGAACCCGCCCTGTCCCCCAAAACCAGGGCCGTGATGCTGGCCCATACCCTGGGCAATCCTTTTGACGTCAAAGAGGTCAAAGAGTTCTGCGACCGCCATGGGCTCTGGCTCATCGAAGACAACTGCGACGCCCTGGGGGCGCGCTATCGACTCAACGGTCACTGGCGGTTATACCGGCTCCTTTGGGGACCTGGGCACCTCGAGCTTCTACCCTCCCCATCACATCACCATGGGCGAGGGCGGGGCTGTTTATACGAACAATCCCACTTTGAAGCGCCTCGTCGAATCATTCCGCGACTGGGGGCGCGACTGCTGGTGCCCCCCGGGCCGCGACAACACCTGCGGGCAGCGTTTTGCCCGGCAATTCGGCGAGCTCCCGCTCGGCTACGACCACAAGTATGTCTATTCCCACTTCGGCTACAACCTCAAGGCCACAGACATGCAAGCAGCCGTCGGCTGCGCGCAACTCGAGAAGCTCCCGGCTTTCATCGCAGCCCGGCGCCGCAATTGGAATCTTCTCCGCGAAGGACTCGCCGACCTCTCCGACGTCTTCGTCCTTCCCGAACCCACGCCCGACTCGGACCCATCATGGTTCGGCTTTCTGCTAACGATCCGAAGTGATGCTCCCGTTTCCCGCGACCGTCTGCTGAGCCGCCTCGAATCCTCGGGCATCCAAACGCGCATGCTCTTTGCGGGGAACCTCGTCAAACACCCCTGCTTCGACGAACTGCGCAAGAATCGGCAAGGCTATAGGATCGTCGGCGACCTGGCCAACACGGACATCATCATGAACCACTCCTTCTGGCTCGGGGTCTACCCCGGCCTTTCCGAGGCGATGATCGCGTATATGGTGGAGCAAGTAAAAAAGGCAGTGAAAAGTGAAGGGTGAAGGGTGAGAGGATTTGGTTTCTGTGGAGAAGAACCTGAGAGCGGCCGTTGAACTCTATCTCGATGATGTGAGAGAACATCCGGAGACTGTGGTATCGCCTATTTCCATTGAGGAGTTTGTAGACTTTTTGAGAGAGACGGAGCCCGACTGGCACAAGTACCTGCCCGATGACCTCCTTTTGAAGCCTCGAGAGGTTCATGAGGTCCCCTCATATGCCTATGGTTCCGTCCATGAGCAGTAAGGAATGGTGTTCTCCTTCTTGTGGACTCCAGAGTAGTTTTAGCATGTGTATCTCACAAAAAAGGAGAAATGTCCCGTCTTTATTGCACTACCAAAAAAAGTGTCCGGTAGTGAATGCCAGGTACGGGTCAACGCAGAATTGGGAACGATCCTCACACCAAGAAGTAAGAGAATCAGATGAAGCCCGAGATTCGTTTCTCGCGGCATTCGACAAGAAGGATACAGTTATATCGTATTGACCCAAGGGACATACTTGATACGATTTTGTTTGCGTTGGACCGAGGCGAGTCGTAGTTGGGCAGGCATCAAATTGTTAACAGAGAGTTTTCAAAGAAGTACGGGCACCCTCTGAAGGTCGTGTTTGACGTGAAAGTTGATGAGTTGGTAGTAATCACAGCACATATCCTTTAAAGAGAGGGACCAAAGATGAAGATTTACTACGATAAAGAGGTTGATGCTGCCTACCTAAAGTTTTCCGAGCTGCAGCCGACGGCCGTTGTCGAAATTTCAGAAGGGGTAAACCTTGATGTGACGGACAAGGATGAAATAGTTTGGATCGAAATACTCAATGCAGCCAAGAAGTTTCCATTGGGATCTCTTTTTGTCTGTGAATACGATCCGGAACTGTTGGTCGGAACGGCCTGACAGCCCTTTATTATTGTCAATTCCATAAAGGAGACTTTTGAGTGGATCAACTCCCGGATCGGGCCGTAAGGATTATGAAACGATTCATCTCTGTATCACCTTCGTGCTCTTCGTGTCCTTCGTGGTAATTGCACTTTTAGGGTTCCGCGAAACCGTATCCGCTGCAACACGCCCGAAAAGGTGACGCCATTGGACCACATCCTCTCTCACACCCGCGATCTCTGGGAAGAACTTGGCGAGGGAAGGCTTTTCATCACCGGCGGCACGGGTTTCTCTGGCTGCCGTTTGCTGGAAAGCGTCCTCCGGGTCGATGACCGGCTTGGCCTTGATGCCACAGCTGTCGTCGTCACGCGCAAACTATCCTTGTTGGCCCGTCTCGCGACTCCGCCCTCAAAAGGACCAAGTTTGTCCCTGACGTGAGTCCGGCCGAAAAAACCTTGGACTCAACCTCTAGACCGATCTCGATACCGCCATGCGTCGCACTGTCAACTGGCATAGCGGATCCGAGCCGGCTCTGATGATACGACAGATAGTTGACCCTGTTCGCTATATTCTGAAAACACGGTGCAAGCCACGATAAATTCAGGTTTCCAGTTTGACATTTGCGTCTACGAGTAAGTTGACCCTTGGATCTAAAAGATCACATACGGTACTGGCTCAATAGCGCGGAGCACGACCTGGATGCAGCGCAAAGTCTTCTTGCTTCAGGTCGGTATGACTGGTGCTTGTTCATTGGGCATCTCGTCCTGGAGAAGGCCATCAAGGCAATCTATGTGCGAGATAACCGGAACCAGCTTGCCTCCGAGGACGCATGATCTCGTAAAACTGGCAGAAAGAACAAGCTTGTCCTCACGATTGAGCAGAAACTCTTTCTGGACGAGGTAAATGACTTCAACCTGGAAGTCCGGTATCCTGATTACAAGTCAGACTTCCAGAAAAGATGCACCAGTGGAATTTGCAGAACGCTACTTCCAGAGCATCAAGGAAACCTTTGAATGGATCAAATCCCAGATCGGGTCACCGGCATCATAAGACGCTTCATCAAGGAATTGGAAAACAACCAGATTCACATAGCGCAAGCTGTGCTGTTTGGCAGCTATGCTGCGGGAACATATGACGACTGGAGCGACATCGATCTTGCTGTGGTATCGGATGCCTTTGAAGGTGAACGCTTTCGTGATCGAAATATGATCAGGCGTATAACTCTCGCGATAAGTTCCGAACTCGAACCTTTGCCTTACCGGCCAGAGGATTTCACACCGGATGATCCATTTGTTCGAGAGGTGTTGGAGACCGGGGTCAGGGTTGTTTAAAGGTCCTGCACCGAGAAAACATCGCCGTCCAGTCCCTGGAAGAATACAAAAGGAGCCTTTTCCTGAGCCAGCAGTGAGTCCCAGCCGTCCTTCGCCTGCTACGCTCATGGCCTATTGCCAAAAGCCTATAGCCCATGGCCCTTTATGAGAGTCCCCCTTGACTAACGTATTGACCGACGACTTGGACCACATCCTCTCTCACACCCGCGATCTCTGGGAAGAACTTCGCGAGGGGAGGCTTTTCATCACCGGCGGCACGGGTTTCTTTGGCTGCTGCCTTTCTGGAAAGCTTCCTTTAGGCCGGCAAACACCTGGTCCTCGATGCGTCCCTCGTTGTCCTGAGCTCAAGGCATTGATCTATTTCCATCTCGACGAACATTCCTCGGGTAGAGCACTGATTCAAGTCTAATGAGGATGATTTCGACCGTGAGCAGGTTGCTCCCCCCGATGGCATAATGAAAAGTAGCTTCTCTGAAGCCATCAACTCTCGGGGACTTGAGCAGCTACAGTACATCTACCAGGGACTTCGGTCCAAAGCGCAAATGGGAACACAAAAGGGGCATACCCGGTTGGATGTTGAGCAGGTCATAATCAGTCCGGATCAGGCGGTGACGGGCGACTTGGGCATCATAGTAGCGCAATCAAGAAAAGGTGATGGTTTACTTCGTATTCCCTATAGGGCAACAGAGGAGGGGTTGAAAGTTCTGACTCTTTACTGGACGAGCAAGATAGACAAGTATTGGGAGAAAGACAAATGAGGGTGCAGTACGACGAGGAGTCCGACATTCTCATCTTGATACTGCGCGATGAGCCGCCGGTCGATGCAATTGAAGAGCCGGGGGGGATCATTGTAAGCTACGGTGACGATGGCGAACCTGTAAGTGTTGAGTTTCTGAATGCTAACGGGAGAAACTGATGGGTTCGGTGAACCGTGATCATTCCGATGTAACGAACTCAACCGGGTGCATCAGCCGCTCATCCTATAGCTTTCACTTTTCACGTTTCACCCTTTGAAGGAAGAGATGAAATGAAAGCTGTTTACTCAGAGCGGATTACAAGAGATCCGGCTGTGTGCAGCGGAAACCCGATAATAAAGGGCACGCGCATCAGGTTAAAGGTGATCTGGACAACCTTGCAGAGGGACATGGCGCTCAGGAGATTCTAAAATCTTACCCAAGCCTCTCAATTGAAGATGTACAAGCGGTAATCGCCTTTGCGGCAGCCTCTGTGGCAGATGAGTATTGCCATCCGGTTCCGGAGGCGCTTACAGCTTGATGAAGGTTAAGATCGATGAATGCCTTCCGCAGGAATGTGCTGAGATCCTGATATCGAAGGGCTACGACGCAGAGACGGTTTACCAGGAGGGACTCCGAGGTGCAACAGATTTGCACATCTGGTCAGTCGCCCAACGGGAGAAACGCTTCCTCATTACAACGGACCTTGATTTTTCCGATGTGAGACGATACCAACCGGGTCAGCATGCGGGTATCCTATTAATACGCCTGCATAAAGAGGGAAGAGATCGGGTAATTGCCTATTTGGATTGGATATTAGCGAGTATGACATGAAGAAATGGCGGGGTTGCCTCGTTATTGCGACTGACCACAAAGTTCGCATACGTAAGCCTGGGGATCTCGGAGGTCGTAGCACCGTTTCATCATCAGAAACTCGAAAAACCGTGAAACTAAGATAATCGTCCCCAGCTACAATGAATCGAAAAGCCTTATAAGCTTATTGAAGGTTCTGGCAATTGCAGAGAACAGTGGATTCCGGAAATATCATCGGAGATGACTGCTCTGATGTCGGTAGTCTTTCAATTGGGAAGGAACTCGAGGAAACCATAGCAGATTCTTTTGCTCACTCATGAAGAAAACCGTGGCAAAGGAGCAGCTTTGCGTCGGGGCGTATGATCTGGGGCTTCTAAATCGGCCCTCAAGCGTTGACCAATTTTTGGCTTAGGTGGTCATAGGAAGCAGACCCAGGTTTCAGAAGATCGGCCTTTCATGGGCGTTTCATGAGTAGCCTTCCCGGAATTGGCACTTCGGATGGAGACCGCCAGTATTTTGGTAACATTCTGGAAATTCAATTATTTTTGCATCTTTTGACCGGTTTTTGGAACCCGGAAACAGCGCGACATGAGTATGGGCTTGGTTGGTGTTCAATTGCTCGAATCGATCCGGATGAGCCAACACCTCACGCCTCTGTTTTGTCAAAGAGATGAACCGATTGGTGAGTTCGTGCTGCTCAGCCACAGTAATCTTGAGCACCTGCTCGGCTTCGACCCGGGTCGGAGTGCCACAGAAGGCGGGCAGGCGAATCGCGATCCGATCCGCATCCTTTACTTGGCCGACACCGTGTTGCTTTGCCAGTCCGAACAGCGATTCGATAGGATCTGAGCTGATCGTCAGACCGACATCGTCGAGATCAAGCTCCTTGGCGATATCGAGTTGGCGATGGAGATAGGTGAGGAAACCATGACCTACAGGGGCCGTGTGGATGCTTTGGTTAATCAACTTGCACTGTTCCTGAGTGGCGTGGCTCAGGCCTTGGGTTTTGAGAATCTTCTGGCATTTCAGCAAGGCCACGGCATCATCTCTAAATCGCTTGATAAGAGATCTGCACAAGGGGAGCTTGTCAAAACATGCTCGTAGTTTTGACAGCATGGAGCCCTTGGCCGCGCCTCCTGCCGGCGATAGCTTGAGGAGCCGATCCGCCCAAATGATCAGACGGTGTACATTCATAAACCTCGCTTTGGTGTGTACTTTGGGAGGAGACAGGCATGCCAGAATTGTTTGCTTGAGCTTGCCGGATACGGAACCACAAGCCGAGATGAAGGTCTCGAACAACGGATGGTCGTGGTACCAGTGTTTGAGCAGGTTAGCAACCACGTGAGAGATGTCGTCGATGCAGGGGCTCGCAAGCCCACGCTCATCCAATAACCGTACGGCCTTCTGCAGGTCGCTGCCGCCGTCTTTGAGGTATGCTGCCGGACGGCCCGTGACGGCAATGACGTTCTCAAGAACGCTGGCAATGGTGTCGCCCGTCCAGGAATCGGCCACTGACACCGTCACACATCGCACATTCTGAAAGCCTGGGGCGGCTGGCGAGAGTTGATGGTGATGAGCGTCGAGAGCCAGGACAATCAGAATTTTTCCCGTGCCCAGAGCAATGCTGGTATCGATCATCCAGATCAACCCGTTGCAAAACGGCGCACTGGGCAGTGGCAGGCCCTTCAACATCGAGGCCGCCTGGATGCGCACCAGAGAGAGTCTGGTCACCCAGTTGATGACCGTTTGGGGACATGGCACTTTATGGATGCCAAGGGCTGGGGCCATTACGTGCAATACTCGGCAGACAGCCCGAAACCCGATGTGAGCCACCAAAAAGAGTTGCAGTGCCAGGAAGACCAGGTCCACTTTGTGTTGAAAGGCAGGCGCCAGGCTCTGCACCTCCAACCGGCGCAGGTCAGCCCGGGTCTCTTTGAGCTCTTTCTTGAAGCCATCCCGCTCCTTTTTGGTCCGGATCAATTCCTTGCGCAGATACCGATTTTTCTCACCTCGCTGCCCGGCCTTGGATTTCCACTGATTTCGGCTTTGCCTGAGCTTGGACCGTTGGCTCATTGCTCTCTCTTCTGTCAAAGCATACTATTGCCAATGATGCCTTCATGAAGAGCTGGTTTCCGTTAAGTCGTCCAAGCGACATGACTGATCTTGCTGCAATCTTGCCGTTCATGGGCATCCTCCTGTGTGAGATAGGTGCCCACGATATTTATACCAAGATTGCACAAAAGTCCCGCACTTGTTTTCTCAGAAGATGGATGTTCAACACAAAACACTCGGAAACACAGGAAGAGCCAAAATCAAGACGTTTAACGGAACAAAACGATACGCACCACGATCTAGATCAGGATGTCATGCATGTTGAAGGGGAATGAAACCCTCCGTTGGGGGGAGAAGAACGAGGTCGAAATCCCGGGCAAC
>CAWEHK010000052.1:0-73104 GCA_963808625.1 uncultured delta proteobacterium
ATCCGCAGGGCGGGACGCTGGCCAGCGGGAGTCGTGACAACACGGTGAAGCTCTGGGAGGCGACAAGCGGCAAGCTGCTCCGCACGCTCGAAGGGCACCAGGAGCTCGGTCTATGAGCGTGGCGTTTGATCCGCAGGGCGGGACGCTGGCCAGCGGGAGTGCGTGACAACACGGTGAAGCTCTGGGAGGCGCGAAGCGGCAAGCTGCTCCGCACGCTCGAAGGGCACGAGGACGTAGTCTGTAGCGTGGCGTTTGATCCGCAGGGCGGGATGCTGGCCAGCGGGAGTGATGACAACACGGTGAAGCTCTGGGAGGCGCGAAGCGGCAAGCTGCTCCGCACGCTCGAAGGGCACCAGGACGCGGTCTTGAGCGTGGCGTTTGATCCGCAGGGCGGGACGCTGGCCAGCGGGAGTCGATGACCAGACGGTGAAGCTCTGGGAGGCGCGAAGCGGCAAGCTGCTCCGCACGCTCGAAGGGCACCGAAGCGGGTCTAGAGCGTGGCGTTTGATCCGCAGGGCGGGACGCTGGCCAGCGGGAGTTCTGACAACACGGTGAAGCTCTGGGAGGCGCGAAGCGGCAAGCTGCTCCGCACGCTCGAAGGGCACACCGGCGCTGTCGATATCGTCGCCTTCTCCCCGGACGGGCGTCTGCTGGCCTCGAAGAGCGACGATCGACACGATCCGCCTGTGGAGCTGCGAGACGTGGGAGACGGTCGCGGTCATCCCGGAGCCAACACTGCACGGACTGGTGGATTCCCGCGCTCGCCTTTCATCCCACGCTGCCGCTGTTGGCCACCGCCGGCTCGGAGCCAGGCACGCCGGACGACGAGCGATCCCGGCTGATCCACCTCTGGGAACTGGACTTCGACGTGCTGCTGGGCAAGCGCGCCGGGGTGGCGGCGGCCGCGCGCGCGGTCCATCACACGACGGGTAAGATCGTGCTGGTGGGCGATCACAGCGTGGGCAAATCGGCGCTGGGCTATCGCCTGATCCACGGCGCGTTCAAGGAGCAGGCTTCGACGCACGGGCAGCAGTTCTGGGTGTTTCCCGCCTTGGGCCAGCGCCGCGCGGACGGGACGGACTGCGAGGCGATCCTCTGGGACTTCGCGGGCCAGCCCGACTACCGGCTGGTCCACGCGCTGTTCGTGGATAACGCCGACCTGGCGCTGGTGTTGTTCGATGCCTCGGACCTCCGCGACCCGCTGCACGGCGTGGACTTCTGGCTGAAGCAACTCCAAACGGCGGCAAAGTCGCTGCCCCATCATCCTCGTGGCCGCTCAGACGGATCGCGGGAGCTGTACGCTGACGCCGGAGGAGCTGAACGCGTTCTGCCGCAGGCACGGCATCGTGGGTCCGATCGCGACGAGCGCCTTGACGGGCCTGGGCATTGCGGAACTGGTCGAGCGCATGAAGTCCCTGATCCCCTGGGAGGACAAGCCCGCGACGGTCACGACCACGACCTTCAAGCGGATCAAGGACTACGTCCTCGGCCTCAAGGAAGCGGAAGCGGACGGCCAGACCATCGTCACGCCCGGGGAACTCCGCGGCCGTTTGGAGGCCACCGATGCCGACTGGCGTTTCACCGACGCCGAGATGCTGACCGCCGTGGGCCACCTGGAAAACTACGGCTATGTGAAACGCCTGCGGACCTCCAACGGCGAGCAGCGCGTCCTGCTCCAACCGGAACGGCTCAACAACCTGGCGTCGTCGTTCGTGCTGGAGGCGCGGCGGAATCCGAAGGGGCTGGGGGCGCTGGAGGAGAAACGGCTGCTGGCCGGCGACTACGGCTTTCCGGAGCTGACGGACTTGCACGAGGGCGAGCGCGACGTGCTCCTGGACTCGGCGGCCTTGCTGTTCCTGGAGCATAACGTCTGTTTCCGCGAGACCGACCCGCTGCGCATGGAGCCGTATCTGGTCTTCCCGGAGCTGATCAATCTGAAGAAGCCGCCGGAGGAGGAGCAGGCGACCGAGGATGGCGTGGCCTATACGGTGAGCGGTCCGACGGAGAACGTGTTTGCCTCGCTGGTGGTGCTGCTGGGCTATACGCACACCTTCACGCGCACCAGCCAATGGCAGAACAACGCCCGCTACGAGGTGGGCGACGGCCTGGTGTGCGGATTCCGGCAGGAGGCCGAACGCGACGGCGAACTGGACTTCGTGCTTTGCTTCCGTCCCGATGTCGGCCCGCCGGTGCGGACGCTGTTCCAAGGGCTGTTCGAGAGCTTCCTGGCCCGGCGGAACCTGACGGTGATGCGCTACGAGCCGGTGCGTTGCAGCAATGCGGCGTGCGGCCACTTGCTGGACCGATCGGTCGTGCGCCAGCGGATGAAGGAGGGAAAGACGTTCGCCTTCTGCAACGAGTGCGGCGAGAAGCTGACGTTGCCGAAGATGGCGGAACCGATCCAGTTGACGCGGGAAGTCGCAGGCCGAGGTCGAGATCGCAACGCCGCGCCGCCGAACAGCGGACGCGTTTCGAGCAGGCCGTCTTCCGGGTGCAAGCCTACGTGGCCGAGCAGAAGATCACGCCGCCGGAGTGCTTCATCAGCTATGCCTGGGGCGTGCCGGAGCACGAACGCTGGGTCGAGAAACGGCTGGCGACGGACTTGCAGAAGGCGGGGATCGAGCGTGGTGTTGGACCGGTGGCACAACGCGCAGATCGGCGCGAGCGTGGCGCGGTTCGTCGAGCGGATCGAGAAGAGCGACCGGATCGTCATGGTCGGCACACCGCTCTACCGCCGGAAGTACGAGAACAAGGACACCAGTACCGGCTACGTCGTGGCGGCAGAGGTCGATCTGATCGCCAACCGTCTTCTCGGCACCGAAACGCAGAAGGAAAGCGTGCTCCCACTGCTGCTGGACGGTGAGCAAAACGGCTTCGCTGCCACCGCTGCTGCACGGCCGCGTGTACGCCGATTTCCGCGACGAATCCGCGTACTTCACAACCGCCTTCGATCTCATCCTGAGCCTTTATCAGCTCCCGCCGAATCATCCCGCCGTGGCCGACCTGCGCGAGTCGCTGCGCCAGCCGGAGATGAGGTAGGGCGGAAACCCTTTGGGTATCGAGCCGCGCGGGCCTTGGGCCCGAGGTCAGTCCTGCAAATAGCAGATGGCGAGCTGCCGATGTCCATTGTCCTGTCACTTTCCACTTGCAGGACCGACCCCTTTTTCGCTCGTTCCCAAGCTCCAGCTTGGGAACGCAGGTGCGGAAGCTCCAGCTTCCCGTGTCTCTTGAGTATCAGGTCGCATCCACATGTCCGACGAAGCTGGAGCTTCCAAGCAAGTGGGTTCCCAAGCCAGAGCTTGGGAACCAGCTTTGAGGGGAATTGCCAGACACGCTCTAAGGTAAAGAGAGCACCCACGGATTGAGCTGAGCCAAAGATCACTGCTTACCAGGATATGCATGGCATGTCTCTCTCCGCTGCTACAAGAGGGAGTCCCTGTGTCGATCGGGAGAGACCATCAGCGGTCTCTGCGATGGCTATATTTGAGGTTATCCCGAGAGCCATGTAACTCATTGCAGAAAGAACTTCTGAGGAACGCATTCATGGGTCACTATTGTAGAATCTGCGGAAGAACCCGTCCAAACGAGAAGTTCTCCGGGAGGGGTCATCAGATCCATGTGTGTAAGGAATGTTCACAGATGCCGAAGGAAAAGCGGGAAAACATCGAGCAGGAAGACGAAATCTTCGGCTTTTTGAAGCAGTCTCATATCTCGGAAAAGAATGTCGCGCGACTCAAGACTCTTGCATCCTCCGAAAATCATAAAATTGGTGAACTTGCGACCATTGTTCTGGAAGTTGCTCAAGTCAAACCGCACAAGAAGAGACGCCTGAAGGTTTTGGCCAAGGAGAGACGAGACCTGCTGGAAAAACTCGAAGAAACAGGATTGATCCTGGCCCATCATATCTGAAAGCAGGCGTAGCATCGTCACGCAGATCGAGCGAAGACAACAGCCAGGCTAACGAGTTCCGATTGATGCGCCGACCAGGCACGGCTCATCCCTGACGTCAAGCACATGCAGAAAATTGTGACAGCGCAGTCTTTCCATTGCTTTCGCGAGACACCGTTCGGTCCGGTTGCGATCCTTTGGTCAGTCCATGGCGAGCAGCCGAAGATAGGGCGTGTCCTGCTCTCCAAGCCCGGACTTCCAGCCGGACAGACGGTCAAATCCTTATACTCCGATGCAATTTCTGCTTCGTGCAAAAAAGTCGATTTGGTTGCCGACCAGATCCTGGCATTCCTCACTGGAAGCGACATCCGCTTCTCCCTCGAGGTCGTCCGCCTCGATCTCTGTTCGGCTTTTCACCAGAAGGTCTTACGCGCAGAACATGGAATTCCTCGGGGGAGGGTAAGCACCTATCAGCGGATTGCCAGGTATCTTGGGAAGGCTCGGGGTGCCCGCGCCGTTGGTACAGCCCTTGCCCACAATCCTTTTCCAATCATAGTGCCCTGTCACCGAGCCATTCGGTCGGACGGAACCCTTGGTGGGTTCCAGGGTGGGGTTGAAATGAAGCGGGCCTTGCTGGAAATGGAAGGAGTCTTGTCTCCTGGTTCGGATCGTGTCGTTTACGGACAGATGTTCTACTGAAAGACGAGAAGGCGTTCAGCCAATCGGTCCCGCCAATCGCCCCCAATAGCGGGCTCTCACAGAGGCTTCACAGCGCAGAACCGACGCCACACATAATGTTGGCAGCAAAATACTGTTGTCTTTTATTGGAGGGTCTCTAAAAACCCTCAGCATGTGCCATTCTGCTGATTACCGCAAACCGCTTTAAGGCAGGCAAAAGTCCGGAATCGTCATTCCCGCATGCTTCAATCGGCATCATGCCATTAAGGTATACTCATGAAGGTTTAAAAGCTTCATTTTCACGCGGAGACGCAGAGAACGCAGAGTCATATACCAAGGGCTTTTCTCCGCGATCTCCGCGTCTCTGCGTGAGGCAAAATGGTAACTTCTCAAACTAAATCAGTACAAATACGAAAGCTCAAGGATCAAGCCAGCCCCCTCCGGACATATGGATGACCAGTAGAAATCGAAACCGAATGGTATCTTTCCTAAGAGGTCCGCCTGTGGTTGCGAGGCGGGCACCGGGCGGTAGATCAGGGATAGTGGGGACGTTGAAAATCCATGCGGGAAATGTTACGAAACTATCAGTTTCATAGTTGGCAGGTAGGAATTCGGCGTCAGTCTCTGCCCGGGAAGAAAGGGATGGAGGACGATCCCATGGGTAGCACCGATTATTTGACTCCATTTGTCGAGGTTGGGCGCGCCATGTGTGATGGGGCGGACAGCTACAGTGTGATGCACCTCATCGCCCGGCGCATCACCCAAACGCTTGGCCTCAAGGGCTGTTTTATCAAGCTCAAGCAGGAATCGGGTGACCGCCTCGAAATGCTTTCCAGCTACGGCTTGACGGAGCATTTCCTGTTCTCCGACCCCAAGAGCACTCCCCATGGCATGTGCTTTCGACTGCCCGACGCCCCGGTCTGTTTTCTGCGCCTCGAGGACGAGGAGACCACGGAGGAGGTTGAGGCGATGATGATCGAGGGCATCCGGGCGGGTGCCGTAGTTCCCATCGAGGTCGAGCGGGAGGTCATTGCCATGGCGGCGCTCTTTGCCCCGGCGCCCCGCGAGTTCACCAAGGCCGAATTGTCCTTTGCCCAAGCCCTGGCCGGCTGCGGCATCCTGGCCATCCTCAGCGATCGGCGCCTGCAGCGGAGCATCGAGCGCGAAAGCGAGTATCTCAAGAGCTTCCAGCAAATCAGCTACACCATCAACGCCACGCTCAACATCGGCCAGGTGCTCGATCTCGTCGTGACCAAGGTCACCCAGGTGCTGGGCGGGAAGGGTGCAACGGTGCGCCTGCTTGACCCGAAAACGCAGCACCTTTACCTGGCTCAATCCCACGGTTTGAGCAAGGAATACCTCAACAAGGGGCCCGTGGACTCCCAGAAGAGCATCGCCGAAAACCTGGCGGGCCGCACCGTGGTCGTCGATGATGTCTTTACCGATCCACGCCTCCAGTACCCCGCCGAGACCGCCGAAGAAGGCATTCGAAAGCTGCTCTCCATTCCGCTCTCGGTGCGCGGCAAGGTGATCGGGGTGTTGCGGGTCTACACGGGTGAGCGCAATCCGTTTACCGAGCGCGAGATCCATTTCGCCTCGGCGGTCGCTCAGCAGTGCGCCCTTGCCATCGAAAACGCGCGGATCTACCAGCGGGTGAAGTATGAGTATCAGCAACTGCTGATCGAATTCGGGTACGACGGGAGCAGCCAGTAAGTGGGCGTCCAAAAATAAAAGGCCTTCTTTTACCACGAAGAACACGAAGAAGAAGTGATTTCTTCGTGCCCTTCGTGTTCTTCGTGGTTCAAAAAAGGGTTGAAATGGGTGCAAGTTATTTTTGGACAGTTTCTAACCCTCGCGAGATATGGGCTCCTCCGGAAGCCGCGGAAAGAGAAGATGGAACGGATCCACATCCTGTCGCTTCAAAAAAATCGGCGACGCGGATTTCATCCGCAAAGTGGAAGAAGCCAGCGGACAACAGGTCAGCAGGTGCTACCAGTGCGGCAACTGCAGTGCCAGTTGCGCCTACACTTACGTCTACGACTACCCGGTGAACCAGATCATGCGCCTCCTCCAGCTGGGGCAAAAGGAAATCATCCTCAAGGCCCGCTCGATCTGGCTTTGCGCCACGTGCCAGGCGTGCACCACCCGCTGCCCCTGTAACCTGGACGTGGCCCGGATCATGGAGAGTCTGCGTGTCATGTCGCGGCAGGAAGGCCTGGTCTCGCTTCCGGATATCCAAACCTTCTACGATGAGTTTCTCCGGTCCGTCAGGGCCTTCGGCCGGGTTTTCGAGACGGGATTGCTGCCGCTATACAGCTTCCGGGTCATGAAACCTTTCACCGACCTCGACCTGGCGCCGCGGGTGCTGAAGAAGGGCAAGCTGGCCTTCCTGCCTCACCGCCTCGAAGGCCGCCGGGAAGTCGCGGAAATCTTCAGGCGCGTCGAAAGGCGCGAGGCCGCTGACAAAGCGGGAAGAGAATGAGCTCATGCCACACCTGGTGAAAAGCCACGAACAGCCTTCGGCAAAGGACCGCGGACCCGGGGCAGCGGGCAAACCAGGACGGAAGCGTGTGGCCTACTACCCGGGATGTTCCCTCGAAGGACTTGCCGTCGAATATGACCTCTCGACCCGGGCCGTGTGCGAGGCGCTTGGCATCGAACTGGTGGATATCCCCGACTGGAACTGCTGCGGCTCCACTCCCGCCCACTCCCGAGACCCGTATCTCTCAGCGGCGCTTGCCGGCCGCAATCTTGCCCTCGCGGCCGACCCTGGAGTGTGACCTCGTCATGACCCCCTGTCCGGGATGCTTGAAAGCCCTCAAGGGTGCTCTGGAAACGGTGCACCACCCGGAGATGGGTCCAACCCTGCGAGAAATCCTCGGCATGCCCTTTGACGGGCAGGTGCGGGCCATCTCCCTGCTGCAACTGCTGCTTGAAGACGTGGGCTGCGAAGCGCTGCAGCGAAGCATCCGGCGGCCCCTCGAGGGGCGGATCATCGTCCCCTACTATGGGTGCCTGCTGACCCGGCCCGCTGCCTTCGCCCAGTTCGATGATCCTGAAAACCCGACGAGCATGGATCGCTTGCTCGAGGCCGCAGGGGCAACGGTACCACCGTTTCCGTTTAAGACCGAATGCTGCGGTGCCACCTACGGCGTGACCCGCAATGACATTGTCGGCAAGCTCACCGGGCGGATTCTCGACATGGCCGTTCGCCTCGGGGCGCACGCCATCGCCGTGGCCTGTCCCCTGTGTCAGCAGAACCTGGATTTGCGGCAAAGTCAGGTGAACCGCTTCTGGAAACGCTCCTTCAACCTTCCCGTGGTCTATCTGCCGCAACTGCTGGGCCTGGCGCTGGGCCTCGAGGCGAAGGCCCTGGGCCTGGATCGGCTTTTTGTGAACGCCGACGGACTCGTGCCGGACCTGGTGGAAGGGGAAAAGGAAGCTGCCGGGGGGAAATGACGTGCGAGGTGCTGAGTGCTGGGTGCTGGGTGCTGGGTGCTGAGTGCTGAGAGAAGAAGGCTGTCGGTAGGAGCGGCTCTTAGCCGCGACCACTGCGGCCGAGCATCACTCCCGCAGCATGAGTCGGAACTTGGAAAGAGAACATAGGGAAAGACGATGCGTCTTGGGGTCTTTGTCTGCCAGTGTGGAACCAACATTGCCGGCACCGTTGACACGGAAGCGGTGGCCCGGGAGGCCCTCGCCCTTCCCGATGTCGTCTACGCGACGAGCTACGTCTACACCTGTTCCGAACCGGGCCAGATCGAAATCCAGCGGGCCATCCGCGAGTACCATCTGCAAGGGGTGGTGGTCGCGGCATGCACCCCGCGCATGCATGAACCGACCTTCCGGCGGGCCGTCGAAAAAGCGGGTCTGAACCGCTTTCTGTTCGAGATGGCCAACATTCGCGAACATGTCTCGTGGATCAGCCACGATCGCGAAGCCAACACCCGCAAGGCCCTGGAACTGGTGCGCATGGCTCTGGCCAAACTGCGCTTCAACCAACCCCTGTTCTCCACCAAAGTGCCCATCAACAAGCGGGTGCTGGTGATCGGCGGCGGTGTGGCCGGTATTCAGGCGGCCCTTGACTGTGCCGAGGGGGAGCTCGAGGTCGTCCTGGTCGAACGCCAGCCGACCATTGGCGGCAAAATGGCCAAACTCGACAAAACCTTTCCCACCGTGGACTGCTCCTCCTGCATTCTGGGACCCAAGATGGTGGACACCGCCCAGAAGGAGAACATCAAGCTCTACGCTGCCAGCGAGGTCGCCTCGGTGTCGGGGTATGTCGGCAACTTCAAGGTGGAAATCAGGAAGAAGGCCACTTATGTCAACTGGCAGGCCTGTACGGGCTGCGGCCAGTGCCTCGAGAAATGTCCCGCCCGGAAGGTCCCCGACAGCTTCAACGAAGGATTGGCTCAGAGCCGTGCCATCAACATCCCCTTCCCGCAGGCCATCCCCAAAAAGGCGACCATCAACCGGGCCTACTGCCTCCATTTTACGAAAGGGAAGTGCGGGGCCTGCAAAAAGATCTGCCCCGTCGGCGCCATTGACTATGAGATGCAGGATGAAGTGGTGACCGAGGAGGTCGGCGCGATCATCGTGGCCACGGGTTTTGATCTCTTCGATCACAGTCGCTACGGGGAGTACGGCGGCGGTCGTTATCCGGACGTCATCTCCGGTCTCCAGTACGAACGCATCCTGAGCGCTTCGGGGCCGTTCGGCGGCCATATCCGAAGGCCGTCCGACGGGCGGGAGCCGAAGGACATCGTGTTTATCGCCTGTGTCGGTTCCCGCGATGCCTCGGTGGGACGCCCCTATTGCTCGGGAGTCTGCTGCATGTGTCATCGCCAAGCAGGCCATCCTGACGCGGGACCATTTGCCGGAGTCAAACGCTTACGTGTTCTACATGGACATTCGCGCTCCCGGCGAAGAACTACGACGAATTCGTGCGCAGGGCCCAGGAGGAATACGGCGTCCAGTACATCCGCGGCCGCGTCGGCATGATTTACCCCCGGGGAGACCGCCTGGTGGTCCAGGGGGCTGACACCCTGCTGGGGGTTCAGGTCGAGGTGGAGGCGGACCTGGTGGTGCTGGCGACCGGGATCGAGGCCGCCGCCGGCGCCAGGGAATTGGCTGAAAAATTGCGAATTTCCTACGACGAATACGGCTTTTTCATGGAGAGCCACCCGAAGCTGCGCCCGGTCGAGACCAATACCGCCGGCGTCTATCTCGCGGGGGTTTGCCAGGGTCCCAAGGACATCCCGGCGGCGGTCGCCCAGGGCAGTGCTGCCGCTTCCAAAGTGCAGGCGCTGTTTGTCAGGGATACCATCGAAACCAGCCCGCAGGTAGCCCTGGTGAGCGAGCGGGCCTGCATCGGCTGCGGCAAGTGCCTCGAGGTTTGTCCGTATGGGGCCATCGCCTGGAAAGAGCTGCGGGGCGGCATCAAAAAAGCGGATGTACTGCCCAGTGTCTGCCAGGGTTGCGGCTTGTGCAATGCGACCTGCCCGCCCAAAGCCATCCAGTTGCAGCACGCAACGGACGACCAGATTCTGGCCGAGGTGAATGAACTGTGCGGCTGACGGTGGTGCGGGATGGGGGGACGGGGAGACGCGGGAGAGACGGAGACACGGGGAGAAGGGAGACACGGGGAGAGGGAGACAGGGAGAAGCGGGGACGGGGGGATGGAGTGATGGGAAGAGGGGAGCGTTGATCGAGGAAGGAAGCAATGGAGAACGTTAAAGCCGGTGTAGCAGCCACCGCGAACCAGGGCCTTCGCATTGTCGGCTTTCTGTGTAACTGGTGTTCTTACGGAGGTGCGGATACGGCGGGAGTCTGCCGTTTCAAACAGCCAACCGACCTGCGCATTATCCGGATTCCGTGCACCGGCCGCATGGACCCCTTATTCGTCGCCAAATCGCTCATCTACGGAGCCGATGGCGTGCTGGTTTCCGGCTGCCATCCCCGGGACTGTCACTATGCCGTAGGGAATTTTTACGCGCGGCGGCGGCTGGAAGTGCTCAAGCAATTTCTTCCTTTCATGGGCATCGAGCCGCGCCGGTTTCGCTACACGTGGGTGTCGGCTTCTGAGGGTCAGCGCTGGCAGCAAGTGGTCACTGAATTCTCTGAGGAAATTCGAGAGCTCGGTCCCAATCCGGGAGTCCGTGGGGTGGGTGATGGGCAGGCGGCGGCGCGACTCGGACTTGCAGACCCTTCGCTTCGGCAAGCCTGGCAATCAGACCGCAGAGTCCGCTGAGATCGCAGAGAAAGCCAATGATTCTCTCTGCGGACTCTGTCGCTGCTCGTGTGGTGGAAAAGTAAACATTTGAACCTTAAGGGGCTTGAAATGAGTGGCCCGCCAGCGCGGGGGCAAGGGCGGCAACGAGGGCGAAAGAACGGGAAGAAAGCGTGGCAAAAACCGAGAGAGAATCACAGAGCCGACTATTAATCGAGCGCGTGCAGGCCGTGTTACCGGAGCTGGAGGTGGTGATCGGCTGGACCCAGGGGTTTGATCTCCTTCATACGGCCCCGGTCTTCGTGCGCGACGCCGCATCGGTGGAGAAGCTCATCTGGAGTCCGTTCTGCGCTCAGAACCTGACCGGCTATCTCGCCAAGACCCCGGCCATCCAAACCACCGACAAGACCAAGAAGATCGGCATCTGTGTCAAGGGCTGCGACAGCCGCTCGCTGATTGCGCTCGTCCAGGAGAAGTTTGTCCAACGGGATTCCCTCTACATCCTGGGGATTCCCTGTGAGGGCGTGGTGGACTGGCGTCGCGTAAGGCGGCAGTTCCCTCTTGCGCAATTCGGGTCAGCGAGAATAGCAGACGGACACTTGCTGCTCGAGGGCGGTAGCGAGTCTCACCGCCTCAAGCTCGAAGAGGTGCTTGCGCGCAGGTGCCTGCGGTGCGCCTATCCGAATCCGCTCGTCCACGATGTACTGATAGGTGAGCCGGTAACGCCCCGGGTGACGGTCGCAGAGGCTTATCAGGAAGTAGCGGCGCTGGAGCAATTGCCCTTAGCGGAGAGGCTCGATTTCTGGCGCACCGAACTGGATCGATGCCTGCGCTGCTATGCCTGCCGCAATGCCTGTCCCCTGTGCGTCTGCCAGGATCGCTGCATTGCCGAAACCCGGGAGCCCAAATGGCTTAGCCAGTACGTGAATGTTTCCGAGAAATTCCTCTTTCATTTCATTCACGCGTTGCACCTGGCCGGCAGGTGCACGGAATGCGGCGAATGCGAGCGCGTCTGTCCCATGGAGATCCCCGTGACCCTCATGAAAGAAAAGCTGAGCCGGATTGTCACGGAACTCCTGGGCTATGAAGCGGGCATCGATCCGGAAGCGTCTCCCCCGCTGCTCACCTTTTCTCCGGAGGAGAAAGGAATCTAAGGAGTTGTCCAAGAATGAGAGATCTTCTTTCACCACGGAAACACACGGAACACCCGGAAGAACAGGATTGATTCTTTGGTATTTTCCGTGTCTTCCGTGTGGTCCGTGGTTTGAAATAGAGGGTCCCAACGAGAACTGGAGTTTGCGGATTTGTGCTGAGATGAGGTAACCCGTAATGCCTGGCAAAGTGTATATTGCCGACGAAAATCTGACAAAAGTACTGGCAAAGTGGTCGGAGAACCTGGATCTCTGGGTGCCGGCGGCATCCGGTACGGACCGGGGGCCAGTCGGAATTCGTGCGCTACCTCCTGGGTAGGCCTTGTCCTGAAACGCCAGAGCCTCATGCCCCCGAAGAAGATCCTTCTGCCCCAGGGAGAAGCACTCTTTACGTTTGCTTACCGGAAGGACCCGCAGGACCCCTCGAAGAGTGCGCGTGCACCTCGATGATCTCGTCTCCTCGACCCCTCCCGCCAGACCAGTGCTGGTGTTTGGCGCCTACCCGTGCGATGCTCGAGGGTTTCTCACCTTTGATCGGGTTTTCATCGCCGGCCCTACGTCGATGCCATCTACCGCAAGCGCCGTGAGAGTGCCTTTTTTGCCACCCAGCTTTGTGTCGAAGGCGACGAGGCCTGTTTCTGCTCATCCGTCGGCAGCGGCCCTGCGGATATGGAAGGGAGCGATCTGCGGCTGACGCCCATTGCCGGTGGTTACCTGCTGGAAGCATTGACCGAACGGTCCGCCTTGGTCATCGAAAGCGTGGCTTCGCTGGCTTCTCCGCCGTCGGCAGCCCAGGAGAAGGAAGCCGCAGAGGCTGTTGCCCAGGCCGCCCGGCAGCGCTGGGGGGAGCCTTTGCCGGAAGGGATTGCCCGGGATTTTATGGCCCGCTTCGAGGACCGGGGCTACTGGCAGGAGGTGGCGGAATCATGCCTCAGTTGCGGCATCTGTACTTATGTCTGCCCAACCTGCTACTGTTTCACCATCACCGATGAAATCAAGGATCTGCAGGGAGAACGTCTGCGTTCTTGGGATTCGTGCATGTTTTACCAGTACACGTCTGAGGCCAGCGGCCACAACCCGCGCCCCACCAAGTTTGAACGCTATCGCAACCGGGTCGGGCATAAGTTCAGTTATATCCCGGAAAAGTACGAAGGCTTGATCGGGTGTTGCGGCTGCGGGCGGTGCATTCGCTCCTGCCCCGTTTCCATCGACATCCGCAGGGCCGTGCTGGGGCTCAAGGAGGACGCCTGTGCTTGCGCTTAACCCCTACTGCCCGGAACTGGCCACGGTCCGGGAGGTTATCCGGGAGACCGCAAACATCCATACGTTGCGCATAGCCCTGGACGATGAGGAAAAGATGCGGGCCTTTCAGTTCCGCCCGGGGCAGGTGGCGCAGCTATCCGTTTTCGGCGTCGGCGAGTCGACCTTCGTCATCAATTCCCCGCCCACGCGCAAGGACACTCTGCAGGTCAGCGTCATGCGCACCGGCGAAGTCACGAAACGCATCCATCAGCTGAATCCGGGTGACCAGATCGGGGTGCGGGCTCCTCTCGGCAACGGCTTTCCGTATGAAGCCATGGAGGGTCGTGACATCCTCTTCATCGGCGGCGGCATCGGCATGGCCCCTCTGCGCACACTGCTCCTCACCATGATTGACCGCCGCAAAGACTTCGGGGACATCACCGTGATCTATGGCGCGCGCACTCCCCAGGACCTCTGCTACACTTATGAATTCAGTGAATGGCGCGCGGGGAACGTGAAGCTGGTCCTCACGGTCGACACCGAATCTCCCGGCTGGACCGAGCGGGTGGGCTTCGTGCCGACGGTCCTGGCCGAGGAATCCCCCACCCCCCGCAACCGCATCGCCATTGTCTGCGGTCCGCCGATCATGATCAAATTCGTGCTTTTCGGCCTGAAGGAACTGGAATACGAGGACCACCAGATTTTTACGACCCTCGAGAAACGCATGAAATGCGGCATCGGCATCTGCGGGCGGTGCAATATGGGGTCAAAGTACGTGTGCGTGGACGGGCCGGTATTCAGCATGGAAGAGCTGCGGGGGATGGCCCCGGAACTGTGACCTCAGAGCGTAGGATGATAAAAAAACGCCTTCGCATTCACAAACCCGCTCCGAATGATTATATTTGATGGTCGGGAAAGTCAATCTTTCCTCCTCCTGAGAGAGTCGGGGCACTCCCCTCCGCCCTGGCTCTCTTCAGGTTTAAAGGAGGCTTGTTCCAATCAAAGATCCTCGTTCCAAGGTCCTTCCCCCCATCGTCAAGGTGCGGGAAACAAAAGTCTCAGGGCCGCGTGGGAAATGAGAGTGATGGTAAAGAAGACTTCATGAAAAAGGAGGACACGATGTCAAAGACCGAAAAGAACCTGAAAGAGGCATTTGCTGGAGAATCCCAAGCCAACCGGAGATATCTGGCTTTTGCCGAAAGGGCGGAGGATGAATTTCTCCATGGCGTAGCCAAGCTTTTCCGAGCGGTTGCCGCGGCGGAGACCATCCACGCGCATAAGCACCTGCGTGTTGCCGACGGGGTCAAGAGTACCAAAGAAAACCTTCAGGAAGCGCTGTCAGGGGAAATGCACGAGTTCAAGAAAATGTATCCTGAGATGATTGCCGATGCGCAGGAAGAAGGCCAAAAATCGGCAACGATCAGCTTTACCTACGCCAACGAAGTGGAAAAGGTCCATGCCCAGCTCTATGAAGAGGCCCTGAAGGACCCGGGCAAGTTTCCCGTCAAGGATTACTATCTCTGCAAAATCTGCGGCTATACCGTGGCTGACGCGGCGCCTGACAAGTGTCCGGTTTGCGGAGCCAACAAAAAAGCATTTTTCAAGGCCGAGTAGCGAGGACTTTTTGGGCGGCAGGAAGGACGCGGGATCAACCGCCGAGAGATAGCTGGCGCTCTCGAAACAGCTCAATGTGCTTGCGTTCCTCATTGATAAGTGCCGTCAGCTGTTCGAGGGTGTTCGAGTCCGTGACAAACGAGGCGATAATCTCGTAAAACATTACGGTATCTTGTTCGAGCCCGATCGCGATCCGGCAGAACATCTTAACATCCCGAATGGCATCGAGATCGACTTCATCCATGGAAAAGAGGTGGTCAGCGAGGCCACCTCTGAGCAACGCTCCGCTGAGCTGCTCTGCCCAACGTTCCTCAGCCCCGTGAGGCAGCGCGCGCTTCATTTTGATGAAGAACTCACGATGGCGCTTTTCCTGCTCAGCAAACCAGAACAGCATTTCCAGGAGCGCTGGATCAGAAAATTTCGGCATGGCGTTACGGTAAAAATGTTCCCCGTTTTCTTCAATCTGAATGGCAAGGTCAAGGATTTCACTTGCGGAAAACATGTTCTGCTCCTCATCCCTGATGTTGGGAAATGATCCTGCTCTCAATGTTTCCGTTTACTTGATGAATTCCTCGCCTGCAAGAGAGAACCGCAAGAGAGAACCGCAATAAAGATCTTGACAACATTCACCGCTTTGACTACAAGGACGGCTTACCTTCTGTCCCCATCGTCTAGCCCGGTCCAGGACACCGGCCTTTCACGCCGGCAACACCGGTTCAAATCCGGTTGGGGACGCCAGTGGAATCAAAGGGGTTGGCTCACCGCGAGCTGACCCCTTTTTTGTTGGTGTGCCCGCAGGACGTGTTTACAATGAGTAAATTTTTCCAACTGCTACGACATTTATGTCATTGAGAGGTATGTCAAGAGTGTAGACGTGACCCCTCCAAGACTTCTTGATGGGTATGAGCGCTGATTTAGGTGCAACACGTGTGAGAGCGTTGCCGAAGCGGCTGCGACCTTCTCGCGGCATAGACCCTTGCTGGACGCGAACATTATGAGCATAGTGACGGGAGAGAGTCTGGCCACATCTTCGAGAAATGGGGTGAACCACCAATTCTTCAGGGATGGTCGGTGCCATCGGCGGCGGTGTCGCCGCTGAGATAAGTCTGGCGAAATTCGGGTTCCTGGAGCAGCAGCAGAATGTGGCTGAGATGGCCAAAACACCCATCGCCATCGAGTGCTTGAATGGCCGCGATGGTTTCTTGAGCCATTTGCCATACCTGGCGGTGCACGGTGGGGCCGTTTTCACCGCAGCGCACCAACGAATACAGACGCCGGCAACTGAAGGGCCGCACCGGATAGATGGCGCAGCTCAGATTGTCCTGTAGGAAGGCACAGCGCGTGTAAATGGACGCTTCTTTCTCCCGGGCGTTCTCTTCGATCAACTCCTGTAATTGGGAACGACGCCGAGGGTCCATGCCTTTAAAGTGTTCCAGAATGAGCCAGCCTTCGAGGGTGACGGCATCGACGTTGCCGACGTTGATACAGCAATCGGCGCAGCCAATGGCGCACACCGCCGTTTCGCGATAGACCCGGGCCTTCTCCTCAAAATCCTGGTAGAGTTCCAGAAGCTTCTTTGCCTTGGTCTCGATATTCATTCTACTCCCCTCGCATTCAGTTGCGCCGAAGCAGCAGCGCAGGTGGTGGCACAGGAGATCGGTTCCGTACACCCGGCTGCCGGGAAGATTTCGATTGGAAAGACTCCTTTGATCGGGTCCATCGCGAGTTCCTTCTGTGATTCACCAGGCTGGTATCCGCTTTGCAGCTGTCTTTGACTTCACCTCACCTTTGTTGAGACAATTTTCACCGCTTGGCGACCAACCCCGAGCCACCTTACCATAAGGACCGGGGTAGCCTCCAATTCCATACTATGATTCCTGCCCTTGAGGTGCTCACCCCAAGAGGCAGCTATCGCTGCTCTACCTTCCTCCGATTGCATCGGTCTTCAACGTCAAATCCTTCAGACACCACGCGTTGCACCGGAGCGTCTCCACCTTCGCCAGACCAGCGTGTAAACGATCACATTCGCAGCGACCACGCCGAGTCCAAGCAGTCGCTGAAATGCGCTGGTAAGCCCGAGTGGGTAAATCAGACGGGTCACATAGTGTTCGATGAACCCGCCCGCATACCCAGCCTCGCCCGCTTCCTGCAACCACTTGACCTCCAGCGCCGTAAGCGGGCATGTCCGGTCCGTGAACTCGATCAACATGCCCCACACCGCTGCCGGAAGATGGAGCCACACCGTCCACCGCCAGCGCAATGCCAACAACCCTCCCAGCATGACAAAAAAGATGAAGGCGACGTGGGTGATCAAGACCAGATTGGCAAGGATCAGGCAGCACACGGTGGTTAGCTCCCTATCAGCATGAGGTCCACGGGATCCGGTTCAGCGCCTGGTCCAGGTCTTCCCTGAGATCTTCAAAATCTTCGCATCCCACCGAGAGTCTCACCAGTTCATCCGGAATACCCGGCTTCGATCCGCTCCTGGCGTGGAATGGACGTGTGCGTCATGGAGGCGGGGTGTTCGATGAGGGACTCCACTCCTCCCAGAGAAACGGCCAGGGTGATGAGCTTCACGTTGTTCATGACCGTGACGCCCCCCTCGAGACCGTTTTTGACGCCGAAACAGATCATGGCTCCGAACCCATCCATCTGCTTTTTCGCGATGGCGTACTGAGGGTGTTCGGGAAGGCCGGGGTATCTCACCCAACTGACTTTGGGGTGAGTGCTCAGAAACGCGGCGACTCGGCGGGCATTCTCCTGAGCCTTCTCCATGCGCAGGGGCAAGGTGCGGACACCCCGCAGGATGAGCCACGCCTGGTGGGGGTCCATGGTGCCGCCGAAGAGGTTGAGCATCCTCCGGATTTTCTTGAAATTTTCTTCGTCTTTCGTGACGATCATGCCTCCCACCACATCGCTGTGGCCATTGATGAATTTGGTGAGGCTGTGGACCACGACATCGGCTCCATGTTCGAGAGGCCGCTGCAGATAGGGGCTCGCAAAGGTGTTGTCCACCACGAGAACGGCCCCTTGTTGATGAGCGATTTGCGCTGCGGCTTCAAGGTCTGTCAGGATCATGGTGGGGTTGGTGGGGCGTTTCGACGAAAACCATAACGCGTTTCTGGGCCCAAGGCTTGTCGGATCTTCTCGGGATCGGAGCTGTCCACAAAGGTGGTCCGGACTCCGAAGCGGGGCAATTCCATTTCCAGGAGCACCCGCGTCGCACCATACACGGAAGCCGTTGATACCACGTGAGCGTGCTGGTGGAGGTAAGTCATGAACACGGTGCCGATGGCCGCCATTCCCGTGGCGGTGGCCATTCCGCCGAAGCCCGCTTCGAGAGAGACGACATTAGCCTCGAGGGCATTGACCGTCGGGTTGTTCAGGCGGGTATAAATGAATCCGGGACGTTTGCCGGAAAAACGAGCGGCGCCCTCTTCCGCATTGGGGAAGGCGAAAGTGGAGCTCTGAAAAATGGGAACGGAGACCTCTCCAAACAGTGAATCCTTGAGTTTCCCCATGTGGATGGCCCGGGTGGATTTGCCCATGGAGCGAGGAAGCTCTTTTCTTTTCATATCTCGGCTCCCGATCGGTAAGGGAATGAAGTTTGCTAAATGTATTTCTTTTATAAGAACGCACGGGGGGGCTTTGCAATGGAAAACCGAAGGAAAACTGCCATGGCGGGAGAGGGTTTTCATTGCCTCCGTCAGGCCTGTGATTCTTGAGAAACCGCTTTCCAGCAAACAAGTATTAAGGATTCATTGGATTGCAGGCATGTGCCATGGAGGCACTGGGACCAAGTTTTGCTGCGCAGGCGGATTATAGATTGTTTTTATTAAATAAATCGATATTATATGAACGTTGAGCAATTCATTATCACCTTCCATTGACAAGACCTCGCCTTCCACTCTAAGATTCCGGTCAACAGGATAAAGCTTACCATTTCATTAATGAGGAGGAGAACATGAACGGGTATATGGGAAAAACCTTAATGGTTGATCTATCAAAGGGGACCATCGAATCCCGGAACATCCCTCAATCCTGGTACGATGACTTCCTGGGCGGGGAGGGCCTGGCCGTCCGGCTTTTCCATGATTATGCAGACCCGTCCCGGGAACCCTACGATCCGGAAACACCGGTCATCTTTGCCACCGGCCCTTTGAACGGGACGATGGCTCCGGAAGGCGGGAGGCTGGTTGTGGTCTTTCGTTCACCGGCCACTACCACTTTGGGCATCGCCAATGTGGGAGGGCATTTCGCCCCCGCGCTGAAAAAGGCCGGCTATGATCTGTTGTTGGTAAAAGGGAGATCGTCCAAACCGGTCTGGTTGAAAATCAAGGATGATCAGGTGAGTATCGAGGATGCCGCCGCCCTCTGGGGCCAAAAGATCAGCCTCACCGAAGAGGCCATCCAGGGGGAAATGGGTAAAAACGCCCAGGTCATTTCCATCGGGCCGGCGGGAGAGAATCTCGTGCGTTTCTCCTCCCTCATGACGCAGAAGCATCGCGCCGCCGGCCGCGGGGGCGGCGGGGCCATTCTGGGTTCCAAGAATCTGAAAGCCATCGGAGTAGTGGGCACCAAGGAAGTTTCCGTGGCCGACCCTGAAGCCCTGAAAGCGGCTTCCGAAAAGGCCAGGGAGCAGATCCAGGCCGAGGCGTTCACCGCGGGTCTCCTGAAACCTTTCGGGACCCCCGGTTTTTACAACGCCATCAGCGCCACCGGGACCCTGCCCACCAAGAACTGGCAGCGGACCACCTATCCCGAATCCCACGAGGTCCTCGGGCCACGAGGCCTACCACAAGACCCTGGAAGTCAAACCCTACGCCTGTGCCCAGTGCCACATCGCCTGCGGACGCAAGACCACGATCAAGGAAGGCCCTTATGCCGGCGAGAGCGGAGGAGGACCGGAATACGAAACCCTGGGGGCCTTCGGCAGCAAGTGCCTGATCAATGACGTCAGCGCAGTGGCCAAGCTGGGGTATGACTGCAACGAACTGGGTCTCGACACCATCAGCGCCGGTCAGATCCTGGCTACCGCGATGGAGTGGTATGACGGGGGATCCTGACCAAAGAAAAAGCCGACGGGCTCGAAATCACCTGGGGCAATGTCCCGGTTGCTCTCGAACTAATCCGCAAGATGGCCTACGGGAGGGGATCGGAGACCTCCTGGCCGAAGGCTCAAGAAGGCCGCCGAGAAACTCGGCGGGGAAGCCATGCGATTATGCCTTTCAAGTCAAAGGATTGGAAATGGCCTCCTGCGGCGTCCAGGCCAGCAAGGGAGAGGCGGTGGTCCATGCCGTCTCGCCGCGCGGCGCGGACCACCTGCGGCCTTACGCCTCGGTGGTCGATGCCTTCGGCTACCTCGACGAGGAACTGGGGATCACGGAGAAACCGAACCCCCTCGAAGACGGCCACAAGGCGTGGGTCAAGCCCCTGCAGGAACTCTCCATGGCCACCAACCTCCTGGGGGCCTGCCTGTTCGCCTCGATCTGTCTGGCGGTGAAAGGCAGCACCTGGGCCGCCCTCTTTACGGCAGTCACCGGCCGGGAACTGTCCCTCCGGGGCCTGCTGAAGGCCGCCGAGCGGGTCATCAACCTGGAGCGGATGATCAATGCCCGCTACGGCTTCGACCGCAAAGAAGACAAGCTGCCCAAGAGGCTTTTGCAGGAACCGGCAACCGACGGCGTCGGCCAGGGTCAGGTGGTGGATCTGGACAAGGTCCTGGACAGCTACTATGACGCCATGGGCTGGGATATCATCACCGGCCTGCCCAAACCGGAGAAATTGAAGGAACTAAACCTTGGCTGGACGATTTGAATCGTGATCTGAGGACATTCTCGCGATTAACAATAAGCCCTTGCCGGCGTCGGAGGGTGAGCAGTGTCTTTGGCCTTGGTGACCTCGACCCTACCTTGACATGCGCTTTCTCGCCAGAATCGCACGGGCGGCGACAAACGCCCGCACGCCGAGCAGCGCCAGGGCGCCGGCGATGGTCCCCGCGAGGACGTCGAGGAGGAGCGGCGTCAGCGTCTTGAGCAAGCCGCCGACAGCCGCGATTTCGCCAGTCAGTATGGCAGCGCGCTCGATCAGGTGGTGCAGCGGCGGGATGCCGTGCGTCAGGATGCCGCCGCCGACCATGAACATTGCCGCCGTCCCGATGACCGCCAGCGCCTTCATCATGCGCGGCGCCGCCAGCAGCAGGCCCTTGCCGATCGTTTGCGCCAGCGCGCCGGGTCGCTTGAGCAGGTGGAACCCCAGGTCGTCTATCTTGACGATGCCGGCGACGACGCCATAAACGCCAACCGTCATGATCAGGCCAATCCCGGAAAGCACCGCAACCTGGGTGGTGAACGGCTGCTCGGCGACGGTGCCGAGCGCAATGACGACGATTTCAGCCGAAAGCACGAAGTCGGTCCGAATGGCTCCCCTGATCTTGCCAGCCTCGAATGCCGCCAGGTTGACCTCTTGATCGGCCGGCCCGGTGATGTGCCCCGCTTGCGGCGCTTGCGCTTCATCATTGCCGGCCGGGTGCAACCACCGGTGTGCCAGTTTCTCGACCCCTTCGAGGCACAGGTAAAGGCCGCCAAGCATCAGCAGCGGCATCACCGCCCAAGGAATGAGGCTGCTGATCGCCAGTGCCGCTGGCACCAGGATCAGCTTGTTTTTCAGCGAACCGAGGGCGACCGCCCAGACCACCGGCAACTCGCGCTCGGCTCGCACCCCTGCCACCTGTTGCGCGTTCAGCGCCAGGTCATCACCAAGGACGCCGGCCGTCTTCTTAACGGCAACCTTGGTCATCAAGGCGACGTCATCGAGAACGCTAGCAATGTCATCAATCAGGGCAAGCAGGCTGCCTCCGGCCATCGAGCTTTCCTCTTCCGTGGGTGGTTACGCCGTGGTCGCGCCGACCGGGTCAGGTGAGTCATGAACTCCAGGGCAAAACCAACGGCCCTTACTCGAAAACGCCAAAAAGTATTGGTGATCTCAGGTATTTTTTACACGCCCTTGCACCCCGTTAAAGAATGTTTATTAGAAGTTTGTTAACTTTCCGTATTAATGTGCTCAATTCGTATAACCCGGCAAACCAGTGTCGATATGGCTCAATAATTATCTCACCTGAGGAGGGTAGCGATGAAGAAAAATGTCGTGCTGTTTGTATTTTTGCTCCTTTTTTCCTCTGCCTTGATAGCCTGGAGCTTTGATGACGCGCGGGCCGGTGAAGAGGTAAGGGCCGTTGTCCTTGTGGACAGCAAGTTGTACAAGGAGATAAGGCCTTTGCTCAATACTTACCTCGACTTGGCAAAGCAGAGGAGGGGGTTCGACATCATCCTCAACAGCGTCAAGGGGATAGACAAGTGGGACCACACGGAAGTGAAGCAGCACCTGATTGCTTTGAAGCAGAAGTATCCCTCGATGGATGGCGCCCTGCTGGTGGGAAATATCGCTCTCCCGACTTTCTTCAAGCCACGATCAGACATATTTCAGGTCAGGTATTTCACGCAGTACTACGAGGACCTCGACGGGGTATTCGAGAGACGACAGGCGCCGGGATCCATAGACCCTAAATGTGCGGGTCCCGAGGGCGGCTATTTCTGCAACGTGTACGATAATTGGACTGTTCCTGAACATGACTTCGATTACATGGAAGACCGAGCCGGCAACGGTCCCGAGATCTGGGTTGCCCTCATGCCCGTGGGCCTCACCGATCGTCATGACAACAAATACAAGGATTGGGGACGTCAGCTTGAACCGTATCTCGAGAAGGTCATCGGGTTTTACCGGGGAGAGATTGTCCCTGACCGGAAAATGTACCAGGTGAGCAACCAGCTCTGGGACCTTTCGGCACAGTGGCATCATTACGGCCCCGAGAACATCGATTTCTACGCGATGAATCCCGACCCCAAGGGAACGGTGCCTCCCGGTATGCCTTCAGCTTACTATTGCATGAATGGAAGAACCGCGTCTGACTGTTACGTCAGGGCTCCCATGGAGGATTACTCAAGTTTTGCGGCTTTCTGGGATTATTACCAGACGAGGGAATGGATGGGTGAGGAATGGCAGTCACCTCTGATTTTCAGGGACCATATGCAGGCGAACAACTACCAGTTCGTCTGGGCCAACGTCCACTCCGCGTCCTTTGTTTCGGTGCTCTCCTCGGAATGGGCCAGGAATCTCGTCAACGGCGGCCTCGTCTATCTGGCCTCGGGATGCAACGTCGCCGAGTTCTATCAGCCCAAATCGTCATCTCCCGTCGAGGAATACACATCGGTCCAGGACAACGTTCTAATGTCCTACTTGTACGGAACTTCGAACTTCATCACCGCCTTCGGCGATCCCTTTTACCGCGGTCACGACGCCAATTTCCAGCACCTGATGGCCTTTGTTCACCAGGGAGACTATCTCGGCAAGGCCCACCACGAGCGGATGAAGAAGTACCACTGGAAAGATCCGTGGACGGGCGAAGCACTGCGTCTCTACGATCTGAAGGAGAACACCAAAGAGATGCTGCTCGGAGACCCCTTCCTCGATCTTCAGGATGCGTCGGGGAATTAGTCGTTTGATTTAAGACGGGCGCGGGTTTTACCCCTCTGCCTGAGGTCGCTCAATGGAGGAAAGGAACATGAAAAAAGGCTTGTTTGTGATCATTTGTCTGTTTCTTTTTTTGGTCTTGGGTGCAACGGGTTCCCAATGCGAAGAAACCAAACTGATCGTCAGGGATAAAGATGGACTGCGGGAGGCGGGCAGCGTCTTTTTTTTCTATGAATTGGTATGGCCCGGTTACGGGAACTTTGTGTACCCGTTTCTCAAGGTACACTACACAACTCACACCCATTACACCCCCGGAAGCATCCCTAAGGTCCCTGCTTGCTTGAAGGAAACGCACCTGGAGGTTACTGATTCCCCGGCTGGCATTCCCCAGAAAGAGGGGAAACCAGCGATTAAGAACTTCACTTTTTCAGAGAAGCACGACTGTGTCACAGGATTTACCTACGCGATTCCCATGGACTTGAACGAGGGGCAGATACTCTATACTGCCGCCCATGCGAAGGTCAAAGTCCTTGATTATCTGCAGGACATTCAGACGGCATTGCCCGAATCCATGTATATGGCGGCGGTCTCCCCGGGAGATTCCGGCAAACCAAGCTACTTTGACATACAGTTGTTCGGGGAAAACATCCTCGATGGCAGGTATGAGGGCTGGAGTGCGGACGGAAATGGCATCATTGACTCGCCTTGTTCGGCCCGGGTCTTCTCAAGCTATGAATACCCAAACATACCTGTAGAAGCCGTGTCAATCAGGTATAATCTCGATCTGGTCAACTGGGTCCTGAATCAGCACTTCGTTGGCCGCCAGTCAACGGGTAAATTCGGGATTAACACCTGGGCTGACGTCCAGTACGCCATCTGGAAATTGATCGAGTTTCCAAACAATCAGTATGTGACACATCTCACCCAGGATGCCATTGATTCCCTCATGAACCTTTATAGCTCGGACAGGGTCCGGGAAATCGTAAATGCCGCTTTGACCCGGGGAGAGGGATTCGTTCCCATGTGCAACGACCAGATGGCAATTGTTGTCGCGCCTAAAAATGGCGCCCAAACCGCAATCTTGCAGGCACGTCCCAAAGACCTGGTTAAACCCTGCAGCACAAACGACGGCAACGCCTGGGCTTATGGCAACCAAACCAACTCGTTCCCATTTCCAGGAGACCCTGACGCTTCCTACTTTGTCTATCAGGTGGAGCCGCCAATCGGAGAGTAGCAGAATTGAAGATGACCGGTGAGGAATCCGACCGTCCAATGAAAAAAGGGCTTGGCAACATTGGCCAACCCCCTTTCCTTTAATGCAATCTCAGGTGACTCGGAGGGATCAGTTCGTCTGACCATTAAATGAGGTAGAATAGCAGGGGTGTGCGCATTGGTACAAAATACACCTGAAATCTTGTCAGTCATGGAAGTCCCCCGATGGGTACGAGAGGAAAGTCAATCGTCGGCATGGATGCGGATGAACTTCTCGGGCTGCTCAACAAGGCCTCTGCGAACGAGTGGCGTGCGATGCCTGACTTAGGAGGCATAGGAAAGGGGCTGAGACACCGACTGGCAGGAGTGCCTTCGTAGTGGGCCATGACCATTTGCAACGCTACCAGAAAAAGGATGATGGAGCCCGCTATCTGCAAAGATACGATGGAGAGATGCCACTTCCCGAGAAGGAATTGGCCCGCTGTAGCTGCAAGCACCAGGGCCATGGTGGAAATCCAGAAGGCCCGGAGCGCAATACTGCGGCGCAGACTGTCATCGGCGGGACCGGTCACCTTGACGAAAGGACCGATGATCTTGATGGGGCCCAGCATAATGAACAACCTCAGGGTGAACACCTGGTTGATGGGATGGATGAGATGCTTTCCGGGCGCCACGGATTCAGTCTGTGCCAGGGCCAGCGAGGCGCACAAAACCACCGGTGCCAGCAGTGGGAGTCCTGCGATCACTTTCATTGTTTTTTCCATATCCTTATCCTTCTCTCGTCCTTCCACTTCAGGCATCTCCACAGAATGATGGGTCCATAATGCCGGCCCGTCATTCCCGCATGCTCCCCGCCTAAATGTTCATGAAAGGATGTTTCACCCCCGATGATGAAAATTGATACCCCAAAAGTCCAATGATTTCATGGGGGTTATTTTCACGGTAAAGCCTGCGGGGACAAGCTTCGACGGGAATCCAGGAGAAAAGGCTGGACGCCCGCCTTCGCACCTGGGCTTCAACTTAGGGCTATGTCGGCAGCCTTGGCTTAACTCAGGTGCTCATCCGGCTTAGAGTCCCCCTTTTCTAAAGGGGGATTTAGGGGTATTTTCGAATACTTAGACTAAAATCCCCCCCAACCCCCCTTTCAGAAAAGGGGGGAGTCCTTCGTTAAGTTGACGCCCATGCGCCTTGGCCGGCATGACTTATGGGTATTCGACAGCCATCTTGCTGGGGTGCTCTGTCCTAAGGCGCAGGAACAACCTGATACGTCAGCGTACTGCCCTGGTAGGCGGGCATGTAATAAGTGGAACCGCACTGCTGATAGGTCATACCCCCGACACAGACCGATGAGCATCCGGTGGGCTGGCTGGCCACATAAGATCCAACAGCGACTTCCGTGCCGACCACCGCGGCGGTCCTCACCGCAGCCCCCCAGTCCCAGCCGGGGCCGTGACCGACATCGATGTCCACATCACGGTTGACGTTGACGTTTCCGCTCCGATTCACGTTGACGTTCCGGTTGCGGGCATCCACATTGCTGAGATCGACGTTCATATTGCTGCGGTTCGCATCCCGGTTGCCCCAATTGACATCAGCTCTCCGATTACGTGTCTTCTCCGAGCCAGCGATACACGATTCCCCCCAGGGCGGCACCCACCAGCGGCGCCACCCAGAAGACCCAGAGCTGTGCCAACGCCCAGCCACCCACAAAGATCGCCGGGCCGGTACTCCGCGCAGGATTGACCGAGAGATTGGTAATCGGTATGCCGATCAGATGAATCAAAGTCAGGCAAAGACCAATAGCGATAGGTGCGAACCCTTGGGGAGCGCGTTTATCAGTTGATCCCATAATAACGAACAGGAACATGAAGGTCAGGACCACTTCCGCAAGCAGTGCAGACTGCATCGCGTATCCACCCGGAGAGTTGGGGCCGTAGCCGTTGGCGGCAAAGCCGGCACTCAGAGAAAACCCTGCCTTCCCGGTGGCAATCAGATAAAGCACTGACGAAGCGACGACAGCGCCTGCAACCTGAGCAATGATGTATGGAATCAAATCAGATGTCGGGAAACGCTTGCCGACCCACAACCCGACCGATACAGCGGGATTGAGATGGCAGCCGGATATATGACCTATCGCGTAGGCCATGGTGAGCACCGTCAAACCAAAGGCGAGGGACACACCCAACAGGCCGATCCCGACATTCGGGAAGGCGGCGGCAAACACTGCGCTGCCACACCCGCCGAGAACCAGCCAAAAGGTTCCAAGAAACTCCGCGAACGAACGTTTTGCCAAGCTCATAACATTCTCCTTCTAAGTGTTGGTTAAAGCACTTACTGCGAAGAGCACAGCCCGAGCAGAGACTTCCTCAGCGGGCGTATCGCTCGAGTTCTCGATCCGGTCAGCCTCGATCAGGTGCGCGCCCCTTGCGCCCTTGGTTTTTTCTGAATTGCCGTGAATCATGTCGATCAGCGCCTGGTCATCAACCGGCTTCTTGAAGTAGCCTTTCGCGCCCATTTCCCGAACGCGCTCTCTGCTTTGTGCGTCATCCAGAGCGGACAGCACGATCACCGGAACATAGGTCCCTCGGGCCGAGAGGATTTGCAAAAGGTCGAAGCCATCCATGCCGGGCATACAGAGATCCAGAATAAGGCAATCTTGACTCGATGGGGTGACCCTCTCCAGAAACTCAGTGGCTGATGAGAACTTCAGAGCGTCGAAACCGGCGACCCTCATGAGCACGTCCATTGCATCCAGTAACGATTCATCGTCGTCTATGATGTAGACCATGCTGTTCCCCTCTGACTCAAGGCTTCGGCACCATCGCTTCAGCACGTGCAGTTGTGTATAGTCATCGTGACGTGCAGCCGTCTATAACACTTTAGTTCTACGAACCGGCCCCTCTGCTGCTATAGATTTTCAGCAAAACAGCTTCAAGATCTGTGGGGCAGGCTTTCCAACCTGCCTGAGCCTCTTGGCAGGCTGGAAAGCCTGCCCCACATGAGCACTGCCGTGAAATTAATTATCTGAAAATCTATACTCGTTAAGGATGAAAAGGTCCTCTTTTTACCGCGGAGAACGGCAGAGTACGCAGAGAGATTTCGCTATGAAATCATTAGGTTTCTCTGCGATCTCAGCGTGCTCTGCGGTGAATTCATAAGTCTGCCAAAACGAAGGTTCTCAGCCTAAACGATTATATATCCATCGACGAAGCGGTTGCACCGATGGGCGCGCCCGCCACCGCGCATGGTTATCCCATGCAATTTGCGGCTCCAAGCGGGTGACTAAAAAGCCCTTCTCTCCCATCACCCCGGCGAAGGCCGGGGTCCAGAAGGTCTTAAAAAACCTGGATTCCGGCTTTCCCCGGAATGACGCAAGGTGATTCGGGAGACCTTTTTGGACACCCTCCAAGAGGGAGTATTTTGGGTTGGTGCGATCAGTTTGGAGAGTATTTCAAGAAGGCTGGCACGGGGAGGGCTTGGGCATAGAAGCGTTCCCCAGTGCTAACGACTTTCAGTAGACCCACTTGCCTCCGGAGAACCGAAAAATTTCAGTGATTTCAGTCTTGGGCTCACAGGTAAAGGGACCCCGCCTGGCTTCCTCCGCAGTTTTTCCCTGGGCCGCGCAGGTCACTATTTCGTATAAGATCTTGCCGACAAAAGGAGTGACCTTCTGGTCGGTTTTCTTGATCTCGTACGATTTGGGTTCCTTCACGGCATCGTACGTGGCTATAAACGCCGCATCGCCGCCCGAAGCCTTGTCGACCCGCATACTTTTCTCGCCATAATTTCCTTCGGTATTCAGCTTCTTCATCCAGTCCTTCTGAAATTGGACGAAGCTTTTCTCTGCCTGCACCTCGTCCGCTGCCAGCCCAACGGAGGCGAGACTCGCGACAAGACCCAGAATGAGCAACCCAATTCCTATAAACCTTATCTTATTCACGGCAACCCTTGCCTTTCTCATGGTCATTTTCCAACTTTCCTGCTGAGGGGTGGTGGAGGCCTTTTGGGTCACAGACAGGATGCCCGTGACCCAAAAGGATTCTCGTTTGCGCGTTATGGCATGACTTTCAGCTCAACCCGGCGATTGAGGGCCCGACCTTCGGCAGTCGCGTTGGTCGCTATCGGATCGGTGAGACCATGACCGACGGTCTTCAACCGGCTTGCAGCAATGCCTTTTGCCACAAAGTAGTCATAAACGGCCTTGGCGCGCCGCTCGGACAGCCCCATATTGTATTGAGGCGTGCCGGTAGAGTCGGTGTGCCCATTGATCTCAACTTTGATGGTCGGCTTGGCTTTCAGCATCGCCACGGCTTCATCCAAAACGGGTTGAAATTCGGGCTTGATGTTGTACTTGTCGTGGTCAAAGTTGATGCCTCTCAGCTTGATCACCTCCGCCTTTGCGACCGGCGGAACTTCTTCCGTACAGAACACATCCGTCACGAATTTCTCCATGGCTCCCGGTTTTTCGAACAGATCCGACGCTTCCACCAGGATGCCCTTGCCCAACTGAGCTATCTGCTTGTTGTTGGACGCTCCCTGTTCTTCGTTTTTCGCAACCATGCCCTGCCCCCCCATGGTCATATCCTTGACACCGGGTTGGGCAAAAGAAATGACATGGATGGTCAGATTCGGATACTTTTCAACGAGCCGCTTCGCTTCCATGACGGGGTCACCCCCAACGTTTGCCATGCCGTCGCTTAACATAATGATTGCCGTCTTTCCGCTCAGCTTGGCAAGCAGCGCCCCCTGCTCGAGCTCGACGAAGCCCGGGGCCGTGGGAGTCATCCGACCGAAGATATCCTGCCTGTCTTTGATCGCCTTGATCCCCGCGACAAGGGCAGTCCGATTGTACGCGACCGGTTCTTGAAGCACCTGGTAAGGAGCGAAAAGTGCAAGGGCCCCCTTATAGCTCAATTCGGGGATCAAGCTGTTCATGTCCGTAAGAAGTTGCTTGGCGAGCACCTCCTTGACAAGCCTGTCGGTGTCGTCGGCCTTTCCCTTGATGGTCTTCACTTCTTTGCCGCTGAGCTTCCAGTAGGTCATGTACATGGAACCCGACTGGTCGACGAAAAGAACGAAGTTGTCCACTTTTGGTCCACATTTGGCTTGGGCGGGAGCACTTCCCAGAAGCATCACCAATGCCAGGATAAGTCCAGAAATTTGCCACAGTTTTGCTTTGTTTCTCATCTTTCTCTCCTTCATTTGATTGTAAGTTATGAAATGAAAGTACACCCCTCTCTCTGTTGCCCTCAGGTGGTCGTCGGGTCGGTGCTGACGCATCATCCTTCCCGCTTATCTTCCGCCGCTTTGCCTGCCGTCCTGGGAGACTTCCAAGGGCCTCAACCGGCACCTTCAACTGGCGGATTTGCACAAACCAGAGTAATGACAGCCCGGTGGGAGGGGCAAGTCGCTCCGAAAGCTCCCTGGCCGATGCAAACCACGCTCTTCCCCTCGGACCGTCTAAGCCAGCATCACCGCTTGAGCGCGTCAAAATCCACATAGTCATCTGACCTGCAGCCGTCTATAGCACTTTAGTTCTACGAAATGGCCCCCACATCCTCTCAATTGCCGGTTGCAGGCCAATTCATGCGCTTGACGGAGAAGCAGGGAGCTCTTGTAAGAGATATCCGTGGTCCGGCCGCTTGCCCGAAGCAGGCGTTCTTTATCGTTTGATTACGGTAGTTTTTTATCGCATCTCTTGTTTCCGATCAATGATAAAATACGGTAGATTGTAATGAATGGTTCAAATCCATTGCGTCACGGTGCCTTTTTAAGGGGGGACCCACTTCAGGCAGGCTCGTTGCCACGGCATCGATATGTTTTTTCCTGGCATTATGGTTCTTTTGGAATGCCGCGGCATCCGCCGGAGGGGTGCCAAGAACCCAACATATCGTTCTGCTGTTCCCTTACGAACCCGGGCTGCCCGCTTACGATGCGATGAATGCAGTCATCACGGGAACGATCAGGAGGAATACGGCCAACCCGGTCAATATCTATACAGAGTATCTCGACATGGTGCGGTTTCCCGATGATTTGCATCAGAAGAAGCTGTTCGACCTAATCCGCGAGAAGTATACCAATACCGGACCGGGGTACTCCATTTTCAGCACGCAACCGGGTGAGGGAGTGATTGGGGGCCGCATGCTCAGCATCGAGCATCCGGGGGAGGAGGCCGGAGAACTCGCGGTGCGCATCCTCCGGGGAGAGGCAGCCGAGTCCATTGCCCCGATCAGGGACTCCTTTAGCAGCAACCTGTTTGACCGGCGCCAGCTCAAACGCCATGGGATACCGGAAAGCAGGCTTCCCGAGGGGAGCCTCGTCCTGTACAAGCAGATTGCCTATGAATTGACGATTGCGGAACAGACCGTAAAGATTCATCGCGGCCGTATCACGCAGAAGCTGGGCGCTTCCTCATCGCCGACCCGGTGCGCATGGCCCAAATGGCTGATATCTCCCCGGCCCAGGCGGGCTGATTTCTCAGTTGCAGCCTCTTCTCAGGGGCATTCCGGTTTGCCGGGAGCTTGAACTGCCTCTTACTCTCCGCATCGACAGTTCGTCTTCAGCATCCCGATCATAATGTGATAATGCACAACTGTGAAAAGTGAAGTTAGGTTAACAAATCCAGAACCCAGAGAGTGCTTGCCATCTGCTGGTGATATTCTATTGTAATCCTTAAGTTTTTGATCGCTGATTTTTGAGTGACGTAAGGCAGCTGTCTCCACTTACATTGGCCAAAGCGCTCGCAGGGCCGTGCCCTTATCGCGGGCTGACTCAATGGAGAATATCCCCGCCGTTAGCTCTACTCTCTCCCTCATCCCGGCCAGTCCGAGACTTCTTCCTGAATTTTGTACAATGGTCGAGTCCAGATCAAATCCCTTCCCGTCATCTTGAACGACCAACTCGATGGAATCCCGGTTTTTCGCCAGCGAAAGAACCACCCTCTTTGCTCCACTGTGCTTGGCCACGTTGTTCAGAGCCTCCTGGATGATCCGAAAGATTGTGATCTTCAGGACATCTGGGATCTCCTCTTCCTCGATTCTTGCCGTGAGACCAAGGTGGGAGTTGGGATGCAAGCTCTGGAACTCCCGACAGAACCACTCCAAGGTTGCAAGAAGCCCTAAATTGTCGAGCATTGGTGGTCTAAGGCCCATATAAATCGACCGTGTCTCTTCGATGGAATGCTGCAGAGTGGGGACAAAACGCTCCAGGAGCTTGAAGGCTCCAGCCAGGTCTCCTCTGCCTTTCTTGACCAATACCGTCTCTATTCCATATTTTAAGGCAGCAAGGGTCTGGCCAATGCTGTCGTGAAGCTCACCGGCAATCCTTCTCCTCTCGTCTTCCTGGGCCGCCATGAGCCGTGAGGGAATTGATCGCAGTTGACTATTAGCCCTCTCAAGATCCACTGTTCGCTCCTGAACACGGAGTTCCAGTTCGCTTCTGGACTTAAGAAGCTCCTCTTCGACCTGCTTGCGCTCGGTGATGTCGCTGTTGCTCCCGCGGCGGCCCAGGAACAAACCCTGGGCATCGAACACTGGTTGACAGAGGTGTCCGATCCACCTCGTCGTGCCGTCCCGATGAATAATGCGAAACTCCAGTCTGCAGGGTCCGCTGCAATCTGATCCTGCTCTACATGGGCCTCAAACTGGGCCAGATCATCGGGGTGAACAATGTGGGAAAGCAGCCTGGGGTCGGTTTCAAACTCACTCGCCGCATAGCCGGTGATCCTTTGGCACGATGGCGAGGTGTAGAGAAAATCGTCCTTCGGGACTCTTCCAATACTCCCAGTCGTAGGTGTTGTCGGCGACAATCCTGTATTTGGTTTCGGATGCTCGCAGCGCCTCCTCTATTCGCTTGCTTTCCGTGATGTCTTCATAGGTGCCCAAAACCCCTTTGATCCTGCCTTCGGCGTCAAGCAGAGGAACCTTATTGGTACGCAGCCAAATCCTGTCGCCATCCGGCAGTTGTCTGGGGTTCTTCATAACCGAGTTTCGGGCTGCCGGTTTCCATCACTAAACGGTCATCTGAACGGTAGAGCTCTGCCTGTTCCGCCCAACCCATCTCAAAGTCGTTTCTCCCGATGATCTCCTCCGGTGATTGCAAACCCGCATCGAGAGCAAACGGGCGGTTGCAGCCCAAGATAGTTGAATCGAGATCTTTCCAGAAGACTCTTACGGGGATGGTATCCAGGACTGACTGTAACATTTGCTGCGATTCCTGCAGCGCTTGCTCCGCCTTCTTCCGCTCCGCTATTTCCCGGGTGAGCTGTTCATTCACCTTTGCCAGGGTAACCGTGCGCTCTTTCACCAAATCCTCAAGGCGGTTACGATATCTATCCAATTCCTCTTCCGCCCGCTTGCGTTCGGTTATGTCCCGTATTGACTCAATGGCGCCAACGATATTTCCCTTTGAGTCGCGCAGGATGCTTGCCGTCCCGAATAGGTATGCAGCACCTCCTTTGAGTGCCGGCATGTATGCCTCACCTGCAAGCACAGACTCCTTTCTTTCGATACTCTCATACCTTGCTTCGAGTTCCTCTTGAGGTTGGAGGACGAGATCAATGAGAATAGGCCTTCGCGCTCCGTGGAAAGGCAGAGCATATTCGTAATTGCCTTTGCCTAAAATGTCTTCCGACTTGATTCCTGTCATCTCCTCTATCGCCCTGTTCCAGGAAATGACTTTGCCTTCTCTATCGATAACAAAGGTTGCATCCGGCAAAAAGTTGATGATGTCTGCAAGTTGTTGCTGAGATTCCTTTAGTGCCTCCTCCGTCTGCTTAAGCTCGCTTTCTGCCTTTTCAGGTTCGGCAATGCGCTGGCGCAGGTGCATCAATTCGTTAATGAGTTGTTCTTTTGTTTTGTCTTCGTCTTTCATTTCGAGCTTCCTCAAAACCCCTTCCTGCCAAATTGCCCTGTAACGCTGATGCCTTGACAATATGCTGTGGTCATCTGCCGGCGCCGGAAGAAAGTTGCCAGGGCCCGCTCAGCGTCCCATGGCGTAAGCGCAGTAGAGCGGCAGGAAGACCAGCTTCTGTTCGGGAAGCTCGGCATAGGGTGCGGACGAGAAAACATACCCCGGCGAGCAGTTCGGTTGACTTTCCAGGAGCAGGTGCAGACTGCGCAGGCGTCCCGCGGCGCCGCTCTTGACTTCCACGGGGTGAATTCTACCGCTCACGGTGATGAGAAAATCCACCTCGGCAGTGCTGCTTTTGGCTTCCCGTGACCAGTAATAGAGCTCTTCCTGCCCGGCCGCCACCAGCTCCTGCCCCACAAACTGTTCCGCCATCGCCCCCTGGTGGATCGCCAGCAGATCGATTCGCGCGTATTCCACATCCACCGGCATGCCTGACAGATGCTGCATGAGACCCATGTCCACCATGATGGCTTTGAACTTCCGGGCGGAAGCGGAAGCCCCAAGGGGAACCTCGGGGGGCGAGGAAGAAGACACTTTTCGAATCACCCGAGCCAGAGAAAGAAGGTCGAAAGCCTTCTTGATTGTGGGGTTCGTGTAGCCTTCGGCGAGATGAGTATATTTCACCTGCCGCCCGACACTTCTTGCCACCGAAGACAACACCGCATTGAGACATCGCTTGTCTGCATGGGGCGCGTATTTGGAAAAATCGTGACGAAAAGCGTTGACCAGTTCCGCCTGGACTTCAAGAGCATCCCGCATCCTTTCCGACCGGGAATAGGCAAGAACGCACTCCGGCATTCCTCCGATAAACATATAGCGGCGGACCTCCTCCAGCACCATCTGATGAACGCTCTCCGGAAGTCGGGTGGGAGGAGAAAGGATCTTTTCTGCAGACAACATCCCTTCCCGTGGCCAGCAGGAATTCAGGGAAGGACATGGGACCCATGTCGAGGAACTGCACCCGCCCGACGGGAAAGGACAGGTCCTTCAGGGCGAATTCGAGGAGCGACCCGGCGGCAATGACATGCAGCTCCGGGCATTCCTCGAGAAAATATCGCAGGGCTATGATGGCGCGCGGGCAGGCCTGGATTTCATCCAGAAACAGGAGGTCCTTCCCGGGGACAATCCTGGCATTGATGAGGATCTCGAGCTCTGACAAAATCCTTGCCGCCGATAGGATTCGGCTCGAACACCCGATGCCAGTCCGGGTGCTGTTCGAGGTCGACCACATGCAATGAACCTTCGAAATGGTGCCTGCCGAAATCGATCACCGACCAGGTTTTCCCCACCTGCCTGGCGCCGCGAATGATGAGCGGCTTTCGCCTCTCATGGTTCTTCCACGCCAGCAGTTTTTCGGTTACGAAGCGTTTCATAATGACTCTCGAATCTCGGGTGTGAGGTGATTAATAGGGAATTGAATCTCCGCGAGGCCGCGTCAGTTGTCACGAGTTTTCGATCCATGGTGAAGCGGGAGGAAAAACGGGAGGAGTCTATCAGTTTAAGCCCTGCTGGATGATGTCGCTTCAATTCTCCAGGGCGAGGCTGCACTGCCAACCATCAGCCAGCGTTTGCCGGCGAAGATCTCCACTTGGGCGGGTTGACGGGCTAAAAAATCAAGCTTCGGTTGCAATAATCAGTTCATCAGGCCCAGGAGCCTGGGCACAAGTTTGGTAAGCGATTTTCGCTTCAAGCCAAAGCCTTTGGGCCGCCTTTGACGGGTTACGGTTGGACCCATTCTCGGCGGCCCTCGCGGCCGCGACGCCCACGGCGCAAACCATCAGCGCAACTGCAACAAAAACAATTGCTCTCTTTGCCGACCGCTAACTTTCCTGACTCCCTCTAATCAAAGCCTCCTTGCACGCTGTGAAACCGCCAAGATCTCTGTGACTCCTTCGCAGACTTTGCATAGCACGAGAAAAGTATTTTTCAGACACCAACATCTCTATTTACGTAATCAACTCCTTACCGAAATTGACCTCTAATAATAGGGATACTCCCAGAAATCAGTAAATCCGCCGTCAAAGTAGGTACCGCCCCCGCTTGCCCTTCCCGTGTAACTGAAAGCCATACCTGCGGTGTTTGCCGGCAGGGATAGTGTCTTGTAGAAATTGATGGGGCCGTCATAAAGGAGGTTAATTTCTGCTTCACTGGTCAGGCCTATCATGTCCAGGACGGTTCCCTGCACGTCAACCGGGATGATGTCTAAATGGAAGTAATTGACGATCTCGTATTCGCCCCTGATCGGGCCGGTAAAATGAATGACTCCTGAAATACCAAGCTGGCTTTGATCTCTGTCATACTTATAGTCGAGGGTCAAGTCGTTGCTTTCCCACCTTCCGGACTGACCCTCATACTGGGACAGCAAAACCCATTTGCCTTCCGGCACCGTACGACCTGCCGGTTTAACGCTCGGGCTTTGGCACGCCAATAAGATGAAACTCGTCAAAATCAGGCTCAAAAGCTTACCGCACCGAACCCAAAGCGCTTCCGCAGGTCCCCTCATCCCTCTCTCCATTCCAAAAACAGTTAACCGCAAGAGACTTCAGTCATAAAATTGTTTTGGCGTCATGTTGGGATCCGTCAAACCTCATTTTGCCGGCGAAGATCTTCAATGCGGCGGGAAGGTTTCAGCGCCTCGAAGGAGCCTTTCTCTTTCAAACGAATTTTTACGGGAACTCCCAGTTCCTGCGTCAGTTCCTTGCCCAGGCGCAGGCAGAGCTTTTCCATCTCTTTTACTTCGTCCGAGAAGAGGGCCTCATCCACGTTCAGCCAGACTTCCAGGAAGTCCCGGAGGTCCTCGCTGCGAATCAGAAAGCGGCAGGCATCGGGAAGGTACCCCAGCGTTCTCTCGAGGAGATAGAGAATCTGTTGATGGTGGATCTTGACGCCTCGGATGACCATCATCTCATCGGTACGGGAGGGAAGCCATGCGATGCGCGAGAGGCTGCGCCCGCACGGGCAGGTTCCGGGCAGGAGCCGGACCTGGTCTCCCGTGCGCAGGCGAACGAGGGGAAAAGCCCGGGTGGTGAGGGTTGTCAACACCAGCTCTCCCGCCGCCCCTTCCGGGACCCGTTGACCCGTTTCCGGATCGACCACCTCGGGAAAGAAGTGGTCCTCGCTGACGTGGAGTCCCTGGCGTGCTTCGCATTCGAAGGCCAGAGCCGGTCCCGGTACTTCGCTCAGGCCGTAGTGCACCCAGGTTTTCACGTGAAGCTCCTCCCTGAGGCGCTCCTGGATGGCGGCATCAGGCGGCTCTCCCACGAGGATGACTGTTTTCAGGGCCAGTTCATTGGGATTCAGATTGGCTCGAAATACCAGGTGCATCATCTGCGTTGCCGCCGCATGACTGGTAATCAGGACCGAAGTCTTGTAGTCGCGCAGCAGCATGAGCTGTTTTTCCGGGGTCAGGATCGTCTGCGGGATGACACTGCTCTCGATGGCTTCCGCCCCATCCTTGTAGGCTCGTCCCCAATTGATGAGACCGGCGTCCAGATCGATCTGCAGAATGTCGTTTTTCGAGACCCCGGCGGCAAAGAGACGCACGGGCCACCAGTTCTCGCGAGACCCCGAGGTCCTGCTTGGTGTAGCCGCTCACGGTCGGCTTCGAGGCGCTCCCCTGGGCGGTATGGATGCGCACCACATCGCGCAGGGGGACGGCAAAGAGGCCATAGGGATAGTTCTCACTGAAATGCTCGCGCGCGGTAAACGGAATGTGCTGCAGGTCGGAGAGAGCTTCCATGCGCGCGGGTTCCATCCCATTTGCCTGAAACAGGTTCCGGTAGAAAGGGACGTTCCGATACGCGCGGTTCAGCGTGCTCTGGAGTCTTTCCAGTTGCAGTTGGGCGCGCTCTTCCCCATCCAGGCATTCTTCCCTGGCATTCCAAATGGGCATGGCTCAGGCCCTCCCTTCATAGAATTCACGATAATCCTTGCCCAAATAGGCCCGCTTCACATCCTGGTCCGCCAGCAAATCTCCGGCCGCCCCATCGAGCACAATCTGACCGTTTTCCAAAACATAGCCGCGATCGGCGATTTGCAGGGCGGCTCGAGCATTCTGTTCGATCAGCAGAATGGTCATGCCCTGTTCTTTAAGCTGTAACAGGGTGTCCAGGATCAGGCGCACGAGGACCGGGGCCAGCCCCATCGACGGTTCATCCAGGAGCATGAGGCGCGGACGCGCCATGAGCGCACGACCGATGGCGAGCATCTGCTGTTCGCCGCCGGACAGGGTCCCGGCGGGTTGTGCGGTGCGATCGCGAAGCACCGGAAACAGGTCCATAACGGTTTCCAGGTCCGCGGCGACGGCCTGATGGTCGCGCTTTCGATAGCGCAGGTAGGCGCCCAGCCGGAGGTTGTCGAGAACGCTCATGGGCGCGAACAGCAACCGTCCTTCCGGCACCATCGAAATCCCCCGCTGAACGATAGCGGGAGGCTTAAAGCCTCGAAGAGACGCTTTCTCAAAAAGAATCTCCCCTTCCCAGTGTGTGATGAGGCCGCAGATCGCCTGGAGCAGCGTGCTTTTCCCGGCGCCGTTCGCGCCGATGAGGGCGATGAGCTCGCCTTCCCGAACCGAGAGGCTGACGCCGTTGATCGCGCGGATCTTGCCATAGTAGCACTTCAGGTTACGAATGCGCAGCATCTCAACTCAGCCCTCTCATATCTTCCTCACTGCCCAGGTAGGCGCAAATGACCGAGTCATTGCACTGAATCTCCCGGGGCGTGCCTTCCGCAAGTTTTTGTCCCTGGTGCAGCACCACGATTTTGTCTGAAATGCCCATCGTCAGGTCCATATCATGTTCGACGAGAAGGAGCGTGATCCCGCGTGCCCGGACTTGCCGGAGCAGCTCTCCAAGACGCTGGGTTTCCACCGCATTGAGGCCGGAAGCGGGTTCATCCAGGAGCAGCAGGCGCGGTTGCGTGGCCAGGGCCCGGGCAATCTCAAGAAATCGCTGCCAGCCGAAAGGCAGATCGGCGCTGCGGTGATCGGCCATCTTTTCCAGGCCGACAAACTGCAATAATTCCCAAGCGTAATCCCGAGCTTCCCGCTCCTCCCTCCGCACCCCGGGCCAGCGACCGATAGCTCCCCAGAACCCGCAGCGCATCCGCACATGCCGGCCAACCAGGACGTTTTCAAGGACCGTCATACTGCCGAAGAGTTCGACATTCTGAAAGGTGCGGGAGATCCCCTGCGCTACTATTTCGTGGACCTTGTTCCCTTGAATTTCTCTATTTTCATAGACGATCTGCCCATCTTCGGGTTCGTAGGCCCCGGTGATCACATTGAAGAGCGTCGTCTTCCCCGCGCCATTTGGGCCAATCAGCGCGTGGATAGACCCGGGCGCAACCTCGAAGGTGACATTGTAAAGTGCCTGGATGCCGCCAAAGGATTTGCCGATGGCTTTAACCTCGAGGAGTGGTTGGGAAGTTTCGGTAGTCGGATCACGGTCGTTCATGAGGCATAGCTCTTGGCTCTTAGCTCTTGGCGGTTGGGGGTTGGTGGTTGGCGGTTGGCTCTCGGGAGGCCGCAGGTTGCCGATAGAGGGTCCCCGATCGTTCATAAAGATCCAGCAGGCCGCGCGTTAAACCCTGGGGAAGAAAAATCATGATGGTCATGAGAATGAGTCCGTAGACGACCATTTCGTAATCCGTGAAGACATGGAGCCACTCCGGAAGCATGGTCAAGAGCGATGCGCCCAGCAGTGATCCCCAGATACTGGCCATTCCGCCAATAACGACCATGGTCACAAGCCGGACTGACACTAAAAAATCAAAAGAATTCGGACTGATAAAGCTGACGAGATGGGCGTATAAAAAACCTGCGAGAGCGGCAAACAGGGCGCTTAACACAAAGACCCCAATCTTCAAGCGGCTGGTGTCAATGCCCATTGCCGCAGCCACGTGCTCACCGTCATGAATGGCCCGCAGGCGCCCTTCCCACGCGGGAATCAACGAGGCGCTCACACACCACGAAGCAGATCAGGACCACCGCCCAAACCAGGAAGAAATAAGCCCTTCCCGAGGTGAGAGGGAGCGGTCCGAGAGTCAGTGAAGGAATTCCCACCAGCCCGGAATCGCCACCGGTTACGGTGCTCCATTGGCGAATGAGAATGAAGGTGATCATGCCAAACCCTAAGGTGCCCATGCCGAGATAGTAACCGGAAAGCTTCAGCATCGGCACGGCCACCAGAAAAGCGACCAGCGTGGTCAGAAGAATGGCTGCCGGAAGCGCCAGCCACGGTGACCAGTTCATCGTGGCAGTGAGAACCGCAGTGGTGTAAGCCCCCAGTCCATAAAAAGCGGCATGACCAAGAGAGATTTGCCCGGCATACCCCATCAGCATATTAAGTCCCAAGGCAAGCAGGGTATTGATGCCAATAAAGGTCAGGAGCTGCAGATGATAGGAGTTGGTAATCGCCACACCGGCCAGCACAATGGCCAGCAGGAAGAGCCCATGTCTCAGCTTGCTCATAGGACTGAATCACCTTGAAGGAGTGGTTAGTGGGAGTCACTAGCCACCATCTACCAGCCACTAGCCACTAATCACCAGCCACTAGCCACTATCTCTAAAACCGATGCACGGCCTTGACTCCGAGCAGGCCACTCGGACGGGCATAAAGAATGAGGAGCAGCAGGAAAAAGGCAATGGCATCCTTGAGGCTTGAAGAAAAGAAGCCTACCCCCAGGGCCTCCAGAATTCCCAGGAGGTTCCCCCGAGCACCGCCCCCCAGGAACTTCCCAGTCCTCCCAGCATCGCCGCGCAGAAACCCTTCAGGCCCAGCATCATCCCCATATCGTAACTGCTCATGGTGATCGGAGCAATGAGGACCCCTCCGATGCTCCCCATCCCTGCGCTCATGGCAAAGGCCAGAAGGACCATGCGCTCGCTGGGGATACCCAGGAGTGACGCCGCTCGTCTTGTTGATGGCACAAGCCTCCATGGCCTTTCCGGTCAGGGTCTTTCGATAAAATAGTTGCAGGCCAGTCACAATGATGAGAACGACTGCCAGAATCCACAGGCTCTGGGGCAGCAAGGTCGCTCCGGCAATTTCGATAGGCGCATGGTGGGTAAAAGACGGGGCACTGTGAGCATCCTTTCCCCAGAAGAGCATGGCCAGGCCTCGCAGCAAAATCGAGGCGCCGATGGTAATGATTACCAGGACAATCGGATGGGGTTTACGGACCGTGCGAATGGCCAGACGCTCGAGCAGCAGCCCCACCACGCGAGACCCCGACCACCGAAAGGAAAAACGCCGCAAGCAGCGGCAGACGACAACCCTTCCAGAAGGTTATCATACTGAGCGCCCCCAGCATCACAAATTCACCCTGGGCGAAATTGATCAGCCCGGTGGCGTTGTAAAGCATGGTAAAACCCAGGGCGATGACGGCGTAGATCGCGCCATTCGTCAGGCCTGAAAACAGGTATTGAAGAAATTCCTGCATCAGACAAGCCGCATTCTAAAACCTAAAGGCCGAGAGTTAAAGCCAAAGCCAAGAGCCAACTCATTGCCGAGCAGTTTCCAGGTTCCTTTTTGAATTTGCACCATCACAAAGGCATCCGCGCCCAGACCATTGTGGTCCTGCGGTGAGAAGTTAAAGGTGCCGGTGACTCCCACATGTCCCTTAAGTTTTTCCAGGGCGTCACGGAGTTTTTCCTTATTGCCCTCGGTGCCCGGCAGGGCCTCCGCCAGCAGGTGCATGGCGTCATAGGCGTAGCCTCCAAAGCCGGAGACGGGCATTTGAAAACGCTTCTCAAATTGTTCGATATACTTGAGCAGCACGGCTCTTTTGCGGGTCGGTGTCGGGCAGTTGCTGGGCGACCAGGATCTTTCCGGTGGGAAGGAAAATCCCTTCCGCGGCATCCCCGGCCAGTTCCAGGAATTTGGGAGAAGCCACGCCGTGGCTTTGATAGAGCGGGATTTTGATATTCATCTGCTGAATATTCTTGGCAATGACCGCCGGACCGGGATTGGTTCCCCAGCAGATGATGGCCTGAGGTTGGGCCGAGCGGATTTTGGTCAACTGTGCCGTCATGTCCGTGTCTTTGGCGCCGAAGCTTTCCGCCTGAACGATCTCGATGCCATACTTGCGCGGCCTGCGCCTGGAGTTGTTCCTTGCCGCTTTCACCGAAGGCATTCTCGACCGTTAGAATCCCTATCTTCTTGATATTCTGCTTTTGCATGTGCTGGTAAATGGCGGCCACGGCCAGGACGTCGTTCTGGGCCGTCTTGAACACCCAGGGTTTGATCGGTTCGGTGATCTTGATCCCGGCAGCACAACTGATCAGGGGGATCTTCTCTTTTTCCACAATCGGCACAATGGCCAGGGTCGTCGGGCGTGAGACTGGGACCGACGATAGCGAGAACATTGTCCTTGCTGATGAGTTTGTTGGTGGCGAGCACGGTCTTCGTGGGGTCCCCTTCGGTGTCATAGATCACCGCTTCCAGGGGATGGCCGTCGATACCTCCCTGGGCGTTGATCTCATCAACCACCATCTCCATGCTTTTCTTTTCCGGATCTCCCAGAAAAGAACTGGGACCCGTAATGGCAAAAATCCCCCCGATCTTATAGGCCTCTTTGGACCAGCTCACCGATGGCGTTCCGCGCGATTGACAGGGCCAGCACCAAGGCCATCAAGACACTTCCTTCAACATGGCTCCGTTCGGTTTCATGACGGTCTCCTCAGCGCCATTTTACATGGCATAAAGTCGCTCTCCGTCAATCACTTTTACCCCATTTTCCAACAAGACCTTTACCGCTTCGTCCAGATTATCGAAGCGGAAGATAATGACCGCATTGTTGCCGCTCTGCTGAACAAACGCATACATGTACTCGACATTGACATTGGCTTTGAAAAGAATCTGCAGGATGTGGTGAAGACCACCCGGGCGATCATCCACCTCGACCGCCACCACATCGGTCTTCCCCACCGTAAATCCGTGTTTCTTCAGGGCTTCAACCGCTTTGACATGGTCGTTTACGATCAGCCGCAGGATGCCGAAATCGGAGGTATCAGCAAGCGACAGGGCCCGGATGTTGATTGCTGCCTCGGTGAGGATACCGGTGACTTCCGAAAGGCGACCCGCCTTGTTCTCCAGAAAGACTGAAATCTGTTCTACTCGCATTGGTAATTCTCCTTTCCTTTTAATGCCATGGCTGGATGCCGTACGATCCAGTTAACCCCATCATCCACGAAGTCACACGAAGAGAAAACCCGAAGAAACACTAAGAACTTTTAGAATTTGCGATTATCAATAACTCGCTGCGCCTTCCCTTCACTTCTCGGGATGCTCTTCGGCTCGACCAGTTTTACCCTGGCGGAAACTCCCAGGTATTCTTTGATATTCTTGGAGATCTTCTTCTCAAGATCCTGCAGTTTTCGGACTTCATCCGAAAAGGTCTGCTCTCCCACTTCAACCATGACGGTGAGAATATCCAGGGTACCTTCTCTGTCCACGACCAGTTGGTAATGAGGCTCAACCCACCGCATCTCCATCAGGACACTCTCGATTTGCGATGGAAACACGTTGACTCCGCGAATGATGAGCATGTCGTCGGTCCTTCCCGTCACCCGATTCATGCGCACGTGGGTCCGCCCGCAGATGCACGGGTCGGCATTGAGGGAAGTGACGTCGCGGGTCCGATAACGGATGATCGGGAACGCTTCTTTGGTAATCGAGGTGAACACCAATTCCCCCTGCGTACCGTAGGGCAGAACTTCGCCGCTTTGAGGGTCGATCACTTCCGGGATGAAATGGTCCTCAAAGATGTGGAGCCCGCTCTTCGCCTGCAGGCATTCGATGGAAACCCCCGGCCCCATCACCTCGCTTAATCCGTAAATGTCGATAGCATTCAAATGGAGTTTTCGCTCAATCTCATTGCGCATGTTCTGCGACCACGGTTCGGCGCCAAAAATGCCGGATTTGAACTTCAGGTCTTCGAACCCGATGCCGTTTTCCGCCGCGACTTCCGCCAGGTGAAGGGCATAAGATGGCGTGCAGGTGAGGATCGTCGGGCCGAAGTCCTTCATGATGAGGATCTGACGTTTGGTGTTCCCGCCGGAGATCGGGATAACCGATGCTCCCAGACGTTCTGCCCCGTAGTGGATGCCGAGACCGCCGGTGAAGAGCCCATAGCCATAAGCATTGTGAATGATGTCCCCGCGGGAAGCGCCCCCGGCGACCAGGGCGCGGGCCATGAGTTCCGCCCAGGTATCGATATCCCGCGCGGTATAGCCAACCACCGTGGGCTTGCCGGTCGTTCCGGATGATGCATGGATGCGCACCACGTTATCCATCGGTACGGCGAACATGCCGAAGGGGTAATTGTCTCGCAAATCCTGCTTGGTGGTGAACGGGAGGCGCTGCAGGTCGTTCAGAGTCTTGATATCAGCAGGACGGATGCCGACCTCGTCAAATTTCTTCCGATAGAATGGCACCGTCGCGTAAACCCGCTGGGCAGTGGCTTGCAGCCGGCGCAATTGAATGGCTTCGAGTGCCTCCCGGGGCAGGGTTTCGAATTCGATGTTATAGATCATGCGGTTTCGTCCTCCTTTCTTTTATCCACGAAGTCACACGAAGATCACGAAAACACACTAAGAACAAACCTCTGTTTCTGCCTTCGTGTTGCTTCGTGAGCATTCGTGGATCGTTTTTCCTTTATCCACGAAGACACACGAAGATGAACGAAGAGCCACGAAGGTCAACGAAGACAAACCAATGGAAGTGAAGGAACAATTCGTGTCACTTCGTTCTCTTTTCTTCGTGTGCATTCGTGGATCGCTTTCAAAAAAAAAGCCGTGGAATCTGGGAATCCACGGCTTCACAAAAGCAAAAAAACCATGGGTTCCGCAGTGTGCCTACCCATGGTTTCAGTCGGTGTCCGGTCCGGTTCAGCCTACTTCGCCCCACAGGCAGGCTTACTGAAATAAAAGCCTCCCCCAAAACAAAAACGGTACAAGTAATAGAACCGGTTAATCATGCTGCCCTCGCAACAAAATATTTCCTCACCTTACCGGCAATGATTACCGAGTTTGCAGACCTCTGTCAATACCAAAAGAACCGCGCCACAAGATGGGCGCTCAAGATGGCAGGTAAGAAACTATATCAAAGCTCGCTCACCCCGTCACCCCGGCGGAAGCCTGGGTCCAGAATCCCTGGAAAAACTTGGATTCCGGCTTTCGCCGGAATGACGACCAGTGGCGTTTCGAGCACTTTGAGATAATTCCCAAGCGGTCGCCCGCAACTGCCTCCAGCCACTGACCACTGTTCACTGCCTACTCCTTACTCCTTACTCCCTACTCCCTACTGCTTACTGCTTACTGCTTACTCCATACTGCCTACTCCTTACTGCCTACTCCCTACTCCCTACTGCTCACTGCCCTTCTGAGCGGTCGGTGCCTTCATCTTGGAGTTCAGGGATGCGCGCTCATCCTGAAGAAGGGCGGGACTGGGGTAGTTGCCTGGAGCTTTGAGCAATATTTCATACTGTTCGGCAGCTTTTGCGTATTCGCCTTTTTGGGCGTACAGCCTCGCGAGGTTCCAGTCCGCTTCTTTCTTGAGCTCTGAGGACTCGGTCCCTTTCAGATTGTTCCAGAGGGCTATCGCCTCATCCGTTTTGCCAAGAGCTTCGTAAGTGAATGCCTGTTGATACTGGGCCAGGATCTTGAGACCCTGGTCGCCCGCGGCCTGATCGAGCACTTTCTTGTTCCAGTTTAGAGCGTTTTCGTATTGCTGGATTTGAAAATAAGCACGCGCCAAGTCAAGTTGTGCATCCTTGACCGGTGCGGTTCCGGAATGGTCCGCAAGAAACTTTTCCAGTTCCGGGATGAGCTTTTCCCATGCCTGGCGGGTACTATTGTCGTCCCCGGGCCATCTTTGCAGCACTTTTGCGTAGTCAACCTGTGCCCGCCGCTCCTTGGACTGGCCATAGGCATTGAATCCCCAAAAGCCGCCCAGAACCAAACAGAGGGCCACCAGCCCGGCAAGGATCCGGTTAAAGTGCTGCTCGATCCATTCTTTCGAAAAGGCGGGGGTGGCCGCAAGCTCCAGGGCCTTTTGTGCCTTCAGGGCTTCCTTTTTCGGAATTTTGATCTTCTTTATTCCCAAATCCTTCTCTCCCTAAGAGTCCGGTTTCCGTCTTCGCATCTTTGTGTCAAACGTCAGAAACAGAACGTTGTTTCGTCCTTTTCCTCAAATCGGTCAAGTATTCTTTCAATTATTTTCGTGGTGGAAGCATCGGGCACAAGCTCCACATGCACCACTCTTCCACCGGTCTTCTGCACTTCCGCCGCGCCGATGGTCTTGTCCAAGGGCCAGTCGGCGCCTTTCACCAGGATGTTCGGTTGCAGCAGCTCAATCAGCGGGAGGGGGTCGGGGGTGTCGAAAACACAGACGTAGTCGACGCAGTGGAGGGCGGCCACGAGCTCGCATCGTTCCGCTTCCGGGACAATCGGCCGAAGCGGCCCCTTGATCTGGGTCACGGAACGGTTGCTGTTTACCGCGACAATCAGCAGATCTCCATGACTGCGGGCGGCTTCCAGGTAGCGGACATGACCAACATGGAGCAAATCGAAACAGCCATTGGTGAACACCACGCAACGTCGGCGTTCACGAGCTGCGCTGCAAATTTGTTCCAGTTCTTCAATGGTCTTGACTTTATCTCTGGCCTTCATTCCTCCCAGACGCTATCTTGTCGTGTTTGGAATGTTACGTATCTGTTCCTCGATTTTGCTGAGCTCCGTCTCGTCCATCTCGGGGTACAAGCAAAACATGCCACATTCCAGGCCGTCGATAAGGCCTTCACGGTACATCTTCACCCAGAAGGGAAGACTTCCTCGCGAGGATTCCTGCTCGGGGGAGAGATCGGGGTATTCTACGTAAATCTCCCCTTTAAAAATATCTCTCAACCCCTGGAGCGCTGCCCGACCGTGCCCCGTTCGCTTTCTACCCTGAGTTTCGAATTGATGAATGGTTATCTCTCTGGTCCCATCCGGAGAAAGGCAAAGGCTGATCTGGCCCCGGCAAGTCGCGGGCTGCTCGAATTCCAGGATTTCCATCGGGCCGAAGCCCTTGAGGACCGTGAGCAAGTCCTTTACGGACAGATCACCATAGGCGGCCTTCCACAGGATGCCTTTCCACTCGATTTCGGCCACGTGAAGAGCCTCCGCTTCTCTGCAAGGAAGGTTTGCGCGTTGTCGGTTTCAACTTGAGGTCGAAGTCCAGGTTTTTCATGGCCTCTTGCACCGCATGGCGCAGATCCAGCTCCCAGAGCGGCACCGTCGCGGAAAAGTCTCTCTCTGTGGCATTCTTGCCAATTCGGCAGGAACTCAGGGGGGGGCTATTCTTCGAGCCATCCCGGCTCGCAAAAAGGACCACTCAATAGCGATTGCCTTTGTTCACAACAAAGGGTTGGATGCCGAGCTGTTTGATTTCGGGACAGAGTTCATGGAGTTTGGACAGGATGACTTCCGTATTGAGTGCTTGCATGGGATATTCCGTACTCTGGTGAGGGTGGATGCCAATACGCATTAGAGTATGCTCTGCAGGTTCAACAAGTCACGATCCAAATCTAGCTGGAATTCAAACTCGGGGACCACCCGTTAGCTTCAGATTGGTCTCCAAGTCCAGACGAACATGCGAAAACCGCTACTTCGTGGTAGCAGGCCAACTGGCGCAAGGCTTCGAACAGGGCGGCCCCTACACTCGTCGCCAAGTTTAGACTCCTTACCCGTGATCTGTCAATGGGGATTTGCAGGATTCGGTCAGTTTCTGAATCAAGGATATCCGCCGGCAGTCCTCTCGTCTCTGAGCCAAAAACCAGACAGTCTCCCGGCAGAAAATGGAATTCGTAATAGCGGCGCGAAGCGTGAGCGGAAAAATAAACCATGCGCGGAAAACTCAGCTCTTTGCGGAGTGCTTCCATGCTGGCATGGACCTTAAGCTGCACGTGCGGCCAATAATCCAGGCCAGCTCGCTTCAGATAGCGGTCCGAGAGTCGAAAGCCCAGAGGTCCTATGAGGTGGAGCGGCGTGTGGGTGGCCGCGCAGGTTCTGGCAACATTTCCCGTATTCTGAGGGATCTCAGGCTGGTAGAGAGCGACATGCAAAGCGGGCTCGGGTTCCGAAATGTGACTCCCACCTCGGCTCTCCGGAGACCACAACTCCTCTGCCTTATTCCTGCCCGGTGCGGACCGCCCGAACGAAATGATTGGCATAGTTTCCTTCGATCACATAAAGATCGCCGTAATAGAAATCGACATAGCAGGCCCGATGATGGTCCCTTTCGGTAGCCGTCCAGCAGCACCTCTGGTTCCCGAAGACGGGGTCCAGATAGAGTCCGCTGCGACGGTCTTCCTCACGAACAATCAGCGTGGCGAGTTCCTCCTGGGCAGGATAACGCCAGTCGCTGTATCCTCCGTAATGAGCCTCATTCAGACGGTCAATGTAGGCGAAGCCATCCTGCCAGACCATGCGGTCGGCAGACGCCCCACGCTGCCACATCAGTTTCGTTTCCAAGTCCTCTACGGCCAATTCTCCCCTTACCACAAAGCGATCGCTCACTGCCTCTCCTTTAAACAAGTTCCGGGAGTACCCAAAAAGCCATGAAGCTGCTATAAACTCCGTGCTTTCACGGTCCGCCAACTTCTTCAGGGGGCCGAGACAGAAGGACATCAAGGGGATGAGCGGACCAAAGAGCCACTCATCGTATCCAGGAAGTCCTATAGCAGCCGATGCCCAGCAGCTTCAGAACACGATAAAAGTACCAGAGTTTGCCGTTGACGGACATCAAAAAGAGCACAGGATTCGGAAGTCAGAGTCAGAAGGGAGGAGCCAGACAGGTGAAAGACGACATCCAAAAAGGGGGTACTTGTGCCATCATTGTCAGTGCGGAGACGTTGAACTCTACTACGAGGTCCAGGGCGAGGGGTTGCCTTTGCTGCTCATATCCGGGCTCGGCGGCGGCACCTGGTCCTGGTATGGCCAGGTGCCGCACTTTCGCGACCTCTACCGGACGATCACCTTTGACAACCGTGGTGCGGGACGCTCCAGCATGCCCCAAGGTCCTTACCGGATGAAACAGCTTGCCGAGGATGCCCGCTGCCTCCTCGATCATCTCGGGATCGCAGGAGCCTTTGTCCTGGGTCTTTCCATGGGGGGCATGATCGCTCAGGAACTCGCACTCCTGGCGCCGCATCGCATCCGGGCCCTGTTTTTGGGGTGTACGCACGGCGGAGGACCGTCGCGAGTCTCCCCAGCACCGAAGGTCATTGAAATTCTGCTGAACAATACCGGCCTCAGCCAGAAAGAGATCATCGAGAAAAACCTGCCCATCTTTCTCAGTGAAGCGTGCCGCAGAGAGAAACCCGAGGTGGTTGCTGCTTATTGCGAAGCGCAGCTCGCCGCCCCCCAACAGCCTGAATACGCCTTTAACGCCCAGCTGGCGGCCATTAACACCTTTGATCCTGGTGACCGGCTGGGGTTGATCAAGGTTCCTGCCATGATCGTCGCGGGCAGTGAGGATGTGCTGATCCCTCCCGAAAATGCTCAGGTGCTGGCGAAACGGCTTCCCCATGCGGAACTGGTCGTCATCCCCGGAGTCGGCCATGCCCTCCATGCCGAATGCCGCGATACGCTGAATTCGCTGGCGGACGAATTCTTCAGACGGTCTTTGACCAGTGGTCTCCCTCAAGAAAACGCGTGACTTTTTCGCGAAGCAGTTTCTCGCGCCCCTCATAGAAGTGGTCGCAGTGGGGCAGAACTTCAACAAGAGTCGGCATCCGGCCCTCGGGTGCGCCGACGATCCACTTTTTGAGCGATGCCACCGCGCAGAAGTCGTCCTGATTTCCAACCATAATCAGGCAAGGGCACGACGGGGGTGCCAAGCCTCTGAAATCCAAGAAGTCCAATGGTGGCGAAACAAGGATGGCAGTATTGGGCTGAATGCCCAATGCCATTGCTTTCAAGCCAATCCACGCCCCATAGGAATACCCTGCGAGATGGAGGTTGTTCTTGCCGTGTTGCTGAATGTATTGGTAGACTGCCAACAAATCCTCCGCATCCGACTGCGCTCCGCGATGATGGCCGGTGCTCCCTCCGACACCGCGAAAATTGAAGCGCAAGCTCCCCCAGCCGCGATCATGAAAAGCCTTCCGAAGCGCCGTCACGACATTGTTGTCCATACTGCCGCCGTAAAGCGGGTGAGGGTGACAGACCACGGCAATATCAATCCCATTGCCCTCGTCATAGAGCGCTTCGAGGAGAAGGTTTCCAGAGGGAATCATCAAAGGTTTTTCTGACATGGTTTCCTCCGCATGGGACCTCTTGATGCCTAAAAGAGATCCCCTGTTTTCGAGATGAAGCACACTTTTTAGAGCACCCCGCGAGTCCCTGATGACCCTAAAATCTTCTTACTGATTGGAGATGAAAGGCGTTACAATAACAAAAAATATCACAGGAACCTCAACTTGATGAGGAGAAACCGATGGCAGAAAATCCGGACGACAGCGTTGCCCTGGAGGCGCTAAGAATCGGGAATAAGCTCAGGGAGCTTGCGGGAAAAGAAGCGCTTCACCCTCCATGATATGACCGCCAAGACCGGCTTTTCCAAGGACCTCCTGGCCCAGATCGAAAGTGGCGAATTCATCCCGCCGATAGCCACCCTCATGAAACTGGCCAATGCTTTTGGGGTGAGCATGACCTATTTCTTTAAGGATGAGGCGGGAAGTGAAAAAATCGCCGTCACCCGCGCTCACGAGCATATCCGGATCAAGCGCCGGCCTCACCATCATGAAGGAGAGGTCAACTACATTTATGAAGCGCTTGAAATCAGGAAGGCCAACAAACACATGGAGCCCTTTCTGGTGGAATTCCCGGTGCAGGATACCAGCGAAATGGTCTTTGTCAGCCACCAGGGGGAAGAATTCCTCCATCTGCTCGAAGGGCAGCTCGAGTTTCGCTCCATCGATCACGTCGAAGTGCTCAATCCCGGGGACAGCATCTATTTCGAGTCGGATATCAGCCATAGCTTTCGCTGCCTGGGAGAAAAATCGGCGAAGGCGATCGTGGTCGTCTGGAGCAAGAAGATAGTGCTGGGTGCATGAGTAATGAGTGATGAGTGATGAGTGATGAGGGGTGAGTGATTGAGGGGTGAGGGGTAATTGGTGAGCAGTGGGTGCCTGGGTGAGGTGTTGAGCAACAGTGTGGGGCAGGCTTTCCAGCCTGCCAATCCGGGGCTGCCTCCTGGCTGCGTGAATAAAGACTTTGAGGCACCGGTGAGAGGGAATCGAGTCATGCTGGAAATCCGCTTTCATGGCCGTGGTGGGCAGGGCACGGTCGTCGCCACCATCTTGCTGGCGAAAGCTTTCTTTGATGCCGGCTACTTCGTCCAAAGCTTCCCCCTGTTTGGTGTGGAGCGGCGCGGGGCGCCGGTAGAAGCGTACCTGCGGATCGCTTCCAGAGAAATCCGGGTCCGCACCAACGTCTACACACCCGACCATGTGGTGGTCCTCGACCAGACCCTCTGGCAGGGCATCGATGTGACGCATGGGCTGAAACCTGAGGGTTGGATTCTCCTCAATGCCCCCGGAAACCCGACGCGACTGGAGCGCTTTTCAGGTTATCGGCTGGCTTTTGTAGATGCCACCCGGATTGCGCTGAAGCATCAACTGGGTACGCGCACTCATCCCATTGTCAACACGGCCATCATGGGTGCCCTTGCGCGCGTGCTCGGGCATGCCCCCGATGGATGCAATCGCTATGGCCATCGAGGAGGAGATTAAGGACCGGTGTGAGGATAATATCAATGCCGCCCGCGACGCCTATGACGAGGTTCGGCTCGTGGGAATTGTCGATGCCGCAGCGGGCGCAGAGGTTTGAGGATGGTATAATTTCCCTGCATACGGGGTGCATGCTTGGAGTGCGATTCTCGAGTTCATTGGAGAATTGCCGGTCAGGATAGGGATGTCCATGGCACAGAAAGAAACGAAACCGGTCCCTCTGTTTATTTCGAAATCCTACCTTACCACCGAGAGCAATAAAACCGGGAACTGGCGGTTTCTCGACCGCGCTACCATGAGAAGACGGCCCCGTGCAGCGTCGCCTGCCCGGCGGGGGAAGACATCAGCCGCATCCAATTGCTGACGACGCGAGGGCTTTTCAAGGACGCCTGGGAGACCATCCTTCTCGAAAACCCTTTTCCTGCTGTCTGTGGCCGCGTCTGCCATCATCCCTGTGAAAAGGTCTGTAACCGGCGGGAGTTCGATGAGGCGATCGCCATTCACACCATCGAGCGTTTCCTGGCAGAAACGGCCGTTCGCATGGGTTGAAACCCGCACTGGAAAGGCTCCCTGCCCGCAAAGCAGAAGGTTGCTGTCGTTGGGGCCGGCCCCGGCGGCCTTGCTGCGGCCTATTTTCTGGCCCGGCTGGGTTACGCCTGCGATGTCTACGAAGCGATGCCGGAGCCCGGAGGCGCCCTCGGCTGGGGAATTCCCCCGTATCGTCTTGCGGTTGCGGCAATCCAACACGAAATAGCCCGCATCACCGAACTGGGGGTGCGCATTCACTGTGGCAAACCGCTTTCGGCGGAGTTCCTGGCACAAGCCGGGGACTCCTACGATGCCGTTTTCGTGAGTGGCGGTCAGGGGCCTGGCGGTCGTTTGCACATCCCGGGAGAGAGTCCAAACAGTGTCAAGGACGGACTGGCTTTCCTGCAGCGGGTGAAAAGAGGGGATACGCCGGCGCTCCAGGGAATGGTTGCGGTCGTCGGCGGCGGACAATACGGCGGTCGATGTGGCGCGCTGTGCGGTGCGCCTGGGCGCGAAGGCCGTGATCGTCTGGAGGGGCCGCCGCGAGGATATGCCCGCTTTTGAACATGAAATCAAAATGGCCCTCGAGGAGGGCGTGGAAATTCTGGATCTGCGAACACCGGTCCGCATCGAGGCCGGGAATGGAGATTGGTTCCTTGCCCTGCAGCAGATGAAGGCGGTCCAAACCGATCATAAAGAAGGCTTGGGCGTAGCATCTGATCCGGATAAAATGGAGACCATTCGTGTCAGCCGGGTCTTCAAGGCCGTGCACGAAGGGCCCGCCGAGCCATGGATGAACCCACCCGATAGTGACGAAGGGCTCCTGGCCTTGGCCAATACCCGGGTGTTCCGAACGGCTCGGGGACTTCCGGTCATCTTGGGCGGTGACCTGGCAACCCCGGTGAAAGGGGTCTCTCATGCGGTTGCTTCCGGAAAAGAAGCGGCCCTCGCCCTGGATGTCCTCTTCCGTGATGGCTTCGAGGCCATCCTGCCGCGCCTTACGGCCTGTGCGATCGGTGATGGCCGGTCGCTTTCCATGGAAATCTACCTGGGTGGGGCCCGTTCGCAGCGAAGCTCCCATGTGGTCCGCTATCAACGAAATCAACATCGATTACTTCCAGTTTACGCCGCGCGTTGCCCAGCCCCGGCTCCTTAAAGAAGAACGCGTCCGCACCTTTGCGGAAGTCGACCTCCGCATCTCTGCTAATCTGGCCATGCAGGAAGCCGGACGCTGTTTCAACTGCGGCATCTGCAACCAATGCGACAACTGCCGCCTGTTTTGTCCGGACCTCGCGGTAGTGCGCGACCAGGGCCCAAGAGGGCGGAGCATTGATTATGACTATTGCAAAGGGTGCGGCATATGCGTCGTGGAATGTCCCCGCAATGCCATGTCTCTCGAAGAGGAACAGGGACTGGGCGGGGACCCGGCATAACAAGGACGGGGGAGACTCATGAAACGGGTGCTGGAAGGAAGTGATGCGGTCGCTGAGGCGGTGAGATTGGCCAAAGTCGAGGTCATTTCCGCCTATCCGATTACGCCGCAGACCCATATCGTCGAGCGCCTTGCTGAGTTTTGCGCGGACCGGAAGCTCGCGGCCCGGTTCCTGCGGGTAGAAAGCGAGCACTCCGCCCTGGCGGCGTTGATCGGGGCCTCCAGCATGGGAGTGCGCACCTTTACCGCCACTTCTTCGCAGGGCCTGGCCCTGATGCACGAGCTCCTGCACTGGGCGTCGGCGGCCCGGCTGCCGATTGTCATGGCCAATGTCAACCGGGCCCTCGCTCCCGGGTTGGAATATTTGGGCCGATCAGACCGACAGTCTCGCCCAGCGCGACACCGGGTGGATCCAGTTTTACTGTGAAACGGGTCAGGAAACCCTGGACACCACGCTCCAGGCGTTCCGCCTGGCGGAACGGGTGAATTTGCCGGTCATGGTGGTGCTGGATGCCTTCTTCCTCTCGCACACCTTTGAACCGGTTGACGTTCCCGACCAGGATGCTGCCGACCGCTTCCTGCCGGCTTTCCGCCCCCGGCTCGGCGCTGACCACCGAAAATCCCTGTTCCTTCAGCCAGTTGGCTCCTCCGAATGTTTATATGGAAATGCGCCACAGCATTCACGAAGCCATGCAGCAGACGCTCGATGAATTTCCAGCGCTTGAAGAGGACTTCGAAGCGATCTTTGGACGACGCTACGGCCCGGTGGAAACGATCGCGTGCGAGGATGCGGAAATCATCCTGGTGACTTCCGGAACCATTACCAGCACCGCCCGCGAGGTCGTCGATGAACTGCGCTCCCGGGGGGAGCAGGTCGGTCTTCTCAAGGTGAAGCTCTTTCGGCCTTTCCCGGTCGCTTCCATCCGGCAGGCCCTCGGGAGCGCTAAGAAAGTCGCGGTCATCGACCGTAATTTTTCCTTTGGGGCAAGCGGCATTTTTGCTCAGGAGGTGAGGGCGGCGCTTTACGGCGCGCCGGAACGCCCGCCGGTCTTCGGCTACATTGCCGGACTGGGTGGGCGCGACGTCACCACCGGCACGATCGAAGAGATTTATTGGCGTACCAAAAACCATGCCTTCCCCGAAGAAGAAAGCCTCTGGGTGGGACTTCACGAGGTGGCTCATGAAGCTGGAAATCGTTGACCATGACTACATGTACCCGGGACATGTGGGGTGCCCCGGATGTGGGGCGGCCATTGCCATGCGCTTTGTCCTGAAGGCCCTGGAAGAAAAAACCGTGATGGTGATTCCGGCGTGCTGCTGGTCGATCATCGCCGGTCCTTACCCGCAATCAAGCCTGCAGATCCCGGTCATCCACACCGCTTTTGAGACCGGCGGGGCGGTGGCAAGCGGCGTGAGGGCCGCCCTGGATATGAAAGGAGACACGGAAACCACGGTCGTCACCTGGGCCGGCGATGGCGGGACCTTCGATATCGGCTTTCAGGCCCTCAGCGGTGCGGTCGAACGCAATGAAGATTTCATGTACGTCTGTTACGACAACGAAGCCTACATGAACACGGGGGTGCAGCGCAGCTCGTCGACGCCCTATGGCGCCTGGACGACCACCACGCCGAACCGGGAATGGAAGCGGATGCGCAAGAAGAACATCGTCGAAGCCCTCGTCGCGCATCGCATTCCCTATGCGGCAACGGCCAGCATCGCCTATCCCGAGGACCTCGTGCGCAAGGTCAAAAAAGCAAAGGCCATGAAAGGCTCCCGGTTCCTTCACATCTATGCGAGCTGTCCGACGGGCTGGCGTATGCCCTCCGAAATGGCGATCAAAATCGCGCGCATGGCGGTCCAGACCAACATCTTTCCGCTCTATGAAGTCGAGGACGGCCTGCACTACACCCTCAACTTCACCCCCAAAGGCTACCTGGTTAAGGAGTACTTCCACCTCCAGGGCCGCTTCAAGCATTTGACCGAAGGCGATCTCGACCAGATCCAGCAGATGGTCGACGAAGACTGGGGGCTATTGCAGAGGAAGGCGGGGATTTTCGCGGTTTAGGTGAAAGCCTATCCACGAAGACACACGAAGAAAGAGCATGAAAACACACGAATAAGGTCCGTTGGCGGAAGACGCGCGAATAAATGACGTAACTGGTCCGGCCCATTAAGCGGCACCCATCTTTATCAATGGAACACCTCGACGGGCCGCAGGGCAGCAATTTCTGGGGCATTCCGACCGAAGTGCAGGATGTCAATTCCGTTGAGCGCCATCGCCAGTTTCGACTCAAATGGCGGTGGGAGCGCCCCAGGTCGAACGCTACTACTTCACTTACGGTCGTCGTTTGGGAGCCAATAAACACTTCGCAGCAGGAAGCGCTAACACCCGGCTTGCGTTTTGCCGTTTGGGCGCCCAACGCGCGAAGCGTGGAAGTGGTCTTCGGAAATCCGGCCAGCGGCTACATTGCCAATGACGGCGCCGGGATTGACCCGGCGCAGCCCGTGGTTGCTCTTTCCCGCCTCGGCTGACGGCATTTGGGAAGGCGGGCCGCAGGGGGATTTTGAAACTTTCAAAAGCCTGCCTTACATGTATCGCATCGTGAACACGCAAGGGCAGACCGGTCTATCGCACCGATATTTTCTCCCGCAGCCAGATCGGCAAAGGCGACATCAATCCTGCTAAGACGCCTGGCCGGGAACGGTGGACACCTTGGACGGCACCGTAGAGTTGCAGCGTGGTAATTGATCCCGATGTGGTGCGCCGCGATTTCGAATCCACGCCTCCCGGAGAAGAGCCGGATCTCATTCCGGCTGAGGAATTCTGGGCAACGGAATTCACTTCCGGTCTGCCGGTGCCCACCCGCCTCGAAGACCTCGTCATTTACGAGTTGCACGTCGGTTCATTGGGATTTGGCAAAGCCGGGCCCGGCGATTTGAGTGATGCGCTGCAATTCCTGGATCACCTCGTTGACTCGGTGTGAACGCCGTCGAACTGCTGCCCATGGCGGAGTTTTCGGGACAATGTCGGGTGGGGCTATGGCGACAGCCACCATTTCTGTATCGAATCCAGTGCCGGGGGACGCGACAAATACCGCCATTTCGTGCGGGAGTGCCATCGGCGAGGCATCGCGGTCATCCAGGACGTGGTCTACAATCACTACGATCCTGAGGCGGAGCGCGCCCAGTGGCAATACGACTCGACCGCTCCCGAAGAGAATATCTATTACTGGTATGAGGGGCGCTCTTCCGATTACTCGTTCTCCGGAAGGCGGCTATCTCGACAATGGCTCTACCGGCTACACGCCGCGGTTCTGGGAAGAGATCGTGCGCCAGCAGTTCATCAGCAGCGCCGCCTTCCTCATCGAGGAAATGCACGTGGATGGGCTGCGCGTGGACCTGACGCAGGCGATTCACCGCGATAACGCGCTCCACGCAGATCGGACGTTCGATCGGCAGCCGCCAACATCTTCGGGCAGAAATTGCTGCGGGAGTGGAGCCGTACGCTGCACATGATCCGGCCCACGGTCATGCTGATCGCGGAGGACCACACCGGATGGGACGCCGTGACCAAACCGCCGGCTCAAGGTGGGTTGGGCTTCAATGCCACATGGGAGGTGGCATTCTACCACAATTTGATCGGCGACTCCGACATGGCAGGAGACAAAGCGCGTCTATTGAAGCAAGCGGGATTCGGCGGGAATGAACCGCTCCCGATGGACGGGTTTGCTGGCGCCCTCTACGGCAGTCAATACGACCAGGTTGTCTTCCACGAATCTCACGACGAAGCCGGCAATGCCGGTGGCACGGCGCGGACGATCGTGACAGCCGTCAATGATGCGCCCCTCGTTGGGCGCCACGCGCATCGTGGGCGGAGGCACGCTCTCGCGTGTGCTTCGGCCTGTCCTTGCTCTCGGCGGGCACGCCCATGTTCTTCATGGGTGAAGAGATCGGAGCGCAGAAGCGTTATACGTTCGACAACTTCCTGGCAAACCGCGAAGACATTCTCGGCGAGCGGGCCGGGAACGGCAAGGTGCTCTTTCGCTTTTACCAGGATCTCATCACGTCTCAGCCGCCGACTTGCGCTCGATCCGCAGCCACAACATCGACATCCTCCACCAGTCGAACCCCAATCGCGTCATTGCCTTCAAGCGGTGGAACGGAGACGAGGAAGTCATTATCGTCGCGAGTCTCAACAACACCTCTTTCGCTAATGGCTACGTGATTGAGAAGGATTTGCTGGCTATTCCCAACGCCGGGTGGAAGGAGATCTTCAACAGCGATGCTGCCATCTATGGTGGCCAGAATATGGGTAATCGGCGGTGCCATTATCCCCTCCAACCAGGGCCGTCTCAACGTGGTGATCCCCGCCAATGGTTTTGTGGTGTTCGTGAAGCAATGACGTCGAAAAGCGGAGAAAACCGGGCCGCGTGGCACTGACAATGGTTTAGGGGCCAGCCCCCGACAAAGAACATGAAAGAAAAGGGGATTGAAGGCTTTGCAACTCTCCTGCATGCCTCTCAGGAGGCAGAAGGACCTCGAGGATGAAGTATTCCGAAGCTAAACCGGGGCGCATCTTCATTTTACGCTTGGAGGATGGGGATATCCTGCATGAGGCCGTCGAAAGGTTTGCCTCTGCTCATGGGATACAGGCAGCGGCACTGATCGTTCTGGGCGGAGCGGATGAGGGCAGCAAACTGGTTGTGGGGCCGGAGCAAAGTCGCAGCCAACCCATCATTCCAATGGAACATGTGTTCACCGGCGTTCACGAGGTAACGGGTGTGGGCACGCTCTTTCCCAATGCCAGTGGGCAGCCGGTCCTGCACATGCATGTCGCCGGCGGACGCAAAGAAAAACGGTCACCGGCTGTGTTCGCCGGGGGGTGAAGGTCTGGCACGTGATGGAAGTAGTGCTCTGGGAACTGACCGAAACACTGCGCAACGTCTGCCCGACCCCGTGACGGGCTCTGGAGTTCTTGCAGCCATGAAGGCTTGAGAAGCGCGACCTCCTCCTGAAACGGTTTCTCGTGATCTGTCACCAAAAAGCCACCCGAAAACTCCGGCTTTGAGGAATGACCGTGAAAAGTGGGAATCAACTCCTGGGAAATTGGCCAGAATTGACCATCCCTTCAAAGGAAGTTTGACGGAGAGATTTTGGTCGAATACATTAACACGTAATTACCTAGTATGCAACCATATGGAAAACTTAAGAGATAGAACTAAGGAGAGGACAAAGGAAAAAGCTATGCCACTGGTCGGAGTGATTCGCCATGGTCAAATCACCATCCCGAAAGAAGTCCGGGCCGGGCTGGGAATATGCGGAGGGAGACTGCTGGAAGTTAAGTTCAGAAGAAGACGGAAATGCCGATCAAGCCAAGGTGGCAATCGAAGGATCTCGCGCAAGAAAAGATTTTGCGTCTATCAAGAAGCTCCAGTCAAGGGTAGGATGTTGATCCGGCCGAACTGGATGCGGCGATCGAGGCAAGCGATGCGGCCGCCAGGAAAGAGGATCTGAAAAAGATGCCGGCCAGCGCCAGCCACTCATGAAAGTTGTCCTTGATGCCAATCAATATGTGAGCGCCGTCCTGAAGCCTGAGTCAAAACCGGCCAAGTGGTTCACCTGGCGCTGAAAAAGAAAGTGACGATTCTGGCCTCCGAACCAATCCTTGAAGAAATTGAACGGGTTCTTTCTTATCCAAAGTTACAAAAGGTCCATGACTTCGCCCCGGAAGAAATCAGCCAATACGTTCATGACATCCGAGAAGCTGCTGTGATTACTCCTGCCAAGCTGAAACTGCAGGCAGTGAAAAAGGATCCAGCAGACGACAAATATCTTGTCTGCGCCGTCGAAGGCAAAGCGGATTACATTGTGTCAGGGGATCAGCACCTGAAAGATCTTGAAGAATATCGGGGAATCCCGATAGTGGATCCGGCCAAATTTTTATGGCTACTTTCTCGGAGTGATCGAGGTGCATCGGGTTTGGAGTGATCGATGAGCGACAGCAGGAAGATTCTTGAGGCAAGTCGGCGGAGAAGAAACTGGTAACCGAGGTTTTTCCCCAATGGCCGTTATACACCTTGGTATCAATCGAGGGTCTTTGTGCGTCAGCAGCTTTCGGGTCAATTGCCAAAGCTTTGCACCGGGGCCGGGATGCGGCCGCCGAGGCGAATGAAGGCGTCGGCTCCGCCTTGGGTGGAAACGGGGATAATCGTGGCCTCGCCGAGGAGGCCGCCAAAGAAGGCTTTGTCTCCTGCCTTCTTGCCCGGGACCGGAATGAGCCGAGCGGCGGTGGCTTTGCCGTTGATCATCCCGATGGCCATCTCATCGGCGATGATGGCGGCCAGGGTTTCGGCGGAGGTCTCGCCAGGGAGCACGACCATATCCAGGCCGACCGAACAGACGCTCGTCAGGGCTTCCAGTTTTTCCAGCGACAGATACCCCTTGCGGGCTGCTTCCCCGATGTTGAGGTCTTCGCTCACGGGAATGAAGGCCCCGCTCAAGCCGCCGACGTAGGAACTGGCGAAGATCCCGCCCTTCTTGACGGCATCATTGAGGAGCGCCAGCACGGCGGTGGACCCGGGAACGCCAATGGCTTTCAAGCCCAGACTCTGAAAGATCTCGCCGACACTGTCGCCAACATTGGGGGTCGGCGCCAGGGAAAGATCGACCACGCCAAAAGGGACGCCGAGTTTCCCGGCCACCTGCCGGCCAATGAGTTCGCCAACCCGCGTGACTTTGAAGGCCGTGCGTTTGATGATCTCGGAGAGCTGCCCCAGGTCGGCGTCGGGATTCGCCCGGCGAGCGCGGTCGATGGCTTTTTTCACCACCCCCGGGCCGCTGACGCCCACATTGATGACGGCATCAGGTTCGCCCACGCCGAGATAAGCCCCGGCCATGAACGGAATGTCCGGCGGGATATTGGCAAAGATACAGAGCTTGGTGCAGGCAAGACCGTCCGCCGCGGCGGTGAGCTCCGCCGCGCGCTTGATCGTTTTGCCCATGAGATAGACGGCGTCCATGTTGATGCCGGCATTGGTCGAGGCAACATTGACCGAGGAGCAGACCCGCTCGGTTGCGGCAAGGGCTTCCGGAATGGCTTCGATCAGGGCCCGATCGCCCCCGGTCATGCCCTTTTCGACCAGGGCCCCGAACCCGCCGATGAAGTCCACGCCCGTTGTCTTCGCCGCCTCATCCATGGCAGTGGCGACGGCGACCATCTGGGGAGCGGAAAAAGCGCAGGCCGCCACGGCGATGGGGCTTACGGCGATGCGCTTGTTCACGACCGGGATGCCGTATTGGAGGCCGACTTCGTCGCACACCCTGACCAGGTCCTGAGCCGTGCGGCAGATCTTGTCGCGGATGCGCTGATTAAAGCGATGGTGATCCTGACCCGCGCAGTCCAAGAGGCTGATTCCGAGGGTAACGGTGCGCACATCCAGGTGTTCATTCTTAAGCATTTCGAGCGTCGAGAGGATCTCGCGGTCGGTCGGCATCGTTCCACCTAAACCCGGTGAATGGTTTCGAAAATGTCCCGGTGCTGGAGACTTATATCCAGCCCCAAATCCTCCGCACGCTGGTAGAGTGCGGCCCGGAACGCGCTGCGATCGATGGCGGCCGGGATGTCCACCTCGTAGATCATGACATTGCGCAGCGGATCGTTGCCGCCCCTGAAGATCGCCCTGAGGTCGGTAATGTTAATCCCGAAGCCCGCCAGGACCTCGGTAATGCCGGCAACGAGGCCAAGACGATCGGGACCGAGCGTCGTAATGACAAAGGGTTCACTGGGCGGCGCTTGCCATTCGCCGCTTTCCTGCAACGGTTTCACCAGCACGGAAAGTCCCATGGGAATAAGCCGTTCCTCGAGCCTGGCCAGCAAATCTTTCTCGCCGAGCTGCTCCGGTTTGGTGGCAATAAAAATGCCTACGAATTCGGTTTGCAGGGTGGTTTGGCTTACGTCCTCGATGTTGCACCGGCTTTCGAAGAGGGCTTTGGCTACCGCGGCGATGATCCCCGGCCGATCACACCCCAGCACTGAAATCACCATCTTTTTCATCGATCATTCAGCCCCTGTCGCTTCGGGGAGGTGAGTAAGGTGAAATCCGGCCTCCCTCAAAAAGTCTTCCACGCCAAATCCGGCCTTGCGGTGTTTGTAATAGCTGATGGTCACATGGGCAAGTTCTTTGTACTGGTGTTCGCGGCTTGCCAGAAGCTTCGGGTAGCAGCGAGCGAGAGCCTGTTCATTGCTTTCATCGGGCCTTTTCGAGAACAGCTCGCGCCACAATACCGGCCGGGGTTTCTTCATGTAGGTTTCCAGTTTCATCTTCTGAATTTCCAGCGGGGTCGAAAGATGCACGACGATTGTGCATTCCCGAAGCCTCGATAACATCCTCTCACCCGTGTAGATGACGCTGCCCGTAGTGTCAACAACGATGGCTTTGTCCGGATTATCGGCAACTTTCTCCAACTTCTCGAGGATCTTGGCCATGACTTCCATTTCACAGCTCAGGTAGGCGGCTTCGCGTTCTTTATAGTGGGGCTCGAAAGGAAACCCCATCCACCTGCCGACGACGTCAATGCTGCTGCCCCCTGGCCCCAGTTCGTCACCCAGCCGTGCCGCAATCAACTCGTCACAGCAGAAACGACGAAAGCCGGCCCGGGAGAGCTTCCCCGACCAAAATGACTTGCCTGAGCCCGACATGCCCACTAATGAGAGGCGCATGGTCCTTCCACATGGATGGGTATCAAAGGAAAAAAGCCTTGCGGCGACAGCGCCCGGGAAAGTTTCACTTACTAAACACTCGCCTGATAGCGCTCCACACCTTTTTAATGCCCTGCCATATCTTGGGAAGCAGCCAGATTGCGAGCAGAATAAACGCCGTCAGGAGCACCAGAAAAAGCCATGGGTGGTGCAGAGCAGCCCAAATCCCCCCGATGACCATCACGTCTTCCGTGATGGATGCCGTCCAGTTGGTAAAGGGTTCCGGCGAGGTATTGATGAGGACCCTGGTGCCGGCCTTGGTGGCATGGGACAGGGCTGCCATGCCGCCGCCAAGCAGAGCCGCAGCAACTGCGAGAGCGGGATTGACGGGGCCGACCGCGCCTGCGGCCAGGAGCGCCCCGGCGGGGATGCGGATAAAGGTGTGAATCGTATCCCAGCCCGTATCCACGCCTGGCACCTTGTCGGCAAAAAACTCCACGAGATACATAATGATTGCCGCTACGATGACGAGCGGACTGGTCAGGACCTGGAGCTCAGGAGGAAGGACGACGTTGCCGGAAGCGCCGAGGATGCCGAGCATGAGGATGGCGGCATAGAGGTTGAGCCCGCTGGCCCAACCTACGCCCATCATCAGGGCGATGGTCCTGGTGATCTGATCGAGTTGCTCCATGGTGTTTCGAGACTCCTTCTGAGGAAACAGTGGTCAGTGACCAGTGGTCAGTGGCCGGTGATCAGTGGTCAGTGATCAGCGATCAACGGTTCAGCTGGGTGAGTGGCAGGAATATCAGATCCTGCCGATCTTTTGGTCTTGTGTTCAGGCGTTGGTGTACCGTCCCGGGAATTACCGTTAGCGCACGGCGTCTTACGCAAGCCCTTCAGAATATATCATGTTGTTTGCTAAGATTGTATGAGAAGTTGAAGGGATCGGGTGAAGCTCCGATAGCCGGATCAAAACCGCCCCGCCCTGCCCCTTCCCTTTGCTTTATCGGCGGAGTTCAGTTATAAGGGAGCCGAGAAGACACATCCCCTCTCCTGGTTCAGCTTCGTCGCGTCTTTCCTCCCTGCTGCCACTGATTGATCAAGAACGCGTTCAGGGACCTTCTGAGCCTCTTGCGCTGCTTGTCGATTTCGTGGAATGGTCGAAAATCCGAGTTCATGGGGGTGCGTGGTCCCCAGGCCTTGAAAGGAGTTGCTCCCGTCGTGATTGAAGTCCCTGCTCTCTTTGCCGGTTCCTTCATGCTGGCGCTCTCGGGTGCGGTCGTCCCCGGCCCATTGTTTACCTTCACCATCTCGGAATCAGCCCGGCGCGGCTTTCGGGCCGGACCGCTGCTCATTACCGGTCATGCGCTCCTGGAGCTTCTCCTGGTAATCGTCGTGATTCAGGGCCTGGGGGCGTATCTGAAAATGCCGCTGGTGACCGGCATCATTGCCTTGCTCGGGGGATTGATCCTGATCTTATTCGGTATCGATATGGTCCGGACGGCTGGTAAGATGTCGCTCGTAATGAAGGTTGAGGGAACCCCCGGGCCGGCTGCCCCCATCCGATTCTGATGGGAATGATCACCAGTCTGGTCAATCCTTATTGGATTCTCTGGTGGGCGACAGTTGGGCTGGGTTACCTGGTCGCCGCAATGAAGTTTGGCGCCCTGGGGGTCGCGGTCTTCTTTCTGGGACATATTGCCGGCGATTATGCCTGGTATAGCCTGGTGTCTCTTGGTGTGAGCAAGGGCCGGAGTTACCTGAAAGATAGCGGATATCGCGTTCTCATCAGGGTTTGTGGAGTTTTTCTGTGCAGTTTTGGGGCGTGGTTTTTGTTTTCTGCAAGGACCCATTTGATGGATACATCCTTTTGAGAGGGTGAGACCGATGGCACTTGAGAAGGGGGAGAGGGCTCCATCCATGGATGAGAAGATACGGCAGGCCATGTTCCGGCAGGTTGCAAAGGAGCCTTTTGCGCAAAAATTCGGTCTAAGGCTTATGGCTCTTGGAGAAGGGTATTCACTGGTCGAAATGATCGTCACCCAGGACATGGAAAACATGTTTGGGATCGCTCATGGCGGCGCCCTGTTCGCCCTCATTGACGAAGCTTTTGAAACGGCTTCCAACTCTCATGGCACGGTGGCTGTGGCCTTGAGCATGACGGTGAGCTACATTGCCCCGCCGGCAACGGGGAGCAAACTCACCGCCGAGGCGAAGGAATTCAGCCGCACCCGCAAAACCGCGAATTACGACATCAGAGTTCATGACGAACAGGGGCAATTGATTGCTGCCTGTCAGGCCCTCGTTTATCGCAAGGGAATTGCTCTTCCTTTTCTGGAAGAGACTCCTGCCTGAAATTCATTTCACCGCAGAGACGCAGAGAACGCAGAGAAACGCAGAGAAACGCAGAAAAAACCATTGCCTATAGAAATATCATAATAAGATTTCAAGAACTTGAACTTTAGCAATACAGGGAGTCAAAGTTGGGAGTTTCTCTGCACTGCCGACATGAGATTTCCTGTAATTCTGCCAAGCTTTTGCTTTAACTTATTGTTTTTCTCTGCGCTCTCTGCGTCTCTGCGGTGAGTTCAAAAACGAGAGATGTTGACCCGAACAAATATGACCCATCCAAACTGTAGAAAAAAGGGGCGCTACGATGGAGCAAATGAGTACCAGGGAAATGGCGGATTTCATCAGCAACAACGTGCGGCTCAAGACGGCACCCGTGGGAGTGAAGTTTCTCAGGGACCGGGCGGAGTTTCCGGAGAAGACGCGCCAGCCGTCAGTCTTTCTCAAGAAAAGGGTGACCGTTTGCCAGGCCGTTACCATGGCTCGCGTCTATGGCTGGACGGTCGGGTTGACGAAAGATGATCTGATTTGTATTCCTGCAATGCTGGTGTTTGGCTTCACTTCCGCGCCGGATCCTGCGGAAACACTCGGAAAGCTATTCTGCCAGATCGATTTTGCGAAGGATGAGGAAGGGGCCAGAAAGGAAATCGATTCCTTGAGCCGCTTCGCCAATGAAGAATACCCGGCCATGGTGCTGGCGCCGCTCCAGAGGGGATTGTTCGAGCCTGACACCGTGGCCCTGTATGGTAATCCCGCACAGATCATGCGCCTTGTTCAGGCCCTGGTCTATGAAAAGGGTGGGCGCATCCCCGGCAATTTCGGCGGGAAGATCGAGTGCAGTGAATACCTGATCGCTCCGTTCAAGAACCAGTCCCCCCGCGTCACCATTCCCGGCAACGGCGACCGCATCTTTTCCATGACCCAGGACGATGAAATGGTATTTTCGCTGCCAGGCCCGCTGCTGCCGGAGCTGGTGGAAGGGCTGAAAGAATCGGGAAAGATGGTGGGCGCTCGCTATCCGGTGACCTTCTACCAGAACTTCCAGCCGGAATTCCCCAAACTCTATAAAGAACTGGCCACAGAGCTGGGGATTTTCTAGACACCATCCACAGCCGGGTGTGCGACTGGAATATCAGTACTGTCGCCTTGACACCGGCGCGCATAATGGCTACAGAAGGCTGACAGAAAAGATTGACCATCATCAATGAAAGGAGAAATCAGTGGTTCATATTTCTGACGAAGCGGAAAGGGTTTTACAGGATTATTTCAAGGACCAGGAGATCGCGCCGATTCGGATCTTTCTTCACGTAGGCGGGTGATCCGGGCCGCAACTGGCCATGGTTCTGGATGAACCTAAAGAAACGGATGAGGTTTTCAGTGTCAATGGTTTCACGATGTTGATGGACAAAGAACTCGTTGCGCAAACCAAGGAAGTTACCATTGACTACGGCTATGCAAGGGTGTGGGGCTGGTTTCAGGTTGACGTCCGAAATCCCGATAGCGGGTGGCGGCGGGGGTTCGTGTAGTTGTTAGGGGAGCGGAACGAGAGAAGACCAGTATCTGAGTCGTTAAAGGAAGCGGGGGGCGCAGGCAGCGTCCTCCGCTTTTTTCATCATCATGACCGCTTGTCGTTCTTTTTGGGTGTCTCGGGTACCACTTTTTGCCTGGCGCTATTGGAGGGCTTGCTGACAACCTGAACGGTGGAAGGTTTTTCCGGTTCTTTTTGCTTCTTAGAAACGCCCCCATTGGGGGCTGCTGTCGCTTCTTTTCCCGGCGAGCCTTTCTTCGATAAGGCATCGCCCGCTGCGCTTTCCGATTTCTCGGCTGTTCCCGCTTTCTTGAGCGGCATGGTTTGCTCAACCAGCAGGAGTTTTGGTTTGCTCCCCGTGGTGCCTGGCTTTGGTTGTTTCACGACCGGCCCGGAGTCCCCGGTTCTTGTCGTCTTCTTTTCCACCTGGGGCTGCTTGGTTGCTGCTCTATTGCGGGTCTTCGGGAGTCCCTGGGCTTTCCCTGAGGCCCTCAGTCCCTTTGAGCGCTTCAGGTGTGCGGAGTTCCCGTCGCCTGCCGCGGAAGGGGCTGCGCAAGCCAACCGCGTATTCCTGCCTTGCCCTGAGGTTTCCCGTTTTGCCAGGATCTCTTCGATTGAGCTATTGTCTCCTGAATCCGCATTCAGCTTTTGAAAGCCTGCTTCCAGAAGTTTTTCCGTTTCGATGGTGCGTACCCAGGGAGCGCGCGCGCCCAGGACTACGGCGATCAGGCGCACATCGCCACGTTTGGCGGTTGCCGCAAGGTTGAATCCCGAGGCGCAGACGAAGCCCGTCTTGATGCCGTCGACCCCCGGGCAGACCCCGAGCAGGCGGTTGGCATTATGATGCGTAGAGTTGCAATAGGTATAGGAAGTCATGGAATGAATGTGGAGCGCCTCCGGGTAGTGTCGAAGGTACGATAAGGAAAGCTTGGATAAATCACGCGCTGTCGTGACCTGACCTTTGGCGGGAAGACCATTGGGAGTCTTGAATTCAGAATTGAGCATCCCGAGCGCTTTTGCCTTATTGTTCATCTTCTCAACGAAATTTTCGACACTTCCCCCTACGTGTTCTGCCGCAGCGACGGCGGCATCGTTCCCGGAAACTACCGCGATGCCTTTGATGAGCTCCTCGAGGGGAACTTCTCTGCCCGCCCTGAGGCCCATCCTGGACCCTCCTGTGTTGGCCGCTCGAGGGCTGATTCTCACAAGGTCCCAGGGACGAACCTGCCCCTGCTTGATGGCGTCAAAAACAAGGTAGAGCGTCAGAATCTTGGTGACCGAGGCCGGAGGGATGAGCGCGTCGGCATCTTGCTCATAGAGGACCTGTCCGTCTCCGGCATCGATAAGAATGGCAGAACGGGAACAAATATAAGAAGCCCTGGCGTCACTGATTATTGAAAGCAAGGAGAAAGTGACGAGCAACAAGAACAGGGCGGTACCATGCAACCATCTGAACATCTCCGTGACTCCTTCCGGCGTCCCTTGGTCCTGACCTTCTATGGTCTATCTTCCCAAGGTGCGGTGCGGCATCCTGTAACCCTATGGATCACCAGGAGGGACGCTGCAAGCTATCGGTAAAGCCGAGCCCAGGGAGCTGCTCCCCGGCGATGGCTCACCCCATGCCGCACCTTCGCGTCTCATGCGTCAACTCTATGTTCAGTCTTGCTCGATTTGTCAATAAAAAATGCCTTATGGGAAATTAGTGCTGGGTGCTGGGTGCATGGTGTGTGGTGGGTGTTTGGCGTTTTGGGGAGATTTCATTCACCGGGCTGCCTTGTACAGCACCACGTGAATAAGTGTCCAGATTCAGTGTGTCATATTGGCGAAAGCCGGTATCCACTCAGCTCTTCTAGATTCCGGTTGCCACCGGAATGACGCTAAAGGATCATGACCACTTCATTCTGTGCACCCAGCACTCAGCACTCAGCACTCAGCACCCAGCACCCAGCACTCAGCACCAAAAGCTCTTCCGTTCACTTAAATTTTGCAATGATATCCAAACATTTGCTATATAGGTTGCAGACAACTCGAGAAGGTGCTTCATAACCGCATCGAACGCCTCGAAGGGAAGGAAATGATGAAATGATCGGTCGCATGCTGGATTTCCTGTCCAAGGACATGGCTATGGATCTGGGTACCGCCAACACCTTGATCTATGTGCGCGGCAAAGGTGTGGTTCTCGATGAACCATCGATGGTGGCACAGGACAAGGAAACCAAGAAAGTGGTTGCCATTGGCAAGGAAGCCCGGGAGCTCGCGGGGCGGCATGGCAAAAACATCATCAGTTCTCGCCCGCTCAGAGACGGCGTGATCAGCGATTTTGATACGGCTTCGTTGATGATTCGTTCGTTTCTGGAGAAAGTCTTCCGGCGCATGCCGCTGTCCCGCCCGAAACTGGTGGTTGCGGTTCCCGCCGGCATCACCTCGGTCGAGAAACGTGCCGTGATGGAGGCATCGGAGAGGTCGGGGGCGGGAAAAGTCTACCTGATCGAGGAGCCCATGGCGGCAGCCATCGGCACCGGCTTGCCCATCGATAAGCCCATGGGACAGATGGTTGTGGATATCGGGGGAGGCACCACCGAAGTGGCGGTAATCTCGAAGTTTGCCGTAGCCTGCAGTGAATCCTTGCGGGTGGCCGGGGATGAGGCGAATGAGGCGATCTGCAAATATATCAGGAGCGAGCACCAGATTTACATCAGTGAGATGATGGCCGAGATCATCAAAATCAAAATCGGTTCCGCCGTGCCTCTCAAGAAGACCCTCGAGCTCAAACTCCGGGGCAAGGACCTTACTACGAGCATGCCCAAAGTTGTCACCATCACCGATGCGGATGTTCGCACGGCGATCAAGGAGCCGACCATGGCAATTGTTGAAGCGGTGCGGCGGGTGCTGGAAAAAATGTCCCCGGACCTTGCTTCGGATGTGGCTGAAAATGGCATCTGGCTGGCGGGCGGCGGGGCCCTCCTGAAAGGTTTGAGGTTGTTGGTGCATCAGGCCACCGGGCTCGACGTCAAGAAGTCCGAAGATCCGCTTCGCGCAGTCATCCGGGGCGCCGGGGCCGTTACCGAGCATTTCGACTTTTATCGCACCGTTTTCCTCAATTGAACGGCGGGAGGCGTCCCCTGTCTCTCAGAGCCCGCCGCTAATACTTCCCGGCATCGACAACAAAGGGTGCCTGGTGGAAGGGCCTCTTCACCGGAAGCGGATGGTATCGTCACATTGACAGCCTTTGGGCTTTCCGTTAGCATTCCTATGGATCTATTGTTACCCTGAGCGGCAGGTTGCGTGGGGATCGTAAGAATAAATGGTATCTCAGGCGTAGAGGGAAGACATGATCATCGGACTTGATGTAGGCGGCACCAACACGGACGTGGTCCTCATTGGAAAAGATCGCATTCTGCGCCAGACGAAGGTCCCTACGGATCATTCCAATCTCTTTGAAAGTGTCTGGAAGGGATTGGACGAGATCACCCGGGACGTTCCTGCGGAGAGTATTGGCCGTGTGGTTTTGAGCACCACGCTCACGACCAATGCCATCGTGGAAAAGAAACTTGTTGCCACGGGCATGATTGTCTGCAGTGGGCCGGGAATCGACCCCGAGCTGTTCCGCACGAACGAGCATTATGCCTGTGTCTCCGGCTCGGTTGATCATCGCGGACGCGAGGTTCGGCCCATAGATCCCACGGAAATTCGAGCGATCGGCGCGCGGTGGCGCGCTGCGGGCCTGAAGCACGCCGGTATCGTGGGTAAGTTTTCGGTGCGCAACCCGAAGCAGGAACTCGAAATCCAGGAGATTCTTGGTGGGGATTTCGAGTTCATTGCCCTTGGCCATCGCCTTTCCGGGAACCTCAGTTTTCCTCGGCGGATTGCCACGGCCTATCTGAATGCTGCAGTTTACCCGATTCACCGGAGGTTTTTTGAGGCGGTGCGGGATTCTCTCGACAAGAAGGGCCTCCGCATCCCGATCTACATCCTCAAGGCCGACGGCGGCACGATGAGCTCGAGTCGTCCATGGCTTATCCGGGGCAGACCATTCTTTCCGGTCCCGCGGCCAGCGTGATGGGTTCGCTCCCCTTTGCCTCCGGGACCGAAGAGACGCTGGTTCTGGATATCGGCGGGACCACAACAGACATGGCTGTGCTCATCCGTCGAGCCCCGCTGCTCGATCCTGTCGGCATCGAGCTCAGTGGCCACAAGACCCTGATTCGCTCTCTGAAAACGCGCTCCATGGGCCTGGGTGGCGACAGTGCGGTGCGGCTGGTGAACGGCGAGGTGGTCATCGGCCCCGACCGCCAGGGTCCTCCCATGGCCTATGGGGGCCAGGTCCCAACCCCTACCGATGCCCTGATCGTGCTCGGGGAGTTCTCGGATGGCGATGTCCGGGCCTCTTTCAACGGCCTCAAGTCTTTCGCAGACCAACTGGGCATGCCCCTCGAAAAGGCCGCAGATCGCATCTTCAACCAGGCCTGCCAGAAGATCATGGAAGGGGCGGGGCAAATGATCGCAGACATCAACAGCAAGCCTGTTTACACCGTTCACGAGATCCTGGAAGGCTACCATGTGGAGCCAAAAGAGATGCTGGTTTTGGGCGGGCCGGCGCCGGCTTTCGCCGCCAGGTTCGCCGCCTTGACCGATTCTCGGGTGCGCGTGGTCCCGCAATGGCAAGTGGCCAATGCCATTGGTGCGGCCCTGGCCAAAACCACCTCCGAGGTCACGCTCTTTGCCGATACCGAGCAAGGGATGGCGGTGGCGCCGGAGGAGGAGTTTTCGCAAGCCGTCAAGAGAGATTTTGACAAGCAGGGGGCAGTCAAGCTGGCCTTCGATCTGCTCCGGAAAAAATGCATCAAACAAGGGGCCACGGAGCGGGAAGTCGAAATGGAAGTTCTCGAAGAGCTCAATTCAACATGGTGCGCGGCTTTTACACCACGGGCCGAAATATCAGGGTTAAGGTGCAGGTCAAACCGGGTCTGATTCCGGAATATCGTGAAATAGCGGAAACCCTGTTTAAGGACGACTCCATGAAGGAGACTGTTTAGCTCCACTTCGATCGTCGCCAGATTCGAGACTCGAGGGCGAGCGAGCAGGTGGCAGGAACTTGGTCTGCGTAATCAAGCTCCTGAGGAGAGGAACCCAATCATGCTCCATACCAAAACAAAAACGGGGCTGGTCTTTTTCCCGGCCTTTGACTGGGCCATCAGCGCCACCCACCCTGAGCGGGAAGAGCGCCTGCTCTATACTCAGGATCAGGTGTTTGAAGAAGGGCTTCTCGATGTCGAAGGCATCATTGAATTCAAGCCCGATTTAGCCACGGTGGAAGACATCCGGCGCGTGCATTTCTGCTATCCGGACGAGCGGAGGGTAATCACGGAATCGCACCTCATCAGTGCCGGCGGCGCCAAAAGAATCGGCATCGAAGTGATGGAGAAGCGCGTTGAGCGAGGGTTTGCCCTGGTGCGGCCGCCGGGACATCACGCCATGCGGGTGGTCCATGGCGCCCGGGGATTCTGCAACATCAACATTGAAGCCATGATGATCGAGTACCTGCGGCAGCATTACGGCGTCGACCGGGTGGCCATTGTGGACACCGACTGTCACCATGGCGACGGGACCCAGGACATCTACTGGCATGACCCGGACACCCTCTTTATTTCGGTTCACCAGGATGGTCGAACCCTCTATCCGGGTTCGGGGTTCCACAATGAAATGGGGGGACCCACCGCGGTCGGGAGCACGGTTAATATTCCCCTTCCGCCCCGCACTTCTGAAGAAGGATTTTTGTACGTGCTCGATAAGGTGATCCTACCTATCCTCGCGGAATTCAAACCGGACCTTGTCATCAATTCTGCGGGCCAGGACAATCACTACACCGATCCGATTACGAACATGTGCTTTTCCGCCCAGGGATATGCCGAGCTCACCAGCCGTCTGCGGCCGGACATCGCCGTTTTGGAGGGCGGGTACTCGATTGAGGGCGCCCTTCCGTACGTCAATGTGGGAATTATCATGGCCCTGGCGGGGATGGATTACAGCAAGGTGAAGGAGCCCGATTACCAGCCGGACAAAACGCGGCAGTCCCGCGACACCACCCGCTATATCGAGAAACTGGCGACGGCGATCATGGAAGACCGGGAAAAGAACGCCAATCTTCGGGAAAAGCATCGAGCCAGCCTGAAATTCGCCAAACGGGAACGAAGTATCTTTTACGATACCGACCAGATTCATGAAGACCAGCGCGAAAATCTGCGGGTATGTCCGGATTGCAGCGGGGTCCTGGCGATCGATTCCGATACCGATAGAGGAAACAAGATCTACGCGGTGCACATTCCGAGGAAAGCCTGCAAGGCGTGTCAGGAGCTTGGTTACCAATGGTTCGAATCGTTCGAGGGTAAATATTCTGACGGCGTCTTCCTCCAGGATCGAACCCGCGACGAGTACCTGGTGCGCGGGAAGAAGCGGTGACCCGGCAAGATTAGAGCCAGGTACAGCACCGCAAAAAAGGGTGTCCATTACCCCGGTCGTCATTCCCGCATGCTTTTAGCGGGAATCCAGAGAATTTGCCCGGCCTGGATTCCCGCCAGAAAAACGCGGGAATGACGTCTCGAATTAGAACACTTATTTATGCGGAACTGCACTAGAGGGAAGGGCTAAGAGCCAAGAGCGGGTTTTTGCCATGGAACCTGTCTTTATCAAGAACTACACATTACCCGATCTCGAGAGTTGGGTAGAGAGCATCGGGGAGGCGCGGTTTCGGGCCCGCCAGCTCTTTCGGCACGTCTACAACCGCCGCATTCACTCCTGGAATGAATGCAGTGATCTGAGCAAGCGTTCCGGACGCAACTGGAGTTCGGTGCCCGTCTGAACGCCTCGAATGTGGTGGAAAAACGCGAAGCTTCCGATGACACCATCAAGTACCTGTTCGGGTTGCACGACGGACATTTGATCGAATCGGTGCTGATCCCGGACCCTCCCCGCTGTACCCTCTGCATCTCGAGCCAGGTGGGATGTGCTTTTCAGTGCCGGTTCTGTCTCACCGGCAGTCTCGGCTTCAAACGCAACTTGAGCACCGCTGAAATTGTCGATCAGGTCTGCCAGGTGCAGCAGGACCAGGGAGCTCGCCGCAGGATCACGAATATTGTCTTCATGGGAATGGGAGAGCCGCTTGCAAATTACGCATCGGTTCTGAGGGCTATCCGTATCATGGTTGATCCCAATGGGCTGGCTTTTTCGCATCGCCGCATTACGCTTTCGACGGCGGGAATGGTCCCGCAACTGCGCCTGCTTGGCAAGGAAAGCCCGGTGAACCTCGCCATCAGCCTGCATGCTCCCGACGATGCCCTCCGCAGC
>CAWEHK010000053.1:0-60626 GCA_963808625.1 uncultured delta proteobacterium
CTTGTTCCTGAAAAGTTTTTCGAGAGATCCAGTAAGAGTTGACCGGAAGCACGGCGTGCCAATCTGCATGAGATCCCCGGAACTGGTTGTCTGTATATCTCCACAGCCAGACGTTATTCAATCGCTTTCCGACAAACCCGGCTTTCGGGGAAGGGGTTTACTTGGGCGATTCCTCTATTATTTTCCCAAAAGCATGGTGGGCTACCGGGAGGTTCACACCTGTGAAGTACCGAACAATGCTCCCAAACCTATCGAAGCAAGCTTCTCTCAATCCTTGAGATACCACCAGCTCAGAACTTGCACGGGGAAAGTGTAGCGTATCAATTAATGCTCAGCGATGAGGCAAGGGCCGCATGGCTTGAGTTTGCGGCAGCAGTCGAAGTCGATATGCGCGACGATGGCTATTTCACCAATTTCAAGGATTGGGCCGGGAAGTTTCCCGGGAAAACAGCGCGAATCGCCGGGTTATTTCACATCATTGAGCACGCTGGAAACAAGATCCCGATGCAAGTCAATGTTTCCAGCATGAAACGAGCAATCGAATGCTCAAAGATCGCTTTCGGGCCATGCTGAAGTGGTGTTTCAACTAATGGGCAGCGATCCCGCCATCGAGGCGGCCAAGCATCTGCTGAACTGGATAGAGCGAGGGAAACTGGAAACATTCACCGCCAGAGACGCACACCGGGCGGTTATGGGACGCTACTCCAAGATGGAGCAGGTTGCTCCTGGGCTGAATGTGCTCCATGACCGTGGGTATATCTTCCCCATCCTTGATGAGCAGGCGCGAGGGCCAGGAAGACCGGCGAGCGCCAAGTATTTGGTGAACCCAAAAACGCATGAGGCATAGTACCGTGTGGGCCTGGAAACCAAAAAACAATTCTTTTTTGAACTCTATGGACAATATTGACAAAATTGACAAAAAGGCTGTTCCAAAGCTTTTGCAGTCTCAAATGCCTAATTCTGTCAATTCTGTCAATTCTGTCAATTCTGTCCATAAAGGTGAAAAATTAACAATTCATCCCTATCCGAACGAAAACGGCCTGATGAAATGCGTTTATTGCCACCATTTGACTACGACCTGCACCCGAGGCCATGAGCCGGAAGGGATCAGTCTTTTGAGGGATTGTCCCGATTTTCTATTCAATCGGGAACCGTATGATGCCTTCTACGCCATCCAGAAGGTGGTTTTACACTGAAAAGGAGATGGCAAAAGGTGATTGCGACGTTGATCCAAATGAATCGCGATGGAAGAATCAAAAGTATTTACATCGTCGGGTTAACAGATCAGGAGATGGCAATCGCGGAGCATGGTCTTGCAAGGATTGTTCAGGCGCCTTGTTGGATATGGTTGCGGCGCTTGTTCAGACGGACGCGATGACCGCAATGAAAGGAATTGCACGAAAATGCAAGACATAAAAACTCAGTTCAGGCTTAGCGCCAAGAAGACGAAAGTGCTGATGGCAGTCTTAGAGCACCGGACCCTCGGGGACGCCGGTCCTGGGCGTGGATGAGAGCACAGTGTGGCGAACGATCCCAAGTCCGGATTTCTCCGCCGCCCTGGCCTTTGCTCTCCGAGAGATGATTGTCTTGGCAATCGCCATACTTTAAAGAGTAACGCCGAAGGCAACGCAAGTATTTGAAGGTGCCATCGATGATCCGCAAGTTTCGCTGCCTGGCTAGATGGGACCGATTCGGCCAAGCTGATCTGGGAAGGCGCAACCAAGGGCTACGAGCTTCTTTGTTCTAAAGTCCCGCTTGGCCGCACTAGAAGCCAAGGTGGATGGCAGGACCACATGAAAGGAAGATATCAAAGTGAAAATGAGTGGTCTTAAATCACTCAACGCCCGACTGCAAAAGCTTGAGCATAAGACGGGTTTATCTGGGCACGACATTGAACGGTGTCGTAAAGAGGCCGAGTTCTTCGCGGAGCTCGATGATGTCCCCTGGTCGGAAGAAGACATTGCCGCTCTGGCCGCAGAGATTGAGAGTGAACGCGGGCTGCGCACACACGAGGAACGGCTAGAGGATTTGTTGTGATATGTCCCTGAGCAGTCGACTTGCGCATCTTGAAAAACGATTATCAATTGGTGAGCGTCCACCTTTAGTATGGATAAATGATCCCACCGAGGAAGTGCCCGAGGGTTGCATCTCTGTTCGATGGTTACAGCCATGTGAGTCTTCAGAGCAAGACGCAGTAAGCCTACTCGGGTGCCAAATGAAAGTATCAAAGTGGGCTAAACCAAGTTGAAAGAACCGTCATCGAGCCAATGGAAATGAATCGCAGCAAATATGGGTTGTCTCTTATCTGGTAACGTCAGGAAAAATGAGTAGCAAGGCAAGATGGACAACTCCAAATATTAATGCCCCCATAAAGAAAAATTTGACCTGGGTTCTAGTTTCTTTGACCCACATAAAGAAAAGAATGCCATAACCAAAATATGCTAGAAATCGATATGGACGAAGGATAGAAAATGCGGAGATTACTGCAATGATGGCTGGTATTACACAAAGATGAATTTTTTGGTCAGTAGTCAATGGTTTCTTAAGCTGCTCTGCAATTTTGTTCTGCTTCTTGACGTCTTCTTCATCGGCATTTTTGATCTTCTTGGCTATAATTTCCTCAGAATACTCTCTCCTTTTTCGCAATTCATTTACTATTTCGTCAATTGCATCTTTTGTGTAATTGTCTCTATAAACTGAAATCATTTCAGTCAGTGTTTTTGTATCCATTTCTTTAAATGCGGATTTACTGTATTCGCTCATATTTGTGCTCTTTTTAATTTATTTATGTTAAGAGGATTTTCGGTTCGACTCCTTTTCGGAAGCACGCTTGCCGTGTGGTTTCAGGACTGGTGGACTAAAATCCCCGACTGCCCGGTTATCCGATCTTAACTTATCACCGATCCTTCCTCTTGAAAAATGAATAACAGCAAATATGGGTCGCCTCTAATCTCTCAGATAATCCGAGACTGATATTGCGAAGTTTAAGTTTTGACCTCCCTCAAAAAATAGCGTTGTGATCCCAATAAGGTTACCCGCTTGGTCAAATAGGCCTCCCCCCGAGGATCCCGGTGAAATGGGCGCAGTTGTTTGGATAAGCCGCATTGACTCAATGGTTCGTAGGCCGGAGATTATTCCATCACCTAATGTCCTTTCCAGACCCCCCGGAGAACCAATTGTATAAACCCTTTCACCCACCCGCAGATCACCAAAATCCCTGCCACGCTCTGCAAAACCTGTCAGAGCGTTCTCGGCAATTTTAAGAACGCATCGATCAGTCTTTTCGTCTGCGGACACGACTATCGCTGTCATTCTGGAACGACCTTGTACCAGATGGATAGTCTGACTATTCTTAATAACGTGGCAATTCGTTAACAGAGTGTTCAGATCAATTGCCACGGCAGACCCTTGAGAGGCAATATCCGCGCCCTTTCTTGAACCGATTTTCTCGGAAATAACAGTCCAGATAGACCCGTTCATTCTATTGAAGAGTTCTTCAGGGTCTAATTGGGTTTTCTTCGGGTCTCCTATAAGAAAAATGTCGGAAAAAAGATTGATCTGCATCTCACTACTGGAGTCTTTTTAACCGCTTGTCAATGGATGATGTGAAGGGTAACTTCAATCGTTAGATCCTCTTCCAGCAGGAGATCGAGAAGTCGCAATCCGAGCTGGAATAGACTCAAGTCGCAGCGATGGGTTCGGTGGATCACGCTTTGCCATCCCTCGTGAATGGCTGTTACTCCCAGGGCGATGATCCAGTAGTAAGCGAGGAACGCAGCCATAAGCAAACGATTCAGGCGTCTTGGATCTGAAAGGTGACTCTTTTGCAGATTGAATCCCCGTCCCTTTTCATCAGAAAAGAAGGTCTCAATCTTGAAGCGCTTCCCATAGAAACGGCAGGCTTCGTCAGGACATTGCATGTTTGTCACCAAGTGGATGGGTTCTTTGCAGTCCTTTCTCCACCAAGTCATCCCCATTACGGGGCCATAGCCTCGACCGGTGAAGAGAGCCTCCGGTACGACAAACACTTCGCCTGGCTTGAGATGCGCAAGGGTTTCCTTGTACGGAAACCAGTGGTCTTCCCAGCACAGAGTGATGGTTTCAGAGGTGCGCAAAACGTAGTCCCAATGCCAATGTCCAACGATACTCTGCAGATCCACGCCATCGAATTCTCCATCTCCAAGGAGCACGACTTGCGGCCCTTCGGGAATCATTTCCCTGACACTTTGAATCAGTTGGACGTGTTGCTCTTCGCTGAAATGCCCTTTTTTCTTTTTCTCACAAGCCAAGCAATGGGCAGCGCCCTTTGTTTGTAGACGACTGCAATGATGAGTGCCATGCAGCCCCGGCCAACAACGGTCCCATCAATCAACAAGACCAACGTGCCTTGGGCCAATGCACTTAAGATCTGCTGAACAAAAGGGAGGAAGTAGATTTCGTGACTCACCTCTTTATTTTTCAACCAGCGGGAGAAGCGTTTCACCCTGCTCTCAGGTTTGCTGAAGCAGTTGGAGTAACCTCCCGCACCGGCCGGCAACTTCCCTGCAATCTGGGGCAGCTGAACACTCTTCGACCTGATGATTCCGCAAATCAATCCAGCCAGGCTGTTCAAATGCCGTGCATGACGGCCCTTGGGTTGAATGGGACAGAGCTTCCTCAAACACGAAATGATTGCCCTGAACGTTTTTTGCCGTCAGCCATGGTCTTCTCCTTCTTGTGGACTCCAGAGTGGTTTTAGCATGTGTATCTCACAAAAAAGGAGAAATGTCCCGTCTTTTCGCACTACCCGAAAAAGTGTCCGGTGGTGAGATCTACATAAGGCTTTTCCAACCAGGCAATTTGAATGTTTGGTCCTCTTGGGGTCTTGCTTCTCTTGTGCGTAACTCGCTGGGAGGTGGCTGAGGTTGTTTATCTGCTCTCTCTTTTCCCCGTGGCTCAATGGTTTTCATTGGGGCTATTGCTGTTACTGGGGTCACTGGCGGTTGTTGTTTGGGTAGTTGGGGCAGGTCCGGTACTTGTAGTAGAGCGACTTCTCCCCCTGGGCGCCAGTTGCTGGATGCCTCCTGAACGCGTGCTTTGATGTCCTCTGGCAGCAACTTCTCCAATTCGGCTCGGAGCAAGCCACAATTTACTTGACACTTCCACTCCAAGTCCCAGCCGGGGAGCGAAGCCTCTACGACCCAAAACCCTTTAGATTTGGAGAAGGACGGGCTTTGGGCTGTTGCCACATTGGCCCAGAAGAGGGCTTGAGCTAGGTTTCTTTCCACCCCGAATCCTTCTTTATAAATCTTGGCAAGTTGGCATTGAGCGGCAGCGCATTCATGTTTTGAAGCCTTAAGAAACCATTCGACCGCCATTTGCGGGGACTTCTTCTGGGTCATTTCACCGAAAGTGTATTCGGCTGCAGAGAGTCCGCTCTTAGCCGCCATTTCCAGATAATGAGCGGCTCGGGCCTCATTCTTCGGGACAATCATACCAGTAATGTAGACCAGATACAGCTGGTACTGAGCCTTCGCGTGTCCTGCATCTGCAGCCAATTTATAATATTCTTCGGCAGCACGAGGGTCACCGTCAAATACAGTGCCTCCATATTCATACCGCCAACCGACAACATACGCCGCTGATGGGTTACCTCAACGGGCAAGGGTCTTGCAGGCTTCCAAGTCAATTGAAAAAACCGAGACCTCCTCGGAACAATTCGCAGGAGGCAGCCGACTATAGATGGTCGGTGGAGGCCGACTCGGTATGCATGCCCCTTGTACGAGAGCCCACAAGATAACCGCTAATGAGCCAACCAAACAGAAAGCCCTTCTTCTCAACCTGGCGCCCCTGGCAAAATGAATCCATCCCAATTGGTTGTCCTTCATTTTCTCGATCCCTTGTGTCATGACCCTGGAATTTCTGGGAGACTCGGGTCATGATGCGAATGGTCGATTGAACTTGTCACAAGTGTGAACTGAATGCCGATAGAGACAAGAAATTAAGGGCATGATATTTTGAGCCAATTGTCTTGTCAATCAGAAGTCGCACCAGTAGATGTCACCAGCCAATCAAAAGAAGAACGCGCAGTTTTCCCTTGCAACCCAAAAGCAGCGTGCTACCCTTTGTGCTCTTTGAATTCTTTATCGCCCAGTTGCTGGTGTCATCTGGGTTCCTGTTCTTTTCAATTTCAGGGTTCTGTGCGTGAAACTATCCCCGGAATTTCTTCAGGCACTCAGTTGATGCCGGTGATGTTAGGCGGGCATGAGGGCAAGAAAAATGGGCCGTCCCTTCTCCGTTCGGTGCCAGCGGTATGACAGCTCCCGGCACGTTGTTAGGGAGAACCTATGCCTGACGACAACCAGCCAAGGTGTTCGACCATGGGAACAGTTTTCTGTCATCTGCATCCATCCGAGCAGGCAGAGACGACCCTCGAAGTGTTTAAAACCTGTATGCTCCATTTGTGCCGTATACACCCGCTTGGGCCACTTTTGCCCAAAGTGCGTGCGAATTGTTCAGCGGAACCGGAACATGCTCAAAACTGGCGTCACTTTGCTCGCCTGCGGACTATTTGGGCTCGGTGTCTTATACTGGTTGGTGCTCCCTGGTACTCGCCCCGAAAAGGGTGCAGATGGCAGGGTCGATCCTGCGCCGCTGTTGGAGACTTGATCGAGGCAAGATGATTAATCAGGCCGAAGCCAAACTAAGAGGCGGCAAACCCCAACAAGCCATTGATCTGTCTGATGCCTTCTTCAACAAGTGCGGCGAACACTTGCAACTCCGCTGGCTGACCTACACGGCATACAAGCAGTTAAGCCAGTGGGACAAGGCTATTAGCGAGGTGGATCGGCTGATCACCAATGACCCATACGATAAGGACTATCGTTGGTGGCGAGGGTTTGTCTTTGAGCAGAAGGGAGACCTCGATCAGGCGGTTCAAGACTACCGCCAGGCTCTGACACTGGAACCCCGCCTTGTCAGCGTCCCATTCAACCTAGCCACCCTTCTAGAGCGTATTGGAAGACCATGTGAGGCGCTCTTCCCTCTGGAACAGTATCTGTTCTACCACCCAGAGCATCGCGAAGACCCCAAGGTGCAGCAGAGGCTCTCCACTCTTTACCAGAATGGTTCCTGCAAGGGTTACATAAGCGGCCACGACGAAGTCGTGGTCCGCTTTCCCCTTGGGGCCAAAAGAGATTCCATGCAGGGTCCGCGTAAACGACTTAGCGACCGGTAACTTCATTGTTGACACGGGGGCCAGTTTCACCACCTTCTCGAGGAAATTCGCTGAACGACTGGGGGTTGACCAACTCCCTTCTGCAGAAATCATCGTCCAGACGGCTGCAGGGATCAGTTCTGCTCGGCTCACGACCGTAAATCTTATCGACGTAGAAGGCTTGAGGGCATCGCGGGTCAACGTTGCCATTCTCGATAGCCTTTCGGGAGACTTGGACGGCCTGCTTGGGCTTAGCTTTCTATCCAGATTTGAAGTCCGTTTGGACAGCGCAAAAGGGACACTGAAGCTTGTTCGACACAATTAGAGAGTAAGACAGAACGATCCGAATCCTTGTCAGGGAACCAAAGAAGATGGGAATGATACGATAACCTCGGCAGATGAGAGAGGCTCGGATTGTGGGCATATTTGCCCCATAGGTTGGAAATACGGTTGGAAACCAATTGGACAATAATGAAAAAGGGCTTAGAGTTTTCGTCTAAGCCCCTGATTTTCTTTGGCTCCCCGGGACGGACTCGAACCATCAACCTAGTGGTTAACAGCCACCCGCTCTGCCGATTGAGCTACCGGGGAACAAAACTTAAAACGAGGAGCACTCTTTAACAGAGCACTCCCCGTTTGTCAACAAGTTAGGTTTGAGCTACGAACTCACGTAGCGCGAACCGGTTTTACGCACCATCCAGCCTGATGCTCATTTCCTGCTCAGGCTTCTCTTTTGCCTTGGCTTCCATGACACACTTTGCCAGAAGCTTCTCGTAATCGGCGTCGGTTCTCGCCTGAATCTTGGCGACTTCAGGTTCGGTCAGGTGGCGGAAGCGCCGCTGCGGCTTGAAGTACTCGCTCACCGGCTTGGGCTTGGCCACTTTGCGGGACAGAAAATACTGCCCATCGATCACTTCATAGAGCGGGAAAACTTTGGACTGGACAGCCAGTCTGGCCATTTCCACGCTTTCCTCGATGCCGCAACGCCACCCGGTCGGGCATGGCGAATAAATGTGGAGATAGGCAGGGCCGGGAACCAGCGAAGCCTTCTTCACTTTATTCATCAGGTCTATGGGGAAGGCCGGCGAGCAGGTGGCCACATAGGGCGTGCCGTGAGCCACGGCGATCTCCGGCATGTTCTTCTTCCAGGTCGACTGGCCGATGCTTTTCTTGCCGGCAGGCGAAGTCGTCGTCGCCGCTCCGTAAGGAGTTGCCGAAGACCGCTGAATACCGGTGTTCATGTACGCTTCGTTGTCGAAGCACATATAAATGAAGTTATGGCCGCGCTCCAGGGCGCCGCTCAAGGCCTGCATACCGATGTCCGCCGTGGCGCCGTCACCGCCGTAACCGACAAAAACGGTGTCCGGCTGATTGATCAGGCCCTTGCGGTTCATGGCTTTGTAGGCTGATTCCACACCGCTGGCCACGGCTGCCGCATTTTCGAATGCCACATGGATCCACGGCACTCTCCACGCCGTCTGCGGGAAGGGTGAGGTGATGATTTCCATGCACCCTGTGGCGCTGCACATGACAACGTTATTGCCCAGTGCCTTCATGGCTTGCCGCAGGGCCAACACTTCCCCACAGCCCTGGCATGCTCTGTGACCGGGCGAGACCGGCTCCACCTCAGGCAGATTTTTGAGGTTGAACCCCTTGAAATTCTTCAGAGCTTCAGATGCGATTCCCATTTATTCCCTCACATTAATGAATTCATAGGCTACGGGCACGCCATCGTCCGGGGACGCGGCAACCTGATCGACCATTTCCATAAAGTTTTGATCCGTCACGTCTCTTCCGCCAAGGCCGACAAGGAAGTTCCTCAACTTCGGATAGCACTTGCGGTCGTAAAGGATGGACTTGACTTCAATGGCGACCGGCCCGGAGACATAGCCACCCGTAAACGAGCTGACCCGATCCAGGACGATCACGTTCTTAGCGCCCTTGATGGCCGCAAAGAGAGCTTCCGCAGGGAACGGCCGGAACAGACGAAGGCGAACCAGACCAACCTTCTTGCCTGCTTCTCTCATCATGTCAACGGCGGTCATCGCGGTCTGCGAGATACTACCCATGGAAATGATAATGGTTTCGGCGTCGTCGCTCTTGTAGGTTTCCACCGGCTTGTAGTAACGACCAAACTGTTTGCCGAACTCGTCCCAGGCCTTCTCGATGTAGGGCAGCGAATTCTTGAAGGCCTCATCCTGCATCTTCCTGGCTTCGGTGTAGACATCGGGCATGCCAACGGGACCCAGGGTCATGGGATTGCTCGGGTCGAGGCGGAATTGAGGCTTGAAGGGCGGTAGATACTTCTGCACCTCGGCCTTATCCGGAAGGGTCAAGGGCTCGATCATATGGCTCAGGGTAAACCCGTCCAGGTTGACCTGCACCGGGAACATGACGTTGGGGTCTTCACCCATGCGGAAAGCCTGAATGGTAAGGTCCACCACTTCCTGGCCGTTTTCAGCGATGAGCTGAATCCAGCCGGTGTCGCGTGCATACATGAGATCGGCATGGTCGTTCCAGATGTTGATGGGCGCGCTCAAAGCGCGGTTGGCAACGGCCATAACGATGGGAAGGCGAAGGGCGGAAGCGATATAACAGAGCTCCGACATGAGAGCGTATCCCTGGGCGCACGTCGAGGTGAAGGTGCGTGCTCCGGCGGCGGATGATCCGATGCAGGCGCTCATGGCGCTGTGCTCGGATTCCACCGGGACAAACTCGGCATCCAGATGACCGTCGGCCACCATTTCGGAGAGATGTTCGACGATGTGGGTCTGAGGAGTAATCGGGTACGCCGCAACTACGTCGACATCACAGAGTCCTGCCGCTTCGGCGCATGCTATGGAGACTTCGATACCAATCTGTTTGGACATGTTAGTCGACCTCCTGTATCATCGTAATAGCGTCTACAGGACATTCGTGGGCACAGATGCCGCAGCCCTTGCACCAATAGTAATTCTGAATGTAATACCCCTCAGCGTCTTTGCTGTAGACCATATCCGGGCAGTAAATGTAGCACTGCGCGCATTTTGTGCACTTTTCCTTGTTTGTTTCAGGCCTCATGGATCGCCAATCGCCGGTTTTGAGCTCAGCCGCATTTCCGGGCGTCGTGATGGCAATCCCAAAGTTCAATTCTTTCCAGCTCTTGATTCCGGTTTCCTTAGCCACTGTTTAACCCTCCACGACGGTTTCTTCGAAGGCGCGTGCGCAAGACTTGACATTCTTCTCGGCAATCGGTCCGAAGCGATGATCGATCGGGTGCTTCAAGCCATCCATCGAAATCAGCCCCGGCACTGCTTTGATAAGAGCCCCCAGCATGGTCGTATTGGTGATGGGGACGCGCATGGTTTCGATTGCGATTTTGCTGGCATCGACCGTCGCGATTTTGGCTTTGATCCCGGTTTCCTTGCGGACCTGCGCGGCACTCTTGGTGGTATTGACGATGACGATGCCACCTTTCTTCAAACCAGCTTCTACATTGACAAGCTTCAACAGGGTCGGATCGAGAACTATCACATAGTTCGGTTCGTAAACCTTTTCCCGCGTGCAAATAGGTTTATCACTGATCCGCACAAAAGCCATAACAGGGGCGCCTCGCCGCTCGGGGCCAAAACTAGGGAAAGCCTGGGCGAATTTCCCTTCCTCGATAGCAGCCAGGGCCGCGAGCTCGGCGGAGGTTACGGCCCCTTGGCCCCCGCGTCCATGAAAGCGTATTTCAACCATAGTCTGTCACTCCACCTTCAACGTTTCGACTCACTCCGCTCACCTCAAGAAGCCCGTCCCAATTTCAGCATGAGCATACTCGCGGCGAACCAACCAAAGGACACCAAAACTAAGCTACTAATCTATAGCAGTTTTGTGCAAAAAAGGTCAAGGTCTTTTTTGAGCTCCAAGCCAGCTTTATGTTCTAAGGGAAAACACACCGGAACCGCGCGCTTGATTAGGCAAAAAATCACAAGCGCACCAAAAAAAATTTAAACGCCTCGCAAACTTCTCGCTAGGCGAAGTTCTGTCTCCCCTTTAGAGCCCGTTCCAGGGTAATCCGATCCGTATATTTGAGGTCTCCGCCCATGGGAATCCCGTACGCGATTCTCGAGATCTTCAGCGGGCGATCTTTCAGCAGCTCGAGCAGGTAGTGCGCGGTAGCCTCGCCTTCGCTGCTGGGATTGGTGGCAATGATGACTTCTCTGCACCTGCTCTTCGTCGATGCGTCTCATCAGCTCCCGAATGCGGATGTCGTCAGGCCCGACGGCGTCCAGGGGAGCCAGGGCGCCCTGCAGCACATGATAGCGCCCCCGGAAGGCCCCCGACTGTTCGAGGGCCAGGAGATCGGCCGTGCTCTCGACCACACAGATCTCTCCCGTCTCCCGCCCGGGGTCGGCGCAAATGGAGCAGAGCTCGCCATCGGTGAAATGAAAACATTTGGGACAGGTGTGCACGCGCCCGTGCATTTGCCGGATCAGGTCCGCCAGGGATTCAGCGTCTTCCTTCGGGCCCTGGAGCAGGTGCATGGCGACGCGGGTAGCGCTTTTTTCTCCCAGACCCGGGAGTTTGCTCAGTCGGCGAATGAGGTCCCGCAGAATCGGTGGGTAGGCGTTCATGGTTTCTCAGACCCCTCTTAAAAAAGCCCCGGGAGCTTGAGTCCCGGAATATTCAGGCCGCCGGCAAGTTTGCCCATATCGCTGGCTGCCAGTTCCTGCGCCTTTCTCAGGGCATCGTTAACCGCTGCGACAATCAAGTCCTGCAGCATTTCAATGTCTTCCGGATCGACCACCTGAGGTTCGAGTTTCAGGCTCACCAGTTCCTGCCGTCCATTCATGACCGCGGTGACCATGCCGCCGCCGGCACTCGATTCCACCGTCTTGGTGGCCAACTCTTCCTGGATTTTCGCCATTTTTTCCTGCAACACCTTGATCTGCTGCATGGGGTTAAAACCTTTCGTCATGTCTTCCTCCCTTGACGATCACCCATCTACGGATTTTCAGATTTCAAGGAATAACAGAGATAGTCATGCGGGCAAGTTTCCAGCCTCCGAGCGTTCCGGCAGGCTGGAAAGCCTGCCCCACAGATTGTAACTATTTTCCGAAAACTGAAGTCCACTCATAAATCAAAGAAATCGCTTCAGCAAGCTCCGGACCATCTCCCGGTTACGCGGGCTCTCTTTTCCGGCCTCCAAGCGGTCGGTTTTTGACATTCGTATGTCAACCAGTTCTCCCCCGAGGATTTCCAGGGCCTGCAAGACCACGGGATGCTCCATGATCGTACGCCTGGGATTGCCTTTGGCCCGCTTCGCCTTTGGTGATCCCTTGGCTTCGGGAGAAGGAGCGGCTTTCACTCTTACCACCCACTGAAATTCATGCCCAAAAAACGTGCGTGCCGCCTCGGTCAGTCTGGTCAGCGCCTGCGGGTCCCTGATTACGTCTTCAAAGATCTCCAGGACTTCCAGCCCAAGGGTCTTTTCAGAAGCAAGCGTCACTTGGCTCTCGGCAAGCTTTGCCGCAAGGATTCCATCTTTAACCTTGAGCCATCGAATGAAACTTGGCCACTGATTGACCGTTTCACCGGGTCCACCGGCACCAGCGGTACCGCCGGCGGTTGCGAAACGAGTGACGGCGGCGGAAAGGGCTCTTCGGCGGAGATGTCCACGGGTTGCGGCCGGGCGGCAGGGACCTCGGCTCCGGGCGTGCGTCCGGTAACCGGCGTCGTCGCCCCTTCCGGGGTGCAACTCCCCGGTTCCGTCGCCAGCCGGTATTCCAGGGAGCTCAGTTTCGCCAGGACTTCTTCGAGAGATTCCAACTGGGGAAGCTGGGTCAGGCGCAAAAGAAGCATCTCCAGGGTCATCCTGGGAAGAGAAGAGCGCCGGATTTCCTCTTCGGCCTTCAGCACCATCTGAAAGATCACGTACAGGGATTCCGGGCTGGTTTTGCCTGATTGACCTTTGAGGACCAGGATTTCCTCTTCGGGAAGACCGAGCAGCGACTCCGCTCCAGGCCCTCCGGTGGCCAGGACGAGAAGATTTCTGAAATAATCGCACAGCTGCTGGCAGAAACGCTTGCTGTCAATGCCCCTCCGATAAAGGTCGGCGACGACTTCCAGGCACGCCCGGGCATCGTTCTCGAGAACCCCCGCGGCAGCCTTGTGAACGCTTTTACGGTCCACGATTCCAAGAATATCGAGGACCTCCTCACCGGTCAGGTCCTCACCGCTGAACGCCAGGATCTGCTCGAGAAGGCTCTGCGCATCCCGCATGCTGCCGTCCGCTTCCCGCGCGAGGGCGTAAAGGACTCCTTCAGGAAGGTCCACCTGTTCCTGGACGGCAATATGCCGGAGATGCTCGACCAGTTCCTGGGTGGGAATCCGGCGAAAATCGAAGCGCTGGCATCGGCTTAAGATGGTTGCCGGGATCTTGTGCGGCTCGGTCGTGGCAAAAATGAACACAACATGTTCCGGCGGCTCTTCCAGGGTCTTGAGCAGCGCATTGAAGGCTTCCGCGGTCAGCATGTGGACTTCGTCGATAATGTATATCTTGAATTGGCTCTTGGCCGGCCGGTAGCGAACGGTTTCGCGCAGATCGCGAATGCTGTCGATGCCGCGATTGGATGCACCGTCGATTTCCAGCACATCGACGGCATTGCCTTGCGTAATTTCCCGGCAGTTGGAGCAATGATTGCACGGCGCAGAGGAAACCGGCGTGAGGCAATTGAGCGTCTTGGCAAGAATGCGCGCGACCGAAGTCTTCCCGACCCCACGCGCTCCGCAAAACAGATAGGCATGCGCGATGCGGTTCCGGGTAAAGGCGTTTTGCAGAGTACGGGTTACATGAGGCTGACCAACGACCTCAGCGAAGGTTTGAGGGCGCCATTTGCGCGCCAAAACCAGGTAGGACATGGGCCGATTGCCGCAACATGGGGTGAATGGAAGATGGCGGAGAGAGAGGGATTCGAACCCTCGGTACACCTTTTGGGCGTACACACGATTTCCAGTCGTGCCCCTTCAGCCTCTCGGGCATCTCTCCGTCAGGGGCGATCGCTATGGATGCTTGCCACAATTCCTAAAATTTTCTGATGGCGGAGAGGGTGGGATTCGAACCCACGTGCCCTGCTCTTCACAGGACAAGTCGATTTCGAGTCGACCCCGTTACGGCCTCTTCGGTACCTCTCCCCCATGTTTCTGCGCCTGGCGGCGTGCTTGAAAGAATGTCGTCAGGAGCTCAGCGGCATCATCCGCCAGGACACCACCAACAACCTCAATATAATGATTGAAAACCGAGGCCTTTGTCAAGTCCACCGCACCGCCGAGGACCCCGGCCTTCGGGTCCGGCGCACCAAAAACAAGCACGCTGATGCGCGCCTGCACCATCGCCCCGAGGCACATGATACAGGGTTCCAGAGTAACGTAGAGCGTTGTTCCCGGAAGGCGGTAGTTCCGCGCGCGCCGGGCCGCCTCACGCAAGACCACAATTTCGGCGTGGGCCGTCGGGTCATTCCCGGCAATCGGAGCATTGTACCCACGGCTGAGGACCGCTCCCTGATCGCCCACAAGGACCGCTCCCACCGGGACTTCCGCCCTTGCGTAAGCTTTTCTGGCTTCCTCGAGAGCCATAGACATAAACGATTCGTGAACCTTCATCAAGGAGCTCTTCACTCACTCTGGTTTTTCTCCGAAAGGCGTTTCACATAGCATGATCGGCAGGCACTGGAAAGCTTTTTAATTTGATCGACCTCATCCTGCTGCTTGCTACTTGCTACATGGCTCTTGTGTCTTATAATTCTTTACTGTATTGGATACTGTTCCAATGTGTGTTTGAAAACTCCTTCAAATGTGCCCCTGCATCCGGCGGGGAGTGGCGACGGCAGGACAAGATGGAATGTTTTTCACCTTATTTCTGCTCTCCTCGATGCCATGCCCGGGACAGACGGCAAGGGTTTTGGAGGGACGCTCGTATGGAGACGGAGAAAGTTGGCGGCGATACATGCTTCAGGCGCCTTGGCGGTGTGGAGCGTGTCTTTGAGCCGGTAGGCGGCGGGCAACAGAGAGGGAAAAAACATCCCTGCCCTGATTGCAGCTTTTGTCAGGGTTGCGCTGAGACCCGGTGTCTGACCTGCCGGAGCGAGAGGAATCGGAGAAGTCCGGGCCCGTGCAAAAGGCTGAGCTTCCAGGAACAGATTCTTCTTTATGAGAAGGTGAATGCCAAGGCATCGGAGAGAGAATAGGATTTGGAAGCAAATCTGGACTTTTGATATTTAATAACCTTACAAGTGCAAAAAGATGCAGCGGAATGATGAAGACGAAAAGAACTCATAAATTGATCCTGTTAGTGGGGTTTCTTGCCATTTGTTTTGGCCCGAGCTGGGGTCGCGCGCCGTCCCTGGCGGCCGTCAACGAGGTTGATCACGAAGTTCGGAGCGTGAGTTCCGTTGCCCCTGCCGAGGAGTTCCTGCGAGAGCGCTTTCTTCCAGTGGCACAGCTACATCTGGGAGGCACTCCCCGCCGAGTGGCTCCAGGATGCCACTCAAGCTGCGCTGCTGCAGGCGTACGAGGCAAACGACTGGAACCCCCTTTTCATCACTGGGCATTTTGAGGTCAACGCGAGCGGACACTTATTGCTGCAACGTCTTGGCACATTGCAAGATGAGGCAATTGATCCGCGGCCTTACAAGCTGGAAGATTTGAGGCTCGAGATTGAAAACCTGGAGCGATTGCGCCGTTCCTTGCAAACTGGGAATGCCGGGTTATCGGGGCTCAGCTGCGGGTTCCTCGGAACCTGCTTCCCGCGCAAAAGCAGCCCGCACAAGGACCACGTACGGACTCAAAATTCCGGGAACCCGCCCGGATTCCGGCGTCAAGTCGGGGAAGGCCAGGGAGAAGGAAGAGCGATATCGCGAACTTTTCCTTGCAAGCAGTGCCGTCGATGTGCATTTGGCTCACAATCTGGTCCGGTTTGCCAATACGATGAACCCTTTTTCAAAAGAACAGCAGGTCAGCGCCCTCCTCGGGAACATCCCCATGGAGCAGTTTCTGAAAGAGCTGAACCTCTTCACCGGCTTATCGAGCGCTTGTGCAGGCTCTAAAAGATACCAGAGCTTGCTTCTCAAGCTCCTCAACAACGGTTGGCGTCGCTCAAAAACTGAGTCTCGGCGATACGGAAGCAATCCGGGATTTGCAGAAGAGGCTGCACCAGGAAGACTTCTACCACGGTAAGATTTCCGGGCACTTTGATGCAGCGACGAAGAAGCAGTCCAGCAATTTCAGTTTTTCACAACCTGACGCCGATGGCAAAGTCGGACAACAAACGCGAGAATGGCTGAATATGTCCTTTCAGGACAAAACGGACATGATTGCTCAGGCCTTAAAGTCCTATCGTGAGAGTCCCACTCGTCGCTTTATCAAAGGTATATCTGGATCAACATCCCCCAATTCACGCTCGAATATCGCAACGAAGGGAAGAGTCGAAGCGGTCCATCGCGTGATTGTCGGCAAAGCAAGCGGAAAAAAGATCAAACTCAACGGTCGCACGGTGGGAGAAAATCAAACGCCCACTCTGGCCAGTTCCATCGAACAGGTGGTCATCAATCCCAGATGGTACGTTACTGAACGCATTCGCCTGGAATTGAATGATGCCATAGCGGCCGATCCTTCTTTCCTTGTCACGCAATGGCTATACCTACATGGCCTCCGCCACCTATCCATCGGGCGAACCTCGCCTGATCCAGCTGCCCGGGCCAAACAACGCTCTGGGGCGGGTGCGGTTTGATTTCCCCAACCCCTATGCGGTCTACATGCATGATACGCCCAACAAACATCTGTTCCAGAGGGCACGCCGAGACTTTTCCCACGGCTGCATTCGGGTTGAGAAAGCGCAGGAACTGGCCAAGGAACTCCTGGCGAGCGACCAGAACCCCGCGGCTTCAAAGACGGATACCTACCTGGCGACCAATCGGGAAACCTTTTTAAGGCTTCGTGAACCGGTTCCGATCATCATCGAATACCTCCCGGTCGTGGTCACCGCGAACGGGGAGCTCGTGTTCTGTGGAGATCCCTACGGCTGGTTTCGGGAAAACTTCGACCGCAAATCCTGATCTGCGAAACGGTGGCGAAACGAAGAGAATAATCTGCCCAAATCCCCAAATCATAGCTAGCGTCCATCCGGAAACCCGATTTTGTAGGAGCGGCTTCCAGCCGAGATCGGGGCTGGAAGCCCCTCCTAAGAGCAAGGTGCCACTTTCCGGATGAGCTAGCTATGCATATTTCCTCGGATAGCTGTAAACCGGAGTAATTTATTTTTCATATAATCAAATGGTTAACAAGGCGCCTATGCAATATCCGGAGCGTGGTGCACGGTATTTGCATTCACGCCTTATACAACCTTCCTGCATAGCACATTTATTCAGTGTTTTCATTTGATTACATGTTATTTCCCAGACCATACAACACGCTTGTTCGAAAAAACGTTTGACAGCTACTTTTTTTTGCGCTAGTGAAAGCAATCTCATAAAAAAGGGACTTGCCGTAGAGGGTGAGATCCGGCTCTTTTGACAATATACAGGAGGGGATTAAGCTATGGGGCGTTTTAACTCCTGCTCGATGCTGAAGCTACCGATCACGTGCTCGATCGTTCTTTCGCTTTCCTTAATTCTTCTTGAAACTCCCGCCTTTTCCATCACCGCCTCCATCGGTCGACCCTATCACGGCCGCCTCGTCGATGGCATTCCTTTTCCCACCCAATTTCAGGGCTACTATCTGCGCGATCAGGACCGGGCCTATGCAACCCCCGAGGCGATTGGGACGGTTCTTGATGCCATCGATGCCGTGCGCGCGCAATATCCTGACACCTGTGACCTGTTCATCGGTGACTTTTCCCGGCCGGCGGCGGCGGGATCAACATGCACCGGTCCCACCAGAATGGGCGGGATGCGGATTTGGGGATGTATGCCAAGGGCAACCGGCGCCCTCGATACCTTTGTTCCCATGAATGAAGAAAACCTGGACGTGGCAAAGACGTGGTGTTTTGTTGACAGTTTGCTTCGTTCGCAGCATGTGCAATATCTTTTTCTGGATCGAAGGATCCAGAGGCTGCTGCATGATTATGCGCTCAGCCAAGGTGTGGACCCCAACTATCTGGAATCGCTCTTTGGCAATAACAGAAATGCCACAGTTCATCACGTTCGAGGTCATTACGATCATATGCACGTGCGCTTTTATACCCCCTGGTCAACCATGGCCGCGCGAGTAGGGGAGGAGGACGATCAGCAGCGAACGGTGGTGGAGATGGCGCAGCAGGCATACCTCCCTAAAAAGGTGAACTATTATGTGAAGGGGTCAGAACCCGGTCTGGAAGTGCTGGCCCAAAGCTTTGGAGTGAACCAGGACGATTTATGTCGCTGGAACCAGATGCAGCCAAACGATGCCCTGAAGCCCGGCAGTCTGTATTGTCTTCTACAAACGCGGCTTCGAAGTGGAGCCCGTGCACCTGGCGAGATCGCTGCAGCCTGACTCCGTGCCCGATTCGCCCGGTTTCCTCTTGGCCTCTGCCAATGCTTCGGTCCCTCCGTCGTCGGGGCGCTTCCCGGGTAGACGATTCTCTTCTTCAGGGAGAAAGCCCACGTTGGCTTCCGGCTACACTTATACGGTTCACCGGGGTGATACCCTCGAAAGTGTCGCAAGACGTTCCGGCGTTAATGTCAAAGCCTTGTGCGATGTCAATGGGTTGAACCAGAAGGCGGGGGTCAAACCGGGGCAGAGAATAAAACTGGTGAACGGCAAATCGCCTGCCAGCAGTGACGATCTCGCAAGGCCGGGTGTCGTGAAATCCGGGCCTGCTGCGGTCGTCGCCCCCAAAGCCTCCGGAAGTTTCGTTCCCGCAGTATACACCGCCGACAGGCATGGTTCTCTGTCGAAGACCGCACAGCAGCAAGGTCTCGATCCCAAAGCGCTCTGCCAGATCAATGGCATGAACCAGGGCATTGGACTGAAGCCCGGTCAGAAAGCAAGACTGCTGGAAGCAAAATCCACGCAGAAGTCAAGCGGAACTCAAAAAGCTCAAGTAGGAAAATCGGACAGTAAAAGCAGTACTTCCCAGTTGGCAAAAGTCGAAAAAACTCCAAAAAAGAATTCCAAGAAGTAACTTTGAAAGTTTCTCGAGTGCGGCACGAATCGGGTGCTGCATAATGGAGCAAGGTACTTCTCTCCCTTCGTTCCAGTAATACCCCCTTTTCTTTCCAGCTCATTTCTGTTATGAACCGGCGCTCCCGACGGGCACCAACCGTGTGCCCGTTTTTCTTTTGGTCTCGGGCACAGGTTCAGCACGGATTCGTATCTCACCCTGAGATACCAGGATGGTGTTCAAAATCTTTCGCCCCTGCTATTTGAACTGGAGGATCCGGAGCGCTCCAGTTGCAGCAGGAAAGGAGCTGTCAGCCGAACATCATGATCAACGATCTCACGACGACACGAAACATCGGTATCAGCGCTCACATAGATTCCGGCAAGACCACCCTGACGGAACGGATTCTCTACTATACCCAACGGATCCATGCGATCCATGACGTGAAGGGTAAAGACGGGGTCGGCGCCAAGATGGATTTTATGGAGTTGGAAAAGGAGCGGGGCATTACCATTCAGTCTGCTGCCACCTACTGTCAATGGCAGGATTATTCCATCAACATCATTGATACCCCCGGTCATGTGGACTTCACGATTGAAGTGGAAAGGGCGTTGCGGGTCCTCGATGGCGCGGTCCTGGTGCTGTGCGCTGTTGGCGGGGTTCAGTCGCAGTCGGTGACCGTAGACCGTCAAATGGTGCGATACCGGGTCCCTCGGGTGGCCTTCATCAATAAATGTGATCGGACGGGTGCGGAACCGTCTGCGCGTGGTTCGCCAGCTCCGGGAGAAATTGAACCATAATGCGGTGCTCCTCCAAATTCCGTGGGGTCTGGAATCCAACCACCAGGGGGTGATTGATCTCATCACCATGCGGGCCTTGAGGTTTGAAGGGGACCATGGGGAAGAGCTCATCGCCGGCGATATTCCGTCTGAGCTTCTAGGCCAGGCCGAGGAGGCACGCGAGCAGTTGTTGGATGCCGTTTCGCTTTTCTCTGACGAGCTCACCGAGGCAATCCTGGAAGAGCGGGTTACGGAAGCGCTCATCCAAGAGGCCATTCGCCGGGGCACTCTTGCGCTCGGGATAACCCCGGTGCTCCTCGGTTCGGCATACAAGAACAAAGGGGTGCAACCGCTTCTGGATGCGGTCTGCCAGCTACCTGCCAAGTCCTCTCGATGCGACTACTACCGCTCTGGACCTTGACCGGGACGAAGCCGAGGTCGGGTTGAAAAACGCTCAGGACCTCCCCCTCGTCATGCTGGCATTCAAGCTCGAGGTGAGTCGCTATGGGCAGCTCACCTATGTGCGGATCTACCAGGGCGTCTTGAGCAGGGGGGACACCATCGTCAATGTGCGCACGGGGAAACGTTCCAAGGTAGGACGCCTGGTGCGGATGCACGCTGACGAAATGGAAGAGATTGAAGGTGCGGCGGCGGGAAGCATCGTGGCGCTTTTCGGCATTGACTGCACTTCCGGGGACACGTTTACGGATGGGCGGGTGCGCTACACGATGACGTCTATGTACGTGCCCTCGCCGGTCATCTCTCTTGCCATCAAGCCCAAGGATAGAAAATCCGAAATGAGCGTGAGCAAGGCTTTAGCTCGCTTTGCCAAGGAGGACCCGACATTTCGATCGTATCTTGAAGAGGAGACCGGAGAAACGATCATCTGCGGCATGGGCGAGTTGCATCTGGATGTATATGTCGAACGGATGCGTCGTGAATACCAGGTGGATCTGGCTACGGGCATGCCCAAGGTCGCTTACCGGGAGACTGTTACCCGCCGGGCCGATTTCAATTATACGCACAAGAAACAAACGGGTGGGTCGGGGCAGTACGGAAGGGTGGCCGGCTTCCTCGAACCCAGTTCGGAAGGCGACTACCAATTCCTCAACAAGATCACGGGAGGCGCCATTCCCACGGAATTTATCCCTTCTTGCGACAAGGGTTTCCAGGCGTGCTTGAAGAAAGGGCCGCTGTCAGGCTTTTCCATTGTGGGAGTTCAGGTCACCATCAATGATGGCGCCGCTCACTCCGTGGATTCTTCCGACCTTGCCTTTCAGCAGGCGGCCATCGGTGCCTTTCGCGAGGCCTACCTGCAAGGCCGGCCCGAGCATTCTCGAACCGGTGATGAAGGTGGTGGCGGAAACACCCTCCGAATATCAGGGGACCGTGCTCGGGACCCTGAACCAGCGGCGGGGCATGATTATCAGCACCTCGGAAGATCGCGCTTTCTCAACCATCGAAGCCGAAGTGCCCCTCTCCGAAATGTTCGGGTATTCGACCGTGCTGCGCTCCGCCACTCAGGGAAAGGCGGAATTCACTATGGAATTCGCTCGCTACAACCCCGTGCCCAGAAGCATTGCCGAAGAGATCATTAAGAGGTACAAGGAAGAGCAGCTTTCGCAGAAGAACAAGTAGCAGGGCAGAATTCAGGAAGGAGAAATTTGATGAATATTGATCAGCCCGAAGGTCAGGAAGGCATGCAACTGATCAGAAGGACCCTTGGTGATCCTTTAGGGCAGGGTGAGCTCGGTGCTTTGATGGCCGCGGCCGGCGTGGGGAAGACGGCATGCCTGACCCACATAGCTCTGGAAAACCTGTTCGAGGGCCAGCCCGTGCTTCATGTGTGCATCGATGGGGCTGCGGAGAAAATCAAGATATGGTATCGAGGAATTGCTCAAGAACCTTCTCGCTTCCCGTCGCCGCGAGATGAGTTCGCCGCGCTGCAGCGGCGCCTTGAAGCGCACCGGTTCATCCTCGCCTACCTCCACCAGGCATTTCGGATTCAGAAGCTGGAACAAAGCCTTCAAAACCTGGAAGAGCAGACCAAATTCCATCCGGCTTTGGTGGTTCTGGACGGCTTGGATTTTGACCGGGAACCTCGTGCAACCGTTGCGGAGCTCCGAGTTTGCGCAGAAACACCGGGTTTCCATGTGGATGTCCATAAGAACCCATCGCCATATTGCCACCACCAATGACAACGGCATCCCGCTACCCGTGCCACGAAAGTGATGACCTTTTTCGGGCGATTCTTTCCCTTGAACCCACTTCCAGAGGCGATCCGGGTAAAGGTCTTGAAGGATGCCGGGCAGTTACCAACCCGAACACCCGGAGGTTTTTCTCGATCCGCAGACCTTTCTCCTGCAGAGAGGCTGAAGAGCCACCCAGAAATAAATGATCTTCTTTCACCACGAAATACACGAAACACTCGAAAGACGAGGAATCATTTTTTTCGTGTGTTTCGTGGTTTGAGAGAGGCTGACAATGAGGGCAAGTTATTTTTGGACGGTCTCTAAGAGGTAGGCTGAAACCCAAGGATGCGCTCTTCAAAAGGTGCGCTCAATGGATGAGGACCTGATCTCCAGTCTGACCCGTCAGATTAGAGAAGACATAATTGAAAATTACCTGACGGAGCGCCGTCTTATCGGGCTGCAGATCGAAGAGATCGAGAAGCTGGCGGAGGAGACGATCGGGCGGGCTCATCGAACCGGCAAGCGCCTGAACCGGTTGACTCATTTGATGATCCATCCGGAGATGGTGAGCCAGCTCTTTGCATTACTCAAGGTCCCTCAGCCCTCCTTCTGGAATGATTACTCGCACGAAAGAATTTTCCCGAGGAGTCCGCTTCATTCGGGTCAGGGCGCTCACGGATAAGAGGCAAATTCAGAAAACTTGTGAGCGAGGCCTACCATCGTCTTGTATCAACGGATGGAAAGGTACCGGGAGGCCTATGAAGAGCTGAGTAAACTGTGCCGGGCAGTCAACAGCAACATCAAGCATTTTCAAAAAATTTCGACCTGCTGAGCATCCTGGGCTTCCTCAAGAGCCTGGACATCGGCGACCTCGAGAGGAAACATTTCCTTGGGGAGAATTTTACCGCCGAAGAGTTGGCTTCCGTGGATCAAAAGCTTTACATCGGAGCGATCAAGTTCGAAGAACTTCGCGTCCCCGCCCCGCTGACTTTGCCGAAACCCGAAGCGCGGAGTTTGCCATGACCGAACTGGCAAACGAGGTGTATCGAAAATATCAAAAAAGCGTGCAACGTTTGCTGCACGAGCCATCGGGACCCTGAGCATGATAACTTTTTCGGGCGTGAACAAGTGGTTTGGAAAGCACCACGTCCTGAAAGATATCAATTTAGACATCGGCGCCGGCGAGGTCGTGGTAGTATGCGGTCCCAGCGGTTCCGGCAAAAGCACCTTGATCCGCTGCATCAACCGTCTGGAAGGCATCCAGCAGGGTGAACTGATCGTAGACACCATGAAGGTTCATGAAAAGAAGACCAACATGACCCAGCTCCGGGCCGAAATCGGCTTTGTCTTTCAACAGTTCAATCTCTATCCCCACATGACGGCGCTTGAGAATATCGTCATTGCGCCGATCAAAGTGCGCAAGGTGAAAAGAGAAGAGGCGGAACGACTCGGCCTTGAGATCCTCAGGCGGGTCGGCCTGGAAGACAAGGCCGGGCGCGTATCCGGCCCAGCTCTCCGGGGGGCAGCAGCAGCGGGTTGCAATCGCCAGAGGCTTGTGCATGCGCCCCAAGATCATGCTCTTTGACGAACCCACCTCGGCGCTTGACCCGGAAATGATCAATGAGGTCCTGGATGTGATGCGGGTCCTGGCCCGGGAAGGGATGACCATGATCGTGGTCACTCACGAAATGGGGTTTGCCAGGGAGGTGGCAAACCGGGTGGTATTCATGGATGAAGGTGAAATCATCGAAGTGGCTCCGCCCGGTGAGTTTTTCACCAACCCCAAAACGGATCGCGCCAGGCTCTTTTTGAGCAAGATCCTTTCTCACTGAGTGCTGAGTGCTGAGCGATGAGTGATGAGCGCTGAGTGCTGGGTGCTGGGTGCTGGGTGCTGGGTGACGATTAACGGGTAATGAGAGCTGAGTGATGATTAACAATTAACACTTAACGATCTATGCAGTGCCGAGGCAAACGATCCGGGCCGACATCCTGCATCGGTTTGAGGTGCTTATCATGGTTCTCGTCAGGACTCTGTTACCGATTCTGCTGCTCATGGGTTCGCTGGTTTTATCCAATCTTTCCGCTGCCGGTTCTGACAAACTCCCATCCTCCCACGACCGGCTTGCCCCCTGCCCCGGTTCTCCGAACTGCGTTTCGAGTCAAGCCAAGGGAGGTTATCACGCGATCCCGCCCATTGCCTGCTCGGGGTCTCAGGAGGGGTTATCGAGACCCTCAAAGCCATCATCCAGAGCATGAAGCGCAGCCGCATCATCACGGTATCGCCGGACTACCTTCAGGCGGAGTTTTGGACCTTTCTCGGGTTCGTTGATGATGTGGAATTTGCCCTTGATCAGGAACAACACCTCATTCACATGCGCTCCGCGTCTCGCCTTGGGTATTGGGATCTGGGGGTTAACCGGAGGAGGCTTGAAGCGATCAGGACGGAGTTTTGCCGGTCTTACCCGGAGAAGCGGTCTGAAGCGGCCCCCTCTCCATAAAGCATTCGGCTAAAGAAGGGAGGAGGCCATGTCCTTCAGCCTTTTCCCCAAATCGCCTAAGTTTTTCGAACTGTTCCGCGAACAGAACCGCATCATTGTGGATGCGGCGACGGTACTCCATCAGGTCGCCGAAGAATTCGCAAATTGCGAGGATCAGTGCCAGGTGATCAACCGACTGGAGGCCGAGGGAGACGTCATCAACCGGACCATCGCCCGCGAGCTGTCAACGACCTTCATCACGCCCATTGACCGCGAGGACATTCACGAGATCAACTCGTCCCAGGAAACCATCCTGAATCACATTCAGGCGGTTTCAAACCGCATCGGAGTCTACGGGCTCTCCCGCATGCGGTTCCCGGCCGAACGCATGATTGCCAACATCAAAGGGATGGTCACGGGGATCGGGGTGATGCTTGGCATGCTGGGTAGCGGACAGGAAGTTGCTGCAGACGGTCGCACAGGTTAAACAGCTCAAGAAGGAATGTGAAATGCTGTTGCTGAGCGGCTTGGGCGAACTTTACGACAAGCCGTCGCCGGAACCCGTGGATGTCGTGGATATCATCAAATGGACCCAGGTCTACGACCGCATCGACAAGGCCTTTAATCGGGCGTGGCAACTGGCCAAGGCCATCGAAGGGATCGCCCTCAAGAATGCTTGAGATTTCTTCACTGTTGGCGGTGATCATTGTCGTAGCTCTGGTCTTCGACTTCACCAACGGTGCGCACGACGCGGCCAATGCCATTGCTACACCATACCCGCGGCGGTCGCGGTCGCAGCGGTCTGCTTCGAGAGGTTGCGGCTTGTAGGAGCGTGAGATATCAAGATTCTTCTTCCGGTTCGTTTTTTTTCATTGACACAAAAAAACAGCTTTGCTTAGTTTAATTCACTAAGTGGAATCAAATGCATCCTCAAAATTCCGCTGGGTTTGTCAGCGTCGTTGTCTCGTATCGGTGAGTTAATGGGGACCAATTCGTTTTTCTTCTTATGAGTTAAATCTGGAAGCATATCGTGGTCTTAGCGTAGGGCCCTTTGGCTCAAATCTTCCAGGCTTTCGAATATCCGCAACGGGCGCATGTTGAGTCTCTGCCGAGACACCGTTCGCCGTCTCCACGTGATTCAACGCTTGCGTCTTCCTGAAAATGGAAGGACTTCAATGGGCCCTGCTCCGAGCGTGCGGCAGACCAGGATCATCATGAAATCATCAGCGGCCCCGTCCATCCCTTGCTTTTTCGCGGCTTGGAGTCCGCTCCAACCCGAGCTACCCCCTCAGTCGGGTGATTGTTCTCATGTTCTTGACCGCAAACGATGGCAACAGTCGGTAAGTTAATGGCAGGGGCGACGCATGAAAATGCGCGGGCGGCGGTGGCGGCGATCGAGCCGATTACGCCGGAGGAGATGACAAACCAAGCTGCACCCTGCAGCGCCACACGGTGAACCCAAGGAGAACACCATGGCCACAAAAGCGATTACCAAGAGAAACTGGACCATCATGGTCTATCTCGCCGGCGACAACAATCTGGACAGCGCCGGGGTTGTCGATCTGAAAGAGATGAAGACGGTCGGCACCACTGACCAGATCGCCGTCCTCGCCCAGTTCGACCGGGCCGGGGCGAAAGCGGCGACCGTCCGCTACTGTCTGCAAGAAGGGGACAACGGTCGCCAAGGACGCGGTGCAGACGCTCGGGGAAACCAACATGGGGGACCCGAAGGTGCTGGAGGATTTTGTCACCTGGGGGGTCACGAACTATCCGGCCGACCATTACCTGCTGGTGCTCTGGAACCATGGCGCCGGCTGGGATGACGCCAACCTCTACCAGGGCGACGTCTTCAGCGGCGCCGCGCCGCCGGTCTCCCGCAAGAGCCAGCCGGTCGTCACCCGGGGGGCAGTCGCCGGAGCCAAGACCCATCGCCTTTGCCCAGGCCCGGGCCGGCATCAGCCCGCACCCGCCGGGCCCTCTTCAGCACCACGGTGGAAGCCGCCGTCAAGCAGCGGGGGATCGCCTTCGACGACCAGGCCCAGGACTTCCTCGACAACATCGAGCTGAAAAAGGTGATGACCAGGATCAAGAAGAAGCTCACGCGGAAGATCGACATCCTCGGGATGGACGCCTGCCTCATGAGCATGGTGGAGGTGGCCTACCAGATGCGCGACGTGGCCGAGTACAGCGTCGGCTCCGAAGAGACCGAGCCGGGCGAGGGCTGGCCCTACGACCGCATCCTCAAGGCCCTGGCCGCCAAGCCGGCCATGACCCCGGAGGAGCTCTCGAAAACCATCGTCACCCAGTATCTCGCCTCCTACAAGGCCGGCGACAACGTCACCCAGTCAGCCGTGAAGCTCGCGGGGCTCAAGCCCCTGGCCGCTGCCGTGGACGGCCTGGCCAAGGCCCTCAAGAACATCCTGGCCGACACCGCCTCCCGCACCGCCCTGATCAACGCCCGGGCCCAGGTCCAGGAGTACAGCCGCCCCTACGACGACTACTGCGACCTCCTCGACCTCTGCGACCTCCTGGAGACGAAGCTCACCGACCCGGCAGTACGCACCGCCTGCGCCGCAGTCAAGCAGGCTGCCGCCGCTGCCATCGTCGCCAGCGGGTACAAGGGGCCGGCCGTCGACAACTCCCGGGGCATCTCCATCTACTTCCCCAAACGCAAGCTCTCGCCCCTCTACAAGACGCTCGACTTCACCAAGCAGAGCTCCTGGGACGAGTTCCTGGCGGCGTATCTGGCGGGGCTGGGACGCTGAAAGAGCGCGGAAACATCACGGTACAGGGGTACCATGGGAAGTTACGATGTCTTCATCAACTACCGACACACGGACTCAGCGACATGGGCAAATCCCTTCTATCTACGGAAATTGCCCTACGCTTCGGCTCCCAAGAGCCCGCCAGCGTGGTCCGGCTCGACGCCCGATCAGGAACAACTGCCGAGGAGTTCATTCGCGTTATCGCGGACCGGTTGGGTCCAGCCCAAGTTCCTGAATCTTGACGCTTTATTCGGTAACACTGGTCAAGCCGAGGTCGCTAAGGACAACCGCGACGCCCTGACCGATGGCATAGCGGTGTGTTTTGACATGGCCGGTTGGCAAGTGCTCATCCTCGAGGAATTGGGGTGATGGAGGAAAAGGCGCGGGCGACGTTAGTGGAGATCGAGGGGACCAGGCCGCGGCGGGCGATAGGACCTGAATTCAAGACAGGGGTATTTGCAAACTTTTCGTATGAGGTGATTTATGGCTGAACCACCCTATGGGGTCATCTGGAACCGCATGAGAGCAGGGAAAGTCGTGCCCGTTTCTGGGAGCGGGAGCATCCATGGCGGGCCGTCCCTCCGACACACGCATGGGAACCCTGACAGACCTGGCTTCCTGCCCAGCGGACGGGAACTTTCAAACTTTCTCGCGGCATGAAACCATGTTTCCCTCCGAATATCCGGGAGACCGGGATGACTTGGCCAAGGTGTCTTCTTACTATGCTGATATTTCAGGACGCCGCACCCTTCGCGAGCGCCTGCGGGAAGTGCTCAACCACCCGTACCAGCCCGGAGAGCTCGCACACCTTCCTGGCCTGAGTGCCGGCCCACCAGGTCATCGTGGCAACCAATTACGACACCCTGCTGGAGCAGGCTTTCCGCAAGGCAGGAAAACCTTATGACCTGGTGATCTATCCCGCCGACCGCAAAGACATCGCCAATGCCGTGCTCTGGTGGCCCCATGGCAAAACGGAACCGATCATCAAAGCCCCGAACGACCTGGATCGGTATCTGGATCTCTCGAAAACAACGGTCATCTACAAGATGCACGGCACCCTGGAGCGTGATACCGACAGAATGGGACAATTTCGTGATCACGGAGGAGGACTATGTTGAATTCCTTTCCCGAATGACGGCGAACACGGCGCATCCCTGCCATCTTTTACGATCATTTCCGTGAACGGAGCTTTCTCTTTCTCGGCTACAGCCTCAGTGACTGGAACCTGAGGGTCGATCCTGAAAAACCTGAGCAAATGCTTTTCGTCCAAGCGGAGCCGGCGATCAGGATGACGGAACTCTCCCTTCGTGGGCGATACAATTCCAGCCATCGGAACTTGCTCGCAAGCTTGTGGGAAAAACGGAATGTCAGCATTTTCGATCTGCACCCTGGATACATTTACCGCTGAAAATGACACAGCAACGGGGAGAGTAGCATGCCACTGCATGAGTTCGTTCTGCCCGTATGTCGGGCTTCAGCCATACACGGAAGAAGAACGTGATTTTTTTTTCGGCCGTGAACGGGACCAGCGGGTAATCGCCTCAAATCTCTATGCCGTCATCCATGACGATCCTCTATGGAGCCAGCGGCGTCGGCAAGAGCTCGGTGCTGATGGCCGGTGTCGTGCCAATGCTCCGCACAAAGCCTAGGACCGCGGTGGTCGTGTTCCGGGATTGGCAACGACCCGATTTCCTGACATCCCTCAAGAGTGAGTGCATGAAGAGCGTTGACGCTGATAACGAAAAAACCCGTGAAAATGTCCGTGGACAGTCCCTTGGACGAACTCTCTATTCAGCGTTGGAGAGGAATTCGGCGGCACAATTCTCCTCCTGCTCGACCAGTTCGAGGAGTACTTTCTCTATCACCCGGAATCGGAACGCCAACAACCGCTTTGACGGCGAATTGGCCAGTGCGGTGAATCGCGACGATGTTGATGCTGGTTTTCTCTTGGCATTACGGGAGGAGGGATTGGCAAGGCTTGACCGTTTCCGGGCGCGCATACCGAACCTGATGGGAAATCTGTTGCGCTTGCGGCATCTCGACGCCGACGCTGCAGAGGATGCCATACGCAAACCGCTGATGGCTTATAATGATCGTCTGGAAGAGGCAAGGCAATGGCGGTGACCATCGAGGATGAACCTGGTCAGTACGATCATTGACCAGGTGCGGTCGGGATATGTGTCACTCGCCTCGTCAACGGGAACGGGAGCCGGCCACCGCAGGAACTGCCGAGGACGATAGCAGGATAGAGACCCCTTTTCTACAACTGGTCCTTACCCGGCTGTGGGAAGAGGAACTTAGCAGCCAATTCGCGCGATCTCTCCGATTGACATACGCTGCAGAACCTGGGAGGCGCCCAGGAAATCGTGCGGACGCATCTGGATGATCGGTGATGGCAAAACTGGAACGACGTCGAGCAGACGCGTGTGCGCCGGATTTTTCGACCGTCTGGTGACCCCTTGCGGTACGAAGTTCGCCTGCTGCCTCGATGATTTGATCAAATGGGCCGGGGACCTGGCGGACGAGGTACTGCACGGCGGTAAAGGACCTCTCGGAAAACTCGCATTCTCCGCACTATTAAAGCCTCCTGCAAGCCAGCCCAACGCATACGCCAAGTTACGAGATTTTTCACGATGTTCTTGCCCCTGCGGTCTTGGACTGGCGACGGAGGTTTGTCGAGCAGCAGACTCTGGAAGAGATCAGAGAGAGAGGAACAGACAAAAGCATGACCAGGAGCGGGCACAAAGGGAGCAAGAGGCAGGAGTTGCAAAAATCGGCGGAAAAGTCGAAGCGGATGGGTATTATCGCAATAGCATCGCTGTCCTGTGCATGATCATGCTTGCCGGTCTAACGTTATACGCACGGCAGCAACGTACAGACGCAATAACTTTTACGAGAAACGGGCCGTCGAATCACAGGAAATGGCTCAACAGCGGCTGCACAGAATCAAAGAAACAGTAATAAACTAATAATAGCAGCACTTTCTGATGATCCATTTAAAAATCTTGATAAGCTGGCCGCATCAACTCCCGATGTATTCAACAAGGACATCAAATTCAAAGTCACGTCCAAGAGTCTTGGCAGAAACGATGCCAGCGATCGCCCTCTATCCATTTTAAACTGTTTCCGAGAATGCATCCATCCCCGGTGGCATCAAGGCAATCGCATTCCATAACCTATCGCATAGCGCATCCCACTTTCAGGGTTCAGCTGATAGCGACTGGACCGAATGACAATTTCACCTACTCCTACGAAGGTTGGGGTACTGTTGATGTAATAGCAATAATTGAATACGCTGACTCGGAAGAAGCTCCGACAATTGCAATAATCGATATGGATAAGCTGCAGGTTCCGGAATGATCTGATCAGAGGCGGGCTGTGAAGGCGGGATTGAGAACTTGAGCAGGCCGGATGCTGTTCCCAAGAGAATTCACCGGCTTCCAGAGAATACGGGAGAACAAGAGAGCCCGGCCCGAATCGGCGGCACGTCGAATCGCCGTGTTGGGTCACCTCCCCGCATGAACGCGCTTCAAGGAGAAAAAGCTACCATGACCACGATCGACAGCACCACCCGCGCGCTCACCGACATGGCTTCCATTTCATCCTGATTTCTCTCAGGCTTCCCTGGGCCTTCTGCTCTCTCTTTCCTGCTGCTGCGGCTCTATCGCCGGGCGGTGTTGCGGGGGATGGCCCGGCGGGGCTCCGCACCGAGTCAGTCTCGGTGTGACAGCCCACCCTGCCCAGCCGGCGGCGGCGCCTGCCCCGCTCGCGATCTCCTACGCCACGCCTGCCAATCAGCAGCAGGCGGAGGTGGAAACAGACCTGTACCGTGGGGCCCGTTCCGGCCCCTGGCGAGCCGCACTCATCTATGGGACCGGCGGGTCCCTCTTCGCTGCAACAATGGCCTCCGCCTTCCTCCTGTCCTAGTGGTAATGAGCTACTACCAATGCGGTTTCTCATGCTCTTTTGGGTCCATGCCTGGCCGCTGATCCTGACCCTGTTTCTGGTGGCTGCAACGACGATGCGGACAAGGCTCCTCCTGGCAGTGGCCTACGGGATCGGCTACGCGGCCCTGGGGTTGGTCGCTTCCTGCGCAGCCCCGATTTGTCGGTCAGCCAGGTGATCGTTCTCTGGTTCATCACCAACATGCCCGCGACCCTTCTTTTTCTGGTCTTCCTGCTGCGCCGGGTCCGGGCAGTAGGGCCCCTGGTGGTGACCTTCCTGGTCTTTGCCATCACTGGTTCTAACCTCATGCTGACCCTGATCAACTATAACCCGACGCGTGCTCGCTCGGTGGCTGACCTCTTCTTCTCCCTTGGGTTTGGAGGGACCGGCACCTTCGTGGCGTGGATCGTGGTCGGTTTTGCCCTCTTTGCCGTTCTTGGCTGGTTCGTTCTCCTGTGGCTGCGCCGGGGCTACCAGGCGAAGCGCGTCAACGATCAAAGCCTGGTGCTCGATGCCCTCTGGCTCCTGTTCGGCATCACCTACGCCATCGGCCTGGCTTTCGAGGGGCCGGTCTGGATCACTGCCGGTCTGGTGGCCTTCGCCGGCTACCTGGCAGCGGTGCGGCTCGGCTTCCGGTTCCTCACTCCCGCCGAAAGACGCGGAAAGCAACCGTCGCCTCCTGGTCCTTCGGGTCTTTTCCCTGGGCAAGCGGAGCGAGGCCCTGTTCAACGCGGTCAGCCGGCACTGGCGGTACGTGGGCAACGTGCAGTTCATCGGCGGCCCCGACCTGGCGGCGGCCACGGTGGAGCCCCACGAGTTTCTCGATTTCGTCAGCGGCCGGCTGGAGCGCCAGTTCGTCGACAGCCCAGATGCCCTGGCCCTGCGGTTGGCCACACTGGACACCCGCCCCGATTTCGACGGACGCTACCGAGTCAACGACTTCTTCTGCCACGACGACACCTGGCGGGCAACCCTGGCATCGCTCGTGCGGCATTCCGACGCCGTTTTAATGGACCTGCGGGGATTTTCGCCGGCGCGGCAGGGGTGTGTCTACGAGGTGCGGGAACTCGTCGAAACCGTTCCCCTCGACCGGCTGGTGATGACCGTCGATGCAACGACCGACACCCCCTTCTTGGAACGGACTCTTCTTGAAGCGTGGGCCGCTATGGGCACCGACTCTCCTAACCGGCAGGGCGACCATGAGCTCCGCCTCGTACGCCTGGAGCGCGTCGACCTCTGGGGGATAGCCCATCTCTTGCGGATGCTGTGCCGGGCAGCCACCTGAAGCTCAGTCACGGAGAAAAATGTATAAGAAGGAGACCTTGACCTAAGGAGCACAACATGACCGTCACCAGTATGCAGCCGATACGCCTGCGCATCCCCGGGACGGAAATCACGGAACCGACTCCGCGGGCGCCGGGTGAAACCAGCGGGCAGATCACCATTCACGAAGTGCGCACGTTTCGGATCAGCTCGGCGCGGGCCGGAGGAGCGGAGGCGCCGGTCATCGAGAGCCGGCCCGACGATATCGTCGAGGTGGAACTCGAGGACGGCACCCGGTTCTGGACCTCCCAGGAGCGCCTGCGCACCGAGGTGCTTGACGTGGCCGACACCCGTGCTGCGGATGGGGTGGTGGAGCTGCCGGCTACCCTCGGGCGGCGGAGCGCCACGCGGGGACTCATCGGCAAGATCGTCATCAAGACCCTGAAGTTCTTCAGGATCGATGTCGCGGAGAAGGCCGCCCTCTTCCTCGCGGACAAACTGGAGAAGCACGTGCTGGGCGATGCCGCGGAGAACCGGGGGCCGGGGCTCTACCGGCTGCTGCCGGGAGATGAGCTGACGCTGGCACCCGTTGCCGAGGCCGTGGTCTCCCTCCCGGCGGACCGACCGTCGCTCCTCTTTCTTCACGGCACCGCTTCGTCCACGACGGGAAGTTTCCACAAGCTTTGGACCGAAAACCGGCGCCCCCAGCGGCAACAACTCCTCACCCCTTACGAGGGGCGGGTCTTCGGCCTGGAGCACGAAACCCTGACCAAGAGCCCCATCGACAACGCCATCGCCGCTGCCGAGCGGCTCCCGCCGGAGGCACGGCTCCACCTGGTGTCCCACTCACGGGGTGGGATGATCGGGGAACTGCTCTGCCGGGCCGGGATGGAGGGGGGCGCGACCCCTTTGACGCCGCCGACCTCGCCTTCTTTGCCGAACGTAACCCGGACAAGGTGCGGGGAGACCTGGAACGCCTCAACACGCTCCTCAAGGAGAAACGGTTCCGCATCGAGCGGTTCGTGCGGGTGGCCTGCCCCGCCCGGGGGACGACTCTCGCCTCGGAGCGGCTCGACATTTACCTCTCGGTCCTCTTCAACCTCCTGGAGACCTACGGCTTCGTCGCCAAGCCCGCGGGGGGATCTTCACCAGCCTCTTCAGCGAGCTGATCATGGCGGTGGCCAAGGAGCGATCCGACCCCACCGTGCTGCCGGGGCTCGAGGCGGTGGTCCCCTCCTCCCCGCTGGTGGCATTGCTGAACCGGGCTAAGACCCCCGTTGCGGGAGAGTTGCGGGTGATCGCGGGGGATATCGAGGGGGACACCGTCCTGAGCGCCATCGGCACCCTCCTGACCGACCCGCTCTACCAGGACGACCACGACCTGGTGGTGAATACCGACGCCATGTTCGGAGGGTCCGAGCGGACCGGGGGCGCAGGCTTCCTCTTCCGGCGCGGCGGCGACGTGAACCACTTCAGCTACTTCCAGAATGCCGAAAGCGCCGAGGGACTCGCCCGGACGCTCTCCCGGAGCGGTTCGGAAGCGGATGGGTTCGAGCCCTTCTCGGTGCGCGCCACCGACAGCGGCCCTCCACCCTACGAGAAGCGCGATGTGGCGGACACACTGCCGGTGGTCTTCGTGCTGCCGGGGATTATGGGAAGCCATCTGGCCATCGACGAAAACCGGATCTGGCTGGACCCTCTCGGCATCGCCGCGGGGAAGTTCCATCTCCTGAGCTACGGGACGCCGAACCTGGTCAAACCGGAAGCCCCCCTCTGGATGTTTTATGGAGACCTCGTCAAGCACCTGGCCAAAACCCACCGCGTCGAGCCCTTTCCCTTCGACTGGCGGCTCTCGGTCTTTGAGGAGGCGGACCGCCTTGCCGACGCCATCGCGAAAGCCCTGGACGATACCGAAAAGAGCCGGCAGCCGGTGAGCATCGTGGCCCACTCCATGGGGGGACTCGTGGCCCGGGCCATGATCGCGGCCCACCCGGAGGTCTGGGAGCGGATGAAGGAACGCTCCGAGGCGCGGCTCATCATGCTCGGTACCCCCAATGGCGGTTCCCACGCGGTGACCCAGATGCTGACGGGACGCGACAGCCTCATCCGCAAACTCAGCCTCCTTGACACCACCCGTGGGCCGCGGGACCTCATCGGCATTGTGGCCCAGTTCCCCGGGCTTCTGGAGATGCTGCCAACCGGGGGAAGTTTCGATTTCTTCGATCCTGCAGCGTGGCAGACGTTTGCCGCCGCCGATCCGGAGAACGCAACCTGGCTGCCCCCCACCGCCGACGCGCTGGCGGCGGCCCGAGCACGGCAACAGCAGCTGGACAACTCCCCCATCGACCCGGAGAGGATGCTCTACATCGCCGGCTGCGCGCCGGCGACGCCGGTGGACCTCACCATCGAGGGGGAAGGAACGGACACACGGCTGGTCTTCCACGCCACCTCCCGGGGTGACGGGAGAGTACCGTGGGAAACGGGGATCCCACAAGGAATCAAGACCTGGTACCTGCAGGCCTCCCACGGCGACCTGCCCTCCGCAGAAGAAGGCTTTGACGCCATCACTGATCTCCTGCGGCGCGGCAGCCACCGACCGTCTGCCGACCATTCCGCCCGAGACCCGCGGCATGACCGAGCGATTCGAGCTGCCGGCCGAGCGGACGCCCCTCTACCCCGACTTCACCGACCTGGCGCGGACCGCAGTGGGTGCGGGGCGCACGAAACGGAAGCGCCACACCGGAGCGCAAGATCCAGGTCAGCGTTCGCCACGGGAGCCTGGCCTTCGCCAGCCATCCGGTCATGGTAGGGCATTACAAGGGAGATACGATCATCAGCGCCGAGGCTTACCTGGACCGGACCCTCGACGGCCGGCTCAGCGCCAGGCACCGGCTCAGGATCTACCCCGGCGACGACGACACGGCCGAGGTCTTTCTCAACCCGCGAGTGGGAGCAGTCCCGGAGAAGCGATGGCAAACCGCCCGGCGCCATTGTCATCGGCCTCGGCGAGGTGGGAAAACTCTCCCCCGGTCGGCTCCTGCGGGCCGTCTCCCGGGGGGTGCGCTGCCTACTCGCTGTCGCGGGTCGAATGTCCGCGAGGTTAAGAGCGGAAAGGCGTGTCCCGCCGGTATCAGCGCGCTCCTGGTGGGTACCGGCGCCGGCGGCGTCTCGGTGCAGGACGCGGTGACCGCCATCCTGCGCGGCATCATCGATGCCAATCGCTGCCATCGCCGATTCGGGCCGCACTGACTGCGCCTTCATCGACGAGGTGGAGTTCGTGGAACTCTTCGAGGACCGGGCCATCCAGGCGGCCCGGACCCTCGCCCGCCTCCGTCGCGATCCGGACATCTCCCGCGTCTTCGCCATCGATCCCGACCCACTGGTGATCCCCCTGGAGGGCGGGATGCGCCGGGCCAGCTTCGTCGAGGACGACCCGTGGTGGCAGCGGCTCCAGATTACCGAGGATGAGGAGGAGCGCCTCTCCTTCAACCTCCTCACCGACCGGGCCCGGGCCGAAGTCTATCTCCAGCAGTCCCAGCGGAGCCTGGCCGACCAGTTCATCGAGGAGATGTCTTCCAGCGACGTCCAGCAGCGAGGGGGTTGCCGTTACCCTCTTCGAGATGCTGGTCCCCAACGAACTCAAGGAGTATGCCCCCGACCGCCGGGACATGGTGCTGGTCCTGAACGACGCTGCGGCCCGCTATCCGTGGGAGATGATGCAGGAGCGCCGGCGGGGCGATGACGCCGCCCAGGACCGCAAGCCCCTGGCCGTTCAGGCCGGCATGGTGCGGCAACTCCTCGTGGAGAAGTTCCGCGAACGGGTGGTGATGGCCCGGGACAAGACGGCCCTGGTCGTCGGCAACCCCTCCACCCCCTTCACCAACCTCCCCGCCGCCGAGCAGGAGGCCCGGGAGGTGGGGAAGGCCCTGAAGAACGCCGACTACGCCGTAACCCCTCTCATCGGCCCCGAGGCGAAGGGACCAGCGATCCTGACGGAGCTTTTTGCCCGGGATTACCGGATCGTCCACCTGGCCGGCCATGGGGTATTCGAGTACCACCCCCCGGTGCCGTGCGACTCCTGCCATCAGCAAACCGATGGCAACCCGGTCACCGGCATGGTCATCGGCGAAAACCAGTTCCTGACCGCGGCCCAGATCCGGCAGATGCGCTCGGTGCCGCAACTGGTCTTCGTCAACTGCTGCCACCTGGGGAAGATCGATGACCGGAAGCCGCCCCACAAGCTGCCGAACCTCGCCGCCAACGTGGCCACCGAACTGATCAGGATGGGGGTGCGAGGGGTCGTAGCCGCCGGCTGGGCCGTGCAGGACGATGCCGCCGCCCTCTTCGCCGCCACCTTCTATCAGGAGATGCTTGGCCGGATCGCCCTTCGGCCAGGCGGTTCACACGGCCCGCACCGTCACCTATGCCGCCCATCCCGAGGCCAACACCTGGGGCGCCTACCAGTGCTACGGCGACCCCGACTTCACCCTGGGCAAGGGGGACGTTGCGCCGCACGTCCCGCAGCCGCAGCATCGCCTACACCACCCTCTCCGAAGCTATCGTTGATCTGGAGAACATCGCCGCAGCGGCAAGAACCGCTCCAGGACCAGCTGTTGAAGCACACCTGAAGACGATCAGGGAGATCAAGCAGAAGGTCCCCCCGGCATGGCTCGCCTGCGGCGACCTCCAGGCCGCCCTGGGCAAGGCCTACGGCGAGCTCAGGCACTTCGAGGAAGCCGTCGAGCACTACCACAGGGCCATCGCCGACGAGAATTCCCTTGCCACCATCAAGACCGCAGAGCAGCTTTGGAACCTGCAGTCGCGCTGGGCCCAGGAACTGGCCGCCACCGAACCGGCGCGGGCCCTCACCCTCGTCACCGGTGGCGGAGGAGAGGCTCATCGACCTGAACAAGGCCTTGGGCGAGACCGGAGAGCGGCTCTCGCTTCTGGGAAGCGTCGCCAAGCGGCTGATGATGATTGCCACGGAGGTTTCGGAAAAACGGCAGGCCCTTTACGACATGGCGAAGCACTACTACCGGGCCTACGCCCTCGGACTCGAACGGGGAAAACCATCCTATTACCCCCTGCTCAACCACCTGACGGCCCAGACCCTTGCCTATCTGCTCGAGGAGAAGGGCGAACTCCCGCCGGATTTTGAAAGTTCCGTGGACAGGGCCATTGAACTTGCGGAGGACGAAAATCGCAGCAAGCCGGATTTCTGGAATACGGTCACGCCGGTTGACTGCCTCCTCCTCAGGCATCTGGCCGCCGGAGACCTGCCCGACCACACCGACGACATCATCGCCCGCTATGCCAGGGCCAGGAATGTGGGCTCACCGCGGGAGTTCCAGTCGGTGCTCGACCAGCTCGATTTCCTGAGGAAGGTGATCGCCGCGGCGCCGGAGAACGAACCACGGCAACGGCTTATGGCGGCCCTGGAGGCGATCAGGCAGGGGGCTGAAGCCACAGGAAGCGGCAGAGAGCGCGGAGATGCGGGTAGCCATCGCACCCACCAGTGCCCAGATTCGGTTGAACCGCGTTTCCCCTCGTACTCCTGGGGATGATCTTCAGCTCTCAGTAGAGGCCGAGTCGTCGCCGACATTTGCACCCAAAATGTCGGGCACATTCCGCGTGGAGGAGGCAGAGCTGGTGGCGGTCCAATCGCCGTTTCGGGCGATGGACGAGCCCCCTCCTGAGGCCGGGGGTGAGCCGCCGTCTGATGAGGCCCCCAAGCCATCAGAGCATCCGTCCCAGGTCGGGAGAGGAACTGCAGCCGGTCCAACTCGGGGCCTCGGCTCCCCGGCAGGTGAAACCGGGAGCCGAGTTCACCGCCCGCTTCGTGGCCTACGAAAAAGCCCTGGAGCAAGAGGTCCGCGCCCTCCTCACGAAACTCGCTCCCTCGGCTGAAACGGTGCTTGGCATTAAGGAGTGCCGCTGGAAACGGGATACGCGCGTGACGGTGAAACTCTCGGGTCGCGGCCTGACCATCGACCCTCCCGAGCAGGAATTCACCTGGCAGGGGGGGCGGTCGCTCCTGGAATTCGACGTGGCGGTGCCGGACGACGCCGAGGAAGGAACGATCCCCCTCAAATTCGACGTGTCCATCGAGGGGATCATCGTCGCCCGCCTGCGGCTCGATCTGGAGATAGCCGCCGCACCGAAGAAAAAGGGGCGGGCCACGGCCACCGGCGAGCCGGCCACGACCGGCTTCGCTTCCTACTCCTCGAAGGATCGGCTGCGGGTCCTCGACCGGGTGGACGCCATCCAGATCAGCGCCGGCATCGACGTATTCCAGGACTGCCTCGACCTGCATCCGGGGGAGGAGTGGAAACCGCGGCTCGACAACGAGATCAGGCAGACGCGATCTCTTCCTCCTCTTCTGGTCGAAAAACGCCAGCGAGTCCACGTGGGTGGGATGGGAACTGGATACGGCGCTCAAGGAGAAAGGGGAGCAGGCCCTGCAGCTCCACCCCCTCGACCCGGGCGTCAAGCCTCCGCCGGGGCTCGAAGAGCTGAACATCGGGAGCGTCACCATGTGGGTGCGCAAGGGATTTGAAGCGGTGCTGGCGGAACGGGAGAGTTGAGCCGGCGGCCCCAGTCGACGCCATACTGTTGGCGCTCTTTCGCAAGCGGGGTTGATGGCTGTGGCGGCTACGGAGTTGTGGGCATTGCCGATTGACCGGCGAGTTAATGATGGACCTCGAGCGTACAGGAGGAGAGACGATGACGGGATGGAAGGTTTTGGTAGGGAGGTTTTTGGTGCTGATCTGGTGCATGTTCTTTGGGTTCTACGGAGGAATCGACATCTCGGACGCGGCTGCGGACGACGGAGCTTTTCCCACCGGTGCGGACACCGGAGGACCGGACTTGGTGATCAATTCCGTTACGGGACCGGCAAGCGCTTACCTGGGGCAGTCGGTGCAGGTGAAATGGACGGTGAAGAATCGGGGTGACATCGATGCCTCGACATTCAAGGTCGGCCTATATCTTTCCACGGACAACAAGATTGAGCCGGCCAAGGACAGGCTGTTGAAGAAAGTGGACCCTGGCGGGCCTTGACGCCGGGGTGAGCAGGACGATAACGACCACGGTTACCATTCCTCTCAATATCGAAGCGGGCGGGTACACTCTGGGAGCCATGGCGGATGTGGATAAAGCCATTGCCGAGACCAATGAGAGCAACAACACCAAGGCTTCCAATAACATGATCAACATTGCGAGGTACGCCGCCACCCAGTATACGGTAACCGACAAAAAAACCAGACTGGTCTGGCAGAAAAGCGATGACGACAGCAAGCGAAGCTGGAGCGACGCCGTCAGCTACTGCGATCAACTGGTGCTGGGGGGCAAGAGTGACTGGCGACTGCCCCGCATTGACGAGCTCCGGACTCTGATCGACTACACGCGATTCCTTCCGGCGATTGATCCATCCTTCCAGGGGCATACGAATGCTGACTATTGGACGATTACCGAACTGACCACGCCCATCCCCATGGGTTATAAATGGATCGTGGATTTTCAGTCCGGCAGTGACGGTTGGCTGGCAGAAACCTCTGCAAACTACGTTCGCTGTGTCCGCAACGGACCCTTCTGGCCGCTTGATCCTTCCGAAAACCTGGTGATGCTGGACGAAGACCGGGTCAAGGACAATCGCACCAAGCTGACCTGGCAGAGGGCCGACGACGGGACCGGCAGGACCTGGCAGGAATCGGTTCAGTACTGCAATGACCTGGAACTCGGAGGGGCGAAAGACTGGCGTCTGCCTGCCATCACCGAACTGGAAAGCATCATTGATTACACCGAATACCAACCGGCGTTCGATCCGCTGGTGTTCGAAGGCAGTGCTTCGACCTACTGGTCAGCCACCAGCTCCGGTGTTGATGGCGCCCACAATGCCTGGGCAGTCGATTATTTTTATGGTCAGATTCCCGGTTTTTACCCGAAAACGGGTAAGTTCAAAGTCCGTTGCGTCCGTGGAGCAATATGGTGATCGAGTCAAAAGAGAGGCTGTAAACAAGCTAAAGACCATGCCGGGATGACTCCCTTTTAGCGGACACTCCCGCCTTTCTCCGTAAAGAGCCTTAACCCTTCTTCAGTTCTTCGATCAGCTCTTCAACTTCCTCGGCGCCCTCGGCATAAAACTTTTCTTCATCGGGGGCAAGCTCCTTCAGGAGACGCAAGAACTCGCCGGCATGGACCCGCTCCTCGTCGGCGATGTCCTTGAGGACCGCAATGGCAAGCTTATTGTCCGTTGATTCAGCGAGTTGCAGGTAGAGCTGAACCGCCTCATACTCTGCAGCCACCATGAAGCGGATCGCTCGAACCAACTCCTCGTTGCTCAGCTTCCTGCTGTTGGCGAGACCTGAGAATGGCGAACCGAATTCCGGCATAAGCAACTCTCCTTTCTTTTGAGACGGGTGAGACCTCGTCTGCAATTGTGTTGACCATGCTGCAGACACCCTGCGGGGGTGAGCAGACCATTGGGCATCGCCGGCGGTACCGAAAGATGCACCCATGCGCTCGATTCCAACGGAATCGTTCGCCTTTGGCCGGCTGGAGCAAAACGTGACAACCTGATGAGAATATTGTCACCTCTCTAACATACGCAGATGCTTAGGTTCCTTACCGAAATGCCATCATTTATCGACCGGCGGCACACCTTAGATTACAATATTCTCAAATAGACTCTTAAAAACCACCTGTTCCCATCACGGGCTGCGCCTTTCAAGCGGTCCTAACCAATCGTGGTGCTTCATCATATCTTTATTATCACTCCTTCTCACCGTTCATGGCACAAGGTGTGCAACACTGTGGACATCAAATTTCTGAGGGCCACAATAGCACATGGCCGAATCTCAGGAGCCGAAGCAGAGCCAGAGAGGGGACCCCTGTTCTACCATCTTGCAGTCCCTGAGTTCGTCGCAACCATGTATAGAAGGGAAAGGATGAGGGCATTATGGCACCTTGCGCAAATCCCATACCATCAAAGGTCGCAAAGAGTCCGCTCAAGGTGGAACGAAAAGTCATGTGCGCCGACTACGACGGTTGTCTTGATAAGGCCGTCAAGAGAAAGTGGGCCGGCTTTTCATGTCTCAAATGCAGAGCCTATAGCCCCATCCAGTTCGACTCGACGGAATGGCTTGCAGATTCTCTCGCGTGCCTTGCCTTGATGTGCGTTGCCGGCTTCGAGAGCAGCTGCAAACATAAACCCCGCGGGGGCATCGTCATGCAATTTCAGCGCGAAGCAAGAATGCCTCAGTGGGACTTGTTGCTGGGTAAGGAAAAGGCAGTTGTAGACCGGCAAAGGACTATTTGACCGCCACTTTTACATGGCATAGAGTTGACCACCTCTTTTCATTCCTCAGACTAACCCGTTCGAAAATGCCAGGCATCCTCACCATTCAATGCGCGATGGACCTGAAGGCACCCGCGCCAGTTGCCATCATCCTGTTGTGGAAAATCTTCCCGAAAATGAGCGCCGCGGCTCTCACTCCTCCTCAGGGCCCCCTCAAGGATGAGCGCAGCTACTCTTGTCGCCGTGCGCATTTCAATGGCGTTTCTTACCCCGCAGCCGCCATGCTCAGGGGATGATCCCCGCAATTCCTCGGACATCTCCCTCACGACGGCCAAAGCCCTCGCCAAACCTTGCCTGTTTCTTATGACACCCCCGTCATGCCACATGAGCTTGCCGAGTCTGTCGCGAAAGTCAGCCCCGGTCGACCCGACCCTTCCCCATCCCAGAGAGCGCTCTGCAAGCGTTCCAAAAGTGATTGCTCGTTGTAAGCGGAGCTCTGCTTTGCCCATTCTGCGGCGGCGGTTCCCGCTCTTGCCCCAAAAACCAGGGTTTCGCTCAGAGCGTTTCCTCCCATGCGGTTGGCGCCGTGGAGCCCTCCCGCCACTTCCCCGGCAGCAAATAATCCCGGGACCGTCGTCACCCCCCGGTGATCGATGCTGACCCCTCCCATGACATGGTGAGCCACGGGCGCCACACGCAACGGGCGGCGCCTTGCCCCATAGCGCTCCCCGAGGAGATGTCTCAGCGCAGACGAAAAGGGGTCGATCTGCCAGTTCTCGTCGGACAGACCCTGGAGATGCAGCCAGACATCGAGACCGTCTCGATAAATTTCTTTAAAAAGGGCCTGCGAGAGTCGATCCCGCGCTCGTTCAGCGGCAGGCCGCTCGTCGATGCCGTATTTTTCGAGAAGGTCCTCTCCGCGTCCGTTCAGCAGCCGACCGCAATCAGCCAGACGGGGAGGGATTACCAGGGGTGGGTGCCCGGGTTCAGCCAGCGCCAGAGGATAGAACTGGACAAATTCCATGTCCTGCAGGGTGGCTCCGGCCTCGAGGGCCAGGCGATATCCGTCACCCAACATCCGTTTCGGATTGTCATGACGGTGGTAGAGGGCAGCAGCGCCACCTGTCGCCAGGACTAAGGCCTTCGCGGTGAGAGCAACCCAGGCTTGGGCAACTTCGTCGTAGCCGTTGACCCCGATCGCTCCCCGGTGCGCGACCAGATCAGCGACCAGCATGTTCCCTGTGAACCGGGTCCCCAGCTCATTATTCCTTTTCAAGAGGCAGCGAACGAGTTCCTCTCCCAGCACGGGAGCTCGGCCTCCGGCATAAAGATACCCTTCTGTAACTCCGCATGGATACCCCAGCCCATGAGCTCATGCAATCTCAGAGGCGCTTCCGCGACGAGAATCTCTACCAGTTCGCGCTGATTGATTCCCCGCCCGGCCAGAAGAGTGCGCTCCAAATGATCATCGGTGGTTGCGCCTTCCGGCGTGCCGGCCATCACCCCGCCACTGAACCAGGTGCAGGTGGCCTTGCCCGGCATACCCTTCGATACGACCAGGACCTCAAGCCCCATTTCGCGTGCTGAGATGGCCGCCCGTAGCCCTGCACCGCCGCTGCCCAATACCAGAACATCGCAGGAAAGATGCTCCATGCCTACCTCCTCGAGATGGAAACAGGGGAGTGGTCAGAAATCAATTTCATCGCCTTGCTCCAGGAGGCTATCCTATTAAGGCTTGAAATCCAAGGAATTTGACCTCGTTCTGCCGGGGCAAAACATCCGCAAGGAGGGGGAGATGAAAAAACTTGACATCCGACATTCCGAAAGATACTCTACCGCAAAACTAGGATTAATCAGAAAGGTGGTGGTGGTGGCGTGCAGATGATAATGGACGACGAATACGACATGTGTAGTTACAGCGCCTGCGATCATGCGGACAACGAAATCGGTAGCGGTATGCTCGAGTTGATGTCCATGACTGCACTGCACGCCTCACCCCTTTTTTTTCAAATGGTGCAGTAGTCTCACACCGCTCCATCCTTACCCTCTTTGTTTGTCCTGCCTGGTGGCTGTAACCAGCCGTTGCCGCAGTGCGCCCGTTCAAGAACCCGGTCAATTCAGGAGAACCGCTGTGGGAAAGACTATTGAGGAAATCAACGAGAAGATTGCCAGAGGGCAGGCCGTGGTGTTCAACGCGGAGGAGATTATCGAGGTCGTGAAAGCCAAAGGACTCAAAAAGGCTGCGGAAGAGGTCGATGTCGTGACGACCGGCACTTTCGCGCCAATGTGCTCGTCCGGGGCCTATTTCAATGTCGGTCATACGAACCCGCGGATCAAAATCGGAGGTGGCTCGGCAACGCTTAACGGGGTCCCGGTTTACACCGGATTTGCGGCCGTCGATCTCGTGCTTGGTGCTACCGCCATGCCGGACGAAGATCCGCGGAACCGAATCCACCCCGGGAAGTTTCCCTATGGCGGTGCCCACGTGATTGAGGAGCTGGTAGCGGGGAAAGATGTGCTCCTTGCCGCCACTGCCTACGGCACCGACTGTTACCCCCGCACCAGGCTGGAGACCTGGATAAGGCTCGAGGACATGAATCAGGCAATGCTCTTCAACATCCGCAATGCCTACCAGAATTATAACGTGGCGGTGAACCTTTCCGACCGCATCATCTACACCTACATGGGGGTGCTGCAGCCGAAGATGCGCAATGCAAATTACTGCAGCGCCGGGCAGCTCAGTCCTCTGCTCAACGATCCCCTGTACCGCACCCTCGGGCTCGGCACGCGCATTTTTCTTGGGGGCGGGGTGGGTTACGTGGTGGGTTCAGGCACCCAGCACAATCCGACAGTGCCTCGCACGGCCGGCGGCGTTCCGCGGATGGGGGCCGGCACCCTTGCGGTAACCGGAGATTTGAAACAGATGAGCGCCAGCTGGCTCCGTGGTGCTTCCTTCACCGGATATGGCGTCACTCTTGCGGTGGGAATCGGAGTGCCGATTCCGATTCTCGACGAGGAGACTCTCCATTACGCGGCCGTGGCCGATGCCGATATCGTCGCTCAAATCGTGGATTACAGCGAGGCCTATCCGAACTGCGTGCCGGGGAGCCTGGGCGAAGTGACCTATGCGGAACTGAAGTCAGGCTCGATTGCCGTGAATGGTAAGAAGGTGTCTACTGCCGGGCTGTCTTCCTATGCCGGAGCCAAGGAAATTGCCAATACCTTGAAGCAGTGGCTCGAGAACGGCTCCTTTTTCCTGACGGGCCCGGTGGCGCCGCTGCCTTCTGCCGATTCGGGGATTACCTTCAAACCGCTCAAGGAAAGGCCGGTCAAGAATAATAAGGTGGGAGTCCACTAAGGACCCATCCCCCTGTTGGCCGCCATCAAACGCATTTGGGAGGATTCAGCATGGCAAAAAAGCGATTGGTTCTCAGCTTTCCGGTACACTTGATTGATCAGCCGGTCACCTATCAACTGGTCAAGAAATACGACCTGATGGTAAACATTCTGAGGGCACGGGTGACGCCTAACGAGGAAGGTCGCCTGACGGTCGAGATCTCAGGCAAGAAAAGTAATCTCGACAAAGGCTTACGTTTTATCAGCGAACTGGGAGTGAACTTTCAACCCTTGGCTCAGGAGGTCCGCTGGCATGAAGATCGCTGCATCGGGTGCACGGCCTGCACCTCCATCTGCCCCACGGCGGCGCTCAGCGTGGCGAGGCCCGAAATGCTGGTCTCTTTCACCCAAGACAAGTGCATCGCCTGTGAACTGTGTGTCCCGGTCTGTCCGTACCGGGCCGTAGAGATTATTTCTTAATTTCGGATTTTCGATTTCGGATTTCGGATTTCGGATTTTGGATCTGGGATTTTTGATTTTGGATTGTGAATTGCGGAATGACACAAGGTGATTTGGGAGAACTTTTCGAACACCCTCTTAACAAGCCAGGATGAGGCGGGCTTTCAAGATTTCGGAGCACGGAGCGAACAACTCGAACTCCGCTCTCCGAATTCCGCGAGACTTTCGCTCAAACCGCGTAAATCAAGCACTGAAATAGAAGGGTTCCCCCATTTCCTCGAAGGTGAAATTAAGGAACACATGATGGCCGTCAATATCGAGTATGCGCAAGTCATCGGTTTGAGAGAGATCACCCATGATTACTGAAAAATGGGTGCCGTAGCGTTGTTTGACTTTTTCGACGGGTACTTCGTAGGCGATGAACTTCTTCATTCCCCTGGCCTTCAGCTTTTCTGCCAGCCTGGGTTCCTTCAGGGACTCGTAGGTCGTTAAAATAAGGATGGGCCCTGTTCCTGTGAAAATAACTCCTGCTTTCATCTCCCTTCTCCTTTCCTGGTTAATGGTTAAATACCTGCGCGATCCTCACCCTGCCGGACCATTTGCCTACCACTAACATCTTCAGGAGCGAAACCAAGCGGGATTCAGGTTGAGATGCTTTTGCAGTCGCATTAAAAACAAGCCGCTGTTGAGATTCAGCATTCATTAATTAAATTGTATAACGGAATCACCCTTTGTCAAGGAACTTCACTTTCGTGTGAAGACCTGTTTTGACCATGAAAGATTGTAATCTTCAGGAACAGAGAAAGGATGGCAGGAAGATGACCGGCATATTTTCGGATGTCACCATGACCGTAGGCAGGACGCCCCTGGTTAGACTCAACGCGATTGCCAGGGGCCTGCAGGCGCAAATTCTGGCGAAGCTGGAATTTCAGAACCCGCTGGGAAGCGTCAAAGACCGCATCGGGGTAGCCATGATTCAGGCTGCGGAGGCGCAGGGGCTCATTCTGAGGGATACCCTGATCGTGGAACCAACCAGCGGCAACACGGGCATTGCCCTGGCTTTTGTCTGTGCCGCCAGGAAATACCGCCTTCTCCTGACCATGCCGGAGACCATGAGCATCGAACGGCGGAAACTGCTGAAGCACCTCGGAGCTGAGGTGGTTCTAACGCCGGGAAGCGAGGGGATGAAAGGGGCGATCAGCAAGGCTCGGGAAATCCTCTCCCAGAACCCACGCGCGTTCATGCCGGACCAGTTTGCCAACCCGGCAAATCCCGAAATCCATCGGCGCACGACCGCCGAAGAGATCTGGCAGGACACCGGAGGAGCGGCCGACATCCTGGTCGCCGGCGTGGGAACGGGGGGAACGATCACGGGGGTTGCCGAGGTCATCAAGCAGCGCAAGCCGGCATTTCGGGCGGTGGCCGTGGAACCGGCCGCATCCCCGGTGCTTTCCGGAGGTGAGCCCGGGCCTCACAAGATCCAGGGAATCGGCGCCGGGTTTGTCCCGGCGGTGCTGAACACCGGCATCATCGACGAGATCATCACCGTGAGTAATGAGGAGGCTTTCGAGACCGCGAGAGCGGTGGCAAAAACCGAAGGGATTCTCTGCGGGATTTCCTCCGGCGCCGCCGTCACCGCTGCTCTTCAGTTAGCGAAGCGGGTGGAGAACAAAGGCAAACTGATCGTGGCCATCCTGCCGAGCACCGGTGAGCGATATCTCAGCACCGAACTCTTTCGGGACTAAAACTATCTCAAAATGGCAAAACCCCTTCTTTCAAATATTGAAATCCATCAGGAGTCCACCAGGCAGAGGATGGCTCCCTTGAGGTTCTGCAAAATCTTGTTGGCATGGCTGCCCAGCAGAAAGGGCTTCTTTTCCTGGAAACTGCGCTTCCCCATGACTACGAGCTGATACTCCCCGATCGCAATTTCGTTGAGCAGGTCTCGGGCAATGCCCTCTTTTACCGGTTGAATGACCAGGTTCACCTGTTGCTCCGGCACTCCTTTTTCAATGAGCAACCCGCGGCCTTCTGTCATGAATTTTTCAATTCTTTGCCGGTACTCGAGTCGCCACTTTTCGATGCCGGCCTGGCGCTCCCTTTGCTCTGCAGGCCCCAGGATGTGCCCATCATCCCAGAAGGTTGGAGGCACCGGCGGGATCAGGTGAAGAAAGGTGATACTCCAGGCCGGGGATGGGTGCGATAAACTCCGCCCAGGTAGGCGCTCAGGGCATGGCCATCCGGGATCCCCTCCATGGGCACGAGGACCTTCCGGGAATCATGAACCGGAGTATCAACAATCCAGACCGCATGGCTCGTTGCATAGTGCGCCACCTTACTGGAGACGCTCCCCAGCAGAAGGTTCCTCACCTGGCTCACACCGCGCCGTCCCACCGCGATCGTTCGGATCTTCTCACTGTCCGCCTCAGCCAGGATATCTTGTGCCGGGTCCGTGCTGAGAGCCTTCATTTTGAACGCGATCCGGCTCTCGGGAAACCCGATGGCAAGAAGACGGCGCCGGCATTCCTCGAAGATCACTTCGCCGCAGCGCTCTTGATCTGCCTTGGTGAGCACGCAGGATGCTTCCAGCCCGGCACAGAGTTCTCCCGGCAGCAGTGCGGAGAGCTCCTGCACACAGTGAAAGAGCACCAGGTGGAAATCGGGATGTTCCCTGACCAGGCCGCCGACAATCGAAACTGCCTCAAACCCTCGCTGCGACCCATCAACTGCCAGCAGTATCTTCTGTGCCATGACCGGTCTCCTTCAAGGCGATGTGCCCCGACCGTCACGGCCATTGGGCGCCGGTTCATGGGAAAAGAAAGCGCCGATCGGTTCTATCTGGTGAACCACGCGGCACGGGGGCAGGCTCTTGAGGAACGTCTGACCATAGCTTTTGGTGCGCAGGCGAATATCAAATATGGCAATGACGCCACGATCCTGAGAAGAGCGAATGAGACGTCCTACTCCCTGTTTCAACTGGATGATAGCCCTTGGGACCTGATAATGGAAGAAAGGGTTTTTGCCCTGCTTTGCCAGGTGTTCCATCCGGGCGGCAATGAGGGGATCGTCCGGCACCTCGAAGGGAAGCTTATCGATCAGGAGGCAGCTCAGGGCCTCGCCGGGGACGTCGACACCCTGCCAGAAGGAACTGGTGGCAAGCAGCACCGAATCAACTTGTTCTTTGAATTCGGCAAGAAGGATGCGTTTCGGTTTTTGTCCCTGCATCAGCACGGTGAAGGGAAGGTGGTCCCGAAGCTTCTCGTGGACCTCGTTCATGTTCCGGTAACTGGTGAAGAGGAGCAGCGCACGGCCCTGGCTTTTCATGAGAATTTCCAGGGCTTCCCGCGCGAGCTGCGTGCAGAAGCGCGGGTCCTGCGGCTCCGGGAAGTCGGAAGGAATGTACAGGAGCGCCTGGGTCTTGAAACAGAACGGCGAGGAAAGGATCTTTTCTTTGCTCTCGGGGGGAATTCCAAGGGCGTCTCGCAGGAAGGCGAAGGAACCGCCGACTGACAGCGTGGCGGAGGTGAAGACCGACGCGGGCGTTTTGGCGAATATTTCCTGCTGCAGGATGGCGTCGATCTGGACCGGAGTACCATGAAGAAAAACCGCGTGCTGATTCACTTCATACCAGTAAACAAGGGAGGCATTCCGCTGTTCGAGGATTTCCTGAATCGCCGAAGCCGACTCCAGACTGCGATTGATCAACGATTCACTGACCGGGGTCTGATCGACGGAGGGTGACAGGAGGGCGCTCAGTTGTTCGAGCGCACCGATGGCCTGCTTGGCGGTTATGGGAAATTCGCGCCCGACCCGCTCGAGGTCCAACGGGTAGCGGCCCTGGGACTTGTGCAGGCGATGAAAGTGATGATGCAGCTGGCGGCCAAGGACCTCCAGTTGCCTGGCGATATTGCGAATTGCCTGGAGGTTGCCCGCGTTCTTGAGCTCCTTTTGGCAGTGGCGGTCAAGATCGCGCACCAGTTCGGAGATCATCAGGTTGCTGAACTGCACGCCGAAATAAGCCCCAACGATGTCTTCCAGTTGATGGGCTTCATCGAAGATAACCGCATCATACGGAGGGAGGACTCCGGCGCCTTTCTTCCGCAGGGCCAGATCAGCGAAAAAGAGATGATGGTTGACCACCACGAGATCAGCCCGGGCGGCTTCACTGCGAATCCGGCTAAGGAAGCAGTGGGGCTGCTCGTCGCACTTTTGTCCCAGGCATTGGTCACTGTTGGAGCTTACTTCATTCCAAAACTGGTAATGGTCCGGGAGCCATGGAATTTCCGAACGGTCCCCGGTTTTCGTTCGGGCCGCCCATTGCTGGAAGCGGCGGAAGGATTTCGCTTCCTCCCGGTTCCAGAAGGTCGGCTGATAGGTGAAATCCTTGAAACGCCGCCGGCACAGATAATTCTTGCGGCCTTTCAGGCAGACTGCCTGCAGGCGGGGAGAAACGATCCCTTTGAGGATGGGAATGTCGTGATCCAGGATCTGGTCCTGGAGGGTCTTGGTGCCGGTTGAAACGATGACCTTCTTGCCGCTCAGAATTGCCGGGATGAGATACGCCCAGGTCTTGCCGGTTCCCGTGCCGGCTTCGACGAGAAGAGGCGCGTCCCCGGTCAGGCAGGTGAAAACGCATTGGGCCATCTCGAGTTGCGAGGCCCGAAATTCGAAGGAGGGGATCTTGGTGGAGAGCAGTCCTTCGGGTCCAAAATAACGCTGCATCATTCAGCTTTCAGTGAATGTTCCAAAATCAGAAGAGGTCCGATTTGAAAAAGGATTCCGAAGCCGATGCCGGCGCATACGGAGGCAGGGGGAGTCTCCCCGTTCCTTATGCTGATCGACTCCGGAAGGCGGCGCTCCTGAAAATACCGCATAAACCCCGCTCGGATCATCCGCCCGCGTGACCATGCCCGGAATCGGCGTTCACCCTGGCAAAGACCACCCCGGGAGGAATGGGAAAGCTTTCCAGCGGGCTCATTTTTCATCCATTCCTTCATAAAGTACAACCAGATCGGGCAGGCGGCCCGGCCTCCCGTCTCGCCCTTGCCCAGCGACAGGGTGTGGTCATCATACCCCACCCAGACTCCCGCCAGCGTCGAAGGCGTATATCCGATGAACCAGGCATCTTTCATTTCGTTTGTCGTCCCGGTCTTTCCGGCTGCCGGTCGGCCAAGCTCCTTGGCTTTCTGCCCGGTGCCCTCCTCGATCACGCCCTGGAGCAAATTCGTCATGATGTAGGCCGTTTGCGGTGAGATCACGCTCTCCCTCGCCACCTGGTGCTCCTCGACCAGGCGGCCTTTGCGATCGAGGATCTTTTCGATGAGATAGGGCTCAACCCGCTCCCCCTGGTTGACAAAAGGCGAATAGGCGGTAAGCAGTTCCTGGAGGGTGACCCCGGATGCACCCAGGGCGAGCGAGAGCGTCGGCGTCAAGGGGGACGTGATGCCCAACTGCCTGGCGTAGTTGATGGCATAGTTTACGCCGATCTGCCCCAGCAGTTTCACGGTGACCACATTCCGCGAGTGAATCAGGGCCTTGCGCAAGGAGGATCGGTCCCCAGAACTGTTCGTCATAGTTGGCCGGCTTCCAGGGCCCCTTGAGGCTATGATCATCAAAGACAACGGGTGAATCGATGAGGATGGAAGCCTCGGTGAATCCCTTATCGAGAGCAGCCGAGTAGATGACGGGCTTGAACGCGGAACCCGGTTGCCTGATGGCCTGGGTGGCACGGTTGAACTGGCTCTTTTCGAAGTCCCTGCCGCCAATCATGCAGAGCACCCTCCCGGTTTCCGGGACCATTGCCAGGAGCGCCCCTTCCATGCCCGGGTCCTGTTCCAAAACCGTCAACCAGCTCTTGTCGTCCTGGAGCTTATCGAGGTGCACCCTGACCACATCTCCAACTCGAAACATCTTGGTCGCGCGCTTATCAGACACCTGCGTCCATTGCCATCCTGAAGGCGGCAGCTTGGCCACTGCGTCACCCAATTGAAGCTGGCCGGTCTTGGTCTTGGGATCGTAGGAAGTCACCAGGGCGGCCACCACCTTGCCGGCGGTCAGCTCTCCGTTTCTTTCCGTAAGGACTTTCAACGTAGTCGGCCACTCCTCTTTCGCGACGTTGAGGTTGACGCCTCGATAGTGACTGTGGCGCTTATCAAGCTCCCTCAGTCCGCTATCGAGCGCCTTTTGGGCAATTTCCTGCGCTCGCACATCGAGCGTCGTGTAGATGGAAAGGCCTTCCTTGTAGAGTCCGTCGCGCCCATAGCGCGCCTCCACCTGGCGCCGGACTTCTTCGGTGAAGGCATTGAGCTCCTTCAAGGTCCAGTGTTTGGGCTTGGCAAACCGCAGGGGTTCGGCGAGAGCGTTTCGGGCCTCCTCGGAGGTGACGAAACCGACCTCGGCCATTCTTTTTAAAACGTATTCCTGGCGGTCTTTGGCGACCGAAAAGTTCTGCGTTGGTGAAAACCGGCTCGGCGCCTTGGGCAGGCCGGCAAGCAGGGCGGCTTCGGCAAGGCTCAGCTGGCCGACGTGCTTGTCAAAATACACGCGAGCGGCGGCTTCGACCCCATAAGCACCGGCCCCGAAGTAGATCTGGTTCAGGTAGAGGTAAAGGATTTCGTCCTTGCTCAGCGAATGATCGATGCGATAGGCCAGCACGGCCTCTTTCAGTTTCCGCATCCAGGTTTTCTCGGGCGTGAGCAGGAGCGATTTCACCACTTGCTGGGTGATGGTACTGCCGCCCTGCACGATTTCTCCGGCTTCAAGATTCTTTAACAAGGCGCGAATGATCCCGAGCAGGTCGACCCCCCCGTGTTCGTAGAAACGCACATCCTCCGAGGCCAGGAAAGCCTTCACCAGGTGGGGAGGAATTGCTTCCAGCGGCACCAGGAAACGGCGCTCGGTGTAAAATTCGCCGATCAGCGAGCCATCCGCAGCGTACACGCTGGAAACCAGCGGCGGATGATAGTTCTTGAGCGACTGAGTGCTCGGCAGCGAGCGGTCCAATTCGATGTAAAAGACCACAAGAGTAAGTCCGGCCACAACCACCGAACCTATAACCACGGCCAGAAGACCGTATGCAAGCCAGCGAAAAGGGCCCCGCTTTGCGGGCATTCGCTTGTACACCGGTGAACGTTTCACGCCTCACACCTCATGTCATATCCCCAGGCAACCGTATCCCGCTCGAAAAACAACATCCCGCCTTCGATATGCGTCGGCGGGATATTACCCCAGCAGCAGGGATGAATACATATCTTTATCAGGCACTTATTCTTACCATACTTTGTATTGTAGAAAAAGACCCACGGCATGCCTATTCGCGGCGCGCCTCTTTGTGCCACTGGTTTTGTACTCCTTGAGGATGAGCAATTTCGTTCCTGAGCGGCTGCATTTTGGGAGCGCGGGCATTCCTGCCCGCGTTTGAGAGTGCAGGATCGCATTCTGAATTGGTATATTGTCCACTTACCATTTGACCGTCGGAGACCTTGTCGGAGGCGTCGGGCGCCTCGACACGACCCAGATCGAATTAGCGGGAGATCTGCCGTTCCACACTGATAACCCTCCCCTCGCGAAGAGTAATCGTCGTCAGCGTCTGCGAGTCGCCAGGTGCGGGCAGATAGATCCACCGCTTCACCGTGACCCATGCGCCGCCGCTGTCGATGCTTTCGCTGTCCGGCTTTCCGATTTTAACCAGAACTTCCGCCTCCGACATGCCTTCCTGCACGAACTTTCTCTCAGCTGCATCCGCGGCGAATACCGGAGAAGCGGTCAGCATCAATGAAAGAACCACCAGCAAGAGTCGTTTCACGGCAGATCCTCCTTCTTCTCGAAAGATACAGTGCAAGGCGCCAGCAGTTTTCGACAAGGTCACCGACCTCATTTTGCTCTTTTCATGAGCATCAATTCGACTCTCAGCCGCTCTTGCCCACAATTCGTCGATGTCCTTGTCCGGCTTATCCAAGCCAGATAGCTAATTCAACGTCATCTTTTGACTGATCAGATAGCGAAGCTTCATTTGTATTTATTCCTTATTTCTTCGTGAACTGACTGCCAATCATGAAGCTTTTGCTCTCCAGTTTTATATTCCTTATACCTCCTATCAAGCTCTCGTTTTTGCCATTCAGGCATCGGAAGCTCTGAATTACTTTGAGCGATAGAATCCCATACGTCTTCTATCAATGGTAAATTTTCGGCAAGATTTAATTTGTTTATATGCTTGTCGAATCTCATGGGACCTCATTTAATTTCCCCCTGTGTTTCAGGTCTTATACCGATATCAACCTTTGAATGTTAACGTGCCGATAACCCGCGAGCAACCAAAACCAGAGCATTTGTGAATGATACCGATGGACTTGCCCCGTGGCTGCTCGCCGGGTTCATTGGCTGCTTGGGCAGTGTTCTACGGACTTTTCTTCTGCTTGAGAGTTGACCGGCTGTGCCCACTGGCTACACTTCTCATGAGCGGGGTTTTCGTGCCGAGAAGGACCTTTTTGACCGGTTGTGGAAAGTTAACGAGCACAAAATACTTGGCCGGATACAAGTAGTCTTCGCCCTCGTTATCGATGACCCGCAGATAATGCGATTCCGCTGCGCTCTCGTCGGGCAGAACTTGATACACCATGCGCGGAGTAAGCAAGTCCGGGTCATCGGTGTCGACACAGACGGCGAAGCGTGACGCTGGCTTTGGATGCTTATTTGCCATATTTCAGTCCTTAGTCCAAGAAACTCTTGATTCTCATCTTTCTTCTTCCGATACCGTGGGCTTCAAACCAATGTACTTCCGCCGAGCGAACCGTTCCATCTTCCAAGCGGACCTTGGCACTACCTTTTAGCTTTCTCCAGTGCCCAGCACCATATTGCCTTCGCAAGAGAGGCAAGATACGAATGCCACTTCCCACACAGATTGTTTCGATCTCGGTAATCTCGCCTACGATCTCAAAATGCATCAATTCTAATTATCCCATCGATTGCCATACTCGGCAACTCGCCAGCCCGGGTAGGTCAGGGGCCTCTCGGCCCCTTTCCCCCCTAAGAACCGTGCGTGACAGTTTCCCGTCACACGGCTCAAGCATCTCAATGGTGAGCCCTTGTGGAGCCACCCGCCGATGAGGAACTGCCCTCATCGACTTTGCGATACACTCCAACAGCCACAATGCCTTTCGGGGGAAGGTGCACACACTGGCCGAGGCCGTGTTCATTTGCTTTCCTTCCTTGATGTGGTTCTCTCAGCTTTCTCGCAACGAGACACCCGCCGGACGTCTGCTCCCTTTCGGGCCGGGCAAATCTTGAACCCGTATCCACCCCATTACAGGATGGCATTCGCTTCTTCCAGCATCTCCATCCCGCACCCCCAACAGTGTGCCTTGCGGTTCACCTGCCTGGAAGACCAGGCAGAGGTACGAGGTTTCCACGTTCCTCACAGTTGATCCAATGGATGACTTAGGTGCGCCCTCTACGCCGGAGGTGCTACGGTTCCGTGCAGGCAGTTAGGAGACCTGCAACCTGACCTCTTGCCGCAAACACTGGGAAGCGGCCTTCGACCTGTAAAACTTGGGTTAATCCTCGTAGGTCGGACGCTCGTTGACGACGCTTGCAGGCATTCAAATGTTTTCACCATATCATCCTTCTCTAGCCCTTAACGGGGGAGGATTCCCCGAGGGGTTCGCCTGTCACCAGTTGAACCCGATTCGGTACATTGTCCGCAGGGCTCCGCACCCCATCATCAGCGCAACGGTAGCACGCCTGCGTAGAGACCGGCAGGAACATGCCGGGTACTCCAGGTAAGTACCTGAGTACACTCAACTATGCGACATCGTGTCGCAACATAATAAAGAGTTCACCCGGAGTGGCCCGACAGGGCCAGGATCGGGTGCAACGCCGGGTTAGCTGATGCCTCCCGAGGACCGTACTTGCACCTGTTGATATAACCATCCAAAGTCATCCCAATAAGTTGGTCCTGAGTTTTCAGGCTTCTGCAACTCAACAATGAGAGGCTTCGTTATCTCATAGCAGTGTCGGATGCTGGATCCCCAGTTGTCCACAAAAGGCTCCTGGGGGACCAATCCCATCCTGATAATGATGGCCGCCACGTCATATGTGGAACATACCCTCGAAGCGTCTCTGCGCTCGTCATTGCTCCAAGCCCTAAACTCTTTATTGGGGAGTTTGACCCTGACGGTTTCTCGGGCTTCACGAACCTCTGGTGCCTGAAGGAAATTAGTCAACGAGAGGATATTTTGAGCAGATGACGCCTCTCGCGCTGCTTGAAGCTGTGCTCCCATTGTCCGCATTTGCCTGTAATAGACATAAAGAGTGACGAGCAGCGCCACGACCCCGACTACTTGAATGGCAAGCTGTGACTTCTCAAAACATGTCATAGTGTATGTCTCCTTCAGCTACGAGTTAGCTGCCCTCCTTATCCTTCTTGAGCAACAAAGACAACGACTCATTTAAACGCTCCTCGATCATGCCTGCTTTGACGTTATCATGATGTCCGATACGGAGAACTATTTCCTCTTCAAGCTGTCCGTCCTTCTGAGTACGACGTACGATAAGCTCCAGTGGCGATTGTGGGTGGTCGCCTTTCTTAATACCTTCCGAACGGGCCTTTATGATAGCAACGATCAGGTCTATAATGCTTTTTGCCAAGGAAATACCGGCAGTCGCAGCAGCCACAAAGACTAAGAGTTCCGGCCCGCTTTCATGTTCTTCGAAGGCGAATTCTTCGCGGCCCTCGATCTTCGCAAGATATCGGTCAATTAATTCGTAAGCGCGGGGTGAGTGCTCTCGATGATAACATCCGCCGGTTACTCGAAGTTTTATCGATACCGATAAGGCTCCTTGCGGAAATCGCTTTCGGTCTTCAAAATCACGCATCCGATGATGAAACGTCCGATGCCAGTCATCCATGGTCATGCCTCCTTCCTACAGCTAACAACAAGCATAACCGGCGGCGCCGAAGCGGCACGGACTGGCTGTTTCGGCACTGCATATGATGGAACCACGTGGCTGCGCCTTCCGGTTGGTGCTTTCGTTATGCAATAACACCCTTTTATCACAGCCTAAGGTTCGAAACTTGCTGGTATTGTAAACTCCTTATCAGGCCAGCCATCCAATGAAGAATCTCTAAAAACTCCTTCATAATGCGTAATGATAAAGATGAGTTTGTAGAACAACGAAAGGCAACAGTATATTTGGTCTAGGAGTTGCTGAAATCCTGATCTATCCAATTCCGGGTAATCGGGGTGGGCTGATTTATTTCTTAGGCTTACCCACGTATCTATCTGACTCTTATCGAACAAACCATGCTTGGCAATTGTAAATAGAGCAGTTTTGGTATTGGGCCGCTTGACCTCTCCTATATTGCTCAGTAGCCGATTCTTTATTCTTTCTCCAATATCCAGGGATTCTATTACATCTTTAGCTTCCTTGGCTTGTTCGAGCATCTCATTGTCGGACACGCCGTATTTCTCAAAATAGCTACTAATCAGACCCTCAATGGACACGGACAAAGCCAAAGCCTGTATTTCTACGCTTCCCTGCCAACCTTGTAAGACCTTATGCCAGAAGCCGAATAGTGCTGAATATGGTTTCTGAATCCTAGTCATGTATCTCAAGATAAAGTTAGTGAATGGTTTGAGATCTCTTGGATCTGATTCTTTGATAGGCGCAGCTAAGCGACTGCGGTTTGTGATAGCGTTCATTGAATTTATCTGTATAAATTGTGTGCTGTCACAAGCTACTGAAAAAAGAAAGGGATGGATATGTTCGCCCAATAGAATAGATAATGCTTCGAGAAAGCGTTCTTTGTATGACTCATCAATGGATGTATTTTCTGAAGAAATCTCAGCTTTCAGAAGGCCGTCATCCTCAGTGATCCGAAATGACACCCCACCAATTTCGAACTCCGACTTATTGTATTTCCAGCCCCCATTGGGCATTTCCTGCCTTTGATTGAATGGGATTGGGCTTTCAGATTGAGCAATAACCAAAATTCTGTTCTTCGTTGGCTTTTTCTTTTGACTGTCTTCGACATTCGTAATTGCCTTTAATTGCGCCTTTATAACGTGGGCAGACGCTATAAATGAAACGTTGTTTGAAGTAGAAATGTTATCTGAAACCCATCTCAAACCTCCCATGTCTATTGCTTTCAAAGCGAAGTAATTCTCATCGCCCAGAATCTTCCCAGGCTTGTGGTATTTAAACATTGATGAGATTTCTTTTTCTATGTTTTGAAGAGCGTGGTACATCTTAAGGTTCAAGATGCCCATTTCATTCTGAGAAATAGTTCCAGGTCCAGAATATATGATCGGATCATCGTCTCTTTGTTGGGTCAGCTCAATTGTAGGGCAATCTATCTCGAACGTATTTGATCGCAGTGAATCTATAAGGTCATCGTTAATTGCCAGCATACCTTTTCCTCATTGTTGAGACGTCTCAAAACGCTCGTCTGACTGATTGACACAGTCCATCGACTTCTGGTGCCACACCCTTCTCTGGCATGGCTGAACAACAGCGTAACCGGCGCGCGGCCAAGGGATTTCGGAAAAAGGGCACCACGTGTCCCCGCGCGTCCGGTTGACGCATTCGTTAGCGGACAAGAAAGCCTACCACGGCTCCCAATCTGGTGGGTATACATCTCTGCTCTCCTGATTAACAGTCTTGCTTGACTTCAGCACTCCGTTATAGCGAACAGAGTCCTGGGAATTCTCCAACGCGAGGCTGTACTCGTACTGCGGGACGATGCAATCCATAAAGCCGTACTCGGTTACCGAGAATGCGTCCTTACAATAGGCCCTCGGAACATAGAAGTAGCGATTCATTCGACGCCCCGACAATTCCATGACGTTCTGGCGAAAGATCGGAGGTTCCCAGTCCATCACATCAGGGAGATGCGCCTCGGGCGTATCTCCTCGTAACATCAGCGCCCGCCAAGCGGCTGGGAGGCGCTCGGGGACTTGGGGCGGCAGTCCTCGATGCAGAAACCAGCACTGCGCAAGTTCAACGTGGATTAGGTAGTTGGCGAGTCGCAGAAATTTTGTAAGGATGTCCTCCTTCCATGGGGCCAGTACTTCGGACCTGTTTAGCGTCTCCAGTAGATAGGCCATGCGCAACTCCACTTGCTGGCGATGAACCGGAACGCTCTTGTATCGTTCGCTCCAATCCATAAAGTTGCGCACGGAACCGGACGCAACACCATAGAATAGCGATGTGCTCTCAGTGTAACGTTCGGCATCAGCATATAGAGAGCGGATGCTAGCAAGAAGGGTATCACTTTCGCGAGGCCATTCAATATCAAAGTAATCCGCGTGGGCTGGGGACGCCGTGAGAACTCGCTTTACGCTCACTGGGTCCACTAGCAGCGCAGTTTCGAACCGTATTGTTGCTCGTGCACCACCGATATTTGTGTCGGGTGCATTCGCAGAAATCGCACCAGGTCGAACGGGAGGTACTGGCGAGTCCGAGGGCGCAATTTTGGGGTCGCTCTTGATGATAGATGCAATTTCATTCGCTACATTTACGAGAACCTGCTGTCTTGCTGCGCCCTTAAATGCAGAGAGGGGTTTGGTTCTGCGCTTGGAATCCTTCGGACCGGTTTGCAGGCTCTTCCACTCATCTAATAGTTTAATTAGGCCCGAAATGACCCGTGGAGCCTCTCTCGCTACGACCTGAAACTTCGACTTGTCAATTCCGGGCAAGAACTCAGGTTTCCAGTTGCGCTGCATTTGCATGTAGAACTTGGCAGCATCGCCCCCCGTATCGGCAAGCGGAAAGACAGCACGACCAAACTTCAGGCCGTACTCTCCGGTGGTCAATGTACCCCCGATCCCGCCGATCAAGACCACAGCCTCCGCCCTCTTGACTGATTCAGTCCATTCTTCCTCGCCGTGGTGCACGAGCACAAGATTGCCCGCGGGAAAGGCGGGAAGTTTGTCCTCCACAACAACTTGAATCAGACGGTCCTCTAATGGGATACCGTTTAGCTCCAACTCCCGTGCGAAACTCCGGGACGTTAACTCATCAACGCCGGGCCAACCACCCGTGACGAGGCCGTAGCCAAAACGGGCGAGCGAGAGACCGAGAGTGCTGGAGGTTTGTTCAACTTTCTCGCCAAGCTTCCTCATCGGAGAAGCCCCAGTACCTGCAACAAGTACCCACCCCTTAGGGGTATCGGCGACTACCGTTCGTGGTGTACTGCTTTCTGGCCGGGCTTCGGCGTGGCCACCATCGATCACAAACTTAGGCGTTTCTCCCAACTGCGGCGGCGTAAAGGCCGGGGCTCCAAAAATGCGCCGCAACAACTGATCTAGAGCTTGCTCATAGGTGCTGTCATCCCGACAATCGACAAAAAGACGACTGCTCATGTAAAGCGGAAGAGCTTTGGATGGGTCTCCAGACCGGAGAATAGGAAGGAACCGCGAGCCCAACTCTCGGCTCATAAGCAACTCGCCAACTAACATCGCCTGTTCATAGCCGACGCCACCTTTGCGGTCATTCGCCTTCTGGGCGAAGGCCTCCGTGCACACTAGGACGATATATGTTGCGTTCTTCACAGCTTGTTCCATGAATGCACCGATATCGTCGCCCACTTGAAGGTGCCACTGATCAAGAGTCGTTTTGACACCATTCTTCGTAAGATCTTCGGCCAAACCACGCACCCAATGCTTGTGGGCATCACTTTCGTGCGAGTAACTCAAGAACACACGAGGTAAGTCAGGTTTCGTCATCCCACGAGGCCTCCCACCGGAATGGTTCGTGAATTGGATAACCAGTGATTGTCTATATAGCAAGACCAACAACTGAGCCAAGCAAGTATACATAACA
>CAWEHK010000054.1:0-94050 GCA_963808625.1 uncultured delta proteobacterium
GCAGGGGATTTTGATCAAAGGCGGGGAGAGCCTCGAACGAGCCGGCGCGCTCACCACGGTAATCTTCGATAAGACCGGCACCCTCACCAAGGGGACCCCGGAAGTGACCGAGGTGCTGCAAATTTCACCCATGAGCAGGGACGACATCCTGAAAATGGCGGCTTCGCTTGAGGCTCTTTCGGAACATCCCCTGGCCAGGGCCATTGTTGCCAGGGCTGGAGAGGCCGGGATGGCCCTGGAGGAAGTCCGTGATTTTGAGGCCCAACCCGGCCTCGGAGCAATCGGGACCGTTGCCGGCAAGCAGGTGCTCGTCGGGAACCTGAAGATGCTGGAAGCGCGTGGCATTTCCGGGGTGAAACTGGACGAGTCCGTCAGAAAACAGTTTTCTTTCGGGAAAACCTGTGTATATGTTGCCGTGGAGAATGAGCTTGCAGGCGCCGTCATGCTTGCCGATACGGTGAAGGATTCTGCCCGGGAAGCCGTTTCGCAACTGCGGGACCTGGGGCTCGAAGTGGGCATGATCACCGGGGATCGCCGCGAAACCGCAGAGGCCATCGCGGAAGAGGTGGGCATCGACCGCATCATGGCGGACGTGCTGCCGAAGGAAAAGGCCGGCGCGATCAGGCGGCTGCAGGACGAGGGCAGGGTCGTGGCCATGGTCGGGGACGGCATCAACGACGCTCCCGCCCTGACGACTGCCGATATCGGGGTGGCGATCGGTGCCGGGACCGATGTGGCGATGGAGGCAAGCGATATCACGCTCATGCGCGACGACTTGCGGCTCGTGGCATCGTCAATCCGGCTTTCGGCCCTCACCATGAGGGTCATCAAGCAGAATCTTTTCTGGGCATTCTTCTACAATGCGCTCGGAATTCCTGTTGCTGCCGGGGTTCTGTATCCCTTTTTCGGTATTCTTCTCAATCCCATGTTTGCAGCCGCGGCCATGGCCATGAGTTCCGTATCGGTGGTGAGCAACGCGCTTCGCCTCAAACGTCTGTGGGCGAAGCAGAACAAGGCGTGAAGAGGAGGTCTTGGTGACGGTGCAGTTTCTTCGAAACCAAAACCTCCATGATGAACATTCCAAAACAACCAAGGAGGTAAGCAAATGGATCGTTATGTATGTCAGATTTGCGGTTATGTGTATGATCCGAAGGAAGGTGACCCTGACAGCGGGATTGCTCCCGGGACCAAGTTTGAAGATCTGCCCGATGACTGGGTTTGCCCGGTTTGTGGAGCAGGCAAGGATGACTTCGAGAAGGAATAGGCTCGGGGATTGAAAAGGAGTTGGCTGTATGATTTTTCATTTTAACGCTGTTGAGGTTTTTGATATTGGCATAAAGATAGAGGAAAACGGCAAGCGGTTCTACGATCGGGGCCGGGAGATCATCGATGACCCCGATGTGCAAGAAGCTCTTCGAAGAGCTTGGCCCAGGAAGAAGTCAAGCACAAAGAAAAATTTCAGACCCTCAAGAGCCAACTTCCCTCGACTGCTGCTTCCGGCGCGGTGTTTGACCCCAACCACGAGCTCGATCTCTACATCAAAATGATGGCTGACCAGCATGTTTTCATTTCCAGTGACAGCGTCGAGGCCCAACTGGGTAGCATAAAAGATGCCAGGGACGCCTTGAGACTGGCCGTCGAATTCGAGAAGGATTCGGTGATTTTCTTTCTCAGCATGCAGGATGCGACCGAAGGAACCAAGGGCAAGGATTTTATCGGGTCCCTGGTTAAAGAAGAACAGGAACATTTACGGCGACTTTCCCTCGAATTGAAGAAAATCAGCCGCAAGTAACGCGGCACGGGGGCGTCCAAAAATAAAAGGCCTTCTTTTACCACGAAGAACACGAAGGAACGAGGTGATTTCTTCGTGCTCTTCGTGTTCTTCGTGGTTCAAAGAAGGGTTGAAATGGGTGCAAGTTGTTTTTGGACAGTTTCCAAGATCTGGCGCCGCCGTCTTTCGATGGCGAGTTCCCTTATCAGGGATCAGGGTCACCTGTCGGTCCAGCCGCCGGGCTGGGCCGACCACACTTTTTCCAAAGGGCAAGGACCATGCAAAAGAAGGTAAAGATTTACACCACGCCGACGTGTCATTACTGCAACCAGGCCAAGGAATACTTCACCGAGAAGGGTATTGCGTTCGAGGCGTTTGATGTTACCAGCGATACGGAAGCGCTGAAGGAAATGAAGACCATCACCGGAGGGGCGCGGAGCGTCCCGGTGATTGCCGTCGATGATGCCGTCATCGTTGGCTTTGACCGGGATGCCGTGGAGAAAGCATTGCAGGCCTGATGAGCAGGATTGGGTTCGTAATATGGAAGTAGTCCTTTACAGCACGGAAACCTGTCCCTTCTGCCAGAAGGCGAGAGCCTTTCTCGCGGCAAGAGGCATCGGGTTCCGGGAGATCACGGCGGCGCCCGGATCGACCGTGTGGGAGGAGATGAAGCAGCGGACCGGGAGCGGATCGCTGCCCCAGATTCTGATTGGGAGTGCGGCCATTGGCGGGTATGCGGACCTCGTCAACCTGGAGCTCACGGGTAAGCTCGATGAACTCCTCGGCCTGAGTGCCGGAACGCCCGAACCTTCGCTCTATGACGTGATCATTATCGGCGCGGGACCGGCAGGCCTGAGTGCGGCGATCTACACCATCCGCAAGATGCTCAAAACCCTCATCATCAGCAAGGACGTTGGCGGCCAGATCACCTGGACCAGCGATGTCGAGAATTATCTCGGTTTCAGCCAGGTCAATGCGGCGGAGCTCGTGAGTAAGTTTGAGAGCCACGTAAAGAAGTTTGATGTGGAAAAGGTCGTCGGCGTGGAGGTCAGCGCGGTCGATCTCGTTGGGCGGCGCAAGCGGGTCACAACGAGTGACGGTAAGAACTACTTTGGCAAGACCGTGATCATCGCCACCGGGGGCCAGCATCGACCGCTCAATATCCCTGGAGAAAGAGAACTTCTCGCGAAGGGCGTTTCGTATTGTTCGACCTGCGATGCTCCGCTGTTCGCAGGCGCGGACGTGGCCGTGGTCGGGGGCGGCAATTCCGCCCTGGCAGCGGTCATTGATCTGATGAATATTGCGAACCGGATCACTCTCGTCTCCCTTACCACGCTTACCGGCGATCCCGTCTACCGGGACAAGGTCCTGCGGTCGGAGAAGGTCGAGGTCTTCATCGAGCACCAGCCCACCCGGGTGATCGGCAAAACCATGGTGGAGGGTTTGGAATGCAAGTCGCTGGTCACGGGCGAGATCAAGACGTTCACCGTTGAAGGGGTATTTGTGGAGATCGGCATTCAACCGAGCACGAGCCTTTTCCTCGATATCCTGGCGACCAACGAGAAGGGTGAAATCCTCGTCGATACCGAATGCCGAACCGGGCTGGCCGGGGTCTTCGCCTGCGGCGATGTCACCACCGTCCCCTTCAAGCAGGTCGTGGTCGCGGTAGGTGAAGGTTCCAAGGCCGCCCTCTCCGCATACAATTATTTGATCACTCAGAAATAGCGGACCATTTCGCAAGTCATCTCATATGCCACGAACGCCGACCGTCGATTTGAGCCGCTGTAGCCGCTGTGAAGCCTGCCTTGAAGTCTGCCCCGAAGTCTTTGTAATGAATCCGGCAGGCTATGTCGAAGTTGCGGAACTTTCCCGATATCCCGTGGAATGTATCGAGGAGGCGATGAAATATTGCCCCGCCGATTGCATTGACTGGGAAGGCCCATTGGAGGGTGCTTAGGGATTGTCACAGAATAAGGTGGGCATAACCATCATCTTTCCCCAGCGGCAATACACGGAACATACGGAACATACGAGAGACAAAATAGATCAGGAGTGGTTTCTCAGATTTGTTCCGTGTGTTCCGTGTGTTCCGTGGTTTGACATAGGATCAGAACTTGAGAGCACATTATTTTTGGATGGTCACTCAGTTGGTGTGGCTGAGGAGGTGATGGTTTGACCATTCATCGCCGACAATTTGGCCCCCTGCGGGCACGAGTGGCGGAACTGCTGCACACGGATGATTTCGCCGTGCGTCTTTCGGAATGGTCCCAGTTCGCGCCGCGCCAGGTCATCAGTCCGCTGCTCTCTTTTCTTTATAGCACCGATGAGCAGGTTAAATGGCGTGCCGTCACCGCCGTGGGGATGGTCGTGGCGGAAATGGCGGAGGAGGACATGGAAGCCGCCCGAACCGTCATGCGCCGCCTCATGTGGAGCTTGAATGACGAGTCCGGAGGCATCGGCTGGGGAGCGCCTGAAGCCATGGGAGAAATCATGGCGAGGCAGCGGCAACTGGCGGAGGAATATTACTGCATTTTGGTCTCTTATATTTGCGACGCCGGCAATCGCCTGGAGCACGATTTATTGGAGTGCGGCGTCCTCTGGGGGTTGGGAAGGCTTGCCCAGGTGCGCCCCGAGCTCCTCAGAGAATCCCTCTGCCACATTTCCCGATACTTGCAGTCCCAAGACCCCAGGCAACGGGGATTGGCGGCATGGGCCCTGGGATTCCTTGACGCCGCCTTCCCGCCCGAGACCCTTGGTCACTGTTGAAGACCAAACGGAAACGATCATCTATGAGCAGGGAACGCGGCATTGCTATCGCGTCTCCGAACTGGCGGCCGGGCTGCTTTCGTCTGCATAACATGAAGGGAGTGCAACATGAAGGTTTTCATCACGGGCGGCACCGGGTTTGTCGGCAGCAATCTGACGCGCAGGCTTATCCAGCTTGGGCACGAGGTTACCGTGATCACCCGCTCCGCGGAAAAGAGCCGGATGCTGCTTCCAGGGGCCTCCTTTGTGGAAGGAAATCCCACCAGGCCGGGGCCGTGGCAGGAGAGCGTGCCGAAGCATGACGTGATTATCAACCTTGCGGGTCGATCCATATTCACCTATTGGACCAGGAAAGCACGGCGAGAAATCATCGAAAGCCGGGTGTCGATCACCCGGAACCTGGTGGATGCGCTGCCGGGGGCTGCGGAAGGGACCCTCCTGATCAGTACCTCCGCGGTCGGCTACTATGGCAGCTCGATGGACGACCGGGCGCTGGATGAAAGCAGTCCGGCGGGGGATGATTTTCTGGCTGAAGTCGGCAAACGGTGGGAAGCGGAAGCGAAACGCGCCGAACCGTTTGGGGTTCGCACCGTTGTGTGCCGTTTCGGCATCATTCTGGGGAAGAATGGCGGCGCCATCGACAAGATGATTCCCGCCTTTCGGTACTGTCTGGGGAGCCCCCTGGGAAGCGGCAAACAGTGGTTTTCCTGGATTCACCTGGAAGACATTCTGGGCATCATGGAGTTCCTGATGGGAAACAGGGAGCTTGCGGGCACGGTCAATGCCACTGCCCCCTACCCTGTGCGCAACCGGGAATTGACGGAGACGCTTGCGCGAGTGCTGGGGAGGCCGCTGATTCTGCCTGCGGTTCCCGGATTTCTGCTCAGGACCGCCCTTGGGGAATTCGGCAACGTGCTGCTTGAAGGGCAACGGGTGGTACCGAAAAAGTTGCTCGACGCGGGGTACTCTTTCCGGTTTGCTACCCTGGAAGAGGCCCTCCGGGACCTGATTGGCGGCAAAGCATGAAGAGCTTCGTCATTTTCTTGACAGGCAACATTTTTTGTGCATTATAATCCGCCACAAAGCTTCATCGGGGTTAGGTTTGGTATTTTGGGGCAATTGCCAAGTCGGTCCTGCCGTCGCTCAGAACGATTTCGTGGAGGCTCTCAAAGTAACCCAACCGGGCAGCAGTAGACAACAGCAAGAAGGAAAGGATCCAAGAAATGCCGGAAGGTCGCGTTAAATGGTTTAATGACAAGAAGGGTTATGGTTTCATCGAGACCAAAGATCAGGGTGACGTATTTGTCCATCACTCGGCTATTGTTGCTGACGGTTTCAGATCTCTGAGCGAGGGAGAACGAGTACGGTTCGAAGTGGAATCTGGACCCAAAGGTCCCCAGGCAGTCAGAGTGACCAAGATCTAACACGTACCCACAGGACGTTGAATGAGAAAGCCAGGGAACAATTCCTGGCTTTTTTTATGCCTACTTGGTTCTTTGGTTATTTGGAAAAGCAATATGAACCACGAAACACACGAAACACCCGAAAAAATAATTTACCGAGATGGAGCCTATACTATTCAGGGGGCTGTGTTTGAGATTTTCAACTATCTCAAGGCCACGGGTCTAAGGCTTGGATTTGTCGTGAACTTCGGTCACTACCCGAAAGCACAAATTGAGAGAATTATTTCGTAGTCTGTTTTCGTGTATTTCGTGTGTTTCGTGGTTAAAAGCTTTTTCAGAGAAGCTTTCGCGTTTTCAGCAACAGCATCAGTTCCTGACAGCTGCGGGCGGTCAGGTCGGCGCCGGCACTCAGCAGGTCCGGCTCTGACGCATTGCCGCTCGCGACGCCGGCAGTCATTACCCCGGCCCGTTGCCCGGTTTGCATATCGAGCGGATGATCACCAACCATCAGGGCGGTCTCGGGTGAGGCTCCGATTTTTTCCAGGGCCTGCAGGAGGTGGTCCGGATCGGGCTTGACGCGGTGAACATGGTCACGGGCCAGGAATCCTTCACAGTAACGGTCAAGGTCCGGGAAAACGATCCGCACGGCTTCCTCACAGTTCCTGGTAATAATGGCGATCTTGATTTCCGCTTGCCGAAGTTCGCGAAGGAGCGTGCGGGTGAAGGGGAAGAGCGACCCGCGGCGGGCCGCTTCGAGCTCGAGCTCCCGGATCAGGAGACCGGCCCTCTCCTCGAACTCGAAAGCCGCCGCCTCGTCCCTTTGATGGAGGCTGAAAGCAAGCGTTTCCAGCCATTCGAGCGCCGGCATCTGCGGTGTTTGCAAAACATCGGAGAAATACTCCTGCGCCAGAATCCTAAGTTGGTGCTTCATTTCAGCAAAGTCCAGATGCAGCTCTGCAAGAGTACCGTCAAAATCAAAGACAACCGAGCTGAGCATTCCCCGCTCCTGACCATTCATGTTCTGCCCCGCACCCTCTACCTCGCTCCTCACTCCTTGCTCTCACGCACAGCAGAATAAATTGTCTCACTCCCTACCCCCGGTTGTCTATTCCCTGCTCGTCTGCTCTTGGCGCGGAATCCAGCAACTAACCCTGGACTGCCCTGCTCTTCGCGGGCATGACCACTGAATTCGCAAACTCTTCATGCGTTGCTCTTTCTTTGCCTCTGCTCCTTGCACACTCATATCCTGTTGGTTATTCTTATGCTTTTTCGTAGTGAAAAGCTCTTTAACTCTTATGCCGCAGATTTGCGACACCCTGCCCTTTTTGAGCACTGGTGCTAAGTACACCTCCCATATCAGTGTTGGATTATTTGTCATTGACCGCGTTTTCTGGCGAGAACCGGCTGACAAAAGCCCTGGATTCCCACTAAAAGATCAGGAATTTGACGACCTGAGCTATAAGATTATTCAGAGTAGCAGGTTCAGAGTCTTTGTGGGGCAGGCTTTCCAGCCTGCCTGAACGTTCAGGCAGGCTGGAAAGCCTGCCCCACATGGGCAATATGTTTTTCTGAAGATCTGGAGAAAAGAGGCGTGGTAGAGGTGCAAGAGGAAATGTCAAAAACCGTTCGAACTTTGAGTTTCGATGAAGTGGTGGACCGTCTCCTGCGGATGCAGGAGCCTTACCAGAGTAACTACCGGGCCATGTATTCCAGTTGGTACGGCGGGATCATCACCGATCCGGCATTGATGATGGTCCCCATCGACGATCACCTGGTCCACCGGGGGGATGGCATCTTCGAGGCCTTCAAGTGCGTCGAGTGGAATGTGTACGGCCTTGAACGTCACCTGGACCGGATGGAGTATTCCGCAAGGATGGCTTCCCATTCCTTCTCCCTCAGCCGGCGGCAACTGGTGGCGACGATCATTGCCACGGTAAGGGCCGCCAACCTCCCGGATTCCTCCATCAGGATGTTCCTGTCACGCGGCCCCGGCGGCTTCTCCGCAAGCCCCTACGAATGTCCTGAAAGCCAGCTCTATATTGTCGTCATGGTCCTGCAGACCCCGCCTGAGGAAAAATATCAACAGGGGGTGAGCCTCAGAACCAGTCTCATTCCCGTCAAGAACGATTATTTTGCCAACATCAAGAGCTGCAACTATCTGCCCAACGTTCTCATGAGAAAAGAAGCCGATGATGCGGGCGTGGACTTCACCGTTTCCATCGACGAACAGGGTTTCCTGGCCGAAGGGCCCACGGAAAACATCGGTATCATAACCTCGAATCGGGAATTTCTCGTCCCGAGGTTCGACCGGATTCTGCGGGGAACAACGGTGAGTCGCGCCATGGAACTGGCGGAATCGCTGCTCGATGCCGGTGACCTCGCGAGAATGGGAGAGACGGACTTGACCCCCGAAGACGCCTACAACGCAGCAGAAATGATGATGTTCGGGACCAGTTTCGACGTCCTTCCGGTGGTCAATTATGACGGCCACCGCATCGGGGATGGACGGCCCGGTGTTTTCGCGCGCAGACTTCGGGAGCTGCTCCGTGAAGACGTGCGCACGTGCCCGGAGATGATCACCCCGGTGAGAGGGAGAGAGCATGGATAAGGCCTCTCGCGAGCAGCTTTACAAGGTCGCCGAAGCCGCTTTTCGCGAAAGCATCGCGGTCAAGGAATCACTTGTGCCGGATGGGATTCGGGCTCGTCCTCGAGATGGCCGGGATGCTCGCGGCGGCTTTTCAACGAGGGCATCGCCTGTTCCTTTTTGGCAATGGCGGCAGTGCCGCCGACGCGCAGCATGTAGCCGCCGAGTTTGTCAACCGCTTTCAGCTCGAGCGCCGTCCGCTGCCGGCAATCGCGCTCACCGTGGACACCTCCATTTTGACCAGCATCAGCAACGATTACCGGTTCGAGGATGTCTTTCTGAAACAGCTCCAGGCTCTCGGGCAGGCCGGCGACGTCGCTCTCGGCATCACGACCAGCGGGCGTTCCCCCAATGTCCTCAAAGCCCTGCAATGGGCCCGGGAAAACGGCCTCAGCACCCTGGGCTGGGCCGGCGCCGAAACGACCGAAATGGACGCCTGTTGCGATCTCATCCTTCATATCCCCTCCCGGGTGACAGCGAGGGTGCAGGAATGCCACATCACCTTTGCCCATGTCCTTTGCCAGCTGGTTGAAGAAATGCTTTTCGGGGCCATGAGGAGCGAACCATGAGCGCTCCCCGTGCAAACCATGACGCCGCTGGATTTCCATGGGCTCCGAACAACGAGTTTGAAGGACCGCCCGAGCAAGGTGTCCCTCGACGATTTTGGGAAACCCTGGGAATCGGGAAGTTCGCTCGCCCGCTTTCTCGACAACCTCCCCAGAGTGCTTGCTGCGGAGCAATTGCGCGAGGCCGTTGCGGCCATTGCCGCCGCTTTTCGTGGCAAGCGAACGATCCTGATGGGCATGGGTGCGCACCCGATCAAGGTCGGCCTGAACCCCATCCTGATTGACGCCATGGGGCGTGGAATTTTGTCGGGCCTGGCGCTGAACGGTGCGGGAGTGGTCCACGATGTCGAACTGGCCCTGGCGGGAAAGACCTCGGAAGACGTTGCCGCGCATCTCAACCAGGGGCAATTCGGCACGGCCCGCGAGACGGCGGAATTCATTCATGACGCCGTGGCCTCGGGTTTTCGGAGCGGCAATAAGGGCATGGGCCGGGCGGTGGGAGAGAAACTGCTGCAGGACGGGGCGCCTTATGCCGACATGAGCCTCCTTGCCATGGCCGCCAGGTTCGAGATTCCGGTGACCGTCCATGTGGCGGTGGGCACGGACATCATTCATATGCACGCCGCCATGGACGGTGCTGCCACAGGGGCGCTGAGCCACTATGATTTCCGCCTTTTCTGCCGGCTTGTCAGCACCCTCCAGCAGGGCGTATTCCTCAATCTCGGGTCGGCCGTAATCATTCCGGAAGTCTTTTTAAAGGCCGTCAGTGTGGCGCGCAACCTCGGGTTTTCCCTGGAAGGGATAACCACCATCAATATGGACTTTCAGCGCCATTACCGGACTCAGGTCAATGTGGTCGAACGCCCCACCCTTGGCACCGGTTCCGGGATTAACTTGATCGGCCATCACGAAATCATGTTCCCGCTCCTTATGGCAGCAGTCCTGGAGGAGTTGGATGAAGGAATATAGATGGGAAAGCCCATGTGCATTCATGCCGGGGTGCTGAGTAATGAGTGCTGGGTGCTTAGTAATGAGTGCTGGGTGCTGAGTGCTGAGTGCTGGGTGCTGAGTGCTGGGTGCTGGGTGCTGAGTAATGAGTGCTGGGTGCTGGGTAATGAGTGCTGGGTGCTGAGTAATGGAGGAAAGAGATGAGTAAGCGCATCCTGATTCATGCCGGGACCTGTTCCCTGGCCGCGGAGCTCAATGATTCGCCGACGGCCGCTGCCATCTACGCGGCCTTGCCCCTGGAAGCTGCGGCTCAAACCTGGGGAGACGAGATCTACTTTCGCATCCCGGTGGAACAGAAGCTCGAGGATTCGGCCGTCGAGGTCGTAGCCGTCGGGGACCTGGGATATTGGCCGACCGGCAGGGCGTTCTGCATTTTCTTCGGCCCCACTCCCGCCAGTCGTGGCGACGAAATCCGTCCGGCAAGCGCGGTCAATCTCGTTGGGAGGGTGCTCGGGGATGCCCGAGTCCTCAGAGCGGTTGAGGATGGAGAGCTTGTCCGGTTGGAACGGGATCGGTAAGATGATTCCCTGGGTGCCGTCCAAAAATGACTTGATCTGCGTTTTGAAACTTTTTCAAACCACGGAACAGCACTGAAAACACGGAAAAATCACCCCTGATCTTTGGTGTCTTTCATATTTTCCGTGTGTTCCGTGTGGTCCGTGGTCGAAAGATGATGGTGTGTTCTTAAACAATCCCTTGACTTTGGGAGATGCTTTATCGACAGGATTTGATTATACTGTTTGAGGAGAAGATCTTTCTTCGCGAACATAGATACGGTTTAACTGGAGAAACGAAATGCCGATTTACGAGTACGAATGCTGCAAATGCTGTGAGAAATTTGAAAGACTGGTTTTCCGGAGTGATGAAGCCGTGAACTGCCCGAAATGCGACTCTGACGAAGTGCAGCGCGTCTTGTCGGTTTTCGGTTTCAAGAGCGGTGGCGACAAGGGGGCTGCCAGCAGCAGAATGGGCTCCGGGGCCTCGTCTTGTGGCAGCTGCCGGTCCAGCAGTTGCGCTTCTTGCCATTAAAGTCAACGTTTCGCCCATTTTTGCCGACCCCGAGAGGACAGTTTGCCAACAAGAATATCCGAATTGGAACCCGCGGCAGCCTGCTGGCCCTGACTCAAAGCAAGCATGTCAAGGCTGCACTGGAGCAGGAGTGGCCGGAGTGCCGGGTGGAATTGAACATCATCAAGACCACCGGCGACAAGATCCTGGATGTGCCTTTGGCCAAGGTCGGAGGCAAGGGACTTTTCGTCAAGGAACTCGAAGACGCGCTGCTTGACGGTTCCGTGGATCTTGCCGTCCACAGCATGAAAGACGTTCCCGCCGTTTTGCCCCGTGGGCTTGAGATCGGGGCGGTTCCCCAGCGGGAAGATCCTCGCGATGTGCTGATCATCCACGAACGGAACAATCTTTCCAGCCTTCCTTCGGGCGCCAGGGTGGGCACGAGCAGTTTGCGCCGGGCGGCCCAAATCCTGAACCTGCGCCCGGACCTCGAAATCGACAATCTTCGCGGCAATTTGGATACGCGCCTGCGGAAACTGCAGGAAGGCCGCTTCGAGGCCATCGTCCTGGCCGCCGCCGGCATTCACCGCATGGGCTGGCACGAGAGGATTACCGTCTATTTGGACCCGACCGAATTCGTGCCGGCGATTGGTCAGGGCGCGCTCGGTATCGAAATCCGCAGTGACGATGGCACAATGCGGGAGCTTCTGGCGCCCCTTCACGATCCGGAGACGGCCGTCGCGGTGCAGGCCGAAAGGAGCTTCCTTCATGAACTCGAGGGCGGCTGCCAGGTGCCCATCGCCGGCCATGCGCGGTTGTCGGGAGACCTTGTTGAACTGACAGGTCTCGTGGCCTCGCTGGACGGGACCCACATCTACCGGACGACGCGTGCGGCAGCCCGGAACGATGCGGGACCCCTGGGGCGCGAACTGGCGCGAGAACTCCTCGATGCCGGCGCACGAGAAGTTTTGGAAGAGATCTACCGGTCGGGAAGGACTTGAAGGTGAAGAAAGGCAAAGTATATCTCGTAGGAGCCGGCCCCGGCGACCCGGGCCTTTTGACTCTGAGGGGAAAAGAGCTCTTGGAGCATGCCGAAGTGGTCATCTATGATTACCTGGCAAACGAGGAATTTCTGAAATTTGCTCCCCCTTACGCGGAACAGATCTATGTCGGCAAGAAGGGCGGCGACCACACCATGAGCCAGGAGGAAATCAACCGTCTCCTGGTCGAAAAAGGTCGAGAACACATGGTCGTGCGCCTCAAGGGGGGAGACCCCTTCGTCTTCGGGCGGGGTGGCGAGGAGGCTCAGGTCCTGGTGGCCGCAGGAATTCCCTTCGAAGTCGTGCCGGGAGTGACAGCGGCCATCGCGGTCCCCGCTTATGCCGGCATTCCGCTTTCACACCGGGATTACGCCGCCAGCATGGCTTTCATCACCGGCCACGAGCGGGGCGATAAAGCAGAATCAGAATCCAAAATCGCCTGGGACAAGCTGGCCACAGGCGTCGGCACGCTGGTTTTCTTCATGGGCGTCAAAAATCTTCCCGAAATCTGCAGCAGTCTCATTGCGCACGGTCGCGCCTCCGATACGCCCGTCGCGGTCATCCGATGGGGGACCACCCCGGAACAGCAAACGGTCACCGGGACCCTTCGGGACATCGCCGACCGGGTGGCGGAGGCGAAGCTCAAGCCTCCCGCCATCACCGTGGTGGGTGAGGTCGTGCGACTGCGGGACGAGCTCAACTGGTTTGAACAGCGACCGCTCTTCGGCCGCCGCGTGGTGGTGACCCGGGCCCGGGAGCAGGCCAGTGAGTTCAAGGCGGTCCTGACCGAACTGGGAGCATGCTGCATCGAATTTCCCACCATCGACATCGAACCCCCGCCCTCCTGGGAACCCCTCGATGCGGCCATCAACGCGCTGGCAGCCTACGACTGGGTGATCTTCACCAGCGTTAACGGCGTAGCCTTCTTCATGGAGCGGCTCCGGGTGGCGGAGCCGGGACGTTCGCGATCTGCACGGCGTTCGGCTGGCGGCGATCGGTCCCAAGACGGCGGAAGCCCTCGAACGATACGGGTTGCGTCCGGACCTCGTGCCCGACGAATACCGGGCGGAAGCGATTCTCGCCGGACTGTCGGTGGAGGAGATCAAAGGAAAACGCTTCTTACTGCCGCGAGCTATGGTGGCGCGGGATGTCCTGCCGGAAACCCTGCGCCAATGGGGCGCTCAGGTGGACGTGGTGGCGGCCTATCGCACGGTGCTTCCCCGCGAACGAAGCACGGAAATGATGGAACGACTCGAGGCCGGGGAAATCGATTGCCTGACGTTCACCTCATCGTCAACCGTCAGCAACTTTTTCAGCCTTTTTGAGCAGCAGACGCCATCCTTCCCCTGCTGAAGACGTCTGCGTCGCATGCATCGGCCCCATAACCGCCAAGACCGCCGACAGAACATGGGCTCAAGGTGGATGTCATGCCCTCGGAATACACCATCACGGGTCTTGTAGCAGCCATCCGCTCTCATTTCGAAAACGAAGGGGGATGATAGATTGGCTCTCGGCTCAAAACCCGCTTCGGTCTATCTGAATATTTGATTCTCCCGGTATTGCAGATAGGCTTGGCGCATGGATGCGTAGGGGTCAAGGGCGGCCTTCTTGAAATCTTCATATTCGCCAATTCCAGAGAGGTGTTATTCACCATAATTCCGGCCCTGATGGCGACACCGGTCAAAAGTTCTCGGGCAGATAGTAGAGGGGGTTGAGAAAGGTGTCTCCGGCCAGGCCAAGGCTGTCGCGGACGGTTGATGGCCCCAAAACCGGCCAAACGATGTACAAAACCGGCTTCAGCCCATAAAATCCCAGGGTCTGCCCGGTATCTTCATCGGCTGGGGGTGGCAGGCAGAAGTCCCGGCTGGCGATTTCAAAAAGCCGGCAAATCCCAGTGTGGAATTGATAAGGAAACGCCCCGTTTCAATTCCAGCCGCCTTGAATTTTCCCTGGAGCACATTATTGACAAATCTGGAAGGAAACCGAAGATTATCAAAGCCATTGCGGATGCAGACTCTTAGTCCCGGCGGGATGAAGATGCCATAGATCTGGGAGACCGGCTTAAGAAGCCAGAAATAGAATTTATCATTGAATTGAAAGGCCACTCGATTAAGCGGTTCCAACGGATCAGGGGCGTATTCCGTCCTGGAAGCCTCCGCGAAGGGTTCGGCATCTTCCTCATTTTCCACAATTGTCGTCTCCGTCCCTGCCATGGCTGGACTTCTGGAAGCGCAGACCGCTCAGGGACAGCTGCCCGGCATCCATGGACGGGGAAAAGAAAGACAGGAGCAAAAAAGCCGCAGCAAGCATCAGCACCTTGCATGATGAATTCATCAGATCAGCTCCTTTGTTGAAGAAAGCGAACAGGCTGCACAAGGTCAGGATAGGACCGGCTGCAAAGAAATCAGAGTAGCGTATTCTAGCACCCTGCAAAAAGTTGGCAAGCAAAAGTCGTGCGGCTTGCATACTGGTTCAGTGCTGTAATATAATTTATCTCTTAGGATGCAGAGTTAAGCCGTCAATCCATTCAAGGAGAGATTATGGCAAAGAAACCCGACGAAGAACCCAATCCCATAGAAAGATTTATGAACCAGCTCAGAGGGGCGTCAGGAGAAGGCGGCCCGAAATCGCCCGACCCCTCCCAGAAGAAGGTCCATTTTTCGTTCTGGTACTTTATCGTGGCGTTGCTGTTGATCACCTGGCTCCAGAGTTATCTGGCCGAGCCACCGAGAGAAAAGATTCAGTATTCCGAATTCAAACAGTGGGTGCGTGATGGCAAGGTCGAAAACCTGGTGGTCCAAGCGGAGAGAATCCGTGGGGAATTCAAGGATGATAAGGGGCAGAACCAGCACTTTGTGACCGTTCGCGTCGAAGACCCGGAGCTGGTGCAACTGCTGGACCAAAAAGGGGTAAAGTACTCCGGCTACGCTGAAAACAAATGGGTGGGCCTGTTGCTCTCGTGGTTGCTGCCGCTTGCCTTTTTCATCTTCTTCTGGAGCTTTCTCATCAAGAGGATGGGCGGCGGGCCCCAGGGAGTGCTTTCCGTCGGCAAGGCGAGAGTCAAGATCTATCGCCGAAAAAGAAATGGGAATCACTTTCGACGATGTGGCCGGCATCGATGAAGCCAAGTCGGAGCTTCAGGAAATCGTTCAATTCCTGAAATATCCGGAGAAATTCCAGAAACTGGGAGGGCGCATTCCCAAAGGGGTGCTGCTGGTGGGCGCGCCCGGCACGGGCAAGACCTTGCTGGCCAAAGCGGTTGCCGGTGAAGCCGGGGTGCCCTTTTTCAGCATCAGCGGATCCGAGTTTGTGGAGATGTTTGTTGGCGTGGGCGCAGCCCGTGTTCGCGACCTTTTTGGCCAGGCCAAGGAGCAGGCCCCGTGCATTATTTTCATCGATGAACTGGATGCCCTGGGAAAGGCCCGGGGGCTCAACCCGATGGGCGGGCATGATGAACGGGAGCAGACCCTGAACCAGCTCCTGGTTGAAATGGACGGGTTTGACCCCAGGTCCGGGGTCATCATCATGGCGGCGACCAACCGCCCGGAAATACTGGACCCGGCGCTGCTTCGGCCGGGGCGTTTCGATCGCCACGTGGCCATTGACAAGCCCGACATCCGGGGTCGGGAGGCGATTCTCAAGATTCATGCCAAGGACGTCAAGCTGGATCCCGAGGTGGAGTTGAAGAAAATCGCCGGCCTGACTCCGGGATTCGTCGGGGCGGACCTTGCCAACCTGGTCAATGAAGCCGCCCTCGTTGCCGCCCGCCGCAGATGCGGAATCGGTGACGATGGCGGACTTTCAGGAGGCCGTGGACCGCATCATCGGCGGGCTGGAGAAGAAGAACCGGGCGATGAACCCCAAGGAAAAGGAAATCGTCGCCTACCATGAATCCGGCCATGCGCTCGTTGCGATGATGCTTCCCCATGCCGATCCGGTAAACAAGATTTCCATCATCCCGAGGGGCATTGCCGCTCTGGGTTACACGCAGCAACTGCCCACCGAAGATCGCTACCTGATGACCCGCGACGAGCTTCTGGACCGGCTGAAGGTGCTCCTTGGCGGGCGGGTTTCGGAGGAACTCGTCTTCGGTGACATTTCCACCGGGGCCATGAATGATCTGCAGCGCGCCACCGATATCGCGCGCAGCATGGTTACCGAATATGGCATGAGCGATCGCCTCGGCCCTCTTACCTACACCCGCGAACCGCGCTCGGCCTACCTGGACCTGGGATTGGGATCGCGCACGCGGGAGTACAGTGAACAAACGGCCGAAGGCATCGACGAGGAGATTACCAGGATCATCGAAGAGACCTATCAGGACACGCGCTCGATTTTGAAAGACCAGCGGGAAAACCTGGAACGCCTTGCCAGGATCCTCCTCGAAAAGGAATCCATCGAAGGCGATGAGCTCAAGACGTTTGCTGCGAAAGTAAAAGCGGGCCAGGGTCGCCGCGAATTGTCCACGATTCTTTCTAATGCCGGGGGTGAAATATAAGATGAGCAAATACATGCAACTGACCGTTACCGTGCACCCTTACTATCCAAAGGATTTGGAAGGGACTTACCCCAACTTGGAGCGCCATCTAAGCCGTCTTGATCCGGACCTGGCAAAGCGCAATCCCTCGCTCTATGAATTAGCCGGTCAACTCGATCAGCTCCTCTATCGCTTTGAGGGAACGCCGCTCAGGGAGGTACTCCTCCGCCACCGAGAGAAGCTCCAGGACCTCGGCAAGAAGATCAAGGAAAACCTTGCTGACTGGAAACTCGCCCAGGCTGACAGGCTTCTCTATGACCTCGAGGATGTCTTTGGTGAGATCGAAACTGAGCTGGATTAGATCAGCCCCTGTCACGATCTGACAATGTTTACTTTGCTACCACAGAGAGCACAGAGGCCGCAGAGAAGATCCTTGGCTTTCTCTGTGATCTCTGTGTGCTCTGTGGTAGATTACGCAGTCTGCCAAAATGAAGGTTTTCAGCCTAAACGAGTATAAATCGTGCGACGGCCTCCGCCCACGTCCTCGTATATGGTTTCCAAGAAAACGTCTGCTTGAACCGCATCGCATTCCACCTCAGGCATTTTCATCAACCCCCATGAGTTTCAGAGCCGCACCTATTTCAGGATAACCATACCCCTCGCTCAGGCAACCACTTCTGGTTATTCGCTTTGTTTCCGCCTACGGGTTGCGGGGTTGCGCCTGCGACGGGTGGTGCTATTTTTAACCAGAGAAGGGGACTGGTGACTCCGGAGAGTCTGCCTGGAAGGGAGCCGCCTGGCCCTGAACCAGTAAGGAGGCGTCCAAAAATAAAAGGCCTTCTTTTACCACGAAGAACACGAAGCAACACGAAGTGATTTGTTCCTGCTCTTCGTGCTCTTCGTGCTCTTCGTGCTCTTCGTGTTCTTCGTGGTTCGAGAAAGCGCTGAAATGAGTCCAGGTTGTTTTTGGAAAGTTTCTAAGCAACTGAGGCGACTGCAAACGTTATCGGGGTCGTTTCACTCCACTGCTCAAGAAGCCCGGAGCGGCGGGAAGGATCGTTGTCATCTATTTCGGTCACTCCCGGTTTGGCGACAGTTGAGGCAAGGAGGTACTGCGCCATGAGCGCAATGCATATGAATCAGTCAAACCACAGAGGGCCATATCCACGAAGCCCAACCCTTCCACGGCCTTCTTGACAAGGAAGGCCATATTTTCAGCAATTGGGGACTGAGCCGCACGACGACGCCGGCCGTCTATGTTGAGCCGATAAGCTACGCTGACGTTCAGGCGGTGGCGGGTGACAGGGAGCGTTTCCCGACACCGGTGCACCCGGTCGGTTCGCTGCTCTCGGTGACCTCCACCATCGTCAATGACGGCGGGACGATGTTGTGTACACGCAAGCTTGATGAAATCCTGGGCCTCGAACATGATGAGATGGGGCGTCACGTCGTCCGCGTGCAAGCCGGGTGTCGACTCAAAAAACTCAACATGTGGCTGCAGGCGCGTGGAGTGGAGATACCGTTTCAGGCAGAAATCGGAGAAGCAACCGTAGGTTCGGTCGCTGTCGGTGACACCAAAGAGTCGTCGCTGGACGCTCCCGGCTATTTTTCCGCACACGTTGTCGCTTTGACCTATGTCGATGACCAGGGAGTCCTGCAAACACTGTCTGACCACCGCGACGGGCAGGCGTTCTACGAGTTCAAATGCTCCTTTGGCCTTTCCGGCATTGTCGTCGAGTGCCAGGTCGAGGTGCGTCCATCGACGCTGTGCCGGTCGGACGTATCGGCCGTGGCCTTCGCCTCGCCGGAGGATCTCGCCGCGGGATTGCTGCGCTTGCGCGAGGAGAGCGACGCGCTCCTGTCAATCGTGCTTCTGCATCAACTGGCAAGCTTTTGTGAGCAGCGCTACAAAGCGGGTCCCGGCTCTGCCACTCCCAGCTCGTCACAGCCGGCTTGCGACGAATACCGCGTCGCCAAACGCCTGGCGATCCAGCACGGATTCGACGGTGTGGACGTGCCCCAGCCCAAGGGGATCGTCTTCTCGCGCCACGACTTCGTCAACGAATACTGGCGTCCCTCCGCCACCGAGCGCCGTCTGGACTTCCAATACTACGAACACGACATCACTCAGTTCACGCGCGTTATCGTCGAATCATACCAATTCACCAAAGCCTTCGAGGCAGCAACCGGGTTCGCGCCCAAGGGGTGGGCGACCTATTTTGTCAATCGCCCGGAGAAGGAGAAGAAGCCCTTCGGGGTATATTCGAGCGGGCCCGGGGTGTCGTTCTCGTTCGACCCGTTCTGCTCGAACCCGACCGACCCGCTATGGCATCGGTTCGCGCAGGAGTACAACAAGCCGGCCATTCACACACTGGGGGGAAAGGCCTCAGCCGATCCAAACCCAGTGGCTGCTCCCGGGCGACGTGAAAATTCCGAGGAAGTTGGCGCACCCGCGATTTACGACGAAGTACTACGAACAGTTTCTCAACTGATGCACTCAGTAAAAAGGGAGATCCGCACCTTGATCCGCTAACGATTGGGTCAAGCCGCCTAGCGACCGCTTGGACGAAGGTGACTTGAGAAAGGGAGGGCGGTGTGCTACGGTTATACACGCCCAAATGGGGGAACATGCGGTGAATGTGGGGATAGCAAATGTCCCGGTAATGGTTAAGGAGGTGACCCTCGGTGGAAATGTCCGGAGCTGAAGCCGTCTTTGATGCGCTGAATCGCGCTGACGTGGCCTATCTCGTAGTGGGCGGCCTGGCCGTCAACGCTCACGGGTATGTCCGAATGACGATGGATATCAACCTCGTCATTGCACTCAATCCGGAGAACATCATCAAGGCGCTGCATGCGCTCGAGGAAGCGTGCTTCCAGCCCGCTGTGCCTGTCACCCCGGAGCAGTTTGCCGACCCGGCCAACCGGAAGCGTTGGCGGGAGGAAAAGGAGATGCGCGTCCTCAAATTGTGGAGTGGCAAGTATCGCCTTAGTCCTGTCGATATTTTCATTTATGAGCCCTTCGATTTTACTGTGGAATATGCCCGGGCACAGCGCCTTGAGTTGCGCGAAGGTTTGGGTGTGCCGATCGTGAGCCTGGAAGCCTTGCTGACAATGAAGAGGGAGGCGGGGCGGCCTCAGGATTTGGCCGACATCGATGCTTTGCTGGAGTTAGCCGATCATGGGAGATAAGCCTGAAAAAGAGTCCGGCGCATGGGACGCCTGCACCTGGAGGGGCGCCCGCCGCGACGTGCTGGAGTTAGGCGCCCGCCTGTCCTTCCGCGAAAAGATCTTGTGGCTTGAAGAAGGCGCCAAGCTCGCCCTCGCGTTCAAAGCGGCGCGCGAGCAGCGCAAGACCAACCCTCCCGATCCGCACCCGTGATTCCGTTCTCCTTCCGCGGCGCCGTGACGTCTCGGAATAACCCCCTCGGTTGAATGACCTGCACGGAGTGGCAGCTCTTCGAGGAAAGCGGGGACCAAATGGTGACCTCGTTCGGTTCCGTTGGCTTTCGTGAGATTCTCTCCATGCTCCTTTCGACCTCACAGATACCTCTGAAATCGCGGGCGAGCAAGGACTCTGGGCCTGGATTGTTCAGGCGAGGTGTTGCCACTATTATTAAACCTCTATGCGTGTTGAGGTTGCAGGGCTTGCCGGACTCCTTCGGGATCGCGGGCAATCACCGTGAGATAAGCCCGGGCCGGTTGATCGGGTTCCGTCCGCCCCTGTTCCCAATCGCGCAATGTACCAAGAGGGATGTGATAACGGGCTGCAAACTCTTGCTGTGTGAGGTTGAGCGCACGGCGCAAGGTTTTCGTGCGTGGCACACGCCGGGCTGTGCGCAATTCTTCGTCAGTCATAGGCCGAGCGTCCGGATCAGCCGCCGCAGCCGCTCTCAATTTCTGTCTCCGTCATTGGGCGCATGAGGGTGTCGGGAAACGGGCGCTCCACGCCTTTGCCCAACACTTCAACAACCGTGCCGTCAGAACGAATTTTCGCGATAGTAGTTTTCTTGCTCATGTTTTTCCGCCCGTCGTGCCGAGATAATCCGAATCCGTTCGCCGCGCTCTGTGTAGGTCACATGCAGAATTACACCGTCGCACATGCCGACCAAATTAACGCGTTCCTCTCCGTAGCTCTTGCGGTCGTCAATCCATTCAACGGCAAAGTGATCGCTGAACGCTTTGACGGCCTGCTGGAAAGTGACGCCGTGGTCACTCCAGTTCATGGCCGCTTTGTTGTTATCCCATTCAAATTCTATCATAGAGTACTGATTATCCGTAGTTTTGTCAACTGTCCAGTTTTTTCTTTTCCTATTACCCGGTTTTAAACCCCTTAACATCATTTTGGCAGAAATATCCAGGCGGGGTGAATTTAATGGCTTGTGCGCATAGCGATAGCGGAGCGCACTCCGAAACCTGAGGTAAGGTCTTCACCTAACAGGACAGAGAAAGAGAAACCCTTTTCGCCTCTGAATAGACCCCTCAAAAATGTATGATAAAGGACGTTATCATACACTAATCTAACCGGCAGGGAGGGGCGGCATGACGCAAGAGTTAATGGCAATAGGAAAAGGAATTAAGGGGGCGCTGCCGGCGCTCTTTGCCCCTGACGCCAGGGCCGCTGAGCGAACGATAGAGTTTTTCACCGCACAGATCAGAAACCCCAACACCCGGAAGGCATACGCACGCGCGACTGGTGAATTCGCCGCATGGTGCACGGAACACGGGATCACCGCGCTCGGCCAGGTGCGGCCGGTCCATGTCGCGGCTTATGTCGAGGGCCTGCAGAAGGAAATAGCGGCGCCCTCGGTTAAATTACGCCTCGCCGCGATCCGGATGCTGTTCGACTGGCTGGTCGTCGGCCAGGTGATGCCGGTCAACCCGGCGAGCTCGGTCCGGGGGCCTAAACATGTGGTCAAGAAAGGCAAGACGCCGGTGCTCTCAGTCGATGAAGCGCGGGCGTTGCTCGATGTGATCGACACCGGATCAACGGTCGGCCTGCGGGATCGCGCGCTTATCGGCATCATGGTCTATACCTTCGCCCGCGTCGGGGCTGCTATCAGGATGCGCGTCGAGGATGTGTATGTGCAGGGCCGCCGTACCTGGGTGCGCCTGCATGAGAAAGGCGGCAAGCGCCACGAGATGCCCTGCCACCACAACCTTGACGAATACCTGCAAGCCTATATCGAGGGGGCGCAGATCGCCACGGACGCGAAAGGCTATCTATTCCGGACGGCGCTCGGCCGCACAAAGCAGCTCTCCGAACGCCCCATGTACCAGGTGGATGTTTATCGCATGATCCGCCGGCGTGCCAAGGAGGCTGAAGTACGCACGAAAATTGGCTGTCACAGCTTTCGCGCTACGGGGATCACGGAATATCTCAGGAACGGCGGCAAGCTGGAGGTGGCACAGCAAATGGCGAACCATGAATCCGCGCGCACAACCGGCCTTTATGATCGCCGCAACGATCAGGTATCGCTCGACGAGGTTGAACGGATTCTGATTTAAGACAAATGGCCGACCCACTCATTTTCTGGAGCAGGCGCAAATAAGAAACCGGCCCCGAGGGCTGGTAAAAGGTTTTAAACACGGAATAACGCTGTTACTTCTTTATTCTTGCTTGTTTGGCAGCGAATAAGGTTTTTACGACAGACAACCGAATTGGGGTGCTCCGGACCGAGCGCCTTTTCAAGAATAGAAATGGCCCGCTTATATAGGAACCCGGCTTCGCCGTATTTCCCCTGTCCTTCGTAAACTAGCGCTAGGTTGTTGAAGCTGACAGCCAAATGGGGATGATCAGGCCCTACCGCCTTTTCACAGATCGCAATGGCTCGCTTGTAGAGAGGCTCGGCCTCGGTGTACCTGCTCTGGGAGCGGTAGAGCTCTGCTAAGTTGTTGAGGCTGGTAGCGACATCCGGGTGCTCCAGACCGAGCGCTTTTTCCCGAAGTGCAAGGCAACGCTTGTAGAGAGGCTCGGCGTCGATATATTTGCCCTGAGCGCTATAGCTCGCCGCCAGGTTGTTGAGGCTGGTAGCCAAATCTGGGTGCTCCGGACCGAGCAATTTTTCTAGGATTAAAAGGGAACGCTTAGAGAGGGGCTCGGCTTCGTTGTATTTGCCCTGAGCGAGGTAGAGCGCTGCCAGGTTGCTTAGGCTGGTAGCCAAATCTGGGTGCTTCGGACCAAACGCTTTTTCCCTGATCGCAAGGCAACGCTTGTAGAGAGGTTCGGCCTCGGTGTACCTGCCCTGGTGATAGTAGAGGATCGCCAAGTTGTTGATACTGATAGCCACATCCGGGTGCTCCAGACCGAGCGCTTTTTCCCGGACCGCGAAGGAACGCTTATGGAGGGGCTCGGCCTCGGTGTACCTGCCCTGGCTGCTGTAGAGTTCTGCCAGGTTGCTGAGGCCGTTAGCCACATCCGGGTGTTCCAGACCGAGCGCTTTTTCTAGGATTAAAAGGGAACGCTTGTAGAGAAGCTCGGCGTCGATGTACCTGCCTTGGACATGGTAGAGCAGTCCCAGATTGTTGAGGCTGTTAGCCACATGAGGATGCTCCGGACCGAGCGCTTTTTCCCGGATCGAGAGGGAACGCTTGTAGAGAGGCTCGGCCTCAGCATACCTGCCCTGGGCACGGTAGAGCTCTGCTAAGTTGTTGAGGCTGGTAGCGACATCCGGATGCTCCGGACCGAGCGCTTCTTCCCGGATCGCAAGGCAACGCTTAAAGAGGGACTCGGCCTCGTTATAATTGCCTTGGGCTAAGTAGCACGCTGCCAGGTTGTCGAGGCCTTGAGCCACATCCGGATGCTCCGGACCGAGCGCTTTTTCCCGGATTGAGACGGCACGCTTAGAGAGGGGCACGGCTTCGTTGTATTTGCCCTGAGCGCGATAGATCGCCGCCAGGTTGTTGAGGCTGTAGGCCAAATCCGGGTGCTCTGGACCGAGAACTTTTCCCCGGATCGAGAGGGCACGCCTAGAGAGGGGCATGGCTTCGTTGTATCTGCCCTGAGCGAGGTAGAGCGCTGCCAGGCCGCTTAGGCTGGTAGCCAAATCAGGATGCTTCGGACCGAGTGCTTTTTCCCGAATCGAGAGGGCACGCTTAGAAGCGGTCTCGGCTTCGGTGTATTTGCCCTGGGCGCTGTAAAGCACTGCCAGGTTGCTGAGGCCGTTAGCCACATCCGGGTGCTCTGGACCGAGCGCTTCTTCTAGAATGGAGAGGGCACGCTTAGAAGCGGTCCCGGCTTCGGTGTATTTGCCCTGAGCGTGATAGATACCTGCCAAATTGTGGAGACCGATAGCTACATCGAGGTGCTCAGGACCGAGCGCTTTTTCCCGAATCGAGAGACAACGCTTAAGGAGGGACTCAGCCTCGGTGTATTCGCCCTGGTCGAGGGACAGCACTGCCAGATTGTTGAGGCTGGTAGCGACATCCGGGTGCTCCAGACCGAGCGCTTTTTCCCGGATCGCAAGGGAACGCCTAAAGAGGGGCTCGGCCTCAGCGTATCTGCCCTGGGCGAGGTAGAGCGCTGCCAGATTGTTGAGGATGGCAGCCACATCCGGATGCTCCGGACCGAACGCTTTTTCTAGGATCGAAATGGAACGCTTATAGAGCGGTTCGGCTTCTCTATATTCCCCGGAACAGTACAATGCTAAAGCGGTTTGATATAGCAACTCAGGAGCATCCGGCCTCAAAAGTAAAGATTTCTGATACCAACCCGTCGCGTCAGCATAGTGCCCAGCAAAAATTTCAGTCTGGCCCCGGGCTTCATAGATTTTTGACAACTCAACTTCTTTAGTCTCTTGCGCCTGTCCTAACAGCTCTCTGGCATTCTTAAATTTCTTTTCTACAATAGCTTTCAATGCCAATGTATACGGATCAGCATTTTCCGGTATCTGATTTGCAAATTCACGAGCTCTGGGTGAAGGCTCCCTCTGAAACCTTTCCAATTGGCCTTGAAAAGAAGCAATCTGCACATCTCTAATTTCCAATTGCTTCCTTAATTCTTCCTCAATAATTCGCACGATTTTCCCGGTATCAGACACAGACAACAATTCAAGTGAGTGAAGGAAATTTGAAAAAGCGTCAGGCTTTTTACCAGCTTCAGGAGCAATATCTTCAAATAAATTATTAAGCTTGAGAGCTGATTCCCTCAGCTCGTCTATTATTACATCACGGCACAACCCAAGTTGTTTTTTTTCAGAAACGTCAACTCCAAGTCTTACCAGCTTTTGAACGTCAATCGTCTTACCTTGGGCTAACTTAAAAATCTCCCGCGCAAACTCATCTTCCATACACAGAACCAGCAGCTTATCAGAATGGCTTGTAAACGCCTCATGCACGGTCTCAGAAATTCTTTTTCTGAGCTGCTTATCCTGAATTGCATTCTTTATCCATGTAGATAAATGGCCAGTAAATGTTTTTAGAAAATCGTCTGGGATCATCCCATTCCCTCTACTAAATCACTCATTGAGGTATCACCGCCAAAGCCTCTCGAACCTGGCCGGATTGGCCGCCGTGTAAATAACGGTGTGCTGAATGTTCCTGTGCCCCAAGTAATCCTGAATCAACTGCGTGTCCGCGCCCTGGTCGGCCAGGGCAAATCAGCAAGCATGGCGCAGCATGTGCGGGTGGGCGGGCAGGGGCAGCCCGGCCCGCTCGCCATAATCGCGGATCGCAGCCCAAGCTCTCTTGCGGCTAAGAAGCGTGCGGCGCTCGCTTACAAAAAAAGCATCTGTTTGGAGCTTCATTTTCGCACGGATCGCCAACCATGTCTTGATAACTTTGATTTTCATCCGCGCGGAGTGGGTGCGTGGTGGAGAGTCCTTTTTTGAGCCGCACAATGTGCAGCACGCGGCTTTCGGAGTCCACCTGGGAACGCTTGAGCCCGCACGCTTCGGAAATTCGCAAGCAGTGCCGGAACATCAAAACCAAAAGTCAGCGATCCCGAATTTCATTCCGGCTGCCCTTGGTCGCACAGATTAGCTTGTCCACCTCTATGGATTCAGCATCAGACAAGAGTCCTTATGTATAATCTAAAGAGTTTCCCCCTTTCCCATCTGCAGCAACTATTTTGCGCCCGCCGTGATAAGCAGTCCCGTTACTGCTTCACGTAGGTTACCATCTTCGATAATAACATTTGAGCCGATCCACATTGAGAATCCAATGCCAAACATTACCAGTGGTTTCTTGAAGTGGCTTCGGCCTGGGCCTACATCAGACAGAATACAACAAATTGTCTAGTGTTCCTTGGAGCGAACACAGTCCTTAAACCAGACTCATTTTCACGTGTAAGCATTCTCCTCGATTTAGAAAGCGCTTGGCCATTGACCGGTTAGTACACCACGGCGACACTGGGGCTCTTCCGATTGATCAGCGAATGTCCGCGGCCAATTCTGTCTCGCCGGCAGACATCCACCTGGTGCAGACCTGCAATCTCGGCTGGCGATGAGCTCGCTTTATGGTTTTTCAGCTGCCCCTGTCTAGAATCTCAAGCAACATATAATATTTCCACAAGCTAGAATCCCGTGGCATGTTCATTCTCTCCAAAGTCTCTCAAATCGGGCCGGATTGGTCGCCGTGTAAATGACGGTATGCCGGATGTCGCGGTGTCCCAGATAGTCCTGAATCAGCCGGGTGTCAGCCCCTTGATCCGCCAGGGCGAAGCCGCAACCGTGCCTGAGCTGGTGAGGGTGGGTGGGCAGGGCAAGCCCGGCCTTTTCACCATAGTTCCGGACCGCCAGCCATGCGGTCTTGCGGTTTAACGGACCACGCCGCTCACTGACAAAGAAAGCGTCCGTCTCCGGGTTCATTTTCGCACGGATTACAAGCCATGTCTTGATAACTTTGATCTCGTCGGGCCTTAGCGGGTGCGTCGTGGACAATCCCTTTTTCAGCCGCGCGACGTGCAGGACGCGGCTTTCGGTGTCCACCTGTGACAACGAAAGCCCGCAGGCCTCCGACACGCGCAAGCCATGCCGGAACATCAGCAGCAAAAGGCATCGGTCGCGGGCCTCGTTACGGCTGCCCTTGGCGGCGGCAATCAGCTTGTCAACCTCGGTGGCGGTGAGGTGTTTGCGGTCGTCTCTCATTTGGCATGCGGCCTGTGGGCGGCCACGTAAGCCTTGAGAACCGCTTGCATTCGCACAATATGCCCTTTGCCGTGCGCTTTAAAAAAGTCGATAACGTCCTGCTCAAGCCGCAGGTGCACGGATTGCTTTGGAGCCGACAAAACCAGCTTGGCTCGCGTCCAGTCGGGCTTTAAGTCCCGCTCATCTTCATCCTCGGCAATCCGCCGTTCGAGTTCCTCATCCGTCATGGCGTCCACCTTGGTCAAATCGGTGCGGCTGTCCGCACGTTTGACTTTAAGCTCCGCCGCCGTATAGCTCTTGATATTTTTGTCTCGCTTCATGGCGCGCTCTCCGAAAGGAAATGACCCTGATAGCCTCGCTTCGGATCGTACAAACCACCGTCACGTAACGCCCTTCAAAAGTCCCTATGGCTAGAAATCGCTGTTCCTCCCCGCGGAAATTCGAAGGCACCTTATTGGGCCTCGCTTAAGGGCTTGGCGGATTCTTTTTGTAGTACTCGAACATGGCCACCGAGATTTCCGTGCTCGTCGGCCAGTGGCCGCGTCGTTGCCCGGCATGGGTTGTGTAATCCTCCAGGTGGTCGGGGTCGGGCTGCACCACCTTACCGTCTTTCAGGAACAACAAACCGATTTTTTCCGTCGGCATGCGCATAACAAAGGCTTCGGCTTCGTCCAAAGCCTGCCGAAACTGTGTCATGGTCACGGCGGGATCTATGGGCGGGTCGCTTGCCACGCGGCGAAAATCGGCTTCCGTGTACCGCGCAAGGCGGCGGACTTCGTTAATAAGGCCTTCGGGCGTAAATCCCAAGGACTTGCCGACAGCTGCCCAGATGACGGCGCCCAAAGGCAATACGTGCTCGTGGATCATCACCAGGTCGACTGCGTCGCGCGGTTCCCGCCGTCCGGCTGCCGCCATGATCTTGCTGGTGGCAAGGTCGATCGGGTGCAGCACGTAACCAAAAAGCTCGCTGCGCTGCACCGGAAAAAAGCGAAAATCGCTATCGAAGACCCATTCGAGTTTTGTTGACTCGTCACCGCGCCGGATAAGAACGGAATAGAAGTTGAGTTCGCGCCGAAGCCATTGCAGGGTAAATCCTTGTGCCTGCAGGACTGCGCTATCCTCTTCGGCGGCACGTGCAACGCGTTCCTCTCGATCATGGAAAAAATCAATATCGCCGGAAAACCGTGGGGCATTCCAGTTCAAGGGTGTGCTTCCGGCGACATAGCTTTCCGGATCGCGGTGCGATGCCAGCAAGCGCAGAATGTCTGATTGAAGTCTAGACAGCGGCACGGCACGCCTTCTCGATCTGCTCGGCCAAACGCCGCGCTCCCAGGTCGCCTTCGACGCGCAAACTTCGGGTAATGGCGAGTGCGTCTTCGCACGTCGGATCAGGCACAGGCCGGCTGCTCCACAACGCGGACGCTCCGTAATCCTTGAAGGCGCGACGGTAGAGGGTCACGATGTCCTCGGTCTGTTCGTTTTCTGTGTTCATAGTACTTCCATATTAACGTGTTGCGTCATTTTGTCCATTGCTCAGGAGGTCTCTGGTAATCTGGACACCCGCTTTGTCTATTCCCAGCTCCGGCCAGCGGCGGGCAAGCTCGACCAGGATCCGGACGCCAAAACCGGTGGCGCCCTTGGGGGCGGCAAGGAGGTCTTTTTCCGTCCAGGCCGTGCCGGCGATGTCCAGGTGCACCCAGGGCACATCGTCAGGGACGAACTGTTTCAGAAAGATCCCGCCGACAATGGTCCCGGCCGACCGCTCGCCCACGTTCTTGAAGTCGGCGATATCGCTTTTAATATTCTCGAAATAAAGGTCCCACAAGGGGAGCGGCCACAGCTTTTCGCCGACCTGGGCACCGATATCCTGAATTTTCCGGACCAGGTCTTCATGGTTTCCCATCACTCCCGCCACCTGATTGCCAAGGGCCACGATGCAGGCCCCCGTCAGGGTGGCGAGATCGACGATTGCGGCCGGATGGGAGGTGAGCGCGTAGGTCAGGGCGTCACAGAGGATCATGCGCCCTTCGGCGTCGGTGCTGATGACTTCGATCGTCAGGTTGGCCATCGAGTTGATGACATCTCCCGGCTTGTAAGCCTTGCCGCCCGGCATGTTTTCCGTGCACGGGAGAATGCCGACGACGTGCCTCTGGACGTTGGCCCCACCCAGGATTTCGAAGGTGCCGAGGACGGCGGCGGCCCCGGCCATGTCCTGTTTCATCATCTCCAGTTTGGCGCTTGGCTTGAGCGAAATCCCTCCCGTATCGAAGGTGATTCCCTTCCCCACAAAGACCAGCGGCTTCTCCTGCTCCGTCCCGGCAGGAACGTGCTCCAGGACAATCACATAGGCCGGCTCCCGGCTCCCCTGGGCAACGGCCAGGAAGGCCCTCATCCCCATTTCCTCGGCGGCATTCGTGTCGATCACCCGGAGGTGGAAACCATGAGTCTCCGCCAGGGTGCGCGCCATGCTCACGATGAATCCCGGCGTCACCTGGTTGGCCGGGGCGGTAACCAGGTCGCGAGTCAAGATCACTCCCGAGACCACGGCATTGGCAAAGACACAGACCTGGCGCAACACATCGTCTGGCTCCTCCTCGGCCAGGAGCACGAGTTTTTCAGGGTAAGCGACAGCGTCAACATCTCTCGTCTTCAGGGCATCGAAACGATACAGCCCGAGCGCTCCGGCAATAAGGACCTCTTCCAGCGGCGTTGCGGTCTCACAGGGCAGCCCGTCGAAAGCGGAGAGAGGAAGGGCAGCCGTGGTGAGCTTCAATTCGCGACATTTCCTCAGCCCCACAACGGCCGCCCCGCGCAGTTTGTCCATATCGAATTTTTCTGCCGGCCCCAGTCCCACCTGAACCACCCTGGAGATCCTGGCGTCGGCTGGTCCGTAGTGCACTGTAACGTCCTGGAATTTGCTGCGGAAATCGTTGAATGCGAGGGAGCCGGAAAGCCATCCGCCGCTTTGTTCCAGCCAACGTTTAAAACCGGGGAGGAGTTCGGGGGACTCCTCAAAGCTGAAAAAGAGCACGGCATCAGCCTGCCAATCTGAGACAGGGGCGATTTGCCAGTCGACTTTCATAGGTCCCTCCTTGGGATGGATACTGAAAATATTATCTTTCACCGCAGAGACGCAGACGACGCAGAGGACACAGAGACTTCCTCCTGAAGCTCTTTCTCTGCGCTCTCTGCGTCTCTGCGGTGAGAATTTTCTTCCCTCAAAGCGGCATGAGTTCCATCACCCCGCTCTCCCCATCGAAAAAGAGGAGGCGCTCGGCATACGCAGGGTTCCTTCCTGCCAGCAGGCGAATGGCCTCAAAGGCCTGGAGACTCGCGATGACCGAAGGCGCCGGCCCCAGCACACCCATGGCGATTTCGGTTGGATCGCGAGACTTTCTCGTGCCGTAAATGGCTGACAAGTCGTGACGTGACCCCGGCATGAAGGTGCTGATCTGCCCCCACCAGCCGGTGGCGGCGGCATGAATGAAGGGAATTTCAAGACGGCGGGAAACTGCTGCGAGCAGAAATCGTGTGGGGAGATTATCCAGGGCGTCCAGGACCAAATCCATTCCGCGGAGCAAGTCGTCAGCGTTGCTCTCGACGAGGATTTCGGGGAAGGCCTCAACCTCGAGCAAAGGATTGATGGCACGGACCTGCTCCTCGGCGACGCGGGCTTTCGGCTGTGAGAGGTGCCGGGTATCACAGAGCCACTGCCGGTTCAAATTTGAGGGAGCGAAGGCATCGCCATCCACCAGCCGCAGCAGCCCGACGCCGACCCGGGCCAGCAGATTGACCAGGACCCCACCCAGGCCGCCGCAGCCGCAGATCAGGACGCTGCTTCGGCAAATGCGGGTTTGCTCGGCGAGGGTTAAGGCATCGAAATTCTTTACATACCGTAAGGGGACAATGCCGGCCTCCAAGGCGTCGATCTGTGCAGCTCGGGGATTGATGCCGTTTTCAAGAGACCATTCCAGGAGCTCCCGGTCCTCTATCACCAGCCGGGACAGGCCGTCTTCTTCCGTGCGATAAGCCCTGTCGATAAGCTTCAATGTGCCCTCGTCAAACCTTGGATGTGTCTTGCAGCATGAGCAAACAACCCAACCATAATGGCCTGACGCCGTAAGCTTTGAATCATTGCGCAAGCCGGGATATCTTTCAGAGGGGAATGACCGGAAACAACCCCCGTTTTTACTGTTATCATGGATTTAGATTTATTTTCAATAGCATCACGAAACCTCCGGCACTCAACACTCAACACTGAGTAAATTCGTCTCACTCAAACTCAGCCATTTCTGGATTGCTGTAACGTTTTGTTGCAGTCGCAAGAAGCCCCTTTTCCCAAGCAACAGAGATTTAATAAGAATATCAACCCACTCATCAATCCAAAGGTTGGCACTTTGTCTTGGCACAACTATTGCCTTTATGGTCAAACCGGCCTTGTCCATTCCAGGTCAAGGCTTCCCTTCCCCATAACCCAAAAGGAGATAGTGGTATGAGATGCTTTCGCGTATGTGTTGCAATGGTTAATTTGGTTGCTTTCCTCGCAGGATGCACCGCTCAAAGGCTGCCTGATTATTCGCCTCGGTCTGCGCAACAGTATCCCCACAAGGAGACCCAAAATGACTTGACGGTGGCGATTCATCCGATGACGCAAGAGAGCGAGGTTGAGCAGTATTTTGGGACGAACCTGTTAGCGGACGACATCCTTCCCGTTGTCATCGTGGTCGAGAATCGAAACCCGGAGCTGCACTTTGTCATTCGAAAGGAGGAGATCAAGCTGGTAAACCAGAGTGCTCAGCGTTTTGACCGGTCGAGCAATCCTGAAACCGTCGGCTCCACGACTTCCGAGAAAACAGCTGGAGCTCTTGCTGGTGCGGGTCTCCTCATATTTCCGGTCCTTGGGTTTGTGGCCGTTGGAATGACTGGAAAGGTCTCCAGCGACGCGGAAGTGAGAAGGAATTTTGCCATGAAAGAGTTCCAGCAGACAACGATCTCGCCTGGGGACTCCAAGTCCGGTTTCGTCTATTTCCAACTGCCCAAACCGGCAGACAGTCCTGCACAATGGCGGTTTCAAATTCAGGCTATAGACGTGAAGAATAAAAGTTCGCTTCCGTTTATCTACGATTTTGATTGGAAGAGGAGGTAATAATGACAGCCCGACCGAAGGTATGGAATATTTCATTGATGATGGTGGCCATTGGCCTTCTTGCTATGGGTTGTACTACTATTTATGACGTACCCAAGCAACCCGTCGTGTTTCCCGCAGCCGACAAGGTAAATATGATCGTTGAGCTTCGCCTTACTGACGCACTCTGCAACGCGACATGGGTAAAACACCATTTGGGTGATACTTTTATTTTGCCAATTGGAGGGCCGTTATGCATGAACTCCGAGGCAGTCGCCCGTTCCGTCTTCACCGATGTAATCGTCACTAAAGATGCTACTACCTCCGGCACGACCGGTGCTGATGCCGTCCTCACACCAAGCCTCGCCGCAATCGAACGCGATCGGCCAGTTACGGGTTTTACAGATCAGACCACCTCCATTTTGTTCAATTGGTCACTCAACGACCCCAATGGCCTGCCGATCTGGGTGACGTCGATTTCCGGAGACGGGAAAGGCCCAATGCACAATCTCGGCTCTACGGATGCGGCATACGAGCAGACCGAGAAGGTGCTTCAGGATGTATTCCGAAAATCATACCGTGAGATGACGAGTGCTCCCTCGATCCGTGAGTTTGCAGCCACTCTGCACAAATGAAAATCATGCGTAGTGGTCGGCTCTCGCTTTGACACGGGAATGACTTCCAAAGCATCTCCCATGCTCACGCGTGCGCCGCCTCAACGCGTGTCTCGGGGGGCGTCGTAGGGGGAGAGTATGGGATTCGTCGATCTCTTCAGGCGTGGTGCCAAAAGTGGCGCGAGTAGAGAAACTGAATAACAGTGAAAGAGTTCCAGCAGACAACGATCTTGCCTGGAGAATCCAAATCCTGGTTCGTGTATTTTCAACTCTCCACGATGGCAGACAGCCCTTCACAATGGCGGTTCGAGATTTAGGCTGTAGACCTGAAAAATAGAAACTCACTTACGTCTACCAACGTCTTTGATTGGAAAAGGAGCTGATCATGACAGTCCAACCAAAAGTATGGAATATTTCACTCATGATGGTGGCTATAGGCTTTCTTGCCATGGGTTGTACTCATATTTATGATGTACCCAAGCAACCCGTTGTGTTTCCCGCAGCCGACAAGGTTAATATGACCGTCGAGCTTCGCCTCACTGACGCCCTCTGCAACGCGACGTGGGAAAAACGGGGAATGAGTGACACCTTTATTTTGCCCATTGGAACCCCACTGTGCATGAATTCGGAGGCCGTCGCCCGTTCTGTGTTCACTGATGTCATAGTCACGAAAGATACGGCTGCCTCCCGCACGACCAATGCCGATGCTTTGCTCATACCAAGCTTCGTGGCCCTCGAACGCGACCGGCCGGCGACACTTGGCTCACTTCAGACTACTTCGATCCTATTCAATTGGTCGCTCAACGACCCCAATGGCCTGCCGATCTGGGTGACAACAATTTCTGGAGACGGGAAAGGCCCCATGCGCCATCCCATGTTTAAGGATGCGGCTTACGAACAAACTGAGAAAGCACTGCAGGATGTATTTCAAAAATCATTCCGTGAGATGACGAGTTCTCCTTTAATCCGTGAGTTTGCAGCTAATCTGCACAAATGAAAACTATCCTTAAATGGTAAGGGGTATGAGTGTGAGTGGAACCGATGGTGGCTGCGACTCTTTCGGAATGACGACGGAAAGGGGGGATGCTGTCGAGCATTTTTGTCATTAACTAGACAGTGGTAAGTTCTCCAGAAATCCTAAGGTCTCATCTGCTAAGTGCTTGAAATTCCTCATTTGGACAATTTGAGATGTCATTCCATGGACCTAACAATTTCAGCAACTTACGAGAACTTACCACTGTCCAGTCATTAACATCAATAGAATGAACTTTGGGCACAAGTCATGAGACTGTATGGGAAGAATCTCTGGGGATGTGACGGTCACACGCCGTCCACAGCGCGGCATAGCCGCAACCAAAATTGGGTCGGAATTTCAACGACACCAATAGGTTCCAAAGAAAATCTTGTCAAGAAAACAAGAAACTCAGGATTAGTATCACAGAGGGCAAGAATACTAATGGAATCAATCATCACCTACCGGTGTCGCTTGCGGGTGAGGGCGGCCTGAGAATAATTGGGCATCGTTCTAAACGAGGCACACCTTGTCGAAAAGGAGTTAGTCATGAGAAGAAGTATCATTTTAGTCTTAGTCTTTGTTGCCGTTATCTTCGGGTGGAACTCGTCCGCCAAAGCAGATAGTACACTTACTATTAGCTTCGACGAACTTCCTGTTGGCGGTCTTAGATTTGTGCCAGCTGATTCCTATATGTCTCTCGGCGTCGTCTTCAGCCGAGATATTCCAATTTACAGTGTCGCAGCCGTAGAACCGGATTGGTGGGTCCAGAAATTCCAGGCCGGTGGAGGTACACTGCCGAACGTGATGGGCTTAAGCCCAAATGTTGATACAGGAGGGCGTACAATTGACATGGTCTTTGTAGTACCGGGAACAAACATACCGACGACTACCGATTTCATCAGTGCTTTGTTTGCCGATACAGAGGTTGGATCGACCATTGGTCTTTTTGAAGCTTTCGATATCAATGGAAACCTGATTGGCTGGCCGGTCCCACCACGCCGGATTCTTCTACTTTAACCCTCCAATTCAATATGCCTGGAATAGCATGGGTGCGCTTTTCCGATATTGACGACGGGTTCGAAGTTGATAATATCTCTTTCAAAAAACCAAACAAGCCCCCCGTCATCAAGTCCTTCAAAGCAGTTCCAAAATCTGGCGCACCACCCTTGGCTGTAACTTTAGTGCGTTGCCAAAGATCAGGACGGGACGATAGCGGAATACCGATGGGATTTTGGAGATAATCAGGACCGCTACCACGACAGCGGGCACCACGTCGCACACTTACAGGGAGAGGGCACATTCATAGCGAAAGTCACGGTGGTTGACAACGATGGTGGTAAAACCACCTCAAGGATATTCCCATAAGAGTCGTTCTACGGCGCCGGACCTGACAGGGAAGATCGAGCTGTTTAACTTTGACGAAGTGAACCACAAAGTGAAAATTAAGTTGCGGGTCTCCAATAGTGGAGACTTGCCGGCGAAACCTTTCGATGTTTCCTTTCCATCTGTCCGATGATGGCACAACGCCATTGGACCCTGTATTCAAGGTGATCAGAGCCAAAAATGGATTGAAGGCAGGAGCAAGTATTGCTCCCCAAGTTGATGTGAAGTTCCATGATTCGATTTACGGGAAATATATTTTGATCTTCATTGACTCAGAGAAACCCGAGAAGTCTACAGAGATCGACGAAACAAACAACGGGATAAGGCTGGTTATTCAACCCATGGTGACACACTGATCGCGATGGGCAGCGTATTGTGCCCAAGTTGAATTAGCATCTCTTATCGAATATCAGCAACTTAGAGGGCGGGGTCATGCAGGGGGGCTCTGCCTTCTTTCTTCCTAAGATTCCACAATCTAATTTTTCAAATTGCTTAAGCACTTAACTCAGCTGACCAGAACAGATGAGCACGACCACCGAAAGGTAGGAGAAGACATTCTTGACGTTGTGTGCTATCCTTAAATCATTATGAAAAACGGGTTGAGGGTGCAACGGCCATATCCCGGAACGATTTCTCAGTTATGAGGCCAAGAACCAACCAGGGAGCAGAGACAATGCTGGGTGTCGAGTTTCACAAGAGCACAAAGAAAATGCTGGAAGAGCCATTCCTGGAAGGCGTCACTCTCGATGAGAAGATCCGGCTGCTCCTTAAATCGGAATATTTGCGACGAATGGCCCGTTACCGCCACGTAGAACACCTGATGGTGAGCAAGTACGGTATGTCATTCGACCAGTTTGTGGCCCGTCGCATGGTTAGGGAGAAAGGGTTTTCCTGGGATGTGGAATCCGATGCAATGGACTGGGAGACCGCCATCAGCGGGATGAAGACCATGGAACGGAAACTCTCGGAACTGTAACAGGTCCAGGACGTATACGACATGCGACCTCCGTGCTGAGGCTCAGGAAGCCACGGTGCAGAGCTGGTTCGTACATGATGTGCCTAGAGCGAATCGTCCCGAGGTCCAGGCACTATTTTACCGGAAGCTTCACGACAAACGCTGTGCCCTTCCCCGCTTCGCTCTCGCAGGTGATGGTCACATGAAGAGTATCCCCAATGGGCTTTCAACCCAGAATTTGATTCCCTCCTTCATGAATGGATTCATTTTTCGATCAATGTCTTCAGCAATGATATGATAAGATAAATGGCAGTGGCGGAAGGTATTCCTGGAACCATTGCAGCTCAAGGATCAACAGCCGAATGACAATCGCGGAGATTTTGAAGACCAAGCGGGAAGAAATTCTGCGACTGGCAGCGAAATATGGGGCGCGCAATGTGCGCCTGTTCGGGTCGGTTGCGCGGGGAGAAGCCGGTCCTGGGAGTGATGTGGATTTTCTGGTGGAGATCGATCCAGGACGCAGTCTTATGGACCATGTCAGCCTCCTTCAGGATCTCGAGGATGTCCTTGGCTGCACGGTGGACGTAGTGAATGAGAAGGCCCTGCACCAACATATCCGCGACCGCGTTCGACAGGAGGCGGTTCCACTGTGAAAGACCCCCTACTTTACATTATCCACATTCATCAGTCTTTGGAGAAAATCCTGGATTACACTCGTGGCGGACGTGAAGCTTTCTTGGCCGACCCCAAGACCCAGGATGCGGTTATCCGCAATTTTGAGGTGATTGGCGAGGCAGCCAAACGCCTCCCCGAGTTCATCGTCCTCTACCCCCAAATTCCATGGCGGAGGATGGCCGGGTTTCGAGATATTTTGATTCACGCAGACCGATCGTGTGGACATGGACGAAATCTGGAACATCGTTGAACAGCATGTCGCACATCTTTTCGCGGAGATCAATGGCATCCGCAAAGCAATGCAGAGATGAGAAGCTGAGGTTCCGGCCGACCAGTTGCGCACTGTGTTAGTCCCCGACCCGAACTTGCGCAGTCGTTCCTATCCTGATGCACCTACCGGGACAGATCCCCTGAGCAACAGCTATCTTGCTGGCAGCTTCATGATGAATACCGTCCCCTTCCCCGGTTCGCTCTCGCAGGCGATGGTCCCCCGGTGGGCCTCGATGATGGTTTTGCAGATGGCGAGGCCGAGGCCGGTGCCTTGTTTTCCCTTGGTGGTGAAGAAGGGGTCGAAAATCTTCTCCCTGATGTCGGGGCTGATCCCCGGCCCGGTGTCGGCGATGGTCACCTGAAGCGCATCCCCGGTGACCTTCCCGGTGATTTCAATGCGGCCCCCGGCGCCCACGGCTTCGAGACTGTTTTTCACGAGATTGGTGAACACCTGGTGCATGAGGCGCTGATCGATGGTGACTGGAGGGAGCTCGGGCGGCCAGTCGAGGTGAATCGCAATCCCTTTGCTTTCGGCCTGGGCCTCGAACACATAGAGGAGCTCCCGGAGCGTCCCCTCCAGTGACGCCCGCTGCAGCTTGAGCTCCGGTTTCTTGGCAAACTGCAGGAAATTCTGGATAAAGGTCCTGACCCGCGCGGCATCCTTTTCCATGATGGCGATGGCCCTTTCGCTGGCGGGACTGAGCGTTTCCTTTTTCAACACATTCAGGGTGAGGCCCATGTTGTTGAGAAGGTTCCCCACCTCATGCGTGACCTTGCTCGAGGTGGCCCCAAGGGTCGCCAGGTTTCTCGCATGAACGAGCTCCCGTGCGCGTCTCCACCTCCCGCTCGATGAACTGCTTCAGGGAATCGGCCATTTCGTTAAAAGCCGTCCCCAGTTCCCCGATTTCATCCTCGGACGCAATGTCAATTCGCTGATCGAGCTCGCCCCGGCCATACTTCTCAACCTGGTGGTGCAGGGTCCCGCACCGGCAGGAGAAAATGCCTGACTCGAGACCAGGTCAGGGCCACCGCCGCCAGGCAGACGAAAAGGGTGATCGCCAGCGCCAACCAGAAATTCTGATAGAGATACGCATAGATCTCGCGCTCTCTCTGGCTGAGCACAATGAACCAATCGGAGCCTGGAATGCTGCCGCCCAGGCAGTAGTAGGTTCCGTCATCACGCTTTTCCGACCACGCAACCGGGGCGTCCGGAGACTCACGGAGCTTCTCCAGGACGCCGGGCGGCACTCCCGGAAGTTCCTTGATAACGCGGTCGATTTCCCGGTGGCCGATGAGCTTTCCCGTGGCATCCAGAATAGTAGACCATGCCGCTTTCGCCGATCTGGATGCCTTCCAGGACATCCCAGATCGCCTTGAGGTTCAGTTCCGCCAGCAGCACCTGGCTCACCTGGCCCAGTCGAAATACCGGCGCGGCGATAAAGAGGTAGGGGATGTGCTCCTTGGTGACCATTGACTCCCGAGGCGGCCATTCGCCCGGCCAACGCTTCACGGTAAACTTCGAGCTGATCCGGCGCCGTTTCACTCAGGCGTTGACCCACTGCTACCGGGTCTTCTCCATCCGGCGAGACGAGGGAAAGCCAGACGAACTCGGCGGCAATATGATGGAATGCCGTCAGCGCCATCTCCTGCTGCCACCGGTCCACCTTTGTCGCCGCCAGCACCCAGGCGAGGCTCTCCAACCCGTTTCTGGCATCGCCCAGGAACGCCCGGATTTCGCCTGCCGAGCTCTTGATGATATTGGTGTAATCCTGTCGGACCGTTTCTCTGAAGCTCAGGTAGCTGGTCCAGGAGAGGACAAGACCGGTCACAGCGATGGCAAAGACCAGCAGGGGCAGGAGAAAGCGAAGAACTCGAGCGAGCAGTCTGCTCTTTCTGAACTCTTTGACCGCCTGGTGCAGTCCCAAAATCCTCGGCATAGGTCTGGCAACTTTCAAGAAAGAAGCTCACATCAACTCAAACTAAGTTTACCATAACCTTTTGCAGACCTGGCCCTTGCGAATCAGAGCAGTGTGCGCTCCATAACCTGCTGCCTACAAAAATTCAATGCTGATAGCCAGCTCCCATCGGCGTATCGGCATGTCCGGCTTGACCCGGAGGACGGAAAGAAGTATTTTGGGAATCGAAACTTCCACTTTGAGGCGCAAAATGGAAATAATACCTCGATTTTTCCGGGTCCCTTCGCAGAGTTTCTTCCTTTTCGGCCCTCGTGGTACGGGAAAGTCGACCTGGCTGCGTCATGAACTGCCGGATGCGCTCTTCGTGGACCTGTCAGGCCCGAGGTGCACCGCGAACTGAGCGCTCACCCCGAGCACCTGAGGGAACTGGTTCTCGGATCTCCCGACCGCCATACCGTCGTCGTCGATGAAGTGCAGCGGGTGCCCGAGCTCCTCAACGTGGTGCACGACCTGATGTCAAAGCCCGTTTTCCCGCGTTTTGTCCTCACCGGTTCGAGTGCTCGCAAGCTGCGGCGTGGCGGCGTCGATTTGCTCGCCGGACGGGCGCTCTTGTGCACTCTCCACCCCTTCATGGCTGGGGAATTGGGGGATTTTCATGTGGCCCGGGCGCTGCGCCAGGGACTCTTGCCTCTTGCGGTCGCTTCTCCTTACCCCGATGACGTTCTCAAGGCCTACGCTTCTCTCTATCTCGAACAAGAAGTCCAGGTCGAGGGATGGGCCAGGAACGTGCCCAATTTCGCCCGATTCCTCGAAGCAATCAGTTTTTCCCATGCCGCCGTTTTGAACATCAGCAATGTTGCTCGAGAATGTCATATCGAGCGCAAGACCGTGGCAACTTACGTCGAAGTCCTTGAAGATCTCCTGCTCGCCTTTCGTGTGCCGGTGTTCTCGCGTCGCGCAAATCGTGAAACAGCTGCCCACCCCAAATTTTATCTCTTTGACGCCGGCGTTTTTGGCTCAATCCGGCCGCGGGGGCCCCTGGATCGCCCCGAGGAAATCGCGAACGCTGCGCTGGAAGGTCTGGTAGCACAGCACTTGCGTGCCTGGATCGCCTACTCGGCCCATCAGGCCGGTCTTTTCTACTGGCGCACTCGTTCCGGGGTCGAAGTGGACTTCATCGTCTACGGTGAAGCGGGTTTCTGGGCCATCGAGGTAAAGAATACCGCCCGCGTGCGGCCGCAGGACTTGCGGCCGCTCAAGGCCTTCGTCTCAGACTATCCGGAATGCTGCCCATGCCTTCTCTATCGCGGGGATGAGCGACTGAAAATTGGGGGGATCTGGTGCCTGCCCGTAGGAGAGTTCTTACACCGGTTGCACCCTTCCCAAAGGCTTAATGACTGGCTTGGGCCCCGTGATGACAGCAATTCCACAAGTATCAGCCCTTCCTCCTGACTTCAACCGTGAAGGTCGCAACCTGGGCGTTGCTTTCTTCCGCTTGACGGATGATTTCCGCAAAGCGGTCCGGTCCGATTTCCACCTCGTTCTCACTGATCGCCAGCGGACCGGCAGAGTAAAAGAGGAAGAGCTGGTTAATCCCGACATCATCCTCGGAGAATACCGGTGTAATGTGCAGTGGCTGCAAAACCTCCCTGTTTTCGTACAGGACCACAATGTCCTTCCGATCTCGTCGAATCATCAGGAGCGGAGGATCATAAAGGCCTCCTGCGCCCCATCCGCCTCCGTATGGACCGCGCGGAAGGCATCCGGCATCCGCCGGAATTCCCACCTTCCCCTGGCCAGAACAAAGTTGACCAGGGCGACCAGCCGAAATTTTTTGAACTCCTCTCCGGAGACATTCTTCGACTCACCTTTGCCTTCGGAGAACGTGAAATCTTTTGTCTTCTCCCACAGGAAAGCAAACAATTCCGGGTGATTTTCATCATCGACATGAGACTGCATGGCGCCGATTTACCCTTCCCTTCATGTTGATCAGCCTGATCAGCGAGAACCTCGCAAACAAGTTCCCACCATTTAGAGCGTGTCAAAAAAGCTCTCACTGGATGAGCTCTCAAAACTGGCTTACTCTGTCAACCCGGCGGAAGCAGGGATCCAGAATCCCGCGGAAAACCTGGATTCCGGCTTTCGCCGGAATGACGGTCAAACGCATTTTGACGATTTTGAGGTAATTACTTAACAGCTTCCTCCATTCCGATCAACCACCATCGGAGTCCTGTCCATTTCTTCCACTCCCGACCGGTTCCCGGTCTCGCCATCGATACTGATGTCAAGAGGCCGGGCAGCAGTGACTGGGGAGTGGCCCCATTCATTGCCTGCTGCCGAATCCCAGTTGCTGCCAAGGCGATTTCCGGCAAAATGCCTCACCGCCTGCGCCCTCTTGCCCCGGTGCTGGGGAGGGTGCCGCCTGAATGCCCTGGCAAGTGGAGAAAATTTCAACGGTGTTGACTGCCAGGAAGAGGCCATTTGGCTTATCCTCGATGAGCACATAAGGCAGCAGGTACTAACCGCGCTTTCATCGAAAAATGTGCCCATGGCAAGGGAAGCGGTTTGATGGGGGCTGGGTTGAAACAGTGACAATGATAGCGAATGGGCTACTCACACAGGTGGATCGCCCCACAAGCACCGAATGCCCTTGTGGGCGGACCCTGTCGTGAAGAGACGCATGCTCATGAAACGGGTCCACGGGGGCCAATCCCCCGGGCAAATCAGGTTGCCCGGGGGATTGGGGTTAGAGGTTAGCCCACGGAGAACGGGCCGAGCTGGCAGCAATAAAACGCCGCGGCGTCGATGTCATAAGTACCTTTTTCAATCACGAACAGTGTCATGGTATCACCTCCTTTCCTTGCATATACCCGCCTTTTGTGACACCAGCATTTAATCTACAGATCGCTGGGAAGGTGGTATTCAGGTCACTTTGATTGAAAAAAATTTATATAATGATTCAAATATGATACAACCGATCGCCAAGAGATTTTCAACGACGATCGACCTGCGTCACCTAATTCTCACGGAATGACGAGAGGTTTGATGAGTAATTCAAGGTGTGGACGTGCATTGGGGGGATACGCATGGAACAGGCAATCTATGAACCGCTGCTTCGCAGTTCATTGACAGCGGTTGCGATTTCGAACTCTATCGAAGGGGAAAACTGGCATCCGCAGGAAGTGGTCAACGGGAGCCGAGTGAAGCCTGCCACAAACGGTGTGTTCCAGAATGATCAAATGAGAAACGATGTGGCAAGCGGAACCGTTTTGACATTACATCAAATTTGACCTCATGAACGAGAAACACCCCCGGATGGAGCGAAGCAACCAAGGAATCCACTTCCTGATAGAGGCTTTTACGTTTGTCGGAGTCTTTAGCCTGAGCGATTCCATGCAGCACTGCAGCGATCTGCGGGTGATCGAACAAACCCACTCCTGTTTTTTGCCCATCGACGCCAGCCCATACCTGCACCACGATTTCAGGAGCTTTTGAAGAAGCCCACAATTGTGTGAGCACGGCCTGGAATTCCTTATTATGATCATATCTATGCAAAAGCTCATTTTGCGCCAATGAGTTCAGATACGTTTTTATACCGACATCATTCAGGAAAAGCTGTAAGCATTCCGCGACCAGTTTGTCGATCAGGTGTCCCTCAGTGATTAGGATGCTGAATTCAAAGCGTTTCCCTTGCCGATGGAGGAACTGATCCTGCGAGTCGTACATCCAGCCTGCCTGCTTGAGCAGTTCCAGTGCTCTGCCTGGATTGTAGGGAACAGGCTTCAATTCCGGTTTGTGGTAAGGGGAGTTCACTCCGAAAGGTCCAGTTGCCGCCATCCCCGCACCATGGAAGATGCTGTCAATGAGGGCCTGTTTATCCACCGCATAGGCCAGCGCCAGACGCACATCCGGTTCGGTAAAGAGGGGATCGGTGGTGTTGAACAGGAGAATCGAATAGTACTCCGAGACTACCTCGTTGAAACAAAATCTGTCATGGTATTGCTTTAACATATGGTAGTCTTTGGGCGAGAGTCGTACACCGATATCTGTTTTTCCCGAAAGGAGTCTGGCCCAGGATTTTTCTCCATCCGGCTCGTAACACAAAAACAACCTCATCCAGGGACGGCCTGCCGCCATAGTAGCTTTCGTAGGCTGCGAGGCCAACTTCTTTCTCTCCTCTTCGATATTTGAAACGAAACGGCCCGGACCCAATCGGATGATCAGAGAAGTCGGGAAGGATCCCTTCCGGGATGGGGAATAATTTCCATATCCCATATCTTCATAGGGAAATCCGGATCGTTTCTCTTCAGCCTGATAAGCAGAGAGGTATCCGTGAGGAGAGTAATCCGATCGATCAAGCCAAATACTGAGGGCCGCCAGATTTCAAGGCTGTACCCCAGCGAATAATCGACATCCCTGGTTGTAAGGCGACGGCCGTCATGGAACAGAGCGTTGTCTCTAAGATATATGGTCCAGGTGAAGCTGGCGGCATCATAGTCCCATCGAATCGCCAGATCCGGTTCAAGTTGCCCGTCTTCATCAGGGACAAAGAGATAACTGTAAAGCAGCGGGAAGACGCTCGAAGAACCGGATTCGGAGCCTTTCACGGGGTCTAATGAGCCGAAAGGAGCAGGAATATCGATCCTGAGAACATTCTCGTTTTGACTCCCGGTCTCGATGGAAGAGTGCTCGGCTTTGGTGCAGGACAACATGAGGAGGACTATTGGAACCGCCAGTAACAACGCCCATAGACTCCTCAGCATGGTGTGATAACCTTTGCCTCAAGCCTCGCTGAAATCGGGCTGCGCCAATTTCTCGGCACCCCCTGGCCCATCAGCTGAAATGTCAAATGTGTTCCACACAACCACGCCCTTCTCGCTCAAAACGTGCCACTGTATTTCAGGAAGGCCCAGTAATACGGGTGCGCGCCAGGACTCAGGAGCGAGGCCTCCTGTTTCGACATTCTCCCCCTGGTGCCGGAGCTGTCAGCCTCGACGAATCCTTCCTTAAGCACCTTCCGCTGCGCTTCATGGAGGGCTTTAACCGGCTGCAGACCGTCTCTTCGCCTTCGATGGAATTCCTTCATGACTTCCCAAGCACCCTGGTCATTGATCGGATAAAAACTGCTGACCACTCCCCTGGCTCCCATCTGGAGGAACACGCCGTCGAGGGCCAGATATTCTTCGTACCGCAAATTCCACTCGTCACTTCTGCCCGTCTCGCAGGCGGCGAGGACCGCCAGGGGCAATCCGGCGAGATTCAACGCTCCTTATCATATCCGCATGAGACACGTCACCATCGGCGAGGTGGAGTGAAATACCCTCCGCAGTCCTTCTTCCATGACAGATGAGTTCCATGAGGGAAAGCTCTCCTCGCATAGCTTTTGAAGCATCGACCAGGCCTCGAACGTGGCCTTGCCGCCCTGGAGCGGGACCACCTGCCCGGCGCCGTATGTATCGAACAGATATTGAAATTCCTGTTCTCCGTAAGGAAGAGGCCGGTCGGCTGGCGCATAAAAGAGCGCCATAGGCCTTCTTCCCATCGCACGCTTCGGAGCAAAACAGGCGATAGCTGAGCGTGAGGGAGGGAGTATAGCACACCTCGAAATCCTCGATGAAAAACCTCTTCGTGTCAGGGAGGAAGGCGGCATGGAGGGGAAGGCATGGAGAAAAGCATGAGGGGAAAGGTAGATTCGCCGGGTCCCGATCTGGCTCAGAAACGCCGCCACCGGCTGCATCAATTGTCCCGTCACCTCCAGCAGGGTATCGAGACTGGGAAGGATCGATGCCCCTCCCGTCCGAAAGGAGTCGACGAAGCCGCCAAGAGCCTCCTCCAGCAGAATCGGCTTGAGATCTTTGAGGATGTGCTCATAGGCGATTCCCGAGTCGGTGGGATAGGCGAGCAGGAAGTGAAGATCGGCAGACTCCCGGCGAAAGAAGCACTCCACCGCGGCGCTGCCCGTTTGCGACAAGAGCTCGAAAAGCTCCGCTTCCGTCAAGGGCTCGGGGTGGATGAGATTGATGTAATCCGGATCGAGAACGGTTAACTCTTCGAGAAGCACCTTCTGTCGGTTCAGATGTTCCTTAAGCGACGCGTACAGCTCCTGTTGCCGGGGATTGCCGCTGGAACGGCCCGGCGTCGCGCTAACTTCTTTTTCCGTGGCTAATGCGGCTCGCAACCCCCGGAGATCATGGCAGAGCTCCCAATACTTCCGGACAGGCTCGGCGGCCTGATCATTTCGTGGGCTCACCTGCTCCAGATTGACATCCTCCAGGAGGCTCCGGGAGCGCATCTGTTCGAGCCAGTACAGGGCCTCGGCATAGCGGCGCTCTTCCAGCATGAAATGGACCCCGACATCGAAGAGACTGACCGAGCGCCGGAGATAGTCCCTGCGGGCCTTGGGGTCCGCAATTTCGCTATGGATGGCAGAAACGAGCTTCAGTGCTTCAGCCATTGCCTCGAGTGATTCGTCCAGCAACTCCCTGTTGTTTTCCAGCCGAGCCTGGTGCAGGAGTGAGAACCCGAGACCATACCGGGCAAAGCAGTAGAGTTGCGGACGGGTGCCCGCATCCACAACGGAGAGGGCGGCCCGGTAATAGCGCGCCGCTTGAAGGAACTCGATGGCCTTTTCGATATTCTCCGCCGGGTTCCCTTCGATACGCCGCCGGTAGGCATTCGCCAGGGCATAGCGGGTACATTGCCCAATCCCCTGGCACGAGCTCTTTGGTCCAGACCGAAAGCGCTTCTCCAAAACAATCAATGGCCTTTTCCAGGTTGTCTGAAGGATTTTCCCTGATCCGTTTTGCGTATGCGTTTCCGAGTGCATAGAGGGTCGCCGCCCAGTCCAGGGGAGCGGCCTCCCTGGTCCTGACCGTAAGCGTCTGATTCAGGCAATTGATGGCTTCTTCCTGGTTCTCCGCCGGGTCTCCCTTGATACGAACGGTCAGGGCGCCGCCTAGGGCGGTCATGGCCAATGCCCAATAGCCCGGAGCGCCGGCCCTTGTCCATACGGTGAGGGCCTGCCGGTAATAGTGGATGCCCTTCTCCCCATTTTCGGCAGAGTTTACGTTGATGCGCACCATATAAGCGTTCCCCAGTGCGTACATGGTCAGCGCCCGCTCGTGCCCATGGGTATCGGGCCACAGAGACAGCGCTTCCTCCAGATACCTGGTGGCGTACTCGGCATTCAAAGCTGGACTGCCGAGGGAGACCTTGAGAAGTTCCATGCCAAGGTTTGTATGAAGGAGCGCTCTCTTTTCCGGTGATGACTGATCGTCGGCAAGAGTTTCGAGCCGGGATACCAATTGCGTCAACTGATGCTTTGTTTCGACGTTATCGGCTGCTGCCATGAGAGCCTTCAAGTGGGCTGATGTCTGCTCATGAAATCGTCTGTCCACAGGGCTTTTGTTCCTTCAGAGCTCGACCCGAGCGGAGGGATTTGTGGCTGTTAGATGAGCGCTCTTTAGGGTTCCCTCCGAGATACCCATTCTTCAGGAGCGTTTACGAAAGCGGGAGCAGAACAGTTGCCAGGCCAAAGGTATTGTGTCTTCGGTTAGAGAAAGACTTTGTAACCAATATTTAAGGCCTTACTCAGTTTCTTCGCCGTCTCCTTTCCAATCGGTCGTTTTCCGTGCTCCATTTCAGAGATATGCCGCTGGGGGATGCCGGTCATTTGCGCAAGCTGCTGCTGTGTCAAACCCTCTTTACCCCTGGCGCCAGCCAGCATGGCGCCCGGAGTCAGCTCCTCTTCCTCGAAGCACTCACGCCATGGAAGAGAGTCTGAGATTTCTGTGAACCCCAAAGGCCTAAGGACTTCAATCGCCTCATTCTGTTTCTTCATCGGTCCAAGGAACCGCAGTTGCACCCGCTGCTCCTCAATAAGGCGCTTTTTCGTGAGAACCCCGCATAGGTCACCTCAACCAATCGGATTTCTGGTTGTCGATCACTCTCCGAAATTCCAGCAACTAGGTATGTTCCGACCTTGAGTCTTGATGTGGGCAGATTATCCGTTGCTATGAGCCTAAGTCAAGGTCGGTCATCGCCTCAGAGAGTCAAAACTGATAATTCACCCCGCCCTCGACCCACCGTCCGGGCTGGGGATAGGTGTAGCGGAGGAGATAACCGGTGTTGGTCAGGTTGTGGACGGTGAAAAAGATGCCCGGCTTTCCGGCGCAGGCGGGGACAAAGGGCAGGCTTGACCTTGAGCATGTAATCGAAGACGAAGACCTGGTCCCGGGTTTCGGGAACGCTCGAGTTGTTGTAGACATACCGGCCAATGAGGGAGTGGGTCATCCACTTGTAGGTGTAGGATGCCGATGCATCGTAGAGAATGCGCGGCACATCCTGGATGATTTCATCGGTCTCGTCGTTGCGGACATCGATGAAGCTCCCGCCGAAGGACAACCCCAACCCCCAGGGCAGGGTCGCCGCGATTCTCCCCTCGACGCCCTGCCGGGTAGCCTCATCGAGGTTTTCATACCTGCGGAATTGCCCATTCTCGAAAAACGTGGGCACGAGGAGGTTGTTGACATCGGCCCGGAACAGGGTGAGTCCCAATTTCAGAAACTGGAACATTCTGAAGTCGCCGCCAACCTGGTAGTTGACTGCCGTTTCCGCCTCGAGGTCCTTGTTGCCGTGAAGCGGATCATTCACCCAGAGCGCCGGGGGCGCCGAAAAGCCGCGGGCGATCTGCGCCCGCAGCAGGGCGTCGTTATCGAGAAGGTGGTAGACGATGCCGCCCGAGGGGCTGACTTCCGAACCGAAATCGAGGTTGTTGTCGTAGCGGAGACCGGCATTGAAGGCGAATTTTCCCAATTCATAGGTGTCGTTGGCATAGAGCGCCCAGTTTCCCGAATCGTACCTGGTCAGGAGGGGACTGACCCAGGGAGCTCCAGTCGTAGTAGCCCCAATCGCCGTCAAACCCGACCAGAAAGCGATTGGCTTGCCGGTCGTAGCTCATCCGGGCCGAAGCCCCCAGGGTCTGCTGGAGGTAGTCGAAGTAGCTCAACTTCGAATCGGGGAAGATGAAGTCGTAGGTCGAGGTGTAATTCCTGATGACGGCCTTCAACGGTAAGATTGAGGCCATCCGCCAGCAAGGTCTCGAACTGCAGGCGCTGATAGCTGCGCTGCTGGGAGGTGTCGGCAAAGAAGCCTCGGGGCGGCCAAACCGGGATGGGCGTCTCGGTGTGACCGCGATCGAAGCTGTAGATGAAGTTGAGGCGGCTCGCCTCCCCGGTGAGGAAGTTCAGCTTGGTGTAGACCGCATCCTGCCGATAGTCATTGTTGGGCATGATGCCGTCACTGTTTTCATGGGTCGCCGAAACAAGGTAGCTGAAGCGCTCGACGAACCCGCTGACCGTGGCCCTCCCCCGCGCCGTGTTGAAATCGCCATAGGAGGCCGTGGCATCGACGGAGACGGGCTTGCTCAGGTCGGGCTCGCGGGTGATGATGTTGATCACCCCGCCCAGACCCGACCCCCAGGCCGACGAAGCCGCTCCCTGGTAGACTTCGATGCGCTCGATATTGGCAACGGGAAGAAAGGAGAGGTCCGTCAGCGGGTTGGCGAGCTGATTGAGCGGCACACCGTCCTGGAATACCGCCACATGCCGCACCTCCGAACCCTGAATCGAGGCCACTGACAAGCTGCCGGGGCTGCCGCCGTTGAATTCGACGTAAACCCCCGGCACGTACTGGAGCACTTCGCCGACGTTGTTGACCGGGATCTTTTCGATTTCCTCCCGGGTGATGACGGAGACGTTCGCCGCCACATCCGATTTGGGCGTGGCCTGGCGCGTGTAGGAAAAGACCAGCTCCTCCCGCTGGCCGGCGCCCGGTCCCGAACCCTGGGTTGGGGTCCCCGCCGACGAGGCGTCGGCAGATGAGTCTCCGCTCAATTCCTCAGCAAATCCCAGGTTTGCTCCGAAGGACATAAAGCACAGGAGACATAAAAAAAAGATCAGGCCGCTGCACCCTGGCGCGAGCCCACACAAATAACTGTCCGGATTCGTTTCGTCATACCGGCGAAAGCCGGTATCCAGGTAGCGTTCTGGATTCCCGTTGTCACCGGAATGACGCGTCAGGTCTATGGTCACTTTGTTCTGTGGCGTTGTACTTTGTGCTGTGCTTGCTGGAGCATTCTCTTTCGGAGAACGCCAACAGAAGGCGATGCCGGGCATCGGGACGGGCGGCATCGCAGCAGCAGGAGCTTCAGGTCTCTTTCGCATCATCAATGCCGTATCCCTTCATTTTTTCGATCAAGGTCTTGCGGTTTATGCCTAGCAGATCCGCGGCCCGGGACCGGATGCCCTGCGTCCGTTTCAGGGCCAGCGTGACGAAACACCGCTCGGCGTCTTTCAGGTTCAGGTCCGGTATGGCGCCAAACTCCTCCTGGTCTTCTTTGAACGGCAGGTGGCTGGTGGTGATGATGGTGGAATTGCGGCAGGTGATCACCGCCCTTTCGATGACATTCATCAGCTCGCGGACGTTTCCCGGCCAGTCGTAATTCTGGAGGGCCAGCATGGCGCCGCCGGAAATCTCGGTAATCGGACGACGGTAGGTCTGAGTCAATTTCTTGAGGTAAAACTCGGCAAGGTCCGGAATGTCGTCCCGTCGGCTGCGAAGCGGTGGAATGTCAATGACGTAGAGGTTGAGACGGTACAGAAGGTCTTTCCGAAAGCGCCCGGCGGCCACCCGCTCTTCGAGGTCCCGGTTGGTGGCGGCAAGGACGCGAAAATCCGAACTTATCCTGGAAGTTCCCCCGACCCGCATGAAGCTCTTGGTCTCGATCACCCGGAGGAGCTTCGCTTGAAAGGCGGCTGAGGCCTCGCCGATCTCATCGAGGAGGATCGAACCCTCGTTGGCCAGTTCGAGGAAGCCTTTCCGGAGACCGACGGCCCCCGTAAAAGCACCCCGCTCATGCCCGAAGAGCTCGCTTTCGAGCACCCCTGGCGCGAACTTGGCGCAGTTGATCTCGAAGAAAGGTTTGTCCCGCCGCTCACTGCGGTTGTGGATATCCTGAGCCACCAGTTCCTTGCCGGTTCCGGTCTCGCCACTGATCAGGACCGGCACGGGAAGCTCCGCCACCTCCTCGATCTGCTCCCGTACTCGCTGCATGGCCGCAGAGCGCCCGATGATCGCGACCGGCCCCTTCGCTTGAAGCGACCGCTCCCGGCTGAGATGATCGAGCTGTTTCAGCAGCTTGCGCTTCTCGAGCGCCTCGCGAAGGGTCGTCCAGAAGAGGTCCAGTTTATCGGTGAGCGGCTTCTCGAAGTAGTGAAAGGCCCCCTGCTTCACGGCCCGAATGGCCTCTTCCGTGGAACCGAACGCGGTGATCATGATCACCGGGATGTCCGGGCGGCTGTCCTGGACCCTGGTGAAAAGCTCCGTTCCCGTCATCCCCGGCATCTGCACGTCCGAGATGATCACGTCGACGGAGGTCTCTTCCAGGACTTCGAGGGCATGGGAAGCAGAGGCCGCAGGAATGACCTCCAGCTCATGAGCCGCAAACTCCGGAGCGAACAGCTCCAGAAAAGCCGCATCATCATCTACCAGCAACACCTTGGGCCGGGTTGTCATGTAACTTTTCCCCTATATTACAACACAGTAGAAGAAACTGTCCCTATCCCCCGCCGTCATTCCCGCATGCTCCTGGCGGGAATCCAGCAACAAGGCCAGGATGCCCACCTTCACGGGCATAACGACCGGAATTGAGACAGTCCTGTGTGCGGACCTTCGCTCGTGCGCTCGTTCCCAAGCTCCAGCTTGGGAACGCAGGCCGGAAGCTCCGGCTTCCGCTGCCTCTTGGGTATCAGATGGCGTCCGCACATCCGGCGAAGCTGGAGCTTCCAAACCGGTGGGTTCCCAAGCCAGAGCTTGGGAACCAGCTTCAAACCTGCCGTCCGAAAATATTCGCTCGCTTCTCTCCGGAAGCAACGCTTCCTCCGAAAAATCGAAGATTTCACCATTTAAGAAGTGCTAAACGGCAGTTCAGGGGTGTTTTCTTCTAGCAGAGACATCCGGAAGTGTAAATTTGAAAAATACCTGTTCCTGGAACTTTTCTAACTGAGTAAATTCGTAACAGATAATTCTCCCCAAATCGCCATGTGCGAGGTGATTTGTTGCAGCCGGATGAACAAGGGCTGGCAACGCCGCAATTGCTTACTCAATCGATTCAAAGGCTTATCATGGAAATTACAGCCAACGCGAACCTGGCATGATTCTTGGTTATAGGAGACTTCAGTCATCCTACAACGCGGAGGTCTTCCTCCCTAATCGTTGCTGCGTTCCCGAGAGCGCATCAACCGGGGCCCGGCTTGATGCCGGGCCTCACCCATCCTTTTAGGCATTGGAAATGAGCAGGAATTCAGCCAGGAGGTTTGAGCTCGAGGCAATCACCATCAATCACTCAACCAATCATGAAGAAGGAGTACGTTATGAAAAAGGTGAACATGAAAACCACAATTCGAATGAGGAGGAGAGGAATGAAGAGGACAGGATTGCGTTGCGGGCTGTTCGTTGCATTTCTTTCACTTTTGCTGTTTGCCGGGGCCTTTCCAGTTGCTGCTACGGTCATCTTCAGTGATGACTTCGAGACGGGACAGGGAGATTGGAACATTGAGAATGGTATCTGGGAAATCGGGACTCCCACTTCCGGGCCGAATGGGTGTCACGGCGGCGCAAACTGCGCAGGTACGGTTCTGAGTGGAAATTATCCAGATTGCACTGATAGTCGCCTCATCAGTCCGCCGATTACCCTCCCTGCCGTGACCGGCCATGAGGAGATTCAACTCCGGTTCTGGCACTGGTTCTACTACCAGCCGGGTGGGGCTGATTGGGGCGTCGTTCAGATCTCTGCGTATAATCCTGACACTCTCAAGTGGTCAGGATGGGCGGATATCAGCGGCGCTATTTGGGAGATCGGTGCTGTCTGGTCATTGAGAAATGTTGATCTGACCGCTTATGCCGGGAAAAGGGTGAAAATCGCATTTGCCCATGTCGCCGACTGCGGTTCTACCTATCCAGGCTGGTACATCGATGACGTCCAAGTGGATAAGTATGTCCCTGTCTTCAGTGGTGACTTCGAGGGCGGCTGGGGAGACTGGTCTGCTGACAACGGCGTCTGGGAAATCGGGACTCCTACCGTTGGGCCGAAGGCGTGTTATGGGGGATCGAACTGTGCCGGCACAGTTCTAAATGGGAGTTATCCGGACTGCACCGATAGTCGCCTCATCATGCCTACAATGACACTCCCCACTGTCACCGGCGACAAAGAGGTTATCCTGAGGTTTTGGCACTGGTTCTATTATCAACCCGGGGGCGCCGATTACGGGGTCGTTCAGATCTCTGTCAACAATGGGAGTGGGGTGTGGTCGAAATGGGCAAATCTAAGCAATCCTATCGTGGAGATTAGTAGTAAATGGTCACGAAAGGATGTTGATCTGACCGCTTATGCCGGGAAAACGGTGAGGATCGCATTTGTCCATGTCCCCGATTGTGGATCCACGTATGCTGGCTGGTACATCGATGACGTCTACATCGCGCCTCCACCGTGTCCGCTCCCAATCATTACATCTTTTGCTGCAAAGCCAACCTTAGGACCGTCTCCGTTACACGTTAAGTTTACCTGCAAGGCAACAGATTCAGATGGAACCATCGAGAAATACCAATGGGATTTTGGTGATGGTAACCAGAGCGAGACGGACAATGGAACAATTCAACACACCTACCCAAAGGATGGTGTCTACAAGCCAAAGGTGACGGTGGTTGACAATTGTGGCGGCAGTACCTCGAAGTCCACTAAGATCATGGTGGGAATTAATCCAGAATTGACTGGAAAGGCTGAAGAATACCAGTTTTCTGACTTAACCAAGACCATCAACATAAAATTCAGGGTTACCAACTCTGGCAACCTTGCTGCAGGTCCTTTCAAAGTGAGCTTCCATCTTTCGACCAATGGTACTACGCCGCTTGCTGCGTTCAAGGAGCTTCAAGTTGATGCTCTCGGAGTCAAGCAGAGCACGCTCCTGGATGTTGACCAGACCTTCACAAGTTCAATTTATGGCAAGTATATTCTTATCTACATCGACCCCAAGCATGAGCTTCCGGAGCTGGATGACACAACCAATGGGACACGAATAGTCATCCAGAACATGACCACCAAATAGCAAAATGGAGGGTCTTGGGAGCAGAGTCGGCAAGCCCACAAGCCTCCCAAGACCCTCCGGAAATTCCAGTACGCGGTTAATATTGCTACCCAATTTGAGTGATTTTGAGGCTCCGGTCACCGATTCGGGCGGGCATAAACCCCGCCCCTACGAGAGGCTGGCTAACCCACTCAGTACGCGATGCATCAATCGTCCAACGCTGCCGACAGGCACGCTCTCCTGGACAGATAACCGTCTTTATCAGGAAAAGGTTTTGCTGAGCTACCGAGCGGTTTTCTGCGGCAGCGAGGTGCTTGATCTCCATATCGAGCTCCTTTTGAATACCTGTCCCGCCCTCAGATCAAGAAAATAGTACTTGAAGTAGACAGCCATGCACCCTTAAAATAAGATGAAGATGCCATAAAATCCTGGCAGGAGAGAAGCCATGAAAAAAAGGACCCTTCGTAATTTCCATGTGCCCTTGTCTGAGGACCTTTACCGGAGGTTGCGGGAAGAAGCGGACCGCTCCAGGCAACCCGCTACCGCCCTTGCCAGGCATGCCATTGATAACTGGCTGAAGCAAGAGCGGAAAGCCGCTCTTCACAGCGCCATCGCAACATACGCCGTACGCCATGCCGGAACCGCTCTTGACCTCGATGAGGACCTTGAAGCAGCGTCACTGGAACACCTGCTAACTCAAGAGGAAAGCGGACAATGAAACGGGGAGACATCTGCTGGGCTGAAATTGCACCCCGTTCCGGTTCTGAGCAAAGCGGTCGCAGGCCTGTCATCATTGTCTCCCACGACGGATTCAACCAGGCTCCCGGGTGGCGTTCCATTATCGTGGTGCCGCTTTCCACCTCAGCGACCCAGGCGATGCGCGGCCCGACGGCCGTCAATATTCCACAAGGAGTTGGCGGCCTCAGAAAAGCCAGCATCGCCCTGTGTCACCAGGTCACTACGCTGGACCGAGGGAAGCTCACCGAGCGCATGGGAAGCCTGCCCAAAGATCTTCTAGAGCAGGTCGAAGAAAGTTTGAAAAGTGCGCTCGATCTTGAATAGTGTGTCCAAAAAGTCCTTCTCAGCGTCTATCCCGCATGCCCCCCGTCTAATGCCCGCACGGACATGCTCTGGCGGGGGGCTAAAAGCATCTGGATTCCCGCTAAAAGCCTGCGGGAATGACGCTCTGGGGCCCTTTCGGTTCTGTAGGCATTCAATACCCCATGGAGAATCCTTGTGTTGACGTAACTCTGCCCTTCACAGAATCTGTCGTTCAAGAAAATCTGTTTGACAAAATCTGTTTGACAAAATCGAAGCCGAAAATTAGCGTGGCGCGGTTATCTTGGAAACGATCGCGGAGGTTTTCCGCGACCATCTCATTTCGTGAGGAGTGCCAACCTATGGCAGAACGCATTCATAACTTCAACGCTGGCCCGGCGGCTTTGCCGCTCCCGGTGCTCGAGGAAATTCAACGGGACATGCTGAACTTCCGGGCACGGGCATGTCCATCCTGGAAATCAGCCACCGGTCGAAACCGTTCGAGAGCGTCTTGGATGATACCATCGCCCGCATCAAGCGCCTGCTCCATCTCGATGACCGCTACCAGGTGCTGTTCCTCCAGGGAGGAGCAAGCCTTCAGTTTTGCATGATTCCCATGAATCTGGCACTGCCCGGCAAACCCCTGGCCTATATCGACACCGGCACCTGGGCCACCAACGCCATCAAGCAAGCCAGGATCCAGGGAAAACCCGTCACCGTCGTCGCCAGTTCGGAAGACCGGGAATACACGTATATTCCCAAAGACTATGCCGTGCCCGCCGACGCGGCCTATCTCCACTTCACTTCCAACAACACCATCCGCGGGACCCAGTGGCGCGACTTTCCCGAGGCCGGCGACGTGCCTCTCATCAGTGACATGTCTTCCGACATCTTCAGCCGGACTTTCGATCCACAGCCGCTCGGGCTGATCTATGCCGGGGCCCAGAAGAATGCCGGGCCGGCTGGAGTCACGCTGGTAATCATTCGCGATGACATGCTGGCGCGCGTTCCCAAAGACCTTCCGACCATGCTGCAATACACGACTTTCGCGGAAAAGAAGTCGATGTTCAACACGCCGCCATGCTTTGCCGTCTACGTCGTCAACCTGGTGATGAAGTGGCTCGAAGAGACCATCGGCGGTCTGGCCAAAATGGAGGCAATCAATCAACAAAAAGCCCGGTTGATCTACGAATACCTCGATGGTCAGGATTTTTATCGCGGCACGGCGGTGCCGGATTCCCGGTCACACATGAACATTACCTTTCGGCTGCCGACCCCGGAACTGGAGGAGACGTTTCTGAAACTAGCTACCGCCAACGGCCTCGGGGGCCTGAAGGGGCATCGTTCGGTGGGCGGGTGCCGGGCTTCTCTGTACAATGCCGTCCCTCTTGAATCAGTCCAGGCCCTCGTGGACTTCATGAAGGAATTCCTTAGAGAAGAACGGATAAGGCGCGCCAGAGATGACCTCGTGCCAGGATTACCACCGCCATACAAGCTATGACCGGCACCAGATGGAAGGCCATTTTTTGGATTGGTCCAATCAGCCGAGCGTCTACAAGGAATATGACGACCTCAAGGCTGTTCCGTTGCCGGTTGCAGCACCCGCGCCGGAAGTCTCACTCTCCGAGATCGTGCTGAGCGACCGCGGGGAAGAACTGCCGGCATCTTTTTCCCTGGAACAATTGAGCCGGATTTTTTCCCTGGCGTATTGCCTCACCGCCAGGAGTGTCCATGCAAATGGTGAATTTTTCTACCGGAGCGTCCCCTCAGCCGGAGCGCTCTACCCATATGAACTCTACGTGGCTGCCCGCTCCCTTTCAGGCCTGCCGGACGGGCTCTACCATTACGCCATCAGCCGGCGAGCTCTGGTACAGGTTCGTCCCGGCAATTACCTCGATGAGCTCTGTTCCCCCTTGCGACCAGGGGCGGCGGAAGAGGCCCCGCGGTTGATGTTTTTTGTGACGGCGATCTTTTTCCGCAGCGCCTGGAAGTATCGAGCACGCTCCTACCGGTACCATCTCATGGACTCCGGCCACCTTCTCGAAAGTCTCATCCTGGCGCTGAAGGCGCTTGGTTTGCCGGGCGAACTAATTCTTGATTTCGACGATGAAGGAATCAACTCTTTTCTGGGCTGCGACACGGAGCGGGAAGTCTGCCTGGGCCTCGTTTCGGTCGGTTGCCAGGGGGAATTTGCGGGACTTGCAGCAAACCTCCCGGCCGGGCTGCCGGAGGCCCTTGCTGCGGCCAGCCGGGTCGCGCCGAAGGAGATCGTTTATCCGGCTTTGCAGGACATACACCTTGCCGGCTCCAGGGTGGGCGCGCCACCAGGCGTGATCCCGGCGATGATCGGGGAGGTGGGCGACCTTCCGACTTCCTGGCAGCCCATCCCCGAAGCTAAAGTCTGGCCGGAACAGATGCCGTACGGCGAAGCGGTGAGGCAGCGGCGCTCCCGTCGTAATTTTATTAACGAGGCACTACCCCAGGCTGTTTTTCAAGCTTTCACAACGTTGCTTTGCGCCGGCAGCGAGGCCCCCGGCAGCCGGTCTCGACACCAGCGGCAGACTCTTGCCTTGGGCTTCCTGGCCGGGAATGTGGAAGGGCTCGATCCCGGCTGTTATTGGCTGGACCCTTCGCCGCACCGGATTGGCATGACTCGGCCGGGCGCGCTCCTGGCACGGATGGCGCATATTTGCCTCGACCAGGAGTGGCTGACGCAGGCAAGCGTGCATTTCTTCTTCGTGACGAACCTCGGGCTCCTCGACAAGGTCTGGGGTGCGCGCGGGTATCGCTACGCCATGATGACGGCAGGTCGCCTGGGCCAGATGGTCTATATGGCAGCGACCTCTTTGGGGCTGGGGTGTTGCGGAATCGGTGCGTTCTATGACAAGGAAGCGGCAGCCTTGCTGGGACTGAACGAGGCCTCGGCGATGCTTTATCTCCTGGGGGTGGGAGCGGTGAAGCGAGTAAGGAGTAGGGAGTAGGGAGTAGGGAGTAAGGAGTAGGGAGTAAGCAGTAAGGAGGAGGGAGCAGGGAGTGACGAGTGGGGGGGAGGGCATCATGAGTGGGTGCAAGCAAAACTGGGAGCTGGGAGTCGCATAAGGCTATGCCGATAGTAGAGCCGGGATAAGGAAGGGAAATCAGTGCGATGCTGAGAAAATACCCGTGTGTGTGCAGAGCAAGTCAGTCGAAATCCACAGTGGTTTTGGTGGGCACGGTAAAGCTGTGCCCACCCTACGCATAGATCGTGGCGCGGCGCATCTACCTGCGCCCACCGAAACCCTACAGGCCATTCGCAATCAGGTGCTGGCCACCGGGGGACGACCGCCGGCTCCTACTTCAAATTACACCCATCCTCACTTCCTACTTCTTACTTCCTACTCCCTGCTCCCTACTTCTTACTCCTTACTGCCTACTTCCTACTTCCTACTCCCTATCCCCTACTCCTTACTGCCTACTTCCTACTTCTTACTCCTTACTGCCTACTCTTTTCACAGTTTCTCCAGATCAAACTCCGCCCACACCGGGGTGTGGTCGCTCGGGGTCTCGCGGCCCCGCAGGTCGTTGTCCACCAGGCAATTCACGCACACGCCGGCGAGCGGACCGGTGGCCAGGATGTGGTCGAGACGCCATCCGAGGTTCCGCTCAAAGCTCTTGGGGAGCCGATAGTCCCAGAAGGTGAACTGTTTCTGATCGGGATGATGTTTTCGAAAACAATCGATGAAACCCCATGAAGACACATCGGAAAGCGCCTGGCGCTCGAGGGGATGACAACCGACGCTGCCCTCGAGACGTTTGGGATCGAAAACATCGAGGGCGGTGGGGGCGACATTCAGGTCCCCGGTCCAAAGGAGCGGCTGAGCAGGGTCAAAATGGGCTTGAAGCCAGCGTCTCAGCCGTGCAAAGTAGCCGAGCTTGTACTGAAATGCCGGGTGATCCGGGTCACGGCCCTGGGGCACATAAGTATTCACGGCCCAGATCCCGTCAACCTTTAGCGCAATGAGCCTCGCTTCCTCGTCCGGTTCACCGTCGGCAAACTCTCTGATCAGCTGTTCCGGTTTCCGCCTGGTGAAAACGGCAACACCATTGAAAGATTTCTGGCCACGGATGCTGACATGGTAACCCGCTTCTTCGAAGACCTCCGCGGGGAAATCTTTCTCCTGGCATTTTACTTCCTGTAAACAAAGGACGTCGGGTTGATGTGCCTTGATCCAGTCCACCACTACCGCCAAGCGGGCTCGGATGCCATTGACATTGAAGGTGGCAAACTTCCAGCTCATCCATGGAGCTCCGTGGGTTTTGAAGTCGCTATGCAAAATAAAACACCCGGAAGAGGCCGCCACCCCTTTCCGGGCACATTTCACTGCTCATGCCGGATCGGACATTCACCGGTTCACATGGATTTCGAAATGAAAACACCACAGCCACGAGCCCGAATCCAACATGATCGCATTCAGCTAATCATTGGAATGGGTATCGAGTCTCCCATCCCGTCTGTGCTCATGTTTCGTTTCGACCTTTGGGGGCCGTCCAAAAATAAAAGGCCTTCTCTTACCACGAAGAGTACGAAGCGATTTCTTCGCGTTCTTCGTGGTTCGAAAAAGGGCTGAAATGAGTGCAGCTTGTTCTTGGACAGTCTCTCAGCAGGGTGTTGAAAACACCCGCCCCCAGCCTCACCCCGGCGGAAGCCGGGGTCCAGAAAACCATGCGGAGCCCGGTTTCCGGTTTTCACCGGTTGACGGACAGGGCCTTGGCGACGCTTTTTCAACAACCTGTCAGGGTAAGGAGGGCTAGTAAGGACGTCTGCCTCCACCTGACCGATCACCCGAGCCGCCCCCGCCTCGACCTCTGCCCCCAAAGCCACCACCTCCGCCTGAGCGACCGCCGGAACCGTAGCCACCCCCGCTACGTCCACGGCTTTGGCCGCCGCGACTCTCACGGGGCTTTGCCTCATTTACGGTGAGAACTTGACCGCCAAGCTCTTTGCCGCTGAGTCCGGCGATGGCGGCCAATGCCTGGTCGCGGTCCGGCATCTCAACAAAAGCAAAGCCTCGAGACTTGTGAGTGTATTGGTCCATGATGATCTTAACCGAATCCACTTCACCAAATGCCTCAAATTCCTTCTGTAATTCACCTTCAGTGGTCTTAAACGATAGATTTCCGACAAAGATGTTCATAAAGATCCTTCTCTTCTCCTTGAAAAACAAATGCCTGTAACCAAACCCGTTTAGACCTGCCTGACCTGAATGTGGACAAAAAGTCCGCTCGGGAAATAGTCACTTTGAGACATCGCTCGGTTAGGGGTGATGATTCAAGTTCGCGGAGCCAGATATGCGACAGAAGTGATCGTGAATTTGGCGCCCCAAAAAACACTCATTGGCCGTTGTCGCCAGTTGTAGAAATCAGCTTAATCCAAGAGGGTGATCGAAATCAAGCGATAAGCGCCAAGATTAGCAGAAGGACGATCCCGTTTTTTGTTTTCAACCGGTACAAACGTCTCTATTATTACCCCGCGCCGACCTGTCCGACCCTTGGAAATTTTGGAGCATGTGTGAAGATTTGGCAGGCTGGAAAGCCTGCCCCACACAGCTTTATGGTCGTCACCTCGATATTAGAGATCACTTTCATGGAGGCGGGCGGTTGGCCAGCGTCATTTCTCCGGCAAAACTGCAAAACGCTGCAGCGACGATCGATGCCCTGGGGATTGAAAGCCAGGTCATCAAAACGGCGTTCATGATCTCGGCCCTGATTGCCGTGGTTGCCTCTCTCATGGGATTGTTCCTGGCCTGAGCTCCCGGCATCGCCAGCACTGGATGACAAGAGATGACGGATTCTTGTTCCCACACAATGGGCAAAGGTGACGATGTATCCCTTATCCTGAAAGCCTTCAAATTCGCCGCCGGCAAGCACCGCGATCAACGCCGAAAGGATGAGCGGGCATCTCCTTACATCAATCACCTGATCACGGTGGCAGAGACGCTCCGGGCAATCGGCGGCATCCGCGAAGTCGCGACGTTGGCCGCCGGGATCCTGCACGACATTATTGAGGACACCGCCACTTCTTTCGAAGAACTGGAGCGGGAATTCGGCCCGATGATCACCAGCATCGTAAGAGAACTCACCGATGATAAACAACTGCCAAAGCTCGTTAGAAAACGTCTTCAAATCGAACACAGTGCGCACCTCTCGACGCCCGCACGCCACGTCAAAATTGCTGACAAAATCAGTAATCTTGATGACATCATTCACTCCCCTCCCGCAAGGTGGCCTCTTGAAAGGCAGGAGGAATACGTTATCTGGGCGGGCGAAGTGATCGATGGTTTGCGGGGCAGCAACGAGGCCCTCGAGCAGTGTTTTGACCGACTCTTCGCCGAGGCGCTGAATAAGATCGAAAAGAAGAAGAAGGGCCGACCACTGACGACGTGACATAAACCTTGCCAAAACCCGGCAAGAATGGTGCAATTTTGAAAGGAGGGAATGCCAATGGTTATCATGCACGTTTTTATCCAGGTAAAACCCGAGTGCCTTGAAGCCTTTAAAGCGGCAACGGTGGAAAACGCCAGGAACAGCGTTCAGGAGCCGGGGATTGCCCGCTTCGATGTGATTCAGCAAGAGGATGATCCGACCCGATTTGCGCTCGTCGAGGTCTACCGCACGGCAGAAGCCCCCGCCCGACACAAGGAAACGGCTCACTACAAAAAATGGCTCGAAACGGCGGAACCGATGATGGCGGCTCCCCGGACGAGGACCTTCTACACCAACGTTTTTCCGGACGATCCCGACTGGTGAGAGGGTCTGGTGAGGATTTGATGCGCTTCGAATTTGCCACGTCCGGAAGGATCCTCTTTGGTGCGGGGACACTGCGCGAGGTCGCTCCTGTCGCAGCGGGCTTCGGAAAGCGCGCCCTGGTGGTGACGGGGCGCACCGTCGCGCGAGCGGAATGGCTGCTTGCGGACCTGAAGTCAGCCGGCATGACCTGTACCACTTTTACCGTGAGCGGGGAACCAACTCTCGAGACGGTTCATTCCGGGGTCGAGCTCGCAAGGGGCGCAGGGTGTGAAGTGGTAATCGCGTTTGGGGGCGGCAGTGTCATCGATGCCGCCAAGGCCATTGCGGCGATGCTCACCAACCCTGGCGAGCTGCTCGATTACCTCGAGGTCATCGGCCGAGGACAGGCGCTTACGCAAGCCCCGGCGCCGTATCTGGCGGTTCCCACCACGGCGGGAACGGGAGCGGAAGTGACGCGCAACGCGGTCCTGGCTTCGCCCGACCACCGGGTCAAGGTCAGCTTGCGGAGCCCTTTGATGCTGCCCCGCCTGGCGGTGGTCGACCCGGAGTTGACCTACTCCCTGCCCCCGGATCTCACCGCCGGTACCGGCCTTGATGCCCTGACCCAGCTCATTGAACCCTACGTCTGCAAGAACCCGAACCCGATTACGGATGCGCTCTGCCGTGAGGGCATGCGAAACGCGGCCTGGGCGCTGCGGCGCGCGCATGCCGACGGGGGTGATGCCCTGGCCCGCGAAGCCATGGCCCTGGCAAGCCTTCTCGGGGGCATGGCCCTGGCCAACGCCAAACTTGGGGCCGTGCACGGACTCTCCGGGACCCTGGGAGGGCTGTTCCCCGCACCCCACGGCATGATCTGTGCCCGCCTGCTGCCCCTGGTCATGGCGACGAATGCCCAGGCGCTGGAGGCCCGTACCGCGGCCTCTCCAACACGCGAACGTTTCGCCGAGGTCGCACAGATTCTAACCGGGTCCTCGACCGCAACCATCAGCGATGGCCTGGCCTGGCTCGAGGCTCTCTGCGCCGACCTGGCCGTGCCGCCTTTGTCCCGTTTTGGCGTGAACGAAAACGCCTTCCCTGAAATCATCGCGCAAGCCCAAAAGGCCAGCAGCATGAAAGGCAATCCTGTTGAACTGACGGACGATGAATTGGCAGCTATTCTGCGACGAGCGCTTTAGATTTCGGATGGCGGATTTCGGATTTCGGATGTTAAAATACATGGCTATGCAATCAATTCGGGTGGCTTCGTGGATCTTCGTGTGATTTCGTAGAAAGCTTCTGGTGGATGGCGGATTTAGAAGTATCGTCGTCCAACTGCAATGGCATATCGTATAGGCTGGACTTAAAACTCTGACCGCGAACTTTGATCAACAACTCTTCTCAAAGAACATGAAGAGCACGACGGACCCAAGGGACCCGAAGGAATGCTTTCAGAATAATCTCTCTGCTCTTTTTCGTGATTTTTGTGTCTTCCGTGGTAAAGAAAAGACGAATCCCTGCACGATTACGATCAAGATAATCCGCGAATGAACACAAAGAAACACCAAGAAGAGATAAGACCATCAACTTCGTGCATCTTCGTGTCCCTTCGTGGAAAAGAAAATGCAAGTTTATTGACCGTCGGATGAAGGAACCCCATGGATCGGTTCAAGCAACTCGAGACCGAGGTGGAGGCCCTCAAAGCCGCCGTCTCCACATTGCAGGACGAAGTTGCTGCTCTGCGTGAAGCGCAGCGGGCCAGCCGTCATCCGGTCGAGGCCCTGCTCTGGCAGCGCGGCCTGCCGGTCATTGCCCACGGGGACCACACGCACACGCTTCTCCCCCGCAGCCTTTCCGCCTCTGGAAAAGAGCGTTTCTACGAGCTCATGCGCCGCTATTCCTTCAGGCTTTTCCTGAGGGACCTCATCCAGTTTCCCGAGGGCGCGGAGCTCGCGGTCCTGACCCGCTACTGCTCGCTGCGAACGGTGCGAGCCTACCTCAGGGACCTTGCTGAATTGGGTATTGTCGCCTTTGGCAACGACCGAACCTACCGTCTCATCTCACAGCAGGTCAGCAGCTTTGGCCCGACCTTGGAATGGTACGTGAGCGAGATTTTCCAGCGCGAGTTCATGGCCCCGGTGCTGTTCAATGTTCGCCTGCAGCACACCCGTTATGGAGGGGATTATGACGTCATTGCCATGGTCAGCGGACACCTCGTCTATGTGGAGGTAAAATCCTCGCCGCCACGAGGCGTCGAGCTGCCAGCCGTTGCGGCCTTCCTCCACCGGCTTCGCGACCTCCAGCCGCACATGGCCGTCTTCTTTGTGGATACCGAACTGCGCATGAAGGACAAGATCGTCCCGCTTTTTGGCGAAGCGCTGGCCGCCGGTAACGCGCCCCCGGAATCGTGCCCGGTGACGCGCCTGATCAATGAAATTTTTCATATCCAGCACACCATTTATCTGGTGAACAGCAGGAAAGGGATCACCACCAACCTGCGCTATTGCTTCCGCGATTTTCTCCGGACGCGGAAGATCGGTTGATAGTTGATGGTTTGTGGTTCGTGGTCGGAGACTGGCCACCAGCCACTAATGGCCGTGGCAAAAGGAGGGCGGGTTTTCCAACCCGCCTGCCCGGCGTTGCAGGAAAACGCGGAGGAGGTGCTGCTTTGACTGAGGAAAATGCCTGGAAAATTCTCTTGATTGATGACGACCCGGGGATTCGCAAAGTGATGGCCATCACCCTGGCAGATTCCGGCTATGAGGTGGTGACCGCTCCGGATGGGGAAACCGGCCTCCAATTGTTCCAGGCGGAAGCGCCTCAAATCGTCATCACCGACATCCGCATGCCGGGCATGGATGGCATTGAGGTTTTGAGGAGGATCAAAGGCCTGGACCCCGCCGGAGAAGTGATTGTAGCGACCGCCTTCAGTGATCTGAAATTGGCCATTGAAGCGCTGCAACTGGATGCTTCCGACTTCATCACCAAACCCATCGATGATGACGCGCTCACGGTAGCCCTCAAGCGCGCACGGGAACGCTACACCACCCGCAAGGAGCTGAATGACTACACCGCACTCATCGAAGAGAGATGGATGAGCACGGCGGAAGAACTGGCGAAGACCTTTCATTTCCAGCAGATGCTTATCGAGAGCTCCATTGACGGCATCACCGCCTGCGATCGCGAAGGTAAGATCGTCATCTTCAACCGGACGATGGCGGAGATGCTGGGCTATACCAGGGAAGAAGCGGTGGGGAAGAAGTATCTCAACGACTTTTTCGCCCCGGGAGAGGCGGAAGAGTTCGCAGCCAAGATGGCTTCGGAGGAATTTGGCGGGACGGACCGGCTCTTCCTCTATGAAACCATCCTTGTGGACCGCAAAGGTGACAAGGTTCCGGCTCAGGTCTCGGCGGTGACGCTCGTTGAGGAAAGCCGGAATTTTGGCATTGTGGGGTTTTTTCGAGACCTGACGAGCATCAGAAAGCTGACCCAGCAGTTTGCCGACCAGGCCCGGATGCTGCACCAGGATAAAATGGTATCACTGGGCCGACTGGCGGCCAGCGTCGTTCACGAAATCAATAACCCCCTCTCCGGGCTGCTCAATTACGCCCGCCTCATGCTCAAGATCATCGGCAGGGGACCGTTGAACCAGGAATCCACGCAAAAGTTCCATGGCTACCTTTCCCTTATGGAAGGAGAACTGAGCCGATGTTCCTCCATCGTCTCGAACCTCCTTTCCTTTTCCCGCAAGTCCAAACTCGAGTTCAACGAAGTCAATGTCAACGATCTCCTGGCGAAATGCCTCATGCTGAGCGAGCACAAGCTCGGTCTTCAGCACATCAAGATCCAAACCCGATTGCCGGCCCAACCGCCAACGGTGCTGGGTGACTTCAATCAACTTCAGCAATGCATCATCAATCTCATCTTCAACGCGATCGATGCCATGCCTGAGGGCGGGGTCCTCACCATCGAGTGCCTCCTGGACTCTCCGCAGAAACTCGTTATCGTGCAAATCCACGACACCGGTCACGGGATTGACAAGAAGGACCTGCCGCATATTTTCGATCCCTTTTTCACCACCAAGACCGAAGGAAAGGGATTGGGACTCGGGCTCTCAACGGTTTATGGCATCATCGACCGGCACAAAGGCACGATCACCGTTGAAAGCCAGCCCGAGAAGGGAGCGACCTTCACGATCAAGCTGCCCATGGGCGGCAAAGGGTGAGGATACCGATAGACTTGCCCACAGCAGCTTGTTGGCTTCGTGCGCCTGCTCGCTGTCTATCTTCTCTTCAAATAGGACTTCAGATCACGATAGTAATTTTTATGGGGACCGATCATGATGAGCTCGAGATCTTCTCCAATGATTCGGTATGATAACATGATAACAGATACAAGCTGTTTTGGATCTTGAACTTATGCACAAAAATTCCCCTCAAATCACCTTTCTTCTCAGAACCGATCGCTGGGTTTTGGATAATTTTCTTGATTTCATTATCCAATTCCAGTTTTTGCTGCTTTTCGAATTTCTTAATTGTTCTCGCAAAGGAACCTGATTGAAAGACTCTCATGCTTCTCTCAATCGAATTCGTATGGTGTTTTCTCGCCCTGATCCAGCTCCACAATTCCTATTAGAATTTCTTTTATCAAATCATAGGTGAGATCAGGGTTTTCCTCTGCACACTTGCCAACTCTCGCCCAATGCTCGATCTGTCCTGTCAGTGATCGGTGGTCAATCCTGCTGAATTTCTTGGCTTCATTAAGCAATTCGTCCGAAATCCTTACCGCAGTCGGCATCCTGATACCTCCGTGTTCGCTGTTATGCTTGTGTGCAGTCTAGAGCATTTCATAGCAAAATACAATGCTCTGAATTTACAATACTGAGTTGTCGGCCGGCTGTCGTTGCGCGTCCGGTTCATGCGCTTGCCTGGCCATCATCCTGGGAAGGGCTTGCAAATTCCTGGTACGAGAACTCTTGAAGCCGTGCGTTGGTGGGTGGATGCTCATGGTCATGCTCACCAGGATTCCCTCGGGCGCTTCGAACCGGTTGCCTGGTGGAACGCACTGTTCATCGAGCTTTATCAGCGTGTCGAGAAGATCGAGCCTTCGGGTGGCAATTCCCGATAACGGCTTTGGGCAGGCTTTGCGTGCCGCCTTCATGATCCTGCCGTTGAAAACGTCTTCCGTGCCCTCATTCTTTAACGCAACAATCATATCAATCAAACAGCAGGGGTGTCATGACAACCTCGAAAGTGGCAGGGAAAGAAAGGTCGTCAACTCCCAGGGTGTGCTCAGCTCAGCCTTGCACATGCCCTGACTGAAACACGATTGTTCTTCAAGCTCCTGATTGCCACTGCTGCCGTGGAACTCTGGGCTTCCATCAGGGCAGCATTTGTCCTCTGCCGTACTCGACATCGTGTGCCGTCTCAGCCTGGCCGCCAATTCCCCGGAGATCGGCAGGAATATCGCAGAAACGGCCGCGGCTTGGAAAAGCGCCGCCTGGGACGCCGACCCAAGAGCAAAGAACCAACCCCGCTACCACCAGGACCGGAACCCCGCACAGACAGCAAGGGCGCAACTCTTCTGTTAAGTTACCGGGATTAGGCCCGGCCCAGTCCGCCGTCCGCGAGCTCAATGAGTCCGAGTCCGGGCTAGTCGGATAGATCAGGCGCGATCCTGGCGACATCATTCTTACCTATCCTATAAGAAAATATGACCTTGAATCAGTGATGTCCGGTTAAGAAATTGCATATGATAAGGTGTAAAAAATGTCAAAAAACAACAGGTTGAGTAACTTTTTTACTTGACATTTCAATTAAGGTGTGGGTCGCGGCCATTTTCGGAAAATCCTATATTTCTAAGGAGTTACGAAAATGCCGAAGACATTCCACCCTTACGACCGTAAGTACGCTGCGCCGAGTTTTGATGAGCTCTTCAAACCAACTGAAATCACCCTTGCTACTGCTAATCCCCTGGTGGCAAGAGGGAACCGACCCTTGCAGATGAACTTCGAACAACAACTCAAAGCATTGGTTTACTTTCATCTCGAGGAACACACCTCTGGGCGGCATCTAATCCAGGCTCTTGAAGAGGATGACTTCGCCCGCAATCACATTGCGCCTCCCGATGGCATCCACAAGAGCAGTTTTTTCGAGGCCATTAACAATCGCGGTCTTGAACAGCTTGGTCACGTGTACCAGCAACTTCAGAACCAAGCCTCTAATGTTTTACCCGCCCAGCACACCGAACTTGGTGAACTGGTGGGCATTGACGGCTCGCTCATCCAGGCTGTCCTCTCTATGTACTGGGCTGACTACCGGGACGGTTCAAAGAAAGCTAAAGTCCATGTTGGCTTTGACATCAATCGTGGTATTCCCTCCAAAATCTTTCTCACTGAAGGTAAGGAGGGTGAGCGCCCCTTTGTTGCCATGATCCTCTCACCTGGCCAGACTGGTGTCATGGACCGGGGCTATCAGTGCCACAAAAGCTTTGATCAATGGCAAACCGACGGCAAGCACTTTGTCTGCCGTATCAAGGCAAATACCAAGAAAACTTGCATTCAAATGAACTCGGTCCCAACCAACAGCATCGTCTTCTACGATGCTATCGTTCTGCTCGGGACTCCAGGTATTAACCAGACACAAAAGCAAGTTCGCCTTGTTGGATACCGTGTCGATAACGTAGACTACTGGGTGGCTACCGATCGCCATGATCTCTTTGCCGAGCAGATCGCTTTTATCTATAAACTGCGCTGGCAAATCGAGAAGTTTTTTGCCTGGTGGAAACGTCACCTGAAGGTCTATCACCTTATTGCAAGGACAGAGTACGGGTTGATGGTGCAGATTCTCTCCGGACTTATTACCTACCTGCTGCTAGCCATCTATTGCCATAATCACTACCAGGAAAAGGTCAGCATCAAGCGAGTAAGAGAGCTCCGCATAAGAATCCAGAACGAGCTTCGCGATTCCCAACAAAAACCTCCGATTCCTTCGGATTTCAAAGAGCAGCGAGGAGACAGCTTAATTGCAAAAACCTAACCGGACACCACTGACCTTGAATATTTCATCAGGTTTGTTTGCCGGTCTATAGTACACGAAAAATCTCCAATTCAGTTTTTCTTTGCCTGCGTCTATGGCGCTAAGATAATCACTCAAAGTGATTGGGCTATCCTTCTTCATCCCGATACGCACCGTTTGAGTTCTCCAAGCGAAGGCACCGGGATCGACCGTTTCAATTATATCAAACCCATTTTCAGTTAGCATTGCACCTGAATCGCCCATATTTGCCGCTCTAACCAGTATTTTAACTTCCACGTAGTTCTCTATGGTATTCGCGTCGATATAATAGCCGGTTGCCTTCCATCGCCTAGGCGTTATCTCAAGAAAAGGATACCCCACTTTTGGCACCCTCTGTATTTCCGGTGTTTGGTAAATTAACTTGCCACTCGGATCAATCATAGCAGCTACTGAACCATCAGTCTCGGCAAACCATGTATGTTCATTTGATGCAGTTATTTTTAGATGGCTAGGTATTCTGGAGGTGTCAAAGGATATTACCTTATCAATTAAATCCTGATAGGCATGGTCCTTTTTCGATTGTTCCAGCGTTACAATCTCGTTCTGTTTGGTGAATATGTACTCCTCCCTGGAAAATTCTTCCATGTCGGACTGACGGTGATAAATTATTCTAATATGGTAAACGCCAATCAGGTGATCTCCATCTACGCCGATCCACGATTGCCTGTATTGACTAAAAGGGTCCAGTTCTTTTATCGAGATCAAGTGGTTAAATCCACCATGACCGCTACCAATGGCTTGAACAATTTCCCTCTTTTCTTCATCATACATATATAGTCCAACGTCACATATTACTGAAACGGCCTTTATCGGACCTTCGTTCTTTATTACAATGTCAGGATTCTTTTTGTCTCTAAATGTTTTGCCATCTTCAGTCTTAATAGGATATTCCACGTAGCATGAAATTCCTGGCGTGACATGTTGGTGATGAAGTTTCTTTGACTCCGTATCATTATACCAATTCCATATCCAGGTCGATGACAAAGCAAGAAAACTCACAAGTACGCCGATAGCTGCCACATTATAATCTGTCTTCTTGATGGCCAGAAATGCCAGAAATCCCCCCAAAACGGCTATGATGATTACCCACGGCGATACTGCCAGGAAATATTTATCAGCCACAATGAATAAGACAAAGGAAAGAACTAATATGCTAAAAAATATACAGATTGTTTGCAAACTCATTACTATCTCCAGCGGGTTTCTGTTTCGATTTCTGAGGCAGGCCCGTTAATGAAAATCGCGTAGCTGGGACGGTAGAGGCAGGCCTGTCAGCCATTTCGAATTGACAGAGCAAAGAAAACAATCGAACAATGCCTCCAAGAGCTGATCGACGACAAGAATAACTTTGTGGCTTCAATCAGTTGTCCGCCGGGAGATCCCAAGCATCCTGCCCAGCGGACATTGGAGTCAGTAGTTCGAAAGGTTGTGCGTTGCGAGTTCCGGGTTGCGGGTTAAATGAGTAGCGCCGTTTGTTCAGGTCGCAGTCCCTTCGGGTGTCATCAAGAGAAATGAGGCTGCGGAACACCTTTAAGGATTGTCCTCCGCCGCGGACAAACGTCTCTGCGCTTCAACACAACTGACAGGGGTACCGTGCAGTTTCAAACTGTCGCATTGCCGAAAGAGCATCGGCGCCAACGCGTGAGAGTCCGTGCCTGCTAAGGCAAGATTCTTTTGATGACCTGCAGAAGTTCCTCAGCTTCGGGTGGTTTCTCGATGTAGGCCGCCGGCTCCTCGATCTGGCCCCCTTCGTACTCGTCGAGGACTTTCTGGGAGTGGAAGAAGGTCTTCTTGGCAAGAGCTGAAACCATGATTACGGGGATGGCTTTCAGCTCAGGGTCCTTCTTTAATTCACGATACATGAAGATGCCGCTTTCTTTGGGCATCATGACGTCGAGGATGATCAAGGCAGGTTTTTTACTGCGGGCCATCTCCAGCCCCTGCTTGCCGTCTTCTGCTGCAATCGGCTTATAACCGCTGGTCTCCAGCAAGGTTGTCATGAACACTCTTATATCTTGCTCGTCATCCACCACAAGGACCTTCTTAGACATCGTCTTATTCCTCCTGGGATTGCTTACATCTCTTAGCCGTCACCTTCGTGCAACGGTGCTTGTCATAACGGCGGAAGCCAGTATCCAGCCCAGTGCTCTCTCTTCTGGATTCCGGCTTTCGCCGGAATGACGTTGATCTGCTGAGAAAATCGCTCAGATGAGGTCTCAGCAAGGGAATGGGCCGCTCTGCCTAATACATCTTATCCGGTAACGTGAACTGCTTGGCCGGGTTCCTTATGGCCATGACATGACAGTGGGCGTATTTGGAAACATTAGCCACCGTGCTCCCATGCTCGATCCTGTCCAATTCGGATTTGCCCAGGGCCCCCATCACGATCACATCGACGTCGTGCTGTCTGGCATAGCGCAGGATCTCGATGTCGGGCGCACCACAGCGGATGACAAAAAGATAATCCGTAAAATCCCCAAAGCGCTTCTCGTAAGTTTCCCGCAAATACTTTTCCGCTTGTTGTTCGATGTCCTTGTCGAAAAAGGCTTCCCCCTCCGGGGACTTCTCCTGAGAAACATGTTGATCGACCACATCCCGCCGATACCTGGAAGGAGAATGGGGTACATGCAGGATATGCAGCCTTGCTCCATACTTTTTGGCGAGACTGAAGGCATGCATGAACGCGATATTGGCATCCTCGGAAAAGTCCGTACAAAACAGGATGTTCTTGTAATCCAACATATCTTTCCCCTTCCTGCTTGAATAAAAGATAATGTTTTAGTGGACCTTGGAGGCGGCAAGGTCATATCTCTTGGGCAGCCTGATGAAAAAGGCCGTCCCTTTGCCCTTTTCCGATGCCAGCTCGATCTCACCGCCATGTTCGGTGATGAGCTTCCTGGTGATCATCAGACCCAGGCCCGTCCCCCGGCTCCCCTTCGTGCTGAAGAAATTGTTGAAGACCTTCTCCCTGGTCGCTTCATCCATCCCGCAGCCGTTGTCGACGACCTGGTATTCCACGGCCCACCCGTTAACCTTGAGAGAGCGCAGAACAATCTCCAGGGATTTGTTTACGCATTCGAGATCGAGGCACGCATCGAGAGCATTGGTCACGAGGTTTAGCAGGCACGAGCAGATACCATCCGGGTCCAATAGTGTATAATCCAAATCGGATGTCAGTTCCATCTTTAAAGTGACACCGCAGCCCTCGGCCCGAGAAAACATGAGGTGAAAAACTTCCTTCACCGGCTGATTGGGGTCAGCCAGCTGGAATTCCGGCTCCCTGTCTTTGGCGTAGTTCAGCAGGTCCAGGGCGAGGTTCTTGATCTTGGCGACATTGCCCTTGAGCATCTCCCAGCCTTGCTCGAAGTATTGCTCGTTGTGCAGTTCCCTCCCCTTCTCGAGGACAAACATGCCCCCGGTCAGCCCGCCAATAATGTTCTTGATGGCGTGAGCGAGCGTGGCCACGGTTTGACCGATGGCCGCCAGCCTCTCCGCTTGCAGCAGTTGCTGGGTCTTTTCCAGGACGAGGGCTTCGAGCCCTTCGGTATACTCGCAGAGCTTCTGCCGCATCCACATCCGGTCGTGGGCTCTTTTCAGCGCGATCTCGAGAGCTTCCTCACTGATCGGTTTGGTGATGAAATCGGCGGCTTCAAACTGCAGACTCCTGATGGCAAGGTCGAGATCGCCGTGCCCGGTGAGCATAATGACTTCGGTATCGGCGCTTTCCCGTTTGATCCTCTGCAGCAGCTCGATGCCGTCCATTCCCGGCATCTTGATATCGGTCAGAACGATGTCCGGCTTTTTCGCCCGGAAGATGCCGAGCGCTTCCTCGCCGTTCGCCGCCGTCAGCACCTCGTAGCCGACGTCCTGCAAAGATATCCCGAGGACCTTGCGGATGCCCTCTTCATCATCGACGAGCAGAATCGTTTCCACCATCATGCCTCACCCGCTATCGGAAATTGAATGATAAAGTTTGACCCCTCGCCTTCCACCGTTTCCACGCGGATGTCGCCATCGTAATCCTGGACGATGCCGTAGCTGATGGCCAGGCCCAGGCCCGTGCCCCGGCCCACTTTCTTGGTGGTGAAGAAAGGATCGAAAATCTTGTCGAGCACCGCTGCCGGGATGCCGGTTCCGGTGTCCCCGATTTCAATGATGACCGTGCCGCTCCGAGCGCTCGTCTTGAGCGTGATCTTCTTGGACAGGCTTCTTTCTCCTGTCTTTTCAATCTTCTCTTCGATGGCATCGCGGGCATTGATGAGCAGGTTGATGAACACCTGTTCGAGGCGGTTGGAGTTGGCCAAAACCGGTGGAAGGTTCGCCTGCAACTCTCTTATGACTTCAATTTCCCTGAGTTTCAACTGCTGGCTGAAAATGTCCACGGCTTTTTCCAGGGCTTCATTGACCTGGACGGCTTCTTTTTTGACTTCGGACTTGCGCCCGAATTCCCGCAGATGATTGATAATTTTGGACGCGCGATCGACATGGCTGTCGATTTCTTCCGCCATCGTGCGCAGGATCGCCTCCTTGATGGCCTCTTCCTTTTTCACTTTCTTGATCAGAAAGCCGCTCGCCGTCTTGATTACCGAAAGCGGCTGATTCAATTCGTGGGCGATGCCCGTGGCCATCTCGCCGAGCGTGGCCATCTTGCTGGCCTGGATCAGCTGCTGCTCGGCCAGGAGCCTCTTGGTGATATCGCTCGAAGTAACCAGCAGCGCACTCTTACCAAGATACTCGGAGGGCGAGATACGCATGTCGGTATAGATGACTCGGCCGTCTTTGGTCACCTGCCGCACCTGGCTCAGCGCATCGCCGGTCTTGATCTCCCGCGCATAGCGCTGGCGCTCGCCGGCTTCAAACAGGTCCAGAAAAGGAGTCATCAGGACCTCCTCCTTCTTCAACCCATAGATGGCGGCAACGCCGTCATTGCAGTCGAGGACCGTCAGAGAGAGGCTATCGAGGACGAAAACGGCACTGGGTATGTTCTTGAAAATAACGCGATACTTTTCCTCCGACTTCCGGATCTCTTCTTCCAGGCGCTTCATCTCAGTAATATCCAGGCTCGTCTCCATCACGGCGGCGATGTTCCCGTCCTCATCCCGGATGGGCGAGGTCCGGACAATCCAGTGCGACAGCGCGCCGTCTTTGGTGACTCCCATCTCCTCACTCGCATGAGGCTGGCCGTCTTCGAAGGTCCGGATTACCGGGCACTGTTCGCACCGCTCCGTCCGCCCTTTGTAGGCTTCGTAGCAGTACTCGCCGGGATGAGGGGCGAACTTCTCGATATATTCCCGGTTGTAGCGAAGGAGCCTCAGGTTCCGGTCCTGCACCGTAATATAGCATGGCACCAGTTCAAACAATTCCTGGTATTCCCGCCGCTGAAGGTCCAATTCCTCCTGTTTTTCGCTGATCTTCCGGCCCATTTGATCAATAGCCGAGGCCAGCTGGCCGATTTCATCCTCTCTTTCGGATGCCATTTCGCTGTGGAATTGGCCGCGGCCGATGAGGCGCGTCCAGGAGATCAGCTTCTTGATGGGGCGGTTGACGAAAATCATGAGAAAGACGCCGATCATGGCCGAAGTCGCCAGGAAACTGAATACCGCCAACAGGATGATCCTCGTTTTGTAGGCGAGGATGCCGCGGTCCGTATTTTCGAGAGACATCACGACGTCGAGGGCGCCCAGAACTTTTTTGTCCGGAGGATGAACGTGGCAGGGACCGGGGGAACAAGCGGCCTCATTGTAGATGGGACTGATGATTCCGATCAGGCGATGGTCGCCGCGAAGTCTCGATAATGCGCGTGCGTGACTGGATATCGACCGCTTCCAGGGGGGGATCGGTCCGGTGACAGATATCGCAGGCCTCTGCCTTGATGCTGGTCACCTGATCCACTTCTTCGGACTTGTTGGAAAATTTTATCTGCCCTTGCTTGTTATAAATGCGAACATTTTCAATCCCCTGTTGGCGACCGATATTTTTGATGATCTCGTTGATATCTTCCCGTGAATTGAGCATCATGGCGTAGTGAGTGCCGAGTTTGATGGTATTACCCAGCCGGTCGACTTCTTCAACAATGCCGTCAATAGCATTTTTTTTCTGGTATTCGATATTGAAATAGGCCCAGGTAGATATGCTTACAAATAGAATCAATCCAACCAGAAGTATAAGCCTCGAAATAAGGCTGTGATAGATATTGCTGAATCGGTTCGACATCGCCTGTCGCCTGTCTCTCGATCGTATTTGGGTGAAGATCTCTTGAAATTTTCATGGTAGGACATGGTTGCGTCCCCACCAGCAGCCTGCCCCAAAAAACTGTCCAAAAACAAGTTGCACTCATTTCAGCCCCTTTCGAACCACGAAGATCACGAAGAAATCACTTCGTGTCCTTCGTGATCTTCGTGGTAAGAGAAGGCTTTTTAATTTTGGACGCGCCCTACCGGGATGGCTCACGTCATTCAAAAAAACCCGTCCCTGCTGTAATTTTTTCTGCAGCGGGCGGGTGAAGACAAAGTTCGATTTCAGTTTCAGTTCCTCTTCGGAAAGCCCAAGCGCCAACCCGATGAACTGCGGCAGATAGAGAATCGATACGGTCAGGTCCTCACCGGCGATCTTGGAGGCCTTGGACTGGTAGCTATCGAGATTCATCTGGCACATGGGGCAGATGGTGACGATGCAGTCAGCCCCCTTCGCTGCCTTCAGGATGCGCCCCACCGCGTCCAGGGCGGCTTCCTTTTTCGTTGTCATCAGGCCGGCGCCGCAGCACCTGGGACCCATCGACCACCGGTGAACTTCGGCCCCAAGCGCCTCGATGAGCGGTTCCATGGATTTCGGCTCCTCGGGATCATCGAAGGTGGCATAAGGGCGAAGAGCCTGGCAGCCATAGTATGGGGCAACCGCAGTCCGGCAAGCGAGTGTTTTGCCCGCTCGCGGACCATTTCAGGGCCGATGTCGTTGGCCAGCACATCCAGGAGATGGCGGACCCTGATGCCGCCCTGATAGACCAGCTGTTCCTCCGCCAGAACTTGATTGATGTCCCTCAGCAATTTGTCATTCTGTTTGACCTGGTCTTCAACCTTTTGCAGATTCAAGTAGCAGGCACTGCAAGGGACCAGGAAGTCGGCCTTGAGCGCGGTTCGCTCAGCCAGGGCGAGGTTGCGCGCGGGAAGGACCATGGCCAGGAGGTAGCTGACCGCGTCGCCGGCGCTCGCCCCGCAGCAGGTCCAGTCTTCCAGCTCCAGCAGCTCCCCTCCCAGAGCGCGCATAACCGCTCGCGTCGAGGCATCGTATTCGATTGCGGTGCCTTCCAGCGAGCAGCCGGGGTAATAAAAGTATTTCATGAACGTGCCTCCAGTTCCCGCACCTTTTGATAGATTGCCTCCAGTTTCCCCTTGCCGGAAAAGGTCGGCATTTGCGGTGCAATTTTCCCCTTAACCATCAGCTTTATCCCCAGACGAGTGAAGCCGATGGGGGTAATGGGATTCTTGAGGGAGAGAAAATACCGGGTCATCATCTCCATTTCCCTCACTCGTCCATAGCGCCGAACGGTATCGAGGAAGGTTTGGTAGAACAGGGGACTTTTCTTGTCGATGGCCAGTCCTTCCGCAACGGCCAGGCGCTTCAGGGCGCCGATGGTCTCCGTCAGGGGCAGGCCCCGCGGGCAGCGCAGCGTGCAGTAGTAGCAGCTTGAGCAAAGCCAGAAGGTCTTGCTGTTAAAGATGTCCTCCTTGAGACCCAGCAGCACCATTCGCCACAATTGCCGTGGGGTAACGTCCATGGCATGGGCATTGGGGCAGGAACCGGTGCAGGTGCCACATTGCATGCAGGCGCTCACGTTTTCCCAAATTGCCAGCATGGGATCGGCGCCGGCCGATGCCGGGGCCCCTGCCGGCGCGTCGGATTTATGGGAACTCATGGTTGCAGTCTCCTCTCAGTCTGTGGGGCAGGCTTTCCAGCCTGCAAGCCTCCAGGCAGGCTGGAAAGCCTGCCCCACACTCAGGCATCAATCATGGTTTATCAATCAAAAAATCTCCTCCAGAGCGGCATCGAGCACCGCATGGATCTGCTGGTCCTTGAACCCGCGCAGCACCGAAGCACTGTTGGGGCAAACGGCGGCACACGTTCCGCAGCCCTGGCACATGAGCTCGTTGACCAGGATGCGCTCCTCTTCTTCATCGCGATAGCGGGCCCCATAGGGACAGGCTGCCATACACCGTTCACAGAGGGAACAAAGGCTATGGCGGACTTCGGCGGCGATACTGCCGCCGGCAACCATTCTCCGGCTGAGCAGCACCAGAGCGCGCTGCGCTGCCGCTTCCGCCGTGGCAATTGATTCGGTAAGGGAGCGGGGGGAGTGGGCAAGGCCACAGGTATAAATTCCTTCCTTGACAAAGTCCACCGGCCGCCACTTGGACTCGGCTTCCTGGAAGAAGCCATCCTGGTTCAGCGCGACGCCGAAGACCTCCGCGAGGTGTCCCTGCGCCTCCGGCACGATGCCGGTGCTGAGGACCAGGAGATCCGCCTCGAAGGTGATCTCACGGCCAAGGATGGGGTCCCGGGCGGTCACCGAAAGGCGGCCGTCTGCCACTGCTGCCCGGGGCTTTTCATCCACCTCATACTGAACAAAGAGCACGCCCGATTTACGCGCCTGGGTGTAATAAGTCTCGAGGAAACCGTAGGTCATAATGTCCCGGTAGAAGATGGTGATGTCGACCTCCGGGTTCTTTTCCTTCAGATAGAGCGCATTTTTCAGCGCCGAGGCACAGCAGATCCGGCTGCAGTAGTTGCGGCCCTCGATTCTCGAGTCCACGCACTGGATCATGACAACTGCTTGCAGACTCTGGGGATCCACTGCACCTTGATGAAGTCTCTCTTCGAGCTCATGCTGGGTGATGACGGCATCGCTTTGGCCGTAGCAATAGGATTCCGTTCTGGCTTCACGGGCCCCCGTAGCCAAGACGGTTACGCCGTGATCCAGCAACTCGCCCGTGCCGTCCTCGCTTTCGATGGTCGTGAGGAAATGCCCCACCTGACCCTGCGAATGGATGATCCGGGTGTTCTTGTGGAGGTGGATGTGCGGATGCCCCGTGACCCTGGCAATGGTCTTTTGCAGCAGGTCCTGGGGCGAGGGGCCCTCGAGGGTGCGGTAAAGATTCCGCAAATTGCCCCCCAGTTCGCCACTCCGTTCCACGAGGTTCACCTCGAAACCATGGTCGGCAATGGCCAGTGCCGCGCTCATACCCGCGAGACCGCCGCCCACCACGAGGGCCTTTTGAACCATTTCCGTGGTGGCGTGGAGGACGGCATCCATCCCCTGGAGTCTGGCCAGCCCCATATGCAAAGCGGTCTGGATTTCCCGCCTGAGTTGCACCGGCTCGAGGTTGTGCCCGGGAAAGGCCGGGGTCCGAATGTCAATGACCTCCATGAGGCTCGGCTGGAGTCCGATCGCTTCCCCCAGTTCCCGCAGTTTTCTCGCATAGAGATAGGGCAGACAGGCCCCGATCAGGACGCGGTTCGACCGCCCGCCCTGGAGCGCTTCCTGCAGCTCAGCCCAGCCTTCCCGAGTGCAGAGCCGCTCGATGGGGAAGACCTGGCTCCCTGGAACGGAACGCTCCATTTCTGCCGCCAAAGCAGTGAGGCCGGCCGCGTCCATGATGGTGCCGCCGCAATTGCAGAGCGCGATCGCCACTCGCGGAAGCTCCCGGGAGACATCACGAAAGAGGTCTTGAGGGCTCTTTACCTCGGCCAGGCCGCCCCCTTTTGCGTGGATCAGCGTCGATGCCGCAAGCGAGGATGAACTTGCCTGAATGACCGATTCGGAAATGTCTTTCAGACCGGAGAATGAGCCGCTGACCAGCACACCCTCGGAGCCCGTGAGGCTGGTCGAAAAGTCTTTGACTTTGCAGAACCCCCACTGATTGAGCTCCATTCCGGTCAGCTCGGCGAGGGCTTCCATCCCCGCTGAGGGCCTTTGACCGGTGGCGAGCACCACGAGATCGAAAATTTCATCGTGCATGACGCCGGCCAGGTCGGTGTAGGACAGTCTCAGGTCCCCTGCGGGACCCAATGGTTCAACCGTATGCACCCGGCTTCTCACAAACCGGACCCCGAATTCATTCTCGGCGCGGTCGCGGTAGCGCTGGAAATCCTTTCCGAAAGTCCGCATATCCATGTAAAAGATCGCGGCATCAACGGCGCTCGCGCCGCGTTCTTTGAGCAGGAGCGCTTCTTTGATGGAAAACATGCAGCAGATGGAAGAACAGTAATCGGCATCATCATTGAGGCTTCGCGATCCCACGCACTGCAGCCAGGCCACCTTGCGCACCTCCTTGCCGTCGCTCGGTCGCAGGACTTGCCCTCCGGTCGGGCCCGTGCCGCTGATCAGCCGCTCAAATTCGATGCTCGTCAGGACATTGGGCAATTCACCGTAGCCATAAGTGTTTTTCCCGGTTTTTGGATCAAAGGAACCGAACCCGGCAGCCAGGATCACCGCCCCCACTTCGATCTCGCGCTCGGTAACGCGTTGAATGCTCCGGAAGCGCTGCACGACCATCGACACCAGGGCTTCGATGTCGAAGGGCTTCAGCAAATAATCGATAGCCCCAAGCTTCATTGCTTCCACGGCGTTTTCCACGGTCGCGTAAGCGGTCATCATCGCCACCGGGAGGTCCGGGCGCATCTCCTTTGCCCGCCTGAAGACCTCGACGCCATCCATGCCCGGCATCTTGACGTCCAGCAGCATCAGGTTGAATTCCTGGCGGGCGATCTTCTCGAGCGCTTCGGCCCCGGACCCGGCCATTTCCACACTGAAGCCCTCATCTTCGAGCCACTCCTTGACCGAGTCGCGGACCACCAGTTCATCGTCCACAACCAGCACGTGGAAGGTCTTGCGAAGATCCAGCTGGAGATCGATGGCCCCGGTCGGGCACACCTTTTCGCACTCTCCGCACCGTTTGCAGGCTGCCAAATCAAGCACATAGTGATTGGGGAGGTTGTGCGGTACCGGGAGGTAGATGGCCTTCCGCATGCTGAGGCCGGCGTTGAACTCGTCCGGGACCTCGGCCGGGCAGACGCGGGAACACTCACCGCAGCCGATGCAGCGCGCGGGGTCGACCTTGTTGAGCTGGTAGCGCAGGCGTGGCCCGGAATTTTCCCGGTTCTCCCTCGAGGCCGATGAGCTCCGTCTCCAGCATGATATCGATGTTCTCGTGGAAGAGCCCCCTCCGCAAACAGTACTGGGAAGCAGCGTCGCGCTCCACCAGCGGCAGCATTTTGCACATGCCGCAGTGGTCATTCGGGAACTGGTAGTCGAGCTGCCTCAGGGTGCCACCAAGATTGGGCGCCTTATCGACAAGCGTCACCCGGTAACCCAGCTCTGCCAAATCCAGAGCGGACCGGATCCCGCTGATCCCGGCTCCCACGATCAAAGCTGAGCCAATTTTCTTATCCATAGCTGCAACCCTTCCTAATCCTTCCCGCCCGTGACTTCGGAGAATTCCTTCTCACGGAATGCCGACAACGGAGGCTCATCTTCAAGGCTGCGGCCAGCCTCGTAGTCAAAAGCTCGCTGGGTATAATTGGCGATGGTGCGGAAGAGTTCCATGACGGGAATATTGTTGGGACATGCGTTGGAACACTGGCCACAGCCAATGCACGCCGTGCTCATGTGAGCCAGCCTGGTCAGATGGTAAAATACGGTGTCCGTCGGCATCTTGAGGATGCCTTTGCGCCTAGCCCAGCGCAGATACTGTGACGGTTCGTGATCGAAGACATCGGTGACAAAAACGCATTCCTTGCAGTAACACACCGGACAGGCCACCCGGCAGTTGTAGCAATTGACGCAGCCGCTGAGGTAGCTCATGAGCCTGTCCAGGTCCTTAGTCGCTTCACTGGTCTCGAGAAACATCTCATCCCGATAGGCGGCGCGTTCCGCCAGCAGTTCCGCGATGGCGGCTTTTCGGCCTGCGGGTGGCTGCCCTTCGGGTAATCCCAACTTGTCCAGGAGCGCCTCCCCGGCCGGAGATCCGGCTTCGACACTCAGACTGCTGTTGATATCACCTCCCAGCAGGCCGATGAGCACATCCGCGTTTTCCGGGATAGGGTGGTCACAGGCCTTGCATGCCGGGGATAGATCGAAATCCTCGAAGGCCGTGCCTTTGCCCTGAGCAATGTTCTGATAGAACCTGAGGGTGGATGCCGCGCCGTTGGCCCCGGCAAACCCTGCATAGTTGACATTGCTGTAAGCGCCAAGGCAGTCCACCCCAATCAGCAGAATCTCCTCGACGCTCCCCTGTTTCAGCTTCACCAGTTCGATGAAGGCCCTGATTTCGCAGGGTCGAAGAACTACGGCAAGACGGCTGCCGATAGGCTTGCGCGACAGTTTCGACACCACTTTCGCGGCGTTGATCGGGAATGCGGGCGCCAGGGGATCGATGCCGTCAAGCCTTTCCGGGTCGGTCACCAGCATCGGCATGACCGTGTTTCTCCCCGGAAGATGCTGGGCCGCCAGCAGGCCGGCAAATTCTCCCGACTCGAGCAGCGCCTTGAAAAAGGTCCTCAGGGAGGCAACCGGATCCTGGTCTTTTACCTCAATTTTCATTACCTTGCTCATGGCTTTTCTCCAACCTGTTCCAGAATTCCGGAGGGCAATCAAATTACCATCTGCTTACGCGTTGCATTGGGGCCGAGCGCTTTGACCTCAGCCACCAGCTCCCTGATCGTCCTGGCAAAATCGATCCCCTCACTGGCGCCAATCCAGGTCATCTTCAGCCGGCCCTCATCAAAACCAAACCTCGGCAGGATTTCCTTCAGGAGTTTTATCCGCCGCCGCGCCTTGAGATTGCCGTTGATGTAGTGGCAGTCTCCCGGGTGGCAGCCGCTGATGAGCACCGCGTCCGCCCCTTCCAGCAAGGCTTTGATTACGTACTTGGGGTCCACCATCCCCGTGCACATCATCCGGATCATGCGCACGTTGAACGGCTGAATCAGCCGTGAGGTCCCCGCCAGATCGGCTGCGGTATAGGTGCACCAGTTGCACACGAACGCGATGATCGTGGGTTCATAGCCTTCCATAGGTTCCTCCATCTCAGATAGCATCCAGCATGCCTTCGATTTCTGCGAAGACCTGCCTGGCCGTGAAATGTTTGATGCGCGCCGCGCCGCTGGGGCAAAAACCCGAACAGCTTCCGCAACCCTTGCACACCGCCTCGTTTACCACCGAGACCCCCCGGCGCTCATCAAACTCGATGGCCGAGTAGGCGCACAGTTTGATGCAGGTCTGACAACCCGCGCACACATCGGGGTCGATCCAGGAAGTGGTGGGAGAGATTTCAACCTTCCCGAAGGTAGCCAGAGCGAGCGCCTGTGCTGCGGCGCCCGAAGCATGGGAGACCGTATCGGGAATGTCTTTCGGTCCCTGGCAGGCGCCGGCCAGAAAGATGCCGTCGGTAGCCGTGGTCATCGGCCCAAGCTTGGGGTGTTCTTCCAGGAAAAAGCCGTCCCCTCCCTGGTTGATGCCGAAGACCCTGGCCACATCCGAGGCGTCCTCCCGCTGTTGCATGGCCGTGCACAGCACCACCATGTCCACCGGAACGCGCAGGCGTCTCCCCAGCAGGGTATCTTCCGCAACCACAACGAGCTTGCCCTGCTCGGCCGGGGCTTCCGGCTGATCGGTGATTTCTGCCGGCCTTCCCCGAATGAAGGTAACTCCCTCTTCCTGCAGCCTTCGGTAAAACTCCTCGTAGCCTTTTCCGAAGCAGCGCATATCGATGTAGAAATTGTAAACGCGGGTATCGTGCCCGACCTTCTCCTTGATCAGGTGGCCGTACTTCAGCGCATACATACAGCAGACGCGGGAGCAGTATTCGTGAAAGTTGACATCGCGGCTGCCCACGCAGTGAACGATGGCAACGCTGCCCGGGCTTCCTGCCGTCCTTCATCAGGATTTGCCCGCCGGTTGGTCCCACGGCGTTGTTCAAGCGTTCGAATTCGAGGCCGGTATAGACCTCCTCAAAGCGCCCATAGCCATATTGCTTGAGCGGCGTGGGGTCCATGATGTCGAAGCCGGTGGCAAGAACGATGGTGCCCACCTTCACCTCCAGGTCCTGGGCGCTCATGCTGTGGTCTACGGCATTGCGCTCACAGGCCTTGACGCATTCCAGGCATTCCGAGCAAACCATGCAGTTGAGACACTTGTGAGCCTCCGCCTGGGCTTGTTCCTCGGTGAGACCCAGCTCGACTTCCTCAAAACCGGTTCGTCTTTGATCCATGGAAATGGTCGCCATCTGGGCCCGGGGTTGTATTGGAAGAGCTTCCGGCAACGGCGAGAAATCCTCCTGCGGCACGGTAACGGGTTCGCGACCGGCTCGCAGGTCTTCTCCTTTGAGGAACCTGGAAATCGAGATGGCGGCTTCTTTCCCCTGGGCCACGGCGCTGATCGCAATCCAGGGCCCGGATTGGGCGTCACCGCCGGCAAAGACCCCTTCCCGGCTGGTGGCAAAGGTGACGGGATCGGTCTCGATGGTTCCCTTGCGGCTGAGGGTCAAGCCTTCGCCATTCGCCAGGAAAAGCGAATCCGGCGCTTGCCCGATGGCCGGGATGATCCAGTCCGCCTCGACCTCGAACTCACTCCCGGCTACCGGTACCGGACGCCTCCTTCCCGAAGCATCCGGCTCGCCCAGTTCCATCCGAAGACACTGCATGCCGGTTGCCCTGCCATCCCTGGTGAGCACCTGCGACGGCGCGGTCAGATACTGGATTTCGACGCCCTCGGCCAGGGCGTCTTCAACTTCGTTTTCGCGAGCCGGCATTTCCCGGCGGGTACGACGATAGAATATGCTCACCTTCGAGGCGCCCAGTCGCGTAGCCACCCGTGCCGCATCGATGGCCACATCACCACCGCCGACAATGATCACTTTGCCTTGTATCCCGGGGAAGTTCACCAAGGTTGGCCCGGCGCAGGAACTCAACACCATGCATCACCCCGTCGGCATCCTCACCGGGAACATTCAGCTTGTGGCTGCGGTGGGCGCCGATCCCCACGTAGACCGCCCGGTACCCCTGAGCAAACAGATCATCGATGGTGAAGTCTTTGCCGAGAGCGGTGTTGAACCTGGTATCCACGCCGAGCCGGGTGATCGCCCGAATCTCTTTGTCCAGGACCGCCGGCGGCAGCCGGTAGTCGGGGATGCCCACCCGCAGCATGCCGCCCGCGACGGGAAGGGCCTCGAAGATGGTGGTCTGGTAACCATCAAGCGCGAGGAAATAAGCGGCGCTAAGACCGGCGGGACCGGAGCCGATAATCGCCACCTTCTCGTCTCGCTTTTCAATCTCCGGAATCGGCAACTCTTCAAGATCCACCTGGTCGGCCACGAAGCGTTTCAGAGCGCAGATGGATAAGGGGCTGTCCACCTCGCCTCGGCGGCAGGCACTCTCGCAGGGATGCGGGCAGATCCGGCCGATAACGCCGGGCAGCGGCAGGTTGCGCATGATGACCTGGAGGGCCTCGACGTATTTTCCCTGGGCGATCAGGGCCACATAACCATGGGCATTGACCTGGTTGGGACAGGCATTGGTGCAGGGAGAGCGGTCCCGTTTATCGATGCAGAAGGTAATCGGGACCGCCTGCGGAAAGTGCCGGTAAATGGCCCGGCGACTGCTGAGGTGCTCATCAAAGCGGTTGGGTGCTGAGACCGGACAAACTTCAACACATAGCCCACACCCGGTGCAGCGGTCTTCAATGACATAACGGGGCTTGCGGTGCACCTTGACGCTGAAATTCCCCACAAAACCCTTCACCTCCGTCACTTCACTATACGACAGCATGTGGATATTCGGACTTTGACTGACGGCCACGGTCTTTGGCGTCGAGATGCAGGCAGCACAGTCCAGAGTCGGAAAGGTCTTATCGAACTGGACCATGTGGCCGCCGATGGAAGGTTCCTTTTCGACCAGATAGACCTGGTGACCGGACTTGGCAATATCCAGCGCGGCTTGAATCCCGGCGATCCCGGCGCCGACCACCATGACGTCGGGGTGAACGCTCACTTCACGCCGGATGAGACTCTGGTGAAAATTGACGCGGTTGATTGCTCCGGCCGCAAGGGTCTTGGCCTTGAAGGTGGCCTCCTCGGCATCTTCCGTCACCCAGGAGCAGTGTTCACGAACACACGCCATCTGAAAGTAGTAGGGGTTGAGCCCAGCCCGTTGACAGGCACCCTGGAAGGTCTTTTCGTGGAGCCTCGGGGAACAGGAAGCGACGACCACACGGTTCAGCCCCAATTCCCGGATATCCTTCTGGATCATTTCCTGCCCGGGATCGGAGCACATGAACTTGTAGTCCCGTGCCACCACCACATTCCGCAGGGTGCGAGCAAACACAACCACCTCGTCAGTGCGGACCTTACCGGCGATATTGGTGCCGCAATGACAGATGTAAAAACCGATTCTCTTTGACATGATCGAACCTCTTCAGTGCCTAATTCATTTCGATCCTGCTGCTATTTTGAGTCCCTAACAGGGTGTCTAAACCCCCAACAAGTGCCTTGGTGATGATTGCTATGACGCACATAATCTCCAAGATCGTCATTCCCGCATGCTTTAGCGGGAATCAGGACCGCTGTTGATCCCTGGCCCCCCGCCAAAAGCATGCGGGGGTGACGACCGGTGAGCAGAACCTTTCTAGACGTGATCTAAGATCGTCAGGTGCTCCCAAGGTCCTGCGCTTGGGCCCATGCCTCACTCAAGGCCTTGTCGAAAGCGCAATTGCCACAGTCGTATGCGTTGTTGCAGAGCTTAAAGTTCACCACCTTTGCCTTCATCCACACGCATTGGTCTTCGCTGACAGTGAAAGCCCGCGCATATTTCGGGTCGGTTCTTTGCGGTCGATTCTTCTTCCGAGTAGTCATAGTGGCTGACTAAGTTGGTTTCCGGCTTCAGGGTTCAGTGCTCATAAAGGCAGATTGGGATCATTCCCGGAGCTTATAGAGCAAAGGACATGCCACAACGAACCATCTGCCGGGAGAGCCCTCGATCCTCAGGAGGACAGCCATTCTTCGGACCGCCCCAAGATGCGGCGACAGAGAATTACCGCACTCCCTGTCCAATATTTAAACATCCCTTGCCACAGACGGGTCGTTCAAGGCAGAGTAACCGGAAACTCCGCAGATCCGAGTTGAGACCGTAGGGGAGGGGTTCATCCCCTCCCGAAATGCGCCGAAATGATTGCCCGTTGCGGGCGGACATAAAGTCCGCCCCTACGACCTGACCAGGTAACCAGGGACTTTCCGGATGGAAACTAATTAAGAAAGTGTATTGGTGTGGAAATTTTGGTCAGAATGTTTAAAAATTAGGCAGTAGTAGTGAATCGGCCTTGAGGAGTTGTACCAGAGATGTGCAATTGCTGAAGGATTCTGTTGAGGAGACCTCAAGTGCGGCAAACGGCCATGGAACGCCCGATGAAGATTGCCATCATAGGTGGTGGGACACGCTGCAAAGCCTTCCTGGAGATGCTCGATGCGAGAAGGTTCCCGCGCCTTCGCGCGGAGATCGTTGCCGTGGCAGATCCCAATGATCGGGCGGTGGGAATCCGGCTGGCACAACAGCGAGGGATCTACACCACGGGAGACTACCGGGATTTCTATCAGATACAGGACCTGGACCTGGTTATTGAACTCACCGGACAGGAGGAACTCCTCGAAGAGTTCCTCAAGCGTCACCCGGCCAAAGTGAGAGTCCTCGAAGCCACCATTTCCCGCTTGTTCGGAGACCTCCTGCGGGATCGCGAGGAACACCTCTGTCGAGAACGGCATGTTGAACTCATCGAGAGCATCATCGACAGTCTCTTTTTGAGCATTCGGGATTGGGTCCTGATCATCCAGCCGGACTTCAAAATCGTCGATGCCAATGAGGCTTTTCTCCGCTCGATAGGCATGACCAGGGACGATGTCATCGGCAAGTTCTGTCATCATATTCTTCATGGATCTTCCCATCCCTGCGGTGGGGAAGGCTTTCAATGCCCGGTGAAAGAGAGCCTGGAGAAAGGCGCGGCAGCCCATGCCATTCATGAGCACCTGGACCACACCCAGCAAATTCGCTACTGTGAAGTCGCCGCCGTTCCTTTGCGAGACTGGGAAGGCAACATTGAGCTCATCCTGGAAATCCACCACGATATCACGGATGAGCTTGGCAAAAGGGTTGAGGAAAAGACGCTCGCCCTTAAGAGGAACCTGGCACGCCTGGTCCATGAGGATAAGATGATCGCGCTGGGCCGGTTGGTGGCAAGCGCGGTCCATGAGATCAACAATCCCCTGGCCGGCATCAATTCCCTGGCGCGCCTGATGCGTGAAGAACTGGAAACGGGCCATCTGAACCGCGAAAGAAAGGAGCAGTTCAAGTACTACCTGAATCTGATAAGTACCGAAGCGGGTCGCTGCAGTTCCATTGTGAGCAACCTGCTCTCCTTTTCGCGCCAGCGGAAGGTCGAGCACCATGCTTTCCAGCTTAACGAGCTGATCGAAAACGGCTTTCACCTCTGCAAACACAAGATGGAATTGCAGCAGATCCGTTGGCACCTGGACCTTGCTGACGAACTGCCGCCTTTGGTGGGAGACCCGGGCCAGATCCAGCAATGTCTCTTGAATCTTATCTTCAATGCCATAGAAGCGATGCCGGCCGGGGGGAACCTCACGGTCACAACCCATTGGGATACGGAGAAGAACCAGGTGCGGCTGGAAGTGAGGGACGAAGGAGTGGGCATCCCCGCCGAGATGCTGTCGCAGATTTTTGAACCGTTTTTCTCCACCAAGAGCCAGGACAAAGGCGTCGGGCTTGGCCTTTCCGTCGTCTACGGCATCGTCAAGGAGCACGGAGGCTCCATCTATGTGCACAGCGAGGTCGACAAAGGAGCCCGCTTTATTGTACGCTTTCCCGTGCCGGCGAAGAAACCTGGTTCTCAGGAAGCATTGAAGATGCCAACCACGAAACACTCGAAAAACACGAAAGAACCTTTCTAATTTTTCGGGTGTTTCGTGTATTTCGTGGTGGAAAATGATGATTTATTCCTCGGTTTTATTCTTGGACAACTCCCAACCGGGGGAAAAAACCACCCAACGGAGGGCGGGTTTTCCAACCCGCCCCCTATATCAGCAATGCGCAAAACGCTAAGCAAGGGCTAAAACCATGGCGAGTCAGATCAGGATTTTGGTGGTGGACGATGAGCTCATCATTCGCGAATCGCTCGTTGGCTGGCTCAGGAAGGCCGGCCATGAAGTCGATGCCGCGGAGGGCGGCCATCGCGCGCTCGAGATGATAGGGGGAGACCACTATGATTTGATCTTCCTCGACATCAAAATGCCCGACCTCGCAGGATTGGAGGTGCTTAAGAATATCAAGGCCCGTCATCCCCAGAGCATGGTGGTGATGATCACCGCCTACGGTTCGGTCGAAACGGCGGTGGAGGCCATGAAGTGCGGGGCCAGCGATTACCTCATGAAACCGTTTGAACCCGAACAGTTGACGCTGATCGTAGAGAGAATGCTCCACCAGAAGCGGCTGATCGATGAAAATATCCTGTTGCGCGACCAGATTGACAGTCGGCAGAGCTACCAGGACCTGGTTGGCTCCTCTCCTCCCATGCAGCGACTGTTCACCATGATCGAGGAAGTGAGTACGGTGGATTCGCCCGTCCTGCTTCAAGGAGAAACGGGCACCGGCAAGGAACTGGTGGCGAAGGCCATCCATGCCAAGAGCGGTCGCCGCTATGGGCCGTTCATTCCCATCAATTGCGGAAGCTTTGCCGAGACGCTGCTCGAGAGTGAACTTTTCGGTCACGAAATCGGGTCTTTTACCGGGGCGACGCGCGCCCGGAAAGGGCGCCTGGAAATGGCCCGGGGAGGCACGCTGTTTCTTGACGAAATCGCCGAGATCCCGCCCAAGATGCAGGTCGATCTGTTGCGGGTCCTGGAAGAAAAGAAATTGCAGAAAGTCGGCGGAAGCCGGGAAATATCCCTGGACTTTCGCCTGGTTTCAGCCACTCACCGACAGCTTACCCAGGAAATGGAACGGGGACGCTTTCGGCAGGATTTATATTTTCGCCTCAACGTGATTGAGATCAAAGTGCCGCCTTTGCGGGAACGGCGGGAAGATATTCCCCTGTTGGCGCACCATTTCCTCCAGCGGTTTCGAAACGAGACCAACAAACCGGTTACGGGGATTCGCGAAGACGCCCTCGTTCTGCTTCAGACATACGACTGGCCGGGCAATGTAAGGGAACTCCAAAATGCCATGGAGCGGGCCGTGGTATTGGCAAAAAATGAAGTCATAACCCCGCACGATTTCGGCTTCCTCTGCCGCTTGACCGGCCAGGAAATTCCTCTTTCTTTGCAGGAAATGGAGAAGCAACACGTCGACCAGATCTTGCGCTGGTGCCAATGGAATATTTCCAGGGCCGCCAAGATCCTGGAAGTCAACCGCACGACCCTCCACAACAAAATCAGGAAATACGGCCTCAGCAAACCCGACCATTCCTGATCCGAGAGCGAATCACCATCATACACTCGGTAAATCCGCCACATCAGTCAATACAGCTTTCTTCATAGGGTCCCAAGATCGTCAGTGAAATCCGCAAAGGCCGAGAGCTCCGCACGCAGTTTTGTCCAAAGATCCGGCAGAACAGAAACGGTCCTGCTCATCTTGGAGGGCACGATGTTGATTGTGTAGACGTTGCGCACAAGGTGTCGAAAACGCCGGAATTCATCCAGGACCACAGCGTTATCCTGAGAAATCACAGCCGGTCTGATTTCCGGAAGGTCCCGCGCCATCTGAAGCAGCAAATCCCGGTGCCAGGTTTCGCCCGCTGGGACTGCTTGATCGAGTTGTCGGGCAACGATCTCAAACAGACGCTTCCAGCCCTGAGTAGAAACCGTGAAGATTGAGCGCCACTGAATCGAGATAGGCATCTTGATCGTCCGATATCGTCTGCGCTCGCGCCCATGCACGCATGACACGCTCGACAATACGGTCCAGGTCCAATACTGTTCCCCGGATGCGATCGGTCAGTTCACCATACACGACGTTCATAGCTCAATCCCATAACGCTGAATGACGTCAAGCACTGAGCGGCTGGCATTCTCGACGTCAACAAGATCGACCGGTCGGTCTGCAATGATTTCTTCCACTGCGCGCCAGGCATCCCAGTAATCATTCCCGTCAATCCTTCAACAGCCAGGTCCACATCGGATCGTGGGTGAAACGATTCGATCCTCGCCAGAGAACCGAAAAGGATCACTCGTCGCGCTCTAAACCGGATCTTCAGCACATCCGCCGCCTTACGCACAAGACCGAGAATCCGTTCCCGTTCATGTTGCACCAAGGCGGAGGGCGGAGGCGAGGGTGATCGCCGTAGTGCCCCCTTCAAATATGGCTGCCAACCCTCACGGGTTAACTCCAGCGCCGTAGCCATGAAAAATCTTCCTTTGCAGGTGACACGTTGATTGTATGTCAGCAGGTTGAAGGTTCGCAAGCAATCGACTGAACAATTTGGAAAGCAAAGTTCCTTGAAGCCCGCGACCGAAAATTCTGATGGCTTCTCGCAGGAGCGCTGTTCTTTGTCGCCGGGATCATTTCTGCCATTTATCCTTTTGCCCGTTGGCAACTACAGGTACATCCCTTATCAAGGCGCCCAAGCTCTACTGGAGCAATACGGGGCTTGCTCTCTTCTGGCCGGGGAGAGTGAACCGCGAGGGGTGCATTTGGAAAACCTGGTGCTCACTGACCTCTTGGCCTGGCTGCACCTGCAGGCACGCCGCCCGAGGTGCTCTATTGCCGGACGGCTACCGGGATCGAAGTGGATTTCGTGATCGAGACCCCGGACCGGCTTTTGCCCATCGAGATCAAGGCCACCGCCCGCATCGCGACCGCCGATGCCAAGGGGTTGGAAGCGTTCCTTGATGAGTACCCCGACCTTGTTGACGGGGCCTTGCTCATTCACAGTGGAAACGAGACCTTCCCCCTTACTCACCGCGTGCTGGCGACACCCTGGTGGAGGGTGATCTGAACGGATCGAAGGCGCCTGAGCTGCGAGAACAATCTATGGAAACCTTGAATGTCGTTAGGGATACCGTTCACCGGGATCTGGTAGACTTGTTCAATCGGGGTATCTTTATACGCCAAGGCTCAGGACGCGGTGCAGTCTACGTATTGAGGGAAGGGACGGCTGATGACGGAATCATCCGATGTTTCACCGAATCATCCGAACCCGAGTCGACAGATAATCAAGCGATTACGCGGTCCAATCTACCGAGCCGAAAGGCATTTCCTCATGGGGCGACATCTCAATCCTCCTACGGCACATTGCATTGGTCAGTCAATCGTCAACCGGTTCACCGTAATCGTAAGTTCCGTTGTGATTCATTATGAATGATTACTGTGCATTTTTGTCATTTGTCTTGCGATTGGTGAACAGTCATCGCAAAAATCTGAAGGCGATCATTGACTGGTGCCTGGATTGGCGGTCTGAAAGTTCCCTTTGTACTTACCGTTGAGTGCATGGACCAATCAACAAGCGGATGATATGGTAAGCACCCTTTTAGGGGTTGGCGTCACTATTGCAACCTTAAACGAGGAACCCGACTTCGTGCTGTTTGAAAGCATCCGCGTCGTACGCGCTGGAAATGAAAGCATTACGAAGTGCCGGCGCAAGGAGTCTGTAAAGTCCGGAAACTTGATCACCCCGCCATGACATGCATTGGGTCAATCCCGCCTGTACCAAGCGGGAATAAGGATTCTTGAGGTGAACCATGAGTATCGTTCACGAAAAATATAAACAGCTAAAACCGGAACTGCGCTACCTCGCGGATGAAGTAGTCCTCGCCCAGGCATGGAAGAAATCCCATGCCCATATCCGCTCGCACAATTGGTACGCCGATACCCTGGAGCTTGACTGTTCCGCGGTTAATCTTGAATCGCGCCTAAAGACTTGGGCTGAAAAGCTACGCGATGGCTCTTATCGTTCGGCAGACATGCGGCTCGTGCCGGCGCCCAAGACAGACAGTTGGACATATTTTGAAGACCCTCTCGGCTCCAAAGAGTGGAAGTGGGGACCAAAACCAAAGTCCGACAGGTGTACCCCGAATGGATCTCCTATCGAGCAAGGAGTTACGACCCCTTGCTCACCTGAATATCCAGGATCAGACAGTCGCCACTGCTATCATGTTGTGCCTGGCAGATGCCGTGGAATCTCATCAGGGCAGTACCGATCCAGAAGATCATCACGACGTGTGCAGTTACGGGAACCACCTCTTCTGCGACTGGAAAGGAAATCAGGCACGATTCCGATGGGGCAATGGCAGCACCTACAGCAAGTACTTTGAAGACTACCAGCGTTTTCTGGAACGTCAGATCCGAAAGGCCGAGGAGAGGCAACGCTCACTGTCGCCAGGGGATGGTATATATGAGATTCATTTGGATCTGTCAGCGTTCTATGACTGCATCGACCGGGCGCGCTTGATTCAAGTGCTCAAAGGGCTTGCTAACGAATTTTACGATACCGAACCTGAGCAGAGCAAAGACTTCTGGAAAATGGTTCGGAAAACCATCCATGGCTGGCGATGGGCTCAGGAGGACGGAAGACTTTCCGGCTGCCTCAAAGATGGCCTACCCAAACGTAAGGGAATTCCACAGGGGCTGGTCGCCAGTGGATTTTTCGCCAATGCCTATCTGCTGGACTTGGATCGGCAGTTGAGCTTACTGGTCGGCAAAAAATTCGGCGAAGTGACGCTATCAGACTACTGCCGCTATGTGGACGATTTGCGTTTGCTTGTGGTCGTACATGACGGCCAAGAACTCAACTGGAATGAATGGGTTGAGAAAACCATCCAGCCGGTGGTTCATGAGACGAAAGGACTGAAGCTCAACTCAGACAAGACCAAAGTTGAGCGTTACACCGCAAAACGATCAGGTGTATCGGTGCGCATGAAAGCGATACAACAGTCGGTTAGCGGTCCGCTGGATAGCGGCGCACTAAACATGGTGCTCGGCTCCCTCGAAGGGCTCTTCACTCTGGCTGAACAGTTTCGAGATCAAACCGAGCTCACCTATCGAGGGTGCGACCTGCCGCTGGCATGGGTGGATCATCCGCAGATCGATTGCGCGAGGACACCGTGCTGCGTTTTGCCGCCAATCGCATGACCAAGGCATTGGCGGAAAAACGTCTGCTGTCCTCCAGGGGAAGATGAGAGCGATACTCTCAGCGGACTCGACCATGAATATGAATCCATCGCCCGTCGATTTGTGGCTGCTTGGGGACGGAATCCTTCCCTGGTCACACTGCTAAAAAAGGGCTTCAGTCTGTTCCTCGTCCCGATCTCTTGCGTCCGGTCTGTGATGCCCTAATTGATAAGCTGAAGCAGTCAGAGCCTGATGGCAAGCGCGAACGAGAGCGACGCATTGCACTCTACTGTATGTCCGAGATTTTCGCTTCGCCGCACTTGACCTGCATCGACAAGCCCCGGATGAGATGCCACAACATGCCGATTGGGAAGGGTTCTGCGATCTACTGTCCCATCATGGGCGCCATCTGCTGGAGGAGTGATATCTCAATCCGGAAGAGAAAGTCCTGCCATGGTATCTGAGGCAGCAGATCTGTCTCTTTTTGGCCATCTTGGGGAGCCTGTTCCTCTGTCTTCAAAGGATCAGCAGGATCATTACTATCGCCTCCATCATATCTTACCGGGGTTATAGTAGGGTTTAGAGTTAGTGATGCATGGACAAGCTGGTACCTCTATTCATCGTGGCTTACCAGATCAGCGATAGCAAGGAACGGGTCGCGACAGGCCTGGGTGACTGGTTAGTCCAAATAAAAGGCAAAGCACACAAAGAACTAATAGGTCAAGCCTTGAGGGCAGTGGCCCTAAACCATAGGCCATTGTTCGAGAGACTGCTGGCTCACGGCAACCGTATACAGGCTGACTGGCAATTTAAGGCCATTGCGGTGGCGGCGCAGTTTCGCTTCGACCATACTGCACTTCCTGAGGAATTAACGGACTACAATCCGAAACGATTGTTCCTCTGGCAAGGGTAGTGATGAGGGCTGACAATCCATTCGCCCATGAAAATGCGCTACTTGCATGGCCAAGGCAATGCTTGACCGTAAAGACGCCCTGACAGATGAAGCATACCTGCCACCCCATCGAGTAGGGATTAAATGCAGAGACTGGAAGCAGGTTCAACATCCGGGTGACACCAGAAAACCACTAGAGTTGGATTGGTCAGGGAAGCCGATGGCCGATGATCGTTATGAGCTGCCCACCTGGCTCGACGATGGGGAAGACGGCGAGCAACTCTATCGGTTGGGCTGCTTTTTAAGAGCATGCGTCACCGGTGATATGGATTTCACGACAGGTCAATACCTGGTGCGTGAAGACACCGGCAACGCTTATTTGGGACTCAAGTCAAGCTGGATCAAACGGCGCATGGGCATGGCGCATCAACCGGAAGGTCTCATGGGCGAGGCTGCACCCATGTCTTCGTGGGTATCCGGATTATTGTACCGGTTGCTCCAGTGGCCAGGTCTTGAGGTGCAGCCTGACGACGCAAATGGCCAGAGAAGCTGACTGTTCAAACCGTAAAGAAGATCATAAGAGATCGGCTGAAATCCCAGGGCAAACTCTACGGCAAATCATCGGACTTGCCGGTATATGTTGAGCGCATCCGTCATGACCTGAAAGACAGCCAACATCTCCGGGTCGTGATGGTACAGTCGCTATTGCCCCGAAAGAAAGATTTCTGCTCTCACGGGATTAAACTCGATACGGCAGAGTTTCGCCACAAACATCGTGCACACGTGGCCAGCATGTGCCGGTTAACATGGACAAACTGTACGTTGCGGAGCAAGCTTCAGGCAAGAAGGCGACCATTCCGGTAGCGGATTTGATCGTCTTTCCAGACTTGCCGTTCATCCGGCAGACGTCGGCTGCTGAAGCAGCTGGCCGACAAGACTGGGGCCATGATTTTTACCGGTTTGGTCTTCCAGGAACTAAAGGGAGCACTTACGATGCCGCCTTGTGGTTGATCCCATATAAGAATGGACAAGGGCGACAATGGATCACTCGCTTTCAGGGCAAGTGGCATATGACCAAGAGTGAAGAAGAATTGGGCATCAAGCAATGGCGTCCGTATCAATTGGTTATCGAGCTGATGAATAGCCTGGAAGGACAACCGCATGGGTTTAGGTTGAGCGGATCGGTCTGTTACGACGCAACAGACATCAGCCTGGCAGCGGATCTGAAGAAATGTTGAGACCAATGCGTTCATTGTCTCAGCCT